>NZ_JBIAZG010000009.1:0-242698 GCF_042898885.1 Micromonospora sp. NPDC000316
GCCGCCCGTGAAATCGTCGCGTCCGCCCCGCAGGCCGAACTGTTCCTGTACCCGGGAGACCAGCACTACTTCGCCGATTCCAGCCTGCCGTCCTATGACCCCCAAGCCACGGCCCTGCTCAACAAGAGGGTGCTCGACTTCCTCGCCAGCCGCTAAACGCCCGCAGCCTCACGGAATCCTGTTGTTGTCCGGCCTCGGTTGTCGGGCCCCGCAGCGAGCCACACAGCGAAAGACCTCAACAAAGCCGGCGTCCTCCGCGCTGGGACAGCACCGTCGCTGGGCTCTTCCTGGGTCTAGCCGCCGAAGCTCAGCGCCTGCCGCAGGTCCACGTCGAGGCTGTCGTTGTACTGCGGATCGGGTTCAGCCCCGGCAGCGCTGAGGACCGTGCTGAAGAAGCATCTGGCACCAACGGCGAGGATCACGCGGAAGATCTCCGTGTCATCGAGACCGTGACTGCGCAGGCCCGCGATGTCGGCCTCGACGACCGAGTTCGCATCGGCCGCGACCTTTCCGGCGAAGTTGACGACTGCGACCTCCTGCGCGGAGAGGCCGGTGCTTCCGTGGTCTGACGCGAGGGCGGCGACGGTCGACGCGTCGAAGAACTTGTCTCGCAGGACCTTCCCGTGCGCCAGTCCGCAGTAGGAGGATCTCAGTGCCCGGGCTGCGGCGAGGGTCGCCAACTCGTAGCGGCGCAACTCCATCTCGGCCTTCACCGCACCGTTTAGCTGCTGCCAGGCCAGGTAGACGGCCGGGCTGTGGGCGAACAACCTGGTGTAGTTGGGCAGGTAACCCATCGCCTTCGTGTCCGCGTCGAACATCCGCTCAGTGTCCGGCGACTGCTCAGCCTGCTCCAGATGGCTCATCCGGCTCCCCCTCCGCTCGACCGCGAACGGTACGCCGCTGGGACGGCGGACGCTGTCGGGAAAGTGGCGCACGCGGGGCGCGACGAGATCTGGGGACCGGGTAGCGGCGACCGGGACGGTCGACCCCAGCGCCTCCCGCTCATGCGCGAACGGCGACGGCGGGATCGTCGTCCACCCGGCCATCTGAGCACAGACAAGGGTGACCGCAACCCGATCCCCCTGCGATCGTCGATGGGCACGCCCGGCCACGCCCGTCAGCCGTGCAGTTGGAGGGACGATGGAGCACCCGCGCTCTCTGCTCGATGCCGCTGAGAAGTTCCGAACCGAGATGGTCGACCGGCTGGGCGCGCTCGTCGCCTGCGAGTCGGCGCCGGGCTCGCTGCCCCACCTCGGGTCCTGTGCCGACCTGCTCGCCCGGTGGGGGGAGGAGGTGCTCGGCCGGCCCGCCCGCCGGGTCGTGGTCGACGGCCTGCCGCACCTGCTGTGGCCGGCCGCCGATCAGCGTGTGCTGCTCCTGGGTCATTTCGACACGGTCTTCCCGGTCGGCACGACACTGTCCAGGCCCTTCACCGTGCGCGGGGACGTCGCGACGGGGCCTGGCGTGTGCGACATGAAGGCCGGGATCGTGCAGATGTTCACGGCGCTGCGCCTGATCGAGGACACTTCGGCTGTCGGCGTGCTGCTCACCTGCGACGAGGAGAGCGGGTCCGGCACATCCCGGTCCCTGATCGAACGTGAGGCGCGGCGCTCGGGTGCTGTTCTCGTCTGCGAGGCGGCCACCCCGGACGGGGATGTGAAGGTGGCTCGCAAGGGCGGCTCGGTCTACCGGCTCACCGTCTCGGGTCGCGCCGCGCACGCCGGTGTCGAGCCGCAGCGCGGGGTCAACGCCACGGTCGAGGTCGCCCACCAGGTTCTCACGTTGGGTGCGCTCGGCGCGGCGGACAGCGGCGGCACCTCCGTCACACCGACCCTGCTGTCGGCGGGCACCACGACGAACACGGTGCCGGAACGCGCCAGCCTGGCCGTCGACGTCCGGGCCTGGACGAGGGACGAGTTGGAGCGCGTCGATCACGCCATCCGTGGGTTGGTGCCGTTCCTACCCGAGGCGACAATTGCGGTGCAGGGCGGGATCAACCGCTACCCGATGTCACCGGAGTTGGCGCGACCCCTGCTGGAGTTGGCCCAGTCGATCGCCTGTCAGCTGGGCATCCCGGGTCTCGTCGGCGCGTACGCCGCCGGCGCGTCCGACGGTAACTTCACCGCCGCGTTGGGCGTGCCGACCCTGGACGGCCTGGGCGCGGTGGGTGGTGGGGCGCACGGCGCCGACGAGTACGTCCGCCTCGACCGAATGCCCGAGCGGACGGCACTTTTGGCCGGGCTCGTTGACGCACTGTCCACCGTGGAGCGTTTCGGATCGCAACCCATCGACGAAATCCCGTAACGTGCTGACCGCCGGCAGACGACCGGCAGCGAAAGGTCGGCGTCGGCATGACTTTGCGACAGCGTTCGGGATCGTCAGTTCCCCTGCTCGGCGTCGAGGAGGAGTTCCTCGTCGTCGACGCCGACCGGGGTGAGGTCGCGCCGGAGGCGGCGACTGTGGTCGACCGTGCGCGACCGGCCCTCGGCACCCGGGTGGGTGGCGAGATCACCAAGTTTCAGGTGGAGACGCGCACCGACCCGTGCCGGAGCGTGGAGGATCTCGACGCGCAGCTCGTCGAGGGGCGGGCGGCTGTCCAGGCCGCGGCGCTGTCGGCGGGCCTGCGGGTGATCGCCAGCGGTTCGCCGGTGCTCGGCCGTGCCGTGCCGCCACCCATCACCGAGGGGCCCCGCCAGGACCGGGGCACCGCAACCTTTCGAGGGCTGCACGACGAGCTGGCGATCTGCGCCGTCCACGTCCACGTGGAGCAGCCCGACCGGGACCGCGCCGTGCTGATCGGCAACCACCTGCGCCAGCACCTGCCGGCGTTGCTCGCCCTCACCGCCAACTCGCCCTACTGGCCCGAACGCGACACCGGGTACGCGAGTTGGCGCAGCGTCACGTGGGGGCGCTGGCCGGTGGCCGGACCGCCGCCGTTCCTGACGTCCGCGCGGCAGTACGACGAGCACGTCGACATGCTGCTCGACGCGGGCGCGCTCGTCGACCAGGGCACGATCTTCTGGGATCTCCGGCTGTCGACGAACCATCCCACGCTCGAGGTGCGGGTGGCCGACGTACCCCTCACGGCCACCGAATCCGCGGCGCTCGCGGCCCTCGTGCGGGCCCTTGTGGTCGTGGCCGGGGATGCCGTCGACGGCGGCGACGAAGGCCCGCAGCTGGTCCCGGAGCTGCTGCGGCTCGCGTACTGGCGGGCGGCCCGCGACGGGATGGGCGGCCACGGCGTCGACGTCACCACGGGTCGGCTGCTGCCCGCGGCGGCCCTCGCCGAGCGGTTGGTGGCGCTCGCCCGGCCGGCGCTTGACGAGGCGGGCGACGGTGCGCGGGTGGACGCCTGGCTGGGGTGGCTCGCCACCGACGGCGACGGGGCGACACGCCAGCGGGCCGCCGCGGCGCGGCACGGACGCCTGACCGACGTGGTCGACGAGATCGCCGCGCAGACCGCGCCCAACGTGCCCATGTGTGAAGAAAGCACACCTGCGTAACGACAAGCCGCCCGGCCTCCGAAATGCTGAAGCAACCGGATGTCGGCGGCAGGCAGGCCCTCCCGTGGAAACCGGCACCACCGGATCAGGGGAGGTCCCAGGTGAACGACGCAGACCTGCTGTCCACGGTCCCCATCCAACACGACCGTAGGCCCCCGGCGGACATGGTGCGCGACGCGGAGGCGTTCGCCGACCGGATGGCACGGCGCCGTTCCGTGCGCGACTTCGCCAGCGACCCCGTGCCCGACGGGGTGATCGAGGCCGCGATCCGGGCCGCCTCGACGGCACCCAGTGGCGCGAACGTGCAGCCGTGGCGGTTCGTGGTGCTTACCGACCCGGCCCGTAAGCGCCGGTTGCGCGAGGCGGCGGAGGCCGAGGAACGCGCTTTCTACGACCGCCGCGCCTCGGCGGAGTGGCTGGGTGCGATCGCCGGGCTCGGCACCGACTGGCGCAAGCCGTTCCTGGAAACCGCACCAGCCGTCATCGTCGTCTTCGAGGTGCACCAGGGGCCGCGCAGCCCGAAGCCGTACTACGTCAAGGAGTCCGTGGGCATCGCTGTCGGTCTGCTGATCACCGCGCTGCACCACGCCGGCCTGGTCACCCTGACCCACACGCCAAGCCCGATGCGGTTCCTCAACGAGGTGTGTGAGCGGCCGCCGGAGGAGCGCCCGTACGTGGTGATGCCCGTCGGGTATCCCACGCCGGACGCCCACGTCCCCGACCTGACCCGCAAACCCCTCGACGAGGTCATGGTCCGCTGGTGAGGTCCCCGGTCAGGAACTCGACGAGCGGCTCGACGTGTCGGTCCGGGCGCCGCCACTCGGCCAGCAGGTCCTCCAGCAGGTGCTGCTCGGCGACCAGGTCCGCGCCCCGGTAGCGGCGGATGACCGGATGGATGAAGGCGCTCTCCCGGGCCCGGTCGGGGGTCGGGTGCCTGTCGATGGCGAAGACGTCGCCGTAGTCGTCGCGGCCCCACCGCAGCGCGAGCGTGTACCACTGCGTGGCGGCGCCGAAGCGCTCCACGGCGTAGTCCTCCGGCAGGTCCTCGTAGTGGTGGAAGTCGCCTGTGGCGTCGTCACGGACGAAGACGTCGCAGAGGTATTCGAACTGGGTCCACAGCGCCGACGACCAGTTGACCCGGTCGAGCATCAGCTTGGTCAGTGACGCGGGGTCGGCAGGCGTCGTCGTGTACGACAGCGGCACGTCGTCGTAGCGCTCACGCAGGATCCGGGTGAACGTGCGCAGGTTGTACCGGAAGCCGTCGATGAAGGGCGACGACGCGTGCTTGACGTCCCGGGCCTGGGCGATGGTGCCGGCGAAGTACAGGTCGTCGATGTTGCTGGACTGCCAGTCGGGGCGCAACCCGGGCATCCGGCCGTCGCGCACCATGTCGGGCCGGGCCGTCTCGTCGAACACTGTGGTGTCCATTCGGAACCCGGTGCACCTGAGCACCGTGTGGTAGTCGAGCACCGCGGTCTCGCCCTCGGCGTGGGTGTACGTGATCGACACCTGGAACCGCCCGTCGACGGGCCGGATCTCGTCGATCGTGCAGTCCAGCACCGAGTGCAGCGTCTTGAACTGGTAGCTGTCGAGGATCGCGCCGTACTGGCCACGGACGTCGCCGGGGTGCTTGGTGTTCCAGGCCAGTCGCAGGGGTTGCCGGCTGGCCAGGTGCACCATCGACGCCCGGCCGAGTATGGACGACGCGGTCTCGAACGCCGAGTTGCCCTTGCCGATGATCAGGACCCGTTGACCGTCGTACGCCGTGGGATCGACGACCATGTCCTCGTACCCGATGGCGTGTTCGATGCCCTTGATGGCCGGCACGAACGGCTTGCCCCAACCGGTCGCGACGACCAGGCAGCGCGCCCGGACGTCGCCCTGGTCGGTGCTCACCGTGAAGCCGTCGCCGGTCCGGGTGATCCGCTCGACAGTCGTGCCGTAGTGGACGTTGAGCTGGTGGACGCGTTGGAACTCGGCGAGGTAACGCACCAGGTCGTCGGCGGCCGGCAGGTACTCCTCGCTGAACTTCGGGAACAGCAGGTTCGGGTCGTCGTTGAGCAGCGAGTTCCAGTCCCAGCGAAGGCGGATCTCGGGATCGGGGCTGTCGGTGTGCACCTTGTTGAGCGAGATGAGCCGGCGGTGGCGCGGAAACCGCCGGAAGAACCCGCCCGGCGCGTCGCCCTTTTCGAGGGTCAGGTAGTCGGTGCCCTGCTGCTGGAGGTAGTAGCTCAGTTGAAGTCCGGCGGGCCCCGCCCCGACGATGACGTACCTGTGTTCGCTGCTGACCATCCTGTGACCCTTCGACGGAGAGACGAATCCATCGACCATGGGTCGGAAAGCAGCGTGTGTCAATGCGTTCACGGCCAGCAACCCACCACAGTGGTCAGGGTGTCTGGAAGAAGTTCACCAGGACGTCGAAGGTGAGCTTGTCCAGTAGCGCCGCGCGGACCGCGTTGACGTCCACCCCGGCCGCGGCGATCGTCCCGACCTCCAGGTCGAACGCCTCGCGGAACATCAGCTTGAACTCCTCCGCCAGCTCCTCGTACCCCTTCGGGTCGAGAAGCCACACCAACTCGTCAAGCGTCGGATCGCCGCCGGTGGCGTGCCGACGCAGGTCCTTGCGCATCTGCACGATCAGCTTCGCCCGCCGATCCGGGTCCAGAACCCCGCTCGGGTACGTCTTGATCTCCGCTTCCAGCTTCACCACAAGCCGCCGCACCACCCGGCCGTTGGTCACTGTCGCCTGGATCTCGTACGCCACGATGTCGACGACCCGACGCAGTTCGCCGACCTCGAACCGGAGCCAGGTGCCGGGGTTGGTGTCGAGGATGCTCTTCGCCGCCATCAGCGCGCCGGCCGCGCCCGTGGTCCGGCCGCCGCCGGAGAGGAACTCCGAGATGACAGTGGTCAGCCCTCCGTCGGAGTACTGGACGCGGTGCCCCACCGCGCCGAGCAGGTCCACAAGGAGCTTCACGGAGTCCTCCAGCCCCTCCTCGGCCAGGAATTCGGCCCAGGTGAACTGGGAGTACGGGCCACCGCCGCGGACCGGCGAGTGCGGCGGATGCCGGGAGAGCAGCAGCAGGCCCCGGTACTGCTGATCGGTGTACCCGTCGACGGTGGCGAGCACCCTGGCCAGGGTGGCGGCGGCGTTGTCCAGGTCGGATTCGATCAGGTCGCGCAGGTCCTCGAACAGCTCCGGGGTGCGCTCGCGGGCCATCAACCGGGTGAACTGCCCGAGCGCGTCCCCGCCGATCTCGTCGAGCAGCGGCTGGAAGTAGCGCAACGCGTCGCCGGCCCGGTCCTCGATCAGCAGCACCAGTTTGCGGGCGCCGTCCGTGGGCGGCAGCGCCGGCTTCATCGTCTCCACGAGGGACAACGCGCCGGCGACCCGGGGACCGCCCTTGGCCGCCATGCTCAACGTCGACGCGCCGGTGGCGACCAGGACGGCCTCGAGGAAGACCGGCCCGATCAGCCGGCCGAGCAGGTAGAGGAATGGCACCCCGGTCTCGGTGTCGTGCAGCTTGCCCAACGGCTCGGTGGCGAGCCCGGCGAGCCCGCGGCTGAGGTCCCCGGCCAACTGGACCGCGCCGGCCTGCCACGCCGACCAGAGCACGTACGTGAGCAGCGCGAGCAGGACCGGGCCGGAGGAGAGCAGCAGCACCAGGGCGACCATGCCGACGAGGTCACCGACCACCGACTCCACGATGCCCACCACCATGCCGGCCTGCACCACAGTGGTGGCGACGAGCGCGTGCTGGAGCATGCTCGCGGAGAACTTGTCGTAGATCTCGGCGTAGAAGCCGACGGAGAGCAGCCCCGCCCCGGTCAGCTCGTCGGTCATGCCGCTGGCGAACGACTCCAACGCCGTCCACGCCACCTGCAACTCAGTCGGGAACTCGCTGAGCGGCGGCAGCGCCGGCCCGTACGCGTCCAGCACGGTGCTGGCCACCTCGACGAGCACCGGCGCGAGCAACCCGAACGGCGCCAGACCCAGCGCCAGTGCGCCCGCCTTGGACCAGAGCCGCCCGGACATCGCCCGGTCGCTGAGCTCGGTGGCCAGCGCGACGATCTGGTCCCAGACCGACGTCAGCAGCGCGGCCAGCGCCGCGGGGTCGGGCGCCAGACCGGTCCGCACCGCGTCGAGCAGCGGCGACAGGTCTCCCCGGCCGGCCGCGACGTCGCGCAGCGTACCGGCGATCAGGTCGGTGAGGTCGTCCACGGCGAGCCGTGCGGTGTGGTCCACCGCGCCCGGTGGCAGCGACCCGGGTGGCCGCAGCGCGTCGGCGGCCGTGACGTCGACGCCCGGCGCGGGCGGCGCGGTGACGTCGGTGATCGGGACCGGGCCGCCGAGCGCGGAAGGCGCGGTGACCCGCGCGTCGGCGGCCCGGACGCTCGCGACCATCAGGAGGTCGGCGTGGACGGGCCCGGGGGCACCGGGTCGACAGGCGCGAAGACGGTGGCGTACCGGTCGGCCTGCTCGGTCGAGCCCGTGCCGACCACCTGCTGCGCCAGGCGCTCGCGACTGTTGGCCAGCTCGGCGGCCTCGTTGGCGATGCGCCGCTCGCGCAGCGCCTCGTCCTGGAGGTCACTGTTGTACGGGTCCAGCGCGAGCGCCTGCCCCAGCACCGCCTCGACGATGATCCCCTCGGTGCGCATCACGTTCTTCCGCACCGACATGATCACGCCGGGCACGGTGAACGAGGTGCCGGTCACCGGGTCCCGGTACTCGCTTACCCGATCGCGGTTGAACTGCCAGAGGGTGGTGACCGAGCCGTCCCGCTCCGGATACCGGCTGCGCTTCAGCGCGTCGGTGACCGGCTCGCCGCGCCAGTCGAACAGGGTACGCAGCGAGTGCAGGATCTCCTCGCGTACCTCGGTCTTCTTGGCGTCGTTGTCGACCATCACCTCGTCGAGCAGTGCGTCGAGTTCGGGCAGCGTACGCTCCCGCTTCGACCCGGCGTAGTTGTTGAAGAACGCCACCCGGACGTCCACCAGGTGCAGGAACGTGACGAACTCCTGGTTCATCTGCCGGAAGACGTAGTTGAGCGGCGCGGACAGGTTGATGTTGGCGATCTCCCGGGCGATGGCGGTCTCCTCGCCGACCTCGGTGGACACCTCGGAGCTGGCGTTGACCTGGACGTCGCGTTTGGAGGAGGCGCTTGCGGCGTGCGTCTCGGTGGCCGAGGAGACGTTCTTGGCGAACTCCTGCCGCGAGGAGTTGGTCGAGCCGGCCACCCCACCGGCCACCTTGACCGAGCCGAAGCCCCAACTGGCCGACGCCTCCGCCTCGGCGTTGTACTCGAAGCTCTTGGCGTAGTCGCTCTGGTCGGACTGCTCGGACTGCACAGCGGTCTCGAAGTCGGTGGCGCTCTCCTCGGAGAAGGAGTCCAGGATGCTGGACGCCTCCGCCTGGGTGGTGCTCGACCGGGTGTACGTCTTGACGCTGATCGTGGTCTTCTCCCCCGGCAGCAGCGTCATCGTCTGCACCACCCGCCCGGCCCCGTACGCGCCCAGGTAGGTGGAGAGCCGGTATTCCTCGACAAGCATCAGCCGGGGCTCGGGCGCCGTGGGCTGCGGCACGAAGACCGGCACCTGGCTACCCCACAGGTCGGTGTAGACGGCGACGCTCATCCCGGCCTGGAGGTGCCCGGCGATCTCCCAGACGCTGTCCTCAGCCGGGGCGCCGGCCCCGCCGGACCCGCCGCCGCCTCCGCTACCGCCGGACCCGCCGCCGGGGTTGTCGTCGACCGGAACGCCTGGCTCGTCCACCTCGCCGGTCTGCGGGTTCCACTGCTTTGCGCTGCCGAGCGTGCGGATACGCGCGCCGGAGCGGCGTACCCGGGCGGCGCCGGAGAGCGCGTGCCCGCCGCCCTGGGCGAGCGGGAACACGCGCGGGTCGAGGTAGCCGGTGCTCAGCGAGTCGCGCACGACCCCCACCACCTCGCCGAGCGGACGGCCCGCGAGGTCCACCCGGTCGGGTGCCTGCGCGGCCGTGGCGGTGAAGTAGCTCGCGTCGAACGGCAGATCAATGAGGTTGCGGCCCGGGTACGCGGTCGGTTCGGGCACGTTGTAGCTGAGGACTGTCGCCTCACCGCCGCTCTCCAGGGCGACCAACGGCGTGCGGTCCCGCTCCGTCGACGGGCCGCTCATATCGACCCACAACTATTCATGGCGGGTACGCTATCGCCGCCTGACCTGCGGCTCAATCAGATCGTGGACACGCGCCCGCGGCACATCGGACAGCCGTCGGGCGTCCTCAGGCGGCGAGGGTGGCGTAACGGCCGTTGCGGTGCAGCAGGCTGTCGTGGTCACCGGATTCGACGATCCGGCCGTGGTCGAGCACGGCGATCTGGTCGGCGTCGCGGACCGTGGAGAGCCGGTGCGCGATCGTGATCGTGGTGCGGCCCTCGGCGAGCACGTCGAACGCCCGCTGCACAGCCCGCTCGGTCTCGGTGTCCAGCGCGCTTGTGGCCTCGTCGAGGACGAGGATGCGCGGGTCGCGCAGCAGCGTACGGGCGATGGCCAGGCGCTGCTTCTCGCCGCCGGAGAACCGGTGCCCGCGCGAGCCGACCATGGTGTCGTACCCGTCGGGAAGGTCGGCGATCAGGTCGTGGATCTGGGCGGCGCGGGCCGCGTCCTCGATCTCGGCGTCGGTGGCGTCGGGACGGGCGTAGCGCAGGTTCTCCCGCACTGTGGTGTGCAGCAGGTACGTCTCCTGGCTGACCACGCCGACGATGGCGGCCAGGTCGGCCAGGCGCATGTCGCGCAGGTCGACGCCATCGATGGTGATGCGGCCGGCGGTCGGGTCGTGCAGGCGGCTGATCAGCCCGGCGAGGGTGCTCTTGCCGGAGCCGGTCTCGCCGACCAGGGCGAGGCTGGTGCCTGCGGGCACGTCGAGGGTGATCCCGGCGAGGGCGGCGGTGTCGCTGCCGGGGTAGCCGAAGGTGACCTCGTCCAGGCGCAGGTGGCCGCGTACCCGGGCGGGGTCGACCGCGACGGGCTCGGCGGGGTCGGCCACGTCGACGGGCAGGTCCAGGTATTCGAAGATGCGGGCGAACAGCGCCAGCGAGGCGGTCAGCGACACGCCCACGTTGAGCAGGCCCATCAGCGGCCGGAAGAGACCGCCCTGAAGCGCGGTGAAGGCGACGAGGGTGCCGATGCTCAGCGTGCCGGCGGTGCCGGGCAGGCCTGCGGCGAGGTAGATGACGGCCGGTACGGCGGCGAAGATGATGCTCATCGAGGCCATCCGCCAGCGACCGGCGAGTTCGCTGCGCAACTCCAGGTCGACCAGGCGGGCCGAGGAGGCGGTGAACCGGTCGATGAGCGCCGGGCCGGTGCCGAGGGTCTTGGCCAGTTGTATGCCGCTGATCGAGAGCCCTTCCTCGACTGTGACGTTGAGGTCGGCGAGTTCGCGTTGGCGCTGGGCGGTGATCTCGCGGCGCATGCGGGCGACCCGGCGGGTCAGCCAGATGGCCGGCGGCAGCACGACGAGGGAGACCAGGGAGAGCTGCCAGGACAGCGCGATCATGGCGACCGCGGTGGCGACCACTGTGGTGAGGTTTGCGGCGACGGCTGTCGCGGTGGAGGTGACCACCGACTGCATGCCGCCGATGTCGTTGGTGATGCGCGACTGCACCTCGCCGGTGCGGGTGCGGGTGAAGAAGCCCAGCGACTGGCGCTGGAGGTGGCTGAAGACGTCGGTGCGCAGCCGGTGCATGACCCGCTGCCCGACCTGGGTGGAGATCCAGGTCTGCACGACGCCGAGGGCGGCGGTCACCGCGGCGACGGCGACCATGCCGAGGACCAGCCAGACGAGCAGTGTCACGTCGCTCTGCGGGAGGGCGCGGTCGATCACGGCGCGCAGCAGGAACGGGGTGGCCATCGCGATGATCGAGGAGACAACGATGATCGCGGTGACGGCGGCCAGCGCGGACCGGTGGGGGGTGAACAGGCGGCCGATGCGGCGCAGCGACACGTCGCGGGCCTGCGCCTTCTCCTCGGCGCTGACGGTCTGGTGGCCGCGGTCGCGGCCCATGGGGGTGCGTTCCAAGGGGGTATCACCTCTCAGTTGGGGACATGCTGAGGTTACCTCAACATGAGGGAGCAACAGTATTGGCTGCTACGGTATTCCGGTGATCGCGGACACCACCGACGGCGGCGAGGACGACAGCCTCGCTGAGGCGTTCTGGGGCGTGGCGTCCCGTTTGCGCCGACAGACCCGCGAGGCGCTGGCACCGTGGGACATCACCCCCAGCCAGTCCCGGGCCCTGGGTGTGCTGGCCCGCCACGGCGAGGTACGCCCCGGCACCCTCGCCGAGCACCTGCGCATCGCCCCGCGCTCGGCCACCGAGGTCATCGACGACCTCCAGGCCCGAGGGCTCGTCGAACGCCGCCGCGACCCCGCCGACCGCAGGGCGACCCTCGTCGCCCTCACCGAGGAGGGCAACCGGGTCACCACCGCCATCCGGGCCGCCCGCCGCGCCGAGGCGGACCGCTTCTTCGGCCACCTCGACGACGCCGACCGCGTCGAGCTGGCCCGCATCCTGCGCACCCTGCACGCCTGAGACGCGGCACGGCACGCTGCCCGGGTACCAGCGGGTTTGCTCACCCCGCGCCCGGGTAGCCAGCCGCCCCGTCCGGTCGACGGGACCGGCCACCACCTGCCGGGACGACGCGACAGGAGGACTCCCGTGCCGCTGCTGACCCACCCGCACCACCACCGCGCCGCCTGATGTGTGGGATCAGCGGGGAGGCCCGCTTCGACGGCCGGACGCCCGACGCGGCGGCGGTCACCCGGATGACCGAGGCGATGCGGTCGCGCGGCCCGGACGGCGAAGGGCTCTACACCGCTGACTGGGTGACCCTCGGGCACCGCCGGCTGACAATCATCGACCTGTCCGAGGCCGGCGGCCAGCCGATGGTGCGCGACGACCTGGGCCTCGCGCTTGTCTTCAACGGCTGCATCTACAACTACCCCGAGCTGCGCGAGGAGTTGCGCAACGCCGGGTACGCGTTCCACTCGACAAGCGACACCGAGGTCATCCTCGTGGCGTACGCGCACTGGGGTGAACGCTTCGTCGACCACCTCGTCGGAATGTTCGCGATCGGCCTTGTCGACGGGCCCCGACGGCGGCTGGTCCTGGCTCGGGACCGGCTCGGCATCAAACCGCTCTACCTCGCCGAGACCCCCGGGCGGCTCCGGTTCGCCTCCACCCTGCCCGCACTGCTGCGCGCCGGCGACGTGGACACCAGCATCGACCCGGTGGCGCTGCACCACTACCTGTCCTGGCACTCCATCGTGCCCGCGCCCCGGACCGTGCTGCGCGGTGTGCGCAAGCTGCCGCCGGCCACCCTGCGGGTGATCGAGGCGGACGGGCGCAGCCGGGAAGAGGTGTACTGGCGGCCCGACTACGTGCGGGAGCCCGCCGACGCGGGAATGGACGCGGCCGACTGGCGGGCCGCCGTGGGCGATGCGCTGCGCACGGCGGTACGCCGACGGCTTGTCGCCGACGTACCGGTGGGCGTGCTGCTCTCCGGCGGTCTGGACTCCAGCCTCATCGTGGCGCTGCTCGCCGAGGCGGGCCAGCAGCACCTGCGCACGTTCAGCATCGGCTTCGACAGCCGTGGCGACGAGTCCGGCGACGAGTTCCACTACTCCGACCTGGTGGCCCGCGCGTACGACACCGACCACCAGCGGATCCGCCTGTCGAACGACGACCTCGTGCCCGCCGTACGGCGAGCCGTGGTGGCCATGAACGAGCCGATGGGCAGCCACGACGTGGTCGCCTTCCATCTGCTCTCCGAGCAGGTGGCCCGGCACGTGAAGGTGGCGCAGTCCGGGCAGGGCGCCGACGAGGTGTTCGCCGGGTACGGCTACCACCAGCCGCTCACCGAGGCGCCCCGACACGGCGCCGAGGAGACGTTCGCCGCCGCCTTCTTCGACCGCGACCACGACGAGCTGCGCGGCCTGGTCGGCCCGGCGTACGCGCTTGACCACGACGCCAGCCGGGACCTGCTCGCCGGGCATCTCGCCGCGCCCGGAGCGCAGACCGCGCTGGACGCCGTGCTGCGCCTGGACACCCACCTGATGCTTCCCGACGACCCGGTCAAGCGGGTGGACAACATGAGCATGGCCTGGGGGCTCGAGGTGCGCACCCCATTCCTGGACCAGGATCTGGTCACGCTCGCCGCGCACTGCCCGCCGGAGCACAAGGTGGCCCAGGGCGGCAAGGGCGTACTCAAGGATGTCGCCCGGGAGGTGGTGCCGGCCGAGGTGATCGACCGCCCGAAGGGCTACTTCCCGGTGCCGGCGCTGCGCAACGTGGACGGGCCGATCCGTGAGCTGGTCGCCGAGGCGTTGCAGGCGCCGGCCGCGCGCGAGCGAGGGCTGTTCCGCCCGGAGTACGTGGCGCGGCTGCTCGCCGAGCCGGACCGCGCCGAGGCTGCGGCCGGCAGCAACAAGCTGTGGCAGCTCGGCCTGCTGGAACTCTGGTTGCAGACCCACGACATCCGCTGAGCCCCGCTGACCAGCCGGCGGACACCCGCCGAGCGCCGCCGATCAGCCGGCGGACATCCGCTGAGCCCCGCCGATCAGCCGGCGGTCGTGCGGGCGGCCAGGTCGTCGACGACGGCGCGCAGGTCACCGGTGCGCTCCAGCACCCGCCGCTGCCGGGTCGCGCCGGTGCCGTCGCGGCGCAGCCGGGCCAGTTGCGCCAACACGTACCCGAGGTCGCCGTGGCGCAGCAGGGCCGGGGCGATTACCGCCATCAATTCGTCGACGAGAGCCCAGGCGGGGCGGGTGCCGCCGGCACGCAGGTCGATCAGTTCGCCGTCGAGGCCGTCGTGAGCGGCCCGCCAGTGGGCGGCGGCGACCAGACAGTCGCGGACGGGCGGCGCGGTCACCCCGACGCGTACGTCGTCGGCAAGGGTGGCGACAAGTGACCGGACCAGCGCGGCGACCAGCACCGCGTCGTCCACGTCCGGGCAGACGTCGCCCACCCGGATCTCCACCGTCGGGTAGGCCGACGACGGGCGGGCGTACCAGTAGACCATCGCGGCGTCGAGCATGATGCCGGCCGCGATCAGCTCGTCAACGGTCCGGTCGTAGTCGGCGGCGGAGTCGAAGTACGGCGTCGGGCCGATGCTGGGCCAGCGTTCCAGCTGCATGGACCGCCAACTGGCGTGGCCGGTGTCCTGCCCGTCGTGCAGGGGCGAGTTGGTGGTGATCGCCTGCACCACCGGCAGCCACACCCGCAGGTGGTTGCAGACCTGCACGGCCAACTCCCGGTCGGGCAGCCCGACGTGCACGTGACAGCCGCACACCGCCGGATCGTGCGCCACCGGCCCGTACCGGCGCGACATGGCGTGGTAGCGCGGCTTGTCCGGCACCGTCCGGTGCGGCTCGGCCACCGGGGTGGCACCGACCGCCACCAGCCGGGCGCCGGCAGCGGCGGCGGCCTCCGCGGCGGAGCGGCGCAGTGCCACCAGATGGCCGCGCAGCTCGGTGAGATCGGCGCAGACCGGGGTGACCATCTCCACCATGCTGTGCCGGAACTCCTGGCGGCTCTGGTCGCGGGCCGGGCCGCGCAGCGCGGACAGCACCTGGTCGGCCACCGGCAGGTTCCGGCCGCTGTCCGGGTCGAGCAGCAGGAACTCCTCCTCGACGCCGAGGGTGAGGGTGCCGAGGTCGGGCACGGTGTCGACGGTCGCCGAACGGTACTTCATGGTCCCTCGCCCTCCACTGCTGCGGCCGGCGCCTCGGTTTCCCGGCCCGGCCCGACGGCAAACGCCCGCTCAGGAGGTCGCCAGGGCCGCCGCGCGGACGGTGAGGAAGGCCCGCTCGGCCGCGTTGTCCGTCAAGGCGACGGCTGTCCGGTACGCCTCGACGGCCTCCGCGTCCCGACCGAGGCGGGCGAGCAGGTCGGCGCGGACCGCGTGGTGCACGTGATAGCTGTCCAGGTCGAGCCGCTCCACCTCGGCCAGCCCTGCGGCCGGCCCGGCCACCTCGGCGAGCGCGACGGCCCGGTTCAACGCGACCACTGGGCTGGGGGCGACCACCGTCAGCTGGTCGTACAGCTGGAGGACCTGGTCCCAGTCGGTGTCGGCGCTTCGCGGCGCGGCGCTGTGCACGGCGGCGATCGCGGCCTGGATCTGGTACGGCCCCGGCCGGTCGCGGCGCAGACAGCGACGGACCAGCGCCTGGCCTTCGGCGATCAGCGCGGCGTCCCACAGGCTGCGGTCCTGGCGGGGCAGCGGCACCAGCTCACCGTCGGCAGTTGTCCGTGCCGGTCGGCGTGACTCGGTGAGCAGCATCAACGCGAGCAGGCCGAGTGCCTCCGGTTCGTCGGGCATCAACTCCACGAGCAGCCGTGCCAGCCGGGTCGCCTCCGCGCACAGCTCGGCGCGGACAAGGCTCGGGCCGGCGCTGGCCGTGTACCCCTCGTTGAAGATCAGGTAGAGCACCGCGAGGACGGCGTGCAGCCGGTCGGGCAGGTCGGCTTCGCGGGGCACCCGGTACGGGATGCGGGCGTTTCGGATCTTCGACTTGGCGCGGACCAGCCGCTGCGCCATCGTTGGCTCGGGGACCAGGAACGCGCGGGCGATCTCGGCGGTGCTCAGACCACCGAGCAGGCGCAGGGTGAGCGCAACCCGGGTAGCCGAGGCGAGCGCCGGGTGACAGCAGGTGAAGATCAGGCGTAGCCGGTCGTCGCGCACCGGGCCCTCCTCGACGGGTGGTTCGGCGGCGTACAGCAGGGCCGCCTCGGCGTGCCGGTCGGCCCGGGACGCGTCGCGGCGCAGCCGGTCGATCGCCCGGTTCCGGGCCGTGGTGATGATCCAGCCGGCCGGACTGGGCGGCAGGCCGGTCGTCGGCCAGCGCACCACCGCGACGACGAAAGCCTCCTGCACGGCCTCCTCGGCGAGGTCGATGTCGCCGAGGAGGCGAATCAGAACGGCGACCGCGCGCCCGTACTCCGCGCGGAACACCGCCTCCACATCCGGCACGTCAGTCTCCGGCACCCGCCTGGAACGGACGGACCTCGATCGGCAACGTGGTGGCCAACGCGTAGCGGCGGCCCACGTCCAGGGCGGCGTCGAGGTCGGGCACGTCGATGATCGTGATGCCGCCCAGGTACTCCTTGCCCTCGACGAATGGGCCGTCGGTGACCAGGACGTCGCCGTCGCGGGCGCGCAGCACTGTGGCGGTCTCCGGGCCGTGCAGACCCTGCCCGAAGACCCACGACCCGGCGGCGGACAACTCGTCGTGCAGCTCGCCGACCTGGCGCATCACCCCGGCCAGGAACTCCGGCTCCGGCGGCTGTTCACCCTGTGGCTGGTGGATGCTGAGCAGGTACAGCGTCATCGTTCCTCCTCGCGGCGACGACCCGGCCCGGTGCCGATGTCCCATCCTCTACACGAACGGCCGCCGCCCACCACGACAGGCCGCCGGCAGGAACTTTCGCGCCGGTCCGGGCCGCGGGCGTGCGCCGGGACGGCTGCGATGTCGTGCCGTCGTGGACGACCGGTGCGGGGTCAGCCCGATTGGAAAGCGGCAAGCCTGCGGTGGCGCGACCACCGAGGTGCGAACAACGGCCGACGCCCCGGAGGGTGGGGTTGCGTCCTTTGCTCTGCTTCAACAGACGCAACACTTCTCGACCAAAGTGTTGCGTGGGTTGAAGCAGAGCAAAGGACGCGCAGGGACATGGCGGGGAGGCAGAAGGCGGTGCGACGCCGGCCCGCCCTGCGCGCGGCGGGCGCGGACACGGCCCCTGACGCTCTTCTGCGTGGATCGCCATGCGGGGGCGGGCTTTCGTCGAAGGTGCGTGACCGTGGCCGGCCTGGTCTTCGGCGGTACCGGGCCGGCGGGCGCCCCGGTCAGGGGTAGGTGGTCAGGTACACCTGCTGGTTGGCCGCGTTAGCGGTGCCACCGGCGTTGTTGATCACCCGGTTGATGGTGCCGACGCTGCCGAGCGACACGGTGACCATGTTGGTGAAGCGCACGTTTGGGTTGTTGGGCACCTCGAAGGCACGCTCCTCCACGACGGCGGGGTTGACGTTGAAGTAGCTGTAACTGCCCAGTCCCCACGCCTGGTGGCTGGTCACCGAATCGCCGACCTTGTACGCGGCGTAGCCCCGGGTCGACCCGTTCATCCAGGCCGCCTGGTTGGGCGGGTCGTACGGCAGTTCGTTCTGGTAGAAGTACGTCCGGCCGCCGTTGCCGTTCCAGATGGTCTGGTACTTCTGGTAGTGCTCGACGAAGAGGCCGTACATGGTGACGTAGTCGCCGTTGACCGTGAGCCCGGTGTCGGCGGTGTTCAGCGTCCACCCGGTGGGCACGCCGCTGGCGGCGTGGTCGGCCCGCCACAACCACATGTGGTCACCGATCACGTTGTCGCTGTTGACGGTCAACGTGTTGGTGGCCTTGCCGACGTGTGGACCGCCGATGCGGAAGAACACATCGTGCAGCGAGGTCGGATTGCCGGCGTGGCTCGCGGACGAGCCGGACGGCCCGACCTCCATCAGCACCGGCGAGTTCGTCGTGCCGGCCTCGAACATCAGGCCGGCTACCTTGACGCCGTCCACATCGGCCACCCGCATCCCCACGCTGCCGTTGTCGGCCTGGATGGTGGCCAGACCGAGGCCGAGGACGACTGTGTCGGCGCGGTTGACCTGGATCGGCTCGGTGACGTGGTGCACGCCCGGGGTGAAGAGCAGGTGCCGGCCCTGGGCGAGGGCCGCGTTGATGGTGGCCGCGCTGGTGCCCGGCTGGACGACGTAGAACTGCGACAGCGAGATGGACGAGCCGGCAGGGGTCTTGTTGTACCAGCTGGTGCCTGTCGAGTTGGTGCGCAGCGCCGGCACGAAGACCCGGTACTCACCGCTGCCGTCGACGTAGAGGAACGGCTTCTCCCGCACCTGCGGGGTCTGGGCGATGACGGTGTGCGACGGGTTGGGGAAGCTCGGCGCGGGAGCGCCGTTGACGCCCTGGAAGACCATGTTCCACACCGAGCCGGTCCAGCCGTTGCCGAACTCGCTGTTGCGCGAGTACCACTGCTGCTGCGAGCCGGAGACGACCAGGCCGTCGACGCGGGTGTCGGCCATGAGGCCGCCGCTGGACCAGCCGTCTCCGCCGTTCCAGAGCTGGATCTGGTTCTGCGCGCCGCGCAGGTGCATTCGCCGGTACGGCGCCGCCTGGGACACCGCCCAGCGCTCCACGGTCTGCCCGGCGGGCAGGGTGACCGACAGGTTCTCGGCGGCCCGCCAGAAGTTCTGGGTGGCGTTGCCGCCGAACCAGAACGCCTCGGTGCGCACGTGACCGTTGAGATTGACGTCGTCCGGGCTCATGCCGAGGCCGGCGACCTGGGTGAAGAAGCCGAGGTTGACGTCGGCGGTGTAGGTGCCGGGCTTGAACAGCACCGCGTAGCGCTGCGGGCCGAACTGGTTGGTCTCCTGCTGGGTGAAGAGGGTGTCCAGTCGACTCTGGATCGTCGACGTCGGGGTGCTCGGGTCGAAGACGAACGTGTTCGGCCCGAGGTTCGGGTTGCGCGGGTCCGTGTCGATCGGAGGCTCGCCGGTCCCGCCGCCTGTGGTGTTCACCGCCAGCTCCCACAGCGAGTAGCCGTACGCGGTGCCCCGGGCGGTGCCGTACATCCGCAGGTACCGGCCGCTGCCGCTGACGGTAAGCGACTGGGTGCCGCCGGCGCCCGCGGTGGTCGAGTAGATGGTGGTCCAGGTGGCACCGTCGGCCGAGGTCTGGAGCTGGAAGGTCCGGGCGTACGCGGCCTCCCAGGTGAGCACCACCCGGCAGATGGCGCGGGTGCTGCCCAGATCGACGCGCAGCCACTGCGGGTCACTGGCGGCGCTGGCCCACCGGGTGCCGGTGTTGCCGTCGACCGCGGCGGAAGCCGGCAGGCCGGCGTCCTGGGTGGAGGACGCGGTTGCCGGGCTGCCCTGCGCGACGTTGGTGCTGCCGCAGGTGGGCATGCTGCCGCCGGTCTCGCCGTAGACCTGGAACTCCCACAGCGAGTAGCCGTAGCCGGTGCCCCTGGCGGTGCCGTTCATCCGGACGTAGCGGCCGGCGCCGGTGACGGTGAGGTTCTGGGTGCCGCCGGTGCCGGTGGTGGTCGAGTAGATCGTGGTCCAGGTGGCGCCGTCGTCGGAGGTCTGGAGCTGGAACGCCCGCCCGTAGGCACCCTCCCAGAGCAGGTTCACCTGGCTGATGGTGGCCCGGGCGCCCAGGTCGACCTGGAGCCACTGCGGGTCGCTGAACGCGCTGGCCCAGCGGGTGCCGGTGTTGCCGTCGACCGCGGCGGAGGCCGGCGTGCCGGCGTTCTCGGTGGACGACGCGGTGGCTGGGCGGCCCTGGGAGAGCAGGGTGGGTGCGGCCTGCGCTGGTGTGGAGGCACTGGCCGGGGTGAGCGCCGCGACCAGGGCCACGGTGAGCCCGACGATCAGGTGCCGGACGGCCCGTCGGGGATGTGGGCGTGCGGATATTGCAGAAGATGCCATGACATCGCCTGTCGGTAGGGCGTTACGGACGCCGTGCGGGTGGAGGTGCGGATTTCGCCCGTGGTGCCGTGGGTGTGCCGCCGACGCGACGCCGCGGGGATGAGAGCGCTCTCGTAGGAGTGTTGCGGCGAGGTTGCAGAGCCGTCAAGACATCGATCTATAACTTCGTTATTTATCCCGAAAATCGGGTTCTGCGTGATTCCTGACCCCCCGCTGCGGTCACCCGTCGCCGATCACCGCAAGGACGGGCGCGGAGGCGCGGGGGGTGTCCGGTCAGGCGCGGCGGACGCCGCCCTCGCTCAGGAAGCGGGCGATCGGCAGCGTGGCCGCGCCCAGCGCGACCGCGTCCACACCGAGCCGGCACAGCTCGATCGACGCCTGCCGGTACGGCTGGCGCAGCGCCTGCCGGCCGGCGGCCTCCCGGACGGCCGGCAGCAGGTCGCCCAGCGCCATCGCCGCCCATCCGCCGAGCACCACCCGCTCGGGGTTGAACAGGTTGATCAGGTTGGCCACCCCGGCACCGAGGTATCCGGCGGTGTCGTCGAGCACCCGGCGGGCTGTCGCCGACGTTTCGGCGGCTGCCACCAGCGCGGCTAGCTGGGACTCCTCGTCCTCGCCCGGCACGGCACGACCCCGGCGCGCCTCCCGGTAGCGGTCGATGATCGCCTCGGCGCCCACGTACGCCTCCAGGCAGCCACGGGCACCGCACCGGCAGGCACGGCCGCCGTACACAAGCGTGGTGTGCCCCCACTCCCCCGCGCTGCTGGACGCGCCCCGGTAGGTGGCGCCGTTCGTCACCACCGACGCGCCCACGCCGGAGCCGACCAGCGCGAAGACGGCGTGCCGGGCGCCCCTGCCGGCGCCGAACCACATCTCGGCCTGACCGAGGGTCTTCGCGCCGTTGTCGATGTGAAGCGGCAGGTCGGTGCCGGCACCGATCAGGCGTTGCAGCGGCACCCGGTCCCAGCCGAGGGCCTGGGCGTCCACCACGGCCTCGACGCCCTGCTCGACGACCCCGGAGACACCGATGCCGACGCCGAGTACGTCGCCGATGCCCACCCGGGCCTGCCCGGTCACGGCCTCGATGCCGGCCAGGACGTGCCCGGCCACCACGTCGGGTTCGGTGCGCGCCGGGTCGAGCGGATATTCGATGCTTGCCAGCAGGGTCATCGCGAAGTCGAACAGCTCGACACGGACCCGGGTCTCGCCGACGTCCACGCCGACCACGAAGGCGAACCGGGGCGCGACCCGCAGCAGCATGCTCGGTCGGCCGCCGTCGGATTCGGCGGCACCGGCCTCGGCGACCACTCCCTCGTCGATCAGGTCGGCCACCACGTTGCTCACGGCCGGTTGGCTGAGCCCGGTGCTGCGGGCCAGGTCCTGGCGGGTGAGCGGGCCGTCGAGGAAGAGCTTGGTCAGCAGGGCGGACCGGTTGCGCAGCCGCACGCTGCGATTGGTGGCACGCGCCAGCTCCACTCGGCACCTCGTTCCCGTCGGCCGTCCGAGCGACTGTAACCGCCCTGTGCTTGACGACCCACTGGACAGCAACTTTAATGACGACATTCATTAAGCCGTGATGTAACTACCGGGAAACGTTGTCGGCCCTCGTCAGCGCGCTCCCGGACCCCGTCCGCAGCCGGCCATCCGTCGCCCACCCCTATCGACGACGGATGCCGGCGGACCCCCACCACGCACCGGAAGGGCTGACCGTGTCGAGACGACACCTCGGGATCCTCACCGCCGCCGTCCTGGCCGCCGCCTCGCTGACGGCCTGTGGCGGCTCCGGCGACGACTCCGCCGGATCGAGCAAGACCCTCACCTACTGGGCCAGCAACCAGGGCGCCAGCCTGGAGGCCGACAAGACAATCCTCCAGCCGGAGCTGGACAAGTTCGAGAAGCAGACCGGCATCAAGGTCAACGTCGAGGTGGTCCCCTGGTCGGACCTGCTCAACCGTCTGCTGGCCGCGGCCGCGTCCGGCAAGGGCCCGGACGTGGTGAACATCGGCAACACCTGGTCGGCGTCGTTGCAGGCCACCGGCGCGCTCGTCGAGTTCGACGACGCCACCCTGCAGGCTGTCGGCGGCAAGGACCGGATCGTGCCCGCCGCGCTCGCCGCCGCCGGTGCCCCCGGCAAACCGCCGGCCGCCGTGCCGCTCTACAGCATGGCCTACAGCCTGTACTACAACAAGAAGTCGTTCGCCGACGCCGGCATCACCGCGCCGCCGACCACCTGGGAGCAGCTTGCCGAGTACGGCAAGAAGCTCAGCACCGGCGGCAAGTGGGGCCTGGCGATCGAGGGGGCCAACCCGTCGGAGAACGCCCACCACGCCTTCACCTTCAGCCAGCAGTACGGCGGCGAGTGGTTCGACTCGGCCGGCAAGCCGACCTTCGACACCCCGCAGAACGTCTCGGCGATCAAGCGCTACATCGACTTCATGGCCGCCGACAAGATCACCAACCCGAGCAACGCCGAGTACGCGCAGAACCAGTCGGTGTCCGACTTCGCCAACGGCAAGGCCGCCATGCTGCTCTGGCAGTCCGCCGGCTCCAACCTGAAGACGCAGAACATGCCCGCCGACGCGTACGGGGTGGCTCCGGTGCCGTTCCTGGCCAGCCCGCCGGCCGGCGGCAAGAAGGTCAACAGCATGGTCGCCGGGATCAACATGGCGGTCTTCAAGCACACGAAGAACCGCGACGGGGCGCTGAGCTTCGTCAAGTTCATGACCAGCGACGAGGAGCAGACGATCCTCAACGGCACGTACGGGTCGCTGCCGGCGGTGAAGGCGGCGGGCTCCGCCCCGGCGTTCAGCGCCCCGGAGCAGAAGATCATCCAGGAGACCCTTGCCACCACAGCCGCCCCGCTGCCGCAGGTGCCCGACGAGAGCACCTTCGAGACCCTGGTCGGCACCGCGATGAAGGAGCTGTTCGCCGACGCGGCGAGTGGCAAGCCGGTCACCGAGGAGTCGGTGAAGTCGAAGCTGACCGACGCGCAGCAGAAGATGCGCTGACCCAGGTGTCACCGGTGGCCGTGGACGGGTGCTGAAGCCCGCCACGGCCACCGCCTCCGAGAGGACCCCGATGGCAACCAGCACCACCGCCCCGGACGCCGACCGGCGCGACTCCCGGGCCGGTGACCCGCCCCGGGACCGGGCGCGCCGGCCCCGCGGCCCGCGCCGATCGCTCCTGCCGTATTTGCTGCTCGCACCGGCCATCGTGCTGGAGCTCGCCATCCACGTGATCCCGATGGTGGTCGGGGTGTGGATGAGCCTGCTGGAGCTGACCCAGTTCCACATCCGCGACTGGTCCACCGCGCCCTTCGTCGGGTGGGAGAACTACCGGGCGACGCTCGACCTCAACAGCGCCGCCGGCAAGGAGCTGCTGCACTCGTTCTGGGTCACCCTGGCCTACAGCGTGCTGTCGGTCGGGTTCGCCTGGCTGCTCGGCATCGCGGCGGCTGTCGTCCTGCAACGGCCGTTCCGAGGACGCGCGATCCTGCGGGCGCTGTTCCTCACCCCGTACGCGCTGCCGGTCTACGCCGCCGTGATCACCTGGAGCTTCCTGCTGCAACGCGACACCGGCCTGGTCAACCACGTCCTCGTCGACCAGCTCGGGGTGCTCAACGAGCGACCGTTCTGGCTGATCGGCGACAACAGCTTCTGGTCGCTGCTCGTGGTGTCGGTGTGGCGCAACTGGCCGTTCGCGTTCCTCTGCCTGATGGCAGGTCTGCAGAACGTGCCAGGCGAGCTGTACGAGGCCGCCGCGATCGACGGCGCGGGGTTCTGGCGTCGGCTGCGCTCGGTCACCCTGCCGATGCTGCGGCCGGTCAACCTGGTGCTGCTGCTCGTGCTGTTCCTGTGGACGTTCAACGACTTCAACACCCCGTACGTCCTCTTCGGCGGCTCGGCTCCGGAGCAGGCCGACCTGATCTCCATCCACATCTACCGCAGCTCCTTCAAGACGTGGGACTTCGGCTTCGGCTCGGCGATGTCCGTGGCGCTGCTGCTATTCCTGCTTGTCGTCTCGGCCGTGTACCTGCTGATCACCAACCGTCGGAGGGACGACAATGCGTGAGACCGCCGGTGAGCGCTGGGGCCGGCGCATCGTGCTGACCCTGCTCACCCTCTTCGTCCTCGTCCCGCTCTACGTGATGGTCACCTCGGCGGCCAAGCCGTTGCAGGACGTGCAGAACGGCTTCACCTGGTGGCCCAGCCGGCCCACGCTGCAACCGTTCGTCGACATGTGGAGCACCGTGCCGCTGGCCCGCTACCTGGTGAACAGCCTCGTTGTGTCGAGCGTCGCGGCGATCTGCTCGGTGACGGTGGCGATCTTCGCGGCGTTCGCGGTGAGCCGCTACCGGTTCCGTGGCCGGGGCGTCTTCTCGGTGACCGTGCTGTCCACCCAGATGTTCCCCGGCATCCTCTTCCTGCTGCCGCTGTTCCTCATCTACGTCAACCTGGGCAACGCCACGGGCATCGAGTTGTACGCCAGCCGTACCGGCCTGGTCATCACGTACCTGACGTTCTCGCTGCCGTTCTCGATCTGGATGCTCGTCGGCTACTTCGACTCGATCCCCCGGGGGCTGGACGAGGCGGCGCAGGTCGACGGTGCCGGGCCGCTGCGCATCCTGTTTCGGGTCATCCTGCCGGCCGCCGTGCCCGGCGTCGTCGCGGTCACCGTGTACGCGTTCATGACCGCGTGGGGCGAGGTGCTCTTCGCCTCGGTGATGACCGACGAGGGCAGCCGCACCCTGGCCGTCGGCCTCCAGGGCTACTCCACCCAGTTCAACGTGTACTGGAACCAGATCATGGCGGCCTCGCTTGTGGTCAGCATCCCCGTCGTCGCCGGGTTCCTGGCCCTACAGCGCTACTTCGTCGCCGGTCTCACCGCTGGCGCGGTCAAGTGACCCACCCAACCCCTGAGGAGAACCGACCCGTGCCCGACCTGTCCAAGCTGCCGCCCGACTTCCTCTGGGGCGTCGCCACGGCGGCGTACCAGATCGAGGGAGCCGTCGACGTCGACGGCCGGGCGCCGTCCATCTGGGACACCTTCTCGGCGACACCGGGCAACGTCGACAACGGCGACACCGGCGCGGTGGCCTGCGACCACTACCACAGGTGGCCGGAGGACCTGGCGCTGCTGCGCCGGCTCGGCGTGGACGCGTACCGTTTCTCGGTGGCCTGGCCCCGGGTGCTGCCCGACGGCGTGGGCCGGGTCAACCCGGCCGGGCTGGACTTCTACGACCGGCTCGTCGACACGCTGCTCGCCGACGGAATCCGGCCGTTCGTCACGCTCTACCACTGGGATCTGCCGCAGGCTCTCCAGGACTCCGGCGGCTGGCCGCAGCGCGCGACAGCCGGGGCGTTCGCCGACTACGCGGCGGTGGTCGCCGCCCGCCTCGGTGACCGGGTGGCCGACTGGAACACCGTCAACGAGCCGCTCTGCGTGTCCTGGATCGGGCACCTGGAGGGGACGATGGCTCCCGGCGAGCGGGACCTGACCCGGGCGGTGCACACGTCGCACCACGTGCTGCTCGGGCACGGTCTGGCCACCCAGGCGATCAGGGCCAACGCCGCCCGACCGGCGTCGGTGGGGCTTGTGCTCAACCTCAGCCCGATCGAGGCGGCTACCGACAGGCCCGAGGATGTCGCGGCGGCCCGGCGGGCGGACGGGCACGTCAACCGCTGGTGGCTGGACCCGATCCACGGGCGCGGCTACCCCGCCGACATGATCGCCACCTACGGCGTCGAGCCTCCGGTACGCGGCAACGACCTGACGGTCATCGCCACCCCCACCGATTTCCTCGGGGTGAACTACTACTTCCGTCAACTGGTGGTCGACGACCCGGCCGGCGCGGCACCGTACGCGAAGCAGGTGCCGGTGCCCGGCGCGGTGGAGACCGCGATGGGGTGGGAGGTGTACCCGGCGGGGCTGGAGCGGCTGCTTGTCGAGGTGCACGAGGAGTACCGGCCGGGCCGGATCATCGTCACCGAGAGCGGGTCGGCGTGGCCGGACGAGGTCACCGCGGACGGCACTGTCCAGGACAAGGAGCGCACCGACCACTTGGAGCAGCACCTGGCCGCCTGCGCGTCGGCGGTGGCCCGGGGCGTGCCACTGGACGGCTACTTCGTCTGGTCGCTGCTTGACAACTTCGAGTGGGCGTACGGCTATGACAAGCGTTTCGGGCTGGTGCACGTCGACTACGCCACCCAGCGTCGGACGGTCAAGGCGAGCGGTATGCGCTACGCCGAGCTGATCCGCGCCCACCGGAGTCTCGCCGCGGCGACCGGCGCAGGCACGCCGGTGGCCCAACGGGGGCGGTGAGGCAGCCGCCCGGGGCGCAGGTCCCGCGCCCCGGGCGGCCATTTGCGTCCCGACCTGACGAAAGCCGCCTCCGAAGGTCCTGGTAGTTCGCCCGGTTTTATACCGAAAACGCTAGTCTGAGCCGGTGCGCGGACCGGAGAACGAGACGATCACCGACGAGCGGCACTCGTCCCCGTTGGCGTTCGAGGTCAACGGTGACCGGCGAGAGCTGACCCTGGACAACCGCACCACCCTCCTGGACGCGCTACGCGAACGACTCGGCCTGACCGGGGCGAAGAAGGGCTGCGACCACGGCCAGTGCGGCTCCTGCACGGTGCTGCTCGACGGCCGCCGGGTGAAGAGCTGCCTGGTGTTCGCGGTGACGCTTGACGGCCGCTCGGTGCTGACCGTGGAAGGGCTGGCCGGGCCGGACGAGCTGTCCCCGTTGCAGGCCGCGTTCATCGCCCACGACGCCTTCCAGTGCGGCTACTGCACCCCCGGTCAGCTCTGCTCCGCCCGCGGCATGCTCGACGAGGTCGCCCGAGGCTGGCCGAGCGCCGTCACCGACGACCTCACCTCCCCCGCCGAGCTGACCGACGCGGAGATCCGCGAGCGGATGGCCGGCAACCTCTGCCGCTGCGCCGCGTACCCGCACATCGTCGCGGCCGTGCGCGAGACGGCGACGATGGCCGTTCACGAGACGGCGGCCACGCGGTGAGGCCGTTCCGCTACCACCGGCCGACCGACGTTGCCGACGCGGTCGCCACGCTGACCGCCGAGCCGCAGGCGGCGTACCTGGGCGGCGGGACCAACCTCGTCGACCTCATGAAGCTCGGGGTGCAGCGGCCCGACCTACTGGTGGACGTGACCCGGCTGCCGCTGGACACCGTGCAGGAACTGCCCGACGGCGGGCTGCGGATCGGCGCGACGGTACGCAACAGCGACCTCGCCGCCCACCCGGTGGTCCGCCGCGACTACCCGGTGCTTGCCCGCGCCCTGCTCGCCGCCGCCTCCGGTCAGCTGCGCAACCTCGCCACCACCGGCGGCAACCTGTTGCAGCGCACCCGCTGCGTCTACTTCCAGGACACCGGCAAGGCGTGCAACAAACGCGAGCCGGGCAGCGGATGCGCCGCCCTGCACGGCCAGAACCGCGACCTGGCCGTGCTGGACTGGTCCGAGCAGTGCGTGGCCACCCACCCGTCCGACCTGGCGGTCGCCCTCGCCGCGCTGGACGCCGTTGTGGAGGCGCACGAGGCCGACGGGTCCCGCGACATCCCGCTCACCGCGCTGCACCGCTCCCCCGGCGACCATCCGGAGCGGGAAACCACACTCGCGCGGGGAGCGCTGATCACCGCCGTCCGACTGCCGGCGCTGCCGGCGGCCCGCCGCTCGACGTACCTCAAGGTGCGGGACCGGGCGTCCTTCGCCTTCGCCGCCGGCTCGGTGGCCGCGGTGCTCGACCTGGACGGCGACGTGGTCCGCGACGTCCGACTGGCGTACGGGGCTGTGGCACATCGGCCGTGGCGGGCGTACCGGGCCGAGGAGGAGTTGCGGGGTCGACAGTTCAGCCCGGAGCTGGCGGCGCGGGCCGCCGACGCCGAGTTGGCCGAGGCGCGACCGCTGCGGCACAACGGTTTCAAGCTGCCACTGACCCGGGCGATCACCGTGCGGGTGCTCACCGAGCTGGCGTCGTCGTGAGCACCGACGCGGTCGGTCGGGCCCACCCCCGGCTGGAGGGCGCGGAGAAGGTCACCGGCACGGCCCGCTACGCGGTGGAGTACCCGGTGGACGGCGTCACCTACGGCTGGGCGGTGCCGGCCACTGTGGTCCGGGGCCGGATCACCCGGATCGACACGACAGACGCGCTCGCCTCGCCCGGCGTGCTTGCGGTGCTGCACCACGGCAACGCGCCGCGCCTCGCTCCCGGGCCGGAGCGGGACCTGTGGCTGTTGCAGACCCCTGCGGTGCACTGCCGGGGGCAGCTGATCGCGGTGGTGGTGGCCACCAGCCTGGAGGCGGCCCGGGAGGGCGCCCGGCTGGTCCAGATCGACTACGACACCGGGCCGCACAGCACCGTGCTCACCGCCGACCATCCCGGCCTGTACCGGCCGGACCACGTCAACCCCAGCTATCCGACGGACACCGCCGAGGGCGACTTCGACGCCGGGTACGCCGCCTCGCCGGTCCGCTTCGACGGCACGTACCGCACTCCGGCGTATCACAACAACCCGATGGAACCACACGCCAGCACGGCACGATGGCACGACGGGCGACTGCTAGTGCAGGACTCCAACCAGGGCACCACCTCGGTGCGGGCGACGCTCGCCGAACTGTTCGAGCTGCCCCCGGACTCGGTCCGGGTGATCGCCGAGCACGTGGGCGGCGGCTTCGGCAGCAAGGGGTACGCCAAGGCTGCGGTGGTGCTCGCCGCGCTCGCCGCCCGGCACGTGGACCGGCCGGTCAAGCTGGCGCTGACCCGCCAACAACTGTTCGGGCCGATCGGCTATCGCACCCCCACCATCCAGCGGGTACGCCTCGCGGCCGACGCCGACGGGCGGCTCACCGCGATCTGCCACGACGCGATCAGCCAGACCTCGACCACCCGGGAGTTCGCCGAGCAGACAGCCGTCTACACCCGCAGCATGTACGCGGCACCGCACCGGCGCACCACGCACCGACTGGTCCGCCTCGACGTGCCCACCCCGTTCTGGATGCGCGCACCGGGCGAGTGCCCCGGCGCGTACGCCCTGGAGTCGGCGATGGACGAGCTGGCACATGCCGTCGGCATCGACCCGGTGGAGTTGCGCGTACGCAACGACGCCCAGGTCGACCCCGACCAGGGTGCGCCGTTCACCAGCCGCAACCTGGTGGCCTGCCTGCGCGAGGGGGCCGCCCGCTTCGGCTGGGACGGCCGGGACCCGACACCTCGGGCGCGGTGCGACGGGCGTTGGCTGATCGGGACCGGGGTGGCCGGGTCGAGCTACCCGGCGCGCTCCCGGCCGTCGTCGGCGGCGGCCACCGCCCGGCCCGACGGCAGTTTCCTGGTACGCGTCAACGCCACCGACATCGGCACCGGCGCCCGGACGGCGCTCTGGCAGGTGGCCGCCGACGCGCTCGGGGTGCCCCCGGAGCGGGTGGACATCCGCATCGGCGACAGCGACCTGCCCACCGCCCCGGTGGCCGGCGGCTCGATGGGCACCTCGTCGTGGAGTTGGGCGGTGATCCGTGCCTGCCAGGCGCTGCGCGAAAAACTGCGCAATACTTCCGCCGGCGGGCCTGCCGACGGCGAGGTGACCGCCGAGGTGAGCACCGACGACGAGGTGGCCGAGCAGCCGACACGGCCCCGGTACGCGTACGGGGCGCAGTTCGTCGAGGTCCGGGTGGACGCCGACACCGGCGAGGTGCGGCTCAACCGGATGCTCGGGGTGTTCGCCGCCGGGCGGGTGGTGAACCCGACGACGGCGCGCAGCCAACTCATCGGCGGCATGACGATGGGGCTGTCGATGGCGCTGCACGAGGAGGGGCTGCTCGACGAGCGGTACGGCGACTGGGTCAACCACGACCTGGCCACCTACCACATCACCGGCTGCGCGGACGTGGAGTCCATCGAGGCGTACTGGCTCGACGAGCGCGACGACGAGCTGAACCCGGCAGGGGTGAAGGGCATCGGCGAGATCGGCATCGTCGGCGCGGCGGCGGCTGTCGCCAACGCGGTGCACCACGCGACAGGAATCCGCGTGCGCGACCTGCCGATCCGATTGGACAAGCTGATCGGCACTTCATCAGTCGCTTAAATAAGCCGCCGGTGATATAACTGTCGTCGTGCACGCCTTCGACGTGCTGGGCGATCCGGTCCGGCGCCGCATCCTGGAGCTGCTCGCCACCGGCGAGCAGACCGCCGGCGCGGTAAGCGCGATCATCCGCGACGAGTTCGGCATCTCCCAACCCGCCGTGTCGCAACACCTCAAGGTGTTGCGGGACAACGGCTTCGCCACCGTGCGGCCAGAGGGCGCCCGGCGGCTCTACGCGGTCGACCCGCGCCCGTTGCGTGAGGTCGACGGCTGGCTGGAGCACTTCCGCCGGTTCTGGACCCCGCCCCTGGCGGCACTCGCCACCGAGCTGGCCCGGGGCCGACGCGAACGCCGGCTGCGCGAAGCCTCTGACCCCACCGACGAGAGGAACACCTGATGTACGACGCGACCGAGCAGATCAACGCCGTCCAACGGCAGGTAGGCAGCCGCACACTGGAAGCCGGCGAGGCCCGGGTGTCCACGATCAGCCAGACCTACCAGACCACTGTCGAGGATCTGTGGGACGCCTGCACCAACGCCGAGCGCATCCCCCGCTGGTTCCTGCCGATCTCCGGTGACCTGCGGCTGAACGGCACGTACCAACTCCAGGGCAACGCGCACGGCACCATCGAGAGCTGCGAGCCGCCGCACCGCTTCACCGCCACGTGGGAGTACGGCGACGAGGTGAGCTGGATCGAGGTGCGACTCACGCCCGTCGACACCGAGCGGACCCGGTTCGAGCTGGAGCACATCGCCCACGTGGACCAGGACCGGTGGGCCCAGTTCGGGCCGGGCGCCGTCGGCGTCGGCTGGGACCTCGGGCTGCTCGGCCTCGCCGCGCACCTGGCCGGCGACGGCAGCGGAATCACCCCGGAGCAGAGCGCCGAGTGGAGCGCCTCCGACGAGGGTCGACGGGCCATGGAGCTCAGCAGCCGCCTGTGGGGTGAGGCGAGCATCGCCGCCGGCACCGACGCCGACGAGGCGAAGGCCGCCGCCGAACGCACCACAGCCTTCTACACGGGCGTCCCGGCAGCCTGACCCGGCCCGAGGTAAGCACGCCCAGCCGCGCCGCGCCCGGCTGCGGCATGGGTGCGCTGTTACGGGCTGCGCGAAGAGCGTTGGGGCGTGGCGGGTCGCGGGCCGGGTAACGTGCTGCGGCATGACCGGTACGCCGTACTCGCACTGCTCCTACTGCGGCGCCGCCTACCCGGCGGATGCCGGGTGGCCGCGGGTCTGCGTGGTCTGCGGTGAACGCGTCTGGCGCAACCCCCTGCCCGTCGCGGTCGCGGTGCTGCCGGTCCGCACCGCCGACGGCCTGGGCGTGGTGGTGGTCCGCCGGGACATCAAGCCGGCCCGCGGGCTGCTCGCGCTGCCCGGCGGCTTCATCGAGTACGGCGAGGGGTGGTCCGACGCGCTGGTCCGCGAGTTACGGGAGGAGACCGGCCTGATCGCGGCGGCCGAGGACGCCCGGCTCTTCGCGGTGCACAGCGCCACGGCGGGCGGCACGATGATGATCTTCGGTGTGCTACCCGAACGGGCGGCCGAGGACCTGCCGCCGTCCGCGCCGACCGAGGAGGCGACGGAGTGGCGTGTCCTCACCGACCCGGTCGAGCTGGCGTTCTCCACCCACACCCGCGTCCTCGCCGACTTCCTCACCTCCACCCGCCCGGCCTGAGCCCACAGGCCGTGCGCGGCGGTGGGGTCAGCGGGGCAGTGCGTCGTCGGTGCCGGTCAGGTAACCGCTGGCCTGAAGCTCGAACAGTTCGCGGTAGAGGCCACCGGCCGCCATCAGCTCGTCGTGGTTGCCGTGTTGGACGAGTCGACCCCGCTCCATCACGAAGATCCGGTCGGCGTGTCGGACGTTCGCCAGCCGGTGGGTGATCAGCACGACCGCCCGGTCGGGCCGGCGGCGCAGGTGCTGGAACAGGGCGTGTTCGGCGCGGGCGTCCAGGGCTGCTGACGGCTCGTCACAGATGAGCAGGGCGGCGTCGCGGTAGAGCCCGCGGGCGGCGACCAGCCGCTGCCACTGCCCGCCGGACAGCTCCTGACCGTCCTTGAACTCCCGGTCCAGCAGGGTGTCGTACCCGTGCGGCAGGCCGACGATCATCTCGTGTGCCGCCGCCGACACGGCCGCTTCCTGCACGGTCGGGCCCTGTCGGTCCGGCGGGCGGTCGTGCCGGCCGACGCGGATGTTCTGCCCTGCGGTGAACGGGAACTTCCACCATTCCTGGGTCATCACCGCCACCTGGGCGCCGAGGGCACGCGGGTCGAGCTCGGTGGCGTCGACTCCGTCCCAGCGGATCACCCCGCCGGTCGGCCGATAGAGCCCCGCGATCAGCTTGGCCAGTGTGGTCTTGCCGGAGCCGTTCTCGCCGACAAGCGCGATCACCTCACCCCTGCGGATGGTCAGACTGACCCGGTCCACCGCCGGGGTGTCGGTGTCCGGGTAGGTGAGGCTCACCGCGTCCAACTCGATGGCGTCGACACCGTCGGTCACCCGGTCACCGCCGATCGGCACCCGGCTGTGGGCGCGGGCCAGGAAGTCCCGGTAGTCCTGGTAGTAGAGAGCGTCCTCATAGAGCGAGTTGGTGGCGACAACCGCAACGCCCAGGCTGGTCCGCGCCGACTGGAGGGCCAGCAGCGCGGTCGCCGCGGCGGCGAGGGCGACCATCCCGTTGAGCAGCAGGCCGCCCAGCACCGCGTACACCCCGAAGGTGGCCAGGCCCGCGACGGTGGCGCCGACCACACGCGTGCCGGTCTGCGAACGGACCAGGTGCAGTTGCGCCCGGGTCTCCACGGTCATCACCCCGCGGTACTCGGCGAGCAGAAAATCACGCATCTGGTACGCGCGCACCTCGGCGGCGGTCCGCCGGTTGGCCATCAGATGGGCAAGCATAAACATCCGCCGCCGACGGGTGATCCGGGCCAGCATCGCCAGATACTCCCGGCGGGCCATCCGCACCGCCGTGATCGCCTGGGGCACCGCCGCGAGCAGCAGACAGGGCAGCAGCAGCGGCTGGATGACTGTCACCGCGACGGCTGTGGCGAGCATCCCGACCACGCCGGTGACCAGGTTGACGGTGTGGTCGACGATGTACGCCGCCTCGGCCATCCCCCGGTCCCGTGCGCGGTCCATCTCCTCGGCGAAGCCGGCGTCGTCGAATGCCGCCAGGTCCACCGCCGTGGTGGCCTCGAACAGCCGCAACTCCACCTGGTAGTTGATCTGCGGGGTCAGCCGGGCCTGCGCCCAACTGGCCGCGATTGTCAGGCCACCTCGGGCGGACACGGCCACGGCGGCCACGATCAGCGCCGGCAGGGCCGAGCGGACCCGGTCCGGGGTGGGGCCGGCGGCGAACAGCTCCCGCAGCACGCTCGTGGTGGCGAGCAGGCCGAACGTGGTCATCACCCCGGCGGCGACGTTGAGGCCGATGGAGACGACGGTGTCGCGACGGCTGGTGGCCCAGGCCAACCCGACCGCCTCCCGGACCAGCCGGGGCAGCCGACGGGCCACCGCCCAGAAGCTTGTGTGCGCGAACTCCTGCGCGTGGTGCAACCAGTCGCGGTCCTCCAACTCCGGCAGCATCGTGCCGCCGGACGGCGGGTCGACCGCCTCGTCGTCGTCCGGGCCAGCGGTGCGCTGACGGGCCATCGACTCCACGGAGACTCCTCGGGGGCGTGGACACGGACGCCGCCCGAGACTACTGCCGGCCACCACGCAATGTCTCTAGGTAGTCGGCGCGTCGTACACGTGTGTCAGGAACCCGGCGACGCGGTGTCGTTCACGGGCAGCAGCACCCGGAACGTCGTCCGACCGGGCTCCGTCTCCACCCGGATGTCGCCGTGGTGCTTGTGCACCACGATCCGGTACGAGATGTCCAGCCCCAACCCGGTGCCCGCGCCGACGGGCTTGGTGGTGAAGAACGGCTCGAAGATGCGCGGACGCACCTCCGGTGGGATGCCGGGGCCGGTGTCGGTGACCTCCACCGCCAGCAGGTCACCAACGCGTCCGGTGCGGACGGTCAACACGCCCTTCTCCCCCATCGCACCCAACGCGTTGTCGATCAGGTTGGTCCACACCTGGTTCAGCTCGGCCGGGTACGCCGGGACCTGCGGGAGGTCGCGGTCGTACTCGCGGACCAGCTTGACCTCGGCGGGAATCTTCCCCTTGAACATGACAAGCGTGGCGTCCAGCAGGTCGTGCACGTCCACCACCCGGTGCGGCGCGCGGTCCAGTTGGGAGTACTGCTTGGCGGCGCCCACCAGACCGGAGATCCGGCTCACCGCGTCGTCGATCTCACGCATCAGCAGCTCGGTGTCGACGGTGTAGGTGAGCCAGCGCACCGCGGCCTCCAGATCGGCCGGGCCGACCGCCGCCTTCACCTGCGCCAACCAGGGCACGTCGAGCCCGCCGCCGACCAGGATGGGCGCCAGGTCCCAGGCACCACCGACCCCGTGCTCCTCCATCCAGTCGGTGAGGATGTCCTCGGCGTCGGCGGTGGCCATCGGGGTCAGCTTCGGCGCTGTGGCGACACGCGCCACCGCCTCCTCCTGCAACGCGACGAGGCCGTGCAGCGCACGCCCGTCGAGCCGGCCGTCGGCGATCATGGCGAGCTTGTGCCGCATCCCGGCGACCCGGTCACGCAAGACCGAGGTCGCCCGCACCGCCGCCGCCGCCGGGTTGTTCAGCTCATGGGTGAGCCCCGCCGAGAGCGAACCGAGCGCCAGCAGCCGCTCCCGCTCACCGACGATGGTCTGGGAATCCCGCATGCCGAAGAACAACCCCTCCAGCAGGTGCATCGGCATCGGGAACCAGGACCGCAGGGCGTACGCGAAATCCTCCGCCGGCAGCACGAAGAACTCCGCGTCCACCACCGCCCGCAGGCTGTTGCGGTAGATCTGGTCGACCTGGTCGCCCAGGTACGCCTGGGTGGCCCCGCCGTACACGCCGCGCTGGTCGGTGCGGCTCACCTCCACGTCGTCACCGCGCACCTGCCGGCTCAACGCCACCGCGCCGCGCACCAGCACGAAGAAGCAGGTCGCCGGCTCCCCCTCGGCGTAGACGAGGGTGCCGGCCGCGTGCTGCTCGACCCGGCCGTGCTCGGCCAGCCAGTCGAGCTGCCCGTCGTCGAGGGCCTCGAACAGGAACAGGGTACGCAGCTGCGCAGGCGTCAGCCGGTCCGACTCGGCGCTCACTGGACCTCCCTCGTTCGCGACTGCGGGGCTCGCAACACCGGCTCACTCCTCGCGCTCACTGGACCTCCAGGTAACGGTGCACGAGCGACACGGCCATCGCTCCCTCGCCGACGGCCGAGGCGACACGCTTGACCGACTCGGCGCGCACGTCACCGGCGGCGAACACCCCCGGTACGCTTGTCTCCAGGTGGTACGGGTCGCGCGACAACGACCAGCCGGCCGGCCGACGGCCGTCGGTGAGCAGGTCCGGGCCGGTGACGATGAACCCGCGCCCGTCCCGGACCACCACCCCGTCCAACCAGTCCGTCCGGGGCTCCGCGCCGATGAAGATGAACAGCCAGGACGTGTCGACAGTGCGGCCCTGCCCGGTGCGCGTGTCGCAGAGGGTGAGCTGTTGCAGGTGGCCCTGCCCGGTGCCGGCGACGACAGCCGTGTGCGGGTGCACGGTGATCCGGTCGATCCGTTCCAGCTGGTCGATGAGGTACCGCGACATCGACGCGGTCAGGTCCGCGCCACGGATCAACAGGTGCACGCGGGCGGCGTACCGGGAGAAGTGCACAGCGGCCTGGCCTGCCGAGTTGGCCCCACCGACGATGTAGACGTCCTGGTCGACGCAGCTGGGCGCCTCGGTGGCGGCGGCGCCATAGAACACGCCGCGGCCGGTGAAGTCGGCAAGCCCGGGGGCGTCGAGCACCCGGTAGGAGACGCCGGTGGCCAGCACGACTGTGTGCGCGGCGATCTCGGTGCCGTCACCGAACCGCAGCAGCCGGGCGGAGCCGGCCTCGCTCAGGCCGACGACCTCCCGGGCGCTGAGCAGTTCGGCGCCGAACTTCACCGCCTGTCGCCGGGCGCGATCGGTCAACTGCGCGCCGGAGACGCCGTCCGGGAAGCCCAGATAGTTTTCGATCCGGCTGCTCTGCCCGGCCTGCCCGCCGGTCGCCCGCCGCTCGACGAGCACGGTCCGCAGCCCCTCCGACGCCCCGTAGACCGCCGAGCCCAGACCGGCCGGGCCGGCGCCGATCACCACGAGGTCGTAGAAGTCGGACGCCGGCACCACCGTCAACCCCGCCAACGCCGCCAACTCGGCCTGGGACGGCGAGATCAGCGCCTTACCCTCGGCGGTCACCACAAGCGGTACGTCCGCCTCGGTGGCACCCGCCGCGTCGAGCAGCCGGACGCCCTCCGGGTCGTCCGCCAACAACCAGCGGTACGGCACCAGGTTGCGGGCCAGGAAGTCGCGGACCTTGAACGACGGCGACGACCAGCGGTGCCCGACGACCCGGATCTCGACCGACGCCGCGTCCGGGGTGACCGACCACGCCTCCAGCAGACCGTCCACCACCGGATACAGCTTCTCCTCCGGCGGATGCCAGGGCTTGAGCAGGTAATGATCCAGGTCGACCACGTTTATCGCCTCGATCGCGGCGTCGGTGTCCGCGTACGCGGTGAGCAGCACCCGACGGGCGGCCGGGAAGATGTCCATCGCCGCTTCGAGGAACTCGACACCTGTCATCTCCGGCATCCGGTGGTCGGCCAGCAGCAGTGCCACCTGCTCGCCGCGCAGCTTGACCTCCCGCAGCGCGTCAAGCGCCTCCGGCCCCGACGCGGCGCGCAGCACCCGGTAGCGGTCGCCGTAGCGGCGGCGGATGTCCCGGGCCACCGCCCGGGAGACCACCGGGTCGTCGTCGACGGTCAGGATCACCGGGTTCGCCATGGCGCCCATGAAACCACCTGCCGGGGGTCGACCGCACGACCGCCCAGACCTCGGAGCCACGGTTGATCAGGCTCGGGATGGGTAAGCCGGTGAGCCGCGCGGGCGGACGCACCTGCCGACCCGCCCGACTGCCGTGCACACCTCGGGGGGCCTATGGCGGACGCGTCACCGACCGAACCGACAACGTCGGCCCCGGTCGTGGAGCTTCGTGTGCACGGCGTCTCCCGAGCGGGTGCCGACCAGGTGCTGAACCAGCCGCACTTGGAACAGGTCGCCGGCGACCGCAACGGCGGTTTCTACCGTCCCCGCGCCGGCTACCCGGGCGCCACCGGCCCCGGCGGGGTGACGACGGAGGCGTACCGCTGGAGTGACCTGCCGTCCGGCACGGCCGTGCGGACGCTGTCGCTGGTGTTCCTGCTGCCCTTCATGCTCTGCAACGTGGCGCTGTGGATGCGCCCCGGAAACCCCGGCTCCAAGCACGTCGTCCTCGCGCTGTGCCGGATACTCGCGCTGACCCTCACGATGCTCTACGTCCTGTCCATCGTCGGTGTGGCGCTGGACCTGGTCGCCTGGCGCTGCATGGGCACCCCGTCCTGCATGTCCGGGCGGAGCTGGCTGTCCTGGCTCGGCGGACGCTCACCCGGGCTGCGCCTGGGGGTGCTGTCGGTGGTACCCGTCGCCGCGATCGGAATCCTCTGGTGGCTGGGTTCGCGCCAGGGGCAGACGTTCGACGCCTTCCGGACGCCTGTGGAGGAGACCTCGGCGCACCGGTTGAGCGGCGTCGGCCAGTGGGACGCCGCGCCCCTGGTCGGCCGGCTGCGCTCGGTGCACGTGGCCGCCGCGTTCGCCACGCTCGACGGCAGCCTGCTGCTCGCCCGCGCCACCACGCACTCCTCGCCGGTGATGATGGTGCTGCTGGTGGTCTGCGGGGCGGTGCTGCTCGCCTGCCTGGCGCTGCTCACCTCCGTACGGGTCATCGACCAGCTCGGTCGGGAACGCCAGGTGGACGGGTTCACCCGCGCGCTCCGCACGGTCACCTGCGGCCTGACGATCCTGGTGATCGTGCACATCATCAGAAGTCCGGCGCCGTGGCCGGAAGGCGGCTCGCTGCCCGGCTACAGCGCCACGATGGCCTGGCTGTTCGTCAGTCAGACCGTGCTGGTGGCGATCCTCGCCGTCGTGGTCGTCTCGCGGCGGGGCGGCAGCCGGCGAGGCGGGGCGCTGCGCGCACTGGGCGTGCCGGTCTTCATGACGATCGCCGCCGGGTTCGCCGTGGCGTTCTCGGCGGAGCTGGTCTACCGCGTGTCGGACCTGCTGGACCGCGAGGGAGACACCGCCGACACCCTCGAAACCAGCCCGCCACTGGCGTACAAATGGGCGATCTTCGGGTTTTTCTTGGCGGTGATGACCTCGTTGCTGGTCGCCGGGGTGATCACCCTGCTGACCCGGCGCAAGCGGCGGCGCGCGGCGGCCGCCATCGTGGCGGCCGACTTTCCGGACGCGCCTCCCGAGGCGGCGCAGCGGCTGCGGCAGATCGAGGAGGCGGTAGCGCGAGCCCGGTTCACCGAACGGCTGGAACCGCTTACCGTTGTGTACGCCGCCCTGGCCGCGCTGGGTCTGGCGACGAGCCTGCTGGGCCTGTTCCAACTCCACCCCGACGACGTGCTGGAACGCTACATCGGGGTGCCCGCCGGCCTTGTCGACTTCATGGTCGGGCTGGGCAGCTACCTCATCGCCGCCATCATCGTCGGGCTGGTCCTCGGTGGCATCTTCGCCTACCGCACGGCGCCGTTCCGCCGGTACGTGGGCGTGCTGTGGGACCTGGGGACCTTCTGGCCCCGGGCGGCGCATCCGTTCGCCCCACCCTGCTATGCCGAGCGGGCCGTGCCGGAACTGACCAAACGAATCACCTACCTCGTGGACCAGGGCAACGGGGTGCTGCTGGCCGGGCACAGTCACGGCTCGGTGCTGCTCGCCGCCACGGTGCTGCAACTGCCGCACCGGATCACCGAACGGGTCGGTCTGCTGACCTACGGGTCCCCGCTGCGACGGCTGTACTCGCCGCTGTTCCCCGCGTACGTCGACGACGAGGTGCTGCACGAGATCGGCCAGCGGGTCGGCTGGCGCTGGCTGAACCTGTGGCGCGACACCGACCCGATCGGCGGTTGGATCTTCGCCGCGCACCGCCCGGGTGACACCGAGACGTTGACCGGCCCGTCGGCGACCGTCGACCGCCGGTTGAAGGACCCGCAGGGCGTGGTGCCGCCGCCCAGCGACAGCGCGCCGCCGCCGATCCTCGCGCACCTGCCCTGCGAGTCGCAGGAGGCGTTCGCCGAGGCCGTACGGGACCTGGCCCACCGCCTGCGCGCCGGCCGAGCGCGCAGCGAATGACCCGGCCGGATATCGTCGCCGCGTGAGCAGGTCCCAGCAGCCGCAACGCCGACTGATCGCCTCCAACAAGAAGGCTCGACACGAGTACACCGTGCTCCGCACGTACGAGGCGGGCATCGTGCTTGTCGGCACCGAGGTGAAGTCGCTGCGCGAGGGGCGGGCCTCGCTCGTGGACGCGTTCGCACACGAACGCGACGGCGAGATCATGCTGTACGGCCTGCACATCGCCGAGTACGCCTACGGCACATGGACCAACCACGCCCCCCGCCGCAACCGCAAGCTGCTGCTGCACCGCGCCGAGATCGACCGGATCCTCGACAAGGTACGCGAGGGCGGGGTGACGATGGTCCCGCTGTCGATGTACTTCGAGAACGGCTACGCCAAGGTCGAACTGGCCCTGGCCAAGGGCAAGCGCTCCTACGACAAGCGGCAGACGCTCGCCGAGCGGGACGCCAACCGGGAGATCGCCCGCGAACTGGGCCGGCACCTCAAGGGCCACCCCCGCCGCCCCTGACCGCCTTCCCTCCGCCACACCCGGCTTGATGCGGCAGTTGCTGGCCTGGATGCCCGGATCTTCGCGCGGATGCCGGCGGGTAGGGCCTTCCGTGCTCGCAGATGCGGGCGCTAGGGTGAGCCGGTGACGATGTTCCGGATCGGCGAGGCGGCTGACCTGCTCGGCGTCAGCGCCGACACGATCCGCCGCTGGGTGGACGCGGGGCGGCTGCCCGCCGGGCGCGACGAGCACGGCCATCGGGTCATCGACGGCGTCGACCTCGCCGCCTTCGCCCGCGCCCAGGCCGCCGATCCGGACGCGGGCGCCGAGCTCTCCTCCGCCCGCAACCGGCTGCGCGGCATCGTCGTCGACGTCCGCAAGGACACGGTGATGGCCCAGGTCGACATCCAGGCCGGCCCGTTCCGGATCGTGTCGCTGATGAGCCGGGAGGCTGTCGACGAGCTTGGCCTGCGGGTCGGTTCGGTGGCCGTCGCGGTGATCAAGTCGACAACTGTGGTGGTGGAGCGGGCAGCACCCACGCCGGTGCGGGGACGGTCGGGCGGATGAGCGTACGGACGATGCGCGCGGCGATGGCCGGCCTGGTGGCGGTTGCCGTACTGGCGGTTGCCGGCTGCGGCGGAGGCGACGACCCCGCACCGGGCGCTGCCACGGACGGCCGGGTCACCGGCGCGGTGACGGTGTTCGCCGCCGCCTCGCTGACCGAGTCGTTCACCCGGATCGGCAAGGATTTCGAGGCCGCCAATCCGGGCAGCACAGTGACCCTCAACGTCGCCGGCAGCTCCGCCCTGGCCAACCAGATCAACCAGGGCGCACCGGCGGACGTCTTCGCCTCGGCCGCCCCGAAGAACATGACGACGGTGACCGAGGCCGGCAACGCCGACGGCACACCTGTCATCTTCGCCCGCAACCAACTGGTGATCGCGGTGCCCGCCGGCAATCCGAAGGGGGTGACCGGGCTGGCCGACCTGACCCGCCCGGGTGTGAAGGTGGCGATCTGCGCCGAGCAGGTGCCCTGCGGCGCGGCGGCCCGCACCGCCCTGGACGCCTCCGGGGTGAAGCTGACGCCGGTCACCCTTGAGCAGGACGTCAAGGGCGCGCTGGCCAAGGTGAAGCTCGGCGAGGTCGACGCGGCACTTGTCTACCGCACGGACGCGCGGGCTGCGAGCGCGGACGTGACAGGCGTGGAGTTTCCCGAGTCGGCGCGGGCGGTGAACGACTACCCGATCGTCGCGCTGAAGGCCGCGCCGAACCTCACCGGCGCGCGGGCCTTCGTCGCGTACGTCCGCTCGGCGCCGGCGCAGGCGGTCCTCGCCGAGGCGGGGTTCCAGGCTCCGTGACCCGGGTCCACACCGTCGCCGCGCCGCGCCGCCGAGGGCGGGTGCCTGCGGCGCTGCTGATCCCGGCCGGGCTGGGCCTGCTGTTCCTCGTCCTGCCGCTGGCCGGGTTGGTGATCCGGGCACCGTGGACGACCCTGCCGCAGCGGCTCACCGAGCCGGGCGCGTTGACCGCGTTGCGGCTGTCGGTGCAGACCGCCACCCTCGCCACGTTGCTCTGCCTGCTGCTCGGGGTGCCGTTGGCCTGGCTGCTGGCCCGGGTCGAGTTCCCCGGCCGCCGGCTGGTCCGGGCGCTTGTCACCGTGCCTCTGGTGCTGCCGCCGGTGGTCGGTGGCGTGGCGCTGCTGCTGGTCTTCGGCCGGCGCGGGCTGCTCGGGGGCTGGCTCGACGCCACATTCGGCATCAGCCTGCCGTTCACGACGACGGGTGTCGTGCTGGCCGAGTCGTTCGTCGCCATGCCGTTCCTGGTCATCGCCGTGGAGGGTGCGCTACGCGCCGCCGACCATCGTTACGAGGAGGCCGCCGCGACGCTCGGCGCCAGCCGATGGACCACGTTCACCCACGTCACGCTGCCGCTCGTGGCACCGGGGCTGGCCGCTGGCGCGGTGTTGTGCTGGGCGCGGGCGCTCGGCGAGTTCGGCGCCACCATCACCTTCGCCGGCAACTATCCCGGCCGGACGCAGACCATGCCGCTCGCCGTCTATCTGGCGTTGGAGACCGACCTGGAGTCCGCGATCGTGCTCAGTCTGGTGCTGCTCATCGTGTCTGTGGGGATCCTTGTCGCGTTGCGGGACCGCTGGATGACAAGCGCGTGACCCCTCCGCTGCTCGACGCCCGGCTCGTCGTCGACCGGGGCGCCTTCCGCCTCGACGTGCCACTGCGGGTCGCGCCCGGCGAGGTCGTCGCGCTGCTCGGCCCGAACGGCGCCGGCAAGACCACCGCGCTACGCGCCCTGGCCGGGCTGCGCCCACTCACCGACGGGTACGTCACCCTCGACGGCATCGACCTGGACCGCCCGGCGACACGGGGCTGGGTGCCCACCGAACGCCGGCCGGTAGGCGTGGTCTTCCAGGACTACCTGCTCTTTCCACACCTCAGCGCGCTCGACAACGTGGCGTTCGGGCCGCGTCGGCACGGCGTCGACCGGCGGGCCGCCCGCGCCACGGCCCGCGACTGGCTCGGCCGGGTGGGCCTGACCGGGCAGGAGCACCGCCGGCCCCGGCAGCTCTCCGGCGGTCAGGCGCAGCGGGTCGCACTGGCACGCGCGCTTGCCGTGGCACCGTCGCTGCTGCTGCTGGACGAGCCGCTCGCCGCACTGGACGCGCGCACCCGGCTGGACACCCGCGCGGAGCTGCACCGGCACCTGTCGGCGCACCCGGGCGCGACGGTGCTTGTCACCCACGACCCGCTGGACGCGTTGGCCCTGGCCGACCGCCTGGTCATCGTGGAGGGCGGCCGGGTGGTGCAGGAGGGGGACGGGCCGAGCGTCACCGCCCGCCCGCGCACCGACTATGTGGCCCGATTGGTCGGGCTCAACCTCTATCGGGGTCGGGCCGAGGGGCACGGGGTGCGGGTCGCCCCGGAGCTGACCCTCACCGTCGCCGACCGACTGGACGGCGAGGCCTTCGTGGCGTTCCGCCCGGCCGCGGTGGCCCTGCACCCGACCCGGCCGGAGGGCAGCCCGCGCAACACGTGGGAGGGGACGGTGGCCGGTGTCCAGCGCCACGGCGACAACGTGCGGGTGCAGGTCGACGGGCCGATCGGGGTGGCCGCGGACGTCACGCCTGCCGCCGCCGCCCAACTGCGGCTGATCCCCGGCCAGCGGGTCTGGGTGGCGGTCAAGGCTGCCGAGACAAACGCCTACCCGGCCACCAGTTGAGGCTCACGGCGGCCGACCAGTCGGTCAGCGGATCGGCGGCCGATCAGCCGGTCAGCAGATCGGCGTGCGCGGCGCGGAGCCGGGCGAGCGCCGGATCGCTGCCCGGCGTGACGCGGCGATCCAGCTCGGCCCACACCTCGGTTAGCGCGGCGCGGACCGCGCCCAACTCGGCGGCGTGCCGTTGGCTGCTGCGGCGATGCTGCTCGTCGAGACGGCGGGCCCAGCCTGCCGTAACCTCGGCGAGCCGACCGGCGTCGGCGCGGGCCTGTGCGCCGCTGCGGGCGGCCACGGCGGGGACGATCGCGGCGACCGGGCGGGGATCACCGTCGCGGGTGACGACTGTGACCGCGTCGGTCAGCTCGGCAAGCGCGACGAGTTGGCTGAACCGCGTGCGCGCCTCACGCAGCGGCACGGAACGCGGCGGGTCGGGGTGGGGGGTGAGCGCGGGGACGGCCATGGATGCATGGTGCCGCGCGGGTACGACAGAATTCCGCAGTCGTCAGTGGACTGTCGACTCGGGGTCCGGTTGCCGGGCCAGCCACTCGTCGGCCAGCACCGACCAGATCTGGAGGTCGATGCGCCCGCTCGGGCTCGGGTAGACCTGTCGCAATGTGCCGTCGTGGCGCAGACCGAGCCGGCGAGCCAGAGCGATGCTGCGGACGTTGTCGGCGTTGGTCCGCCACTCGACGCGATGAATGCCACGCTCGCGTACCGCCCAGTCGACGATCCGGCGGATCGCGGGGGCCATCATTCCCCGCCCCTGCGCCGCCGGCTCCAGCCAGCAGCCGACCTCGCAGACACCCAGCGTGACGTCGAACGACACGAACATGACCCCGCCGGCCAGCCTCCCGCGCCACCACAGCCCCCAGATGCCTCCGCTGTCACTGGCCCAGCGGTCCGCGTACCGCTGCAACACCGCGCGGGCCGACGGCAGGTCGGTGGCGACGAACGACGGCGACACCCAGGGCCGGATGTGCTCCCGCGACCGGTCGAGGTTGGCGAGGAACTCCTCGGCCCGCCACGGGTCCAGCGGGCGCAGCTCGACCTCGTCGGTAAGCGGCAGGGCGAACACCGGGCCTCCATCTTCTCCAGCCGGGCCCGAAGCGCGAGCCGACACGAGGACGGCGGTCCGGTCCCGCTCGCAACAACGGGCAAGCAGACTCGCACAGCCCCACCGCCCGGACACGCCGGGCCACGCCAAGAAGAGCCGGCAAGATCGCAGCAATTTCCCGGAAACTGCTGCCTCGGGACGCGAGGAGGCGACAACTTCCCCGAAACTGCGCGGATCATGACGACACATCGGCGGCGGGGCAGCGGCGGGGCGGCGAGGCGGCGGCGCGACGGGGGCACCTGCGGGGCGGCGGCTTGTCAGATGATCATGTGGGTCCAGTAGCTGAGCCAGAGCGCGAACAGCGCGCCCTGCACCACGGCGAGGGTCGCGGTCAACCACACGTCGACGGTGGCCCGGCGCGCCCACCGCGCCAGCACCAGGGCGACGGGAAACACCGCAAGCAGGTAGCGCAGCAGGCTCTTGTAGACCGGCGGCCCCATCGACAACGGCACGAGCACCATGAGGACTCCGTAGACCACGTACGCCACCTCCCGGCGGCGGAACCCGGCGGCCAGGACGGCCAGCACTGCCACGGCGAAGGCGACCCGGGCGGCGTCGCGCGGCTCCCCCGCCAGCCCGCCCAGCAGCACCGGCACCGGATTCTGCACCTCGATGCCCCAGCCGGTCTGCTGGGCATGCTGGTAGGCGAACCAGTCCCCGCCGCGCCACCGGCAGAACGCCATGAAGGTGAACCAGCCGGCGGGCAGCAGCAACAGCGGCCAGCCGATCCGCAGGTAGCCGAGCAGCGCGCGGGGGCCGAGCCGCCAGTCGTGTTGGCGCAGCAGCACCAGGGCCAGCGGCAGCGCGACAAGCAGACCTACCGACCGACTCATCGCCAGGAAGTAGCCGAGCACGCCGACCAGCAGCCACCGCCGCCCCTCGGCGTAGTAGAACGCGGCCAACGCGAGGCAGACGAACAGCGACTCGGTGAGCGCCGCCTGGAACAGGAACGCGGTCGGCAGCAGCACCAGATATCTGGTGAACCGGCGGGCCGCGTCCGCGCCGCCGAGCAGCACCTCGGCCAGCCGGTAGCCGTACCAGAGGGCCAGCAGGAACGCGACGTTGCTGATCAACAGCAGGGCCAGGGCGTTGTCGCCACCGAGCAGCGCGCCGACCGGTCGGGCCAGGAACGGGTACAGCAGCGGAAACCCGAAGTCGTTCCACGGTCGTCCGGTCAGCGGCAGCTCGCTGAGCCGCAGGTAGAGCAGCGCGTCCCAGGCGAACCAGAACGAGATCCACCGGTGGCCGGAGATCTCCCGCTGCTGCGTCCACATCAACGTCTCGTCGGGCGGCGGCGCTCCGGGGATGCCGTCCCAGGCGTGCAGGATCAGCAGCCCGAGCAGGGTCAGCAGCACCTTCGCGCCGACGAACAGCCCGATCACGTACGGCCAGGGCGCCGGCACCCGGCGGGCCACGCGCACGCCGGCGTGGGCCGCGCCGGCCACGCGCGCGGTCATTGCCGCCGCGCGCCGCCGGCCGTCTCGCCACCGGTGCATCCGCCCCGCTCCCCCGGTCCGACCGGCCCACCCGCCGCGCGGGGGTTCGCCCTTCCTGTTGTACGCCCCAGCGCGCCCGGACGGAGTCGAAACTCAGGACCGCCGGGTCGTGAAGGTGACATCTGCCGCGGAACGGGTAGGCGTCGCGCCTCAACCACGGCAGTGAACAGGGAGTACGGCGGCATGAGCGAGCAGCACGGCACGGTGGTCATCGGTGCGGGGCCGGCGGGGCTCACGGCGGCGTACGAGTTGCTGCGGCACGGCCAGCCGGTCCGGGTCTTCGAGGCCGACGAGGTGGTCGGCGGGATCAGCCGGACCGTGGAGCGCGACGGGTGGCGGTTCGACATCGGCGGGCACCGGTTCTTCACGAAGGTGCCGAGGGTGGAGGCGTTCTGGCACGAGATCCTGCCGGACGAGGACTTCCTGACCCGGCCCCGGATGAGCCGCATCTTCTACCGGGGCGCACTGTTCAACTACCCGCTCAGCGCCACGAACGCGCTGCGCAACCTGGGGCTGCCGGAGGCCGTCCGCTGCCTGGGCTCGTACGCCCGGGCACGGCTGCGCCCACCGCGCGACCAGTCACACTTCGAGGGCTGGGTGTCGGCCCGGTTCGGCTGGCGGCTGTATTCGATCTTCTTCAAGACGTACACCGAGAAGGTCTGGGGGATGCCGGCGGACCGGTTGCAGGCCGACTGGGCCGCGCAGCGGATCAAGAACCTGTCGCTGGCCACGGCGATCCGCAATGCGCTGCTGCCCCGGCGGCGGCGCACCGACGTGACAAGCCTGATCGAGGAATTCCAGTATCCGAAGCTCGGGCCGGGGATGATGTGGGAGCGCTGCGCCGAGCAGGTCCGCCAGCGCGGCGGGCACCTCTCGACCGGCACGTGGGTGACCGCCGTGCACCGCGACCCGCAACGCCGGCGGGCGATAAGTGTGACCGTCAACGGTGCCGGGGGTCAGCGCACCGAGCCGGCCGACGACGTGATCTCGTCCATGCCGATCTCGGAGCTGGTGGCAGCCCTGCGCCCGCCCGCGCCGCCGGAGGTGCTGGCCTGCGCCGCCGACCTGCACTACCGCGACTTTCTGACCGTCGCCCTCGTAGTGCCGGCGGAGTTCTCGTTCCCTGACAACTGGATCTACGTGCACGACCCGGCGGTGCGGGTGGGCCGGATCCAGAACTTCGGCTCCTGGTCGCCGTACCTGGTCAAGGACGGCCGGACCTGCCTCGGCCTGGAGTACTTCGTGTTCGAGGGCGACGAGATGTGGCGTACCCCGGACGCCGACCTCGTGGCGTTGGCCACCGCGGAGCTGGAGCGGTTGGGGTTGGTCCGGTCCGGTGTGGTGGAGGCCGGTCACGTGGTGCGGATGCCGAAGGCCTATCCGGTGTACGACGAGCGCTACCAGCACAACGTGGACGTGATCCGGGGGTGGCTGGCCGAGGCGGTGCCGAACGTGCACCCGGTGGGGCGCAACGGCATGCACCGTTACAACAACCAGGACCACTCGATGCTGACCGCGATGCTCACTGCCGACAACATCGCCACAGGCAGTACGCACGACGTCTGGTCGGTGAACGTGGAGCAGGACTACCACGAGCAGACGGGCGGCGGCGACGGCCGACGGGGCACCGGCCGGGACGCCCCGGTGCTGCCCAGCCGCATCGTCACCGCACCGATCACCGTGCCCAAGGGTGCGGGCGTGGCCACCGACGGCGGCCGGTCGGCACAGCCGCTGGGCTGACGAGATGACACCCCGGTGGGGTGGTGCGTCCGGGACGCACCACCCCACCGGTCGGTACCTGTTACTCCCAGGCGTCTCGCCGCGTGTAGACGAGGTTTCCGGGGATGACCGTGCCGTTCGTGCTCCACTCGGTGTAGCCCCACACGTCGCCCTCCGGCAGCGACGTGTTCGGCTTCAGAGTGAAGTTGGTCGACATGCCGCGCTCCGCCGTGCGAGGGACGGTCAGCGTGGCGGCCGAGTACGTGGCGTTACGACCGATGATGGCGTGGCCCAGTTCGAAGTTGACGACCGGGCCACCGGGCACCTGGGCGAACACGTACGCGGTGTAGCGCCCCGGCTCGGGCAGGAACTTGTACGCCTGCTCCTCGCTGGTCCAGGATCTGTCACTGCGGTGGATCAGGGTGTCACCCTTGTACAGGTAGAGATCCAGGTTCGCGTTCGGGTTGTCGGTGTTGACCTCGATGACGATGCCGGCGGTGTTCGCCGGCACGGTGAAGTCGACCTTCTTCACGCCGGTGGCGTTCGGGTCGAACACCCCGCCGTCGACGCCGGCCGGCATCGAGTACGCCGTCCGCACCATCGGCGTGTAGCCGGTGCTGCGGCCGGCGAGTGGCCCCGTGAAGCCCGGCTGGAGGGCGCCGAACGCGCCGTTGACCATCCGGCCGTACTCCTCACCGTCGTCGGCGTAGGGCCGGGGGCTGATTCCCCACGGTCGGGCGGCGACCGGGATGCGGGCACTGTGGGACTTGCCGCGCCAGGTGATCGAACCGGTCACGTACCGGTCCCAGGGCGCGTTGCCCCGGCGCACGGTGATGGTCACCGTGGCGGACTTGCCCGGCTCCAGCGTCACCGATGCCGGCGTCACGCTGACCTTCATGTTGTCCAGGCCGGACACCGACGAACGGTAGGTTTCCCGCTCCTTGCCCACGTTGGTCAGGGTGCGGGTGATCGTCACCGGGCGGGTGCCGTCGTACTCGCGCAACGAGATGGCCGGCAGGTTGAGTTCCTTGCCGTCGGGCTGGGCTGTCTCGCTGAACGTGACCAGGTCCGCCGCCGACGGCTGGATGACCAGGCCGGGGTCGGTGGCCTTGGCCAGGTTGATGAAGCCGCTGCCCTGGTCCAGAGGGCTGCTGGTGCCGACGGTGTCGGTGGCCGTGGTCCGCAACGCCGAGGCGACCGTAGCGGGTGACCAGGTCGGATGCGTGGCACGCAGGATCGCCGCCGCGCCGGCCACGTAGGGCGAGGCCATCGAGGTGCCCGAGTACGCGTCGTAGTTGCGCCCGAAGTTGCCGGCCGGGGAGACCGCGGCGATGATGTTCGAGCCCGGCGCGACCAGGTCCGGCTTGAAGACGCCGGTGGCCACCTTGTTCGGGCCGGTGGACGAGAAGTCCGCGACGCTGGGTATGCCCGGGACGCTGGAGCCGTCACCGCCGCTGCGCAGAGACACCTTCGCGTCGGTGGGGTGGCGCATCAGATAGGTGAACAACGTGCCGGCCTGCTTCTCGGTCGGCAGGTAGACCACCGGGAAGTTGTAGATCGAGTTGATCCGGTAGTTGCCGACCGGGTCGAACGACACCATCGCCGCCCCGCCCTTCGCCTTGACCTCGGCGGCGGAGTTGAACGGGTTGTACAGCGCGCAGGCGACCACCCTGCCCTTGATCTTGGCAGGGTCCAGGCTTCCCGGTTCGCAGTACGCCGACCCCTGCTCCAGGGACCCGGCCTGTTCGCCGAAGACGATCGACCGTGCGTTGCCGCCGGGCAGAGCGTCCAGTGAGCCGCCGACGAGCTTCGTGCCGTCACCCAACGTGACAGTCGCCTCGTCGAGTTTCGTCACCGCCGCGCCGACCGTGGTCACCCAGGGCGCCGCGTTGCTGATGGCCCCGCTCACGATGCCGGTGTTGCCCGCCGACGCCGCCACGAACACCCCGGCCAGCGAGGCGTTGAGGAACGCGACACCGATCGGGGTGTTGGCCTCCCAGTCGCCGAGGTCGCTGCCGATCGAGAAGTTGATGACGTTCACCCCGTCGGCGACGGCCGCGTCGATGCCGGCGATGATGTCGGCGTCGAAGCCCGCGCCACCCCAGAGCACCTTGTAGACGGCGATCTGGGCGTCCGGTGCGGTCCCGGAGACGGGACCGAAGCGGCGGCCGTCGATCGTGACGTCCGGCAACGACAGACCTGCCGCGGTGGAGGCGGTGTGGGTGCCGTGCCCCGCCATGTCGCGCGGGGACAGCACCTCACCCTCGGGCACCGAGCCGCCGTAGGCGAGCCACGAGTCGGCGAAGTACCGGGCGCCGACGATCTTGCCGTTGCAGTGTTCGGCCACGAAGGCGACACCGGTCTGGCAGGTGCCGTGCCAGCCCGCCGGGGCGGGCATCTTCTTGGCGAACGACGCGCTCTCCGGCCAGATGCCGGTGTCCAGAACACCGATCACCATGCCCGAGCCGGTGCCGGGACCCGGCTTGCCCGGCTTCCCTGGCTTACCGGGCTTCCCTGGCTTACCGGGCTTCTCGGGCTTGTCGGGCTCGGGGCGGTCCGCAGCGGTGGCTGGCGTCGACGGATCGGCCTCCGCAGCCCCGGTGGGGGTGGCAGCGGTCGGATCGGTCGCGCGTGGCAACGTTGTCTCATTACCGAGCGCTTGTGCGGCAGTGACGGCGCGGACCCGCTTGTCCGCCCGCAACGCGGCAGCCTGCTGGGCGGTCAACCGCGCCGAGAACCCGTTGAAGACCGTGCCGTAAGCCGCCCTGACCTCGACCCCGGCCTTGCTGGCGACGGCGGCCCGCTGCGCGTCGAGGTGTCGGCGGTACGCCTGCGACGGCGTCGACGTCACGTCCAGTCGGGCGCCCGGCTCCGGACGTGTCCGCGTCAGACCGGACACACCACCGGCGTACCTGGTCAGCGGCTCCTCGGCCAACTCGACGACGTACACGCCGGAACCGTTCGCGTCCACGGCGACCTTCGGGCTGGCCGCGTGGTTGCCGTTCGGGCGACGGTCGGCGCCGTCGGTCAGGGTGACCTTCCGGTCGGACCCGGTGGAGAAGTAACCCGCGCGGCTGTCGGCCGCCTGCTTCCCGGGGGCTGCCGACGCCGCGCCACCGGTTGTGCCGGTGATCAGGGCGACGACCAACGTCGGTATCGCCAATCGTCGCAGCCTGACTCTGCTCGTGCTGTTGGTCACGAGGCTCCTTTCACACGCTCCCCTGCGGAGCGGAGATCATTCTGCACTTTTTTCCATCGACGGGATGCCCTTCGGCCACGGACACCGTCCATCGAGACATCCGATGATCCTTTACAGCGTCGCGCTGCCGTGCGACGGTCTACCCCGTGCTCCCCACCGCCGTCAGCAGCTCCACAGACGCGTCGTCGCAGACTCCGTTCGGCGTTCTCGGCGTTCTCGCTCTCGCCTTCGCCCTCGCGAACACCGCCCTGCGGATATGGGCCGCTCGGCGACTACGCGCGGGCCAGACGCTCCCGGGACCGTTGCGCATGCTTCGCCTGTTCGTCGACCACCCGAAGCTCTTCCTGGGTGTCCTGTGTGCAGAGATCGCAGTGGGCGTCCTGCTGTTGGTCGCCGCGGTCGTCGCCACCGACCACTGACCGTCAGCCGTCCATGACCTGTCGCGGCGTGTCGGTGCGGCCGTACGCGTTTCGGCGGACCTGCCGGCGGAAACTGCTGGTGGGGAGATGGGGGTATAGCCATGAGCCGGTACACACCACCGACCAACCGGACGACGAGGGTCCTCGCGCTGATCCTGCCGCTGATCGGCACCGTCACCGTGGGCTCGGCCTGCACCGACGGTGAGCCCTCGACCGGCGCGGCGTCGTCCACGCCGACGCCGACGGCCGTGGCGACCTCGACGAGCCCTGCCGGTCAGCCGTCGCCGACGACAAGCGCCCGGCAGACGACCATTCCCACATCGGCCTTCTTCGAGCTGCCCCCCGAGTTGCGCAAGTCGCCCCGGCAGGTGACACCCGTGACCAACGCCCTACCGAAGTTGTGCGCCAACGAGTTCGGCACCGGCGGCCGGCAGGTGACCGCGAGCGCCGCGATGACAGTCACCTACAAGAAGCCCGACGAGCCACCCACGAACGTGCCGCAGGGCATGATCCACCAGACCATCTTCACCTTCGACGGCGACGGCGCCTCGGACTACCTGGGGCGAGTTCGCAGCGCCGTGCTGGCGTGCCCGACCTATCAGCAGGGCGACAACCCGGTCACTGTCGAGAGCCGCGCGTTGCCCGGAGTCGGCGACGACGCCCTGCTGCTGACCCGGACGTGGGCCGCGACGAGCCTGAACGGAGAACGCACCGGCGGCACCGCCTCCAGCCAGATCGCTGTGGCGCGCGTCGGCAACGCGGCGACGGTGTTCGACGACCAGGGTTGGGAGGGCACCAGCGGCAACCCGGCCACCCTGGACCGGGCGGTACGCGACGGCGTACGGACTCTGGACGCCTGGCAGCGCTAGGCGCTCGCACGGTCGGGCCACGTCAGGCGACGTGGCGTAGGTAGCCCGTGATGGCCGCGTCCAACACCTCCGCGCCCGGCCGCGCCCAGACCTCGGCGGAGAAGACCTCCACCTCGATCGGGCCGACATAGCCTGCCGCGTCCACCGCCTCGCGCAGCCGACGCAACTCGATGCAGCCGTCGCCGGGCAGCGCCCGACCGAGCAGCACCCCCTCCGGCAGCGGCGTCACCCAGTCGCAGACCTGGAACGCGGCGATCCGCGGGCCGGCACGCGCGATCTGCGCGTACACGGTGTCGTCCCACCACACGTGGTACGCGTCCACGACCACGCCGACCACGGCCGGGTCGAACCGCTCGGCGATGTCCAGCGCCTGCCCGAGGGTCGCGATGACGCAACGGTCGGCGGCGAACATCGGGTGCAGCGGCTCGATCGCCAGCCGCACACCTGCCGCCGCCGCGTGCGGCGCCAACTCACCGATCGCGTCGGCCACCCGACGCCGCGCGCCGTCGATGTCGCGGCTGCCCGGCGGCAGCCCACCGGAGACCAGCACCAGCTCGGGCGCACCCAGCGCGGCCGCCTCCTCGATGGCCCGCAGGTTCTCCGAGCGCCAGTCGTCGGCCGAGAAGAACCCACCCCGACACAGCGAGGTGACCGCGAGGCCGGCGTCGCGGACCAGCTTTACCGAGCGGGCCAGCCCGTACTCCGCGACCGGCTCCCGCCACAACCCGATCCCCGGCACACCGGCCGCCACGCAACCGGCCACCACGTCGGGCAGCGGCCACCGCTGGGCGGTCGCCTGATTGAACGAGAAGCGCTCCAGGCTCATTGGGCGATACCTGCCACGGTGAAGAAAGCCCGTGCCCGGGCGGCGGCCAGGTCGGCGTCGGGCAGCAGCCCCGCCGCGTCGGCAAGGGTGAGCAGGGTGGCCAGGTGCTCCGGGGACCGGCCGGACTGCGCACCGCCGACCATCGTGAAGTGGTCCTGGTGCCCGGAAAGCCAGGCCAGGAACACGATGCCCGTCTTGTAGTGCCAGGTCGGGGCCGCGAACAGGTGCCTTGCCAGCGGCACGGTCGGCGCGAAGATCTCGTCGTACGCCGCCAGGTCGCCACGATCGAGGGCCGCCAGCGCGGCGGCGGCGGCAGGTGCGATGGCCGCGAACACCCCGAGCAGCGCGTCGGAGTGGCCCACCTCGTCACCCCGGATCAGCTCCGGGTAGTGGAAGTCGTCGCCGGTGTAGAGGCGTACCCCCGCCGGTAGCCGGCGACGCAGCGCGACCTCCCGGCCGGCGTCCAGCAGCGACACCTTGATGCCGTCCACAGTCGACTTGTGTGCCTTGATCAGCTCGACGACCGTGTCGGCGGCCAGGTCCAGGTCGGCCGCACCCCAGTAGCCGGTCAACGCCGGGTCGAACATCGGGCCCAGCCAGTGCAGCACCACCGGTTCGTCGGCGGCGGTCAGCAGCTCGTCGTACACCCGCAGGTAGTCCTCCGGGCCGCGGGCGGCGGCGGCCAGGTGCCGGCTGCACATCAGCACCGGCCGGGCGCCGGCCGCGCGGACGTCGCCGAGCTGCTCGATGTACGCGGCGGTCACCTCGGCGAGCGTGGCCGGGCCGGCCGGCAGCTGGTCGGTGCCGACACCTGCGACGATCCGCCCGCCCACCGCGCGCGCCTCGGCGGCGCTGCGCCGGATCAGCTCACGGGTCGCCGGATAGTCAAGCCCCATCCCCCGCTGGGCGGTGTCCATCGCCTCGGCGACCCCCAGCCCGTACGACCACAGGTGCCGCCGGAACGCGAGTGTGGTGTCCCAGTCCACCGCCGCCAGAGCGCCGGGCACGTTCTCCGCGCCCGGATCGGCCACCACGTGCGCGGCGGCGTACGCGATCCGGCTGGTGGCAGGCGTGGTCGGGCGGGCGAAGCCGCTCCCCCCGGCGAGCCGGTGCCGCCGACCACCGGGCAGCACCACATCGGGTGCGGTCACGAGCGCAGCTCCGGCACCTCGACGCGGACGCCCTCGCGGGCCGCGCGCAGCCCCAGCTCGGCGAGCTGCACACCGCGTGCGCCGGCGAGGAAGTCCCACCGGAACGGCTCGCCGGCCACGACGTGCCGCAGGAACGCCTCCCACTGCACCTTGAACCCGTTGTCGAACTCCTCGTTGTCGGGCACCTCGGCCCACTGTGCCCGAAAGTCCTCGGTGACCGGGAGGTCCGGATTCCACACCGGCTTCGGCGTGACCGCCCGGTGCTGCACCCGGCAGCGTCGCAGCCCCGCCACCGCGCTGCCCTCGGTGCCGTCGACCTGGAACTCCACAAGCTCGTCGCGGTACACCCGAACCGCCCAGGACGAGTTGAGCTGCGCGATCACCCCGCCGTCCAGCTCGAAGACGGCGTACGCGGCGTCGTCGGCGGTGGCCGGGTAGGCACGGCCGTCCTCGTCGACCCGCTCCGGCACGTGGGTGGCGGTGACGCAGGAGACGGCGTTCACCCGCCCGAACAGCTCCTCCAGCACGTAGTGCCAGTGCGGAAACATGTCGACGACGATGCCGCCGCCGTCCTCGGCCCGGTAGTTCCACGAGGGACGTTGGGCCGGCTGCCAGTCGCCTTCGAAGACCCAGTAGCCGAACTCGCCGCGCACCGAGAGGATCCGGCCGAAGAAGCCGCCGTCGACGAGCCGCTTGAGTTTGCGCAGGCCGGGCAGGAAGAGCTTGTCCTGTACGACGCCGGTGCGGACCCCTGCCGCGTCGGCGGCCCGGGCGAGGTCGAGCGCGGCGGCGGTGTCCTCGGCGAGGGGCTTCTCGGTGTAGATGTGCTTGCCGGCCTCGATGGCCTGCCGGATCGCCTTCTCCCGCTGCTGGGTGACCTGCGCGTCGAAGTAGATCTCGACGTCGTCGCGGGCCAGCGCGGAGGTCAGGTCGGTGGTCCAGTCGGTCAGGCCGTGCCGCTCGGCGAGCTCCCGGAGCTTGGTCTCGTTGCGGCCGACCAGGACGGGCTCGGGCCAGATGGTCGTGCCGTCGGCCATGGGCACGCCGCCGGCCGCACGGATCGCCAGCAACGACCGGACGAGGTGCTGGCGGTAGCCCATTCTGCCGGTCACGCCGTTGACGATGATGCCGATCGACCTGCGGGTCATGGTCACGCGGAACCTCCTCTGAGGCCGGCACGGCAACCATGGATCGGGCCGGGCGGCGGGTCAGGCAAACGCTTTCCCGCGAGCGTAGGCGGGCCTCCCACGCCAGGCAAGGCCTTTCCTCGATCCACGTCACACCCTCAGGGCCTCCCGGCGGGAAAGGGCTTTCACTGCGGTACCGTGACGCTGACCGGCACGGCGGACCGCCGGCGACACACCGAGAGGGCGGCCATGGCGACCCTGTCCGACGTGGCACGACGCGCAGGCGTCTCACCCGCCACCGCCTCCCGCGTGATCAACGGCAGCAGCAAGCCGGTCACCGACGAACTGCGCGAACGGGTGCTCGCCGCCGTCGCCGAGTTGCAGTACGTGCCGAACGCCCACGCCCAACTGCTGGCCCGATCGCACCGCAGCGCGGTAGGCGTGATCGTGCACGACGTCTCCGACCCGTACTTCGCCGAGATCACCCGCGGGCTGCAACGGGTCGCCACCGACCAGGGCCGGCTGCTGATGATCTGCAACAGCTACCGCGACCCGGACCGCGAGCTGGAGTACGTGGAGCTGCTGCGCGGCCACCAGGTGGCGGCGCTGATCCTGGCCGGCTCCGGCTACCACGACGACGCCTTCACCCGACACCTCAACGAGAAGCTCGCCGCGTACGAGGCCACCGGCGGGCGGGTCGTGGTGATCGGCCGGCACGAGCACTTCGGCGACGCGGTGATGCCCGACAACCGGGCCGGCGGCTACCTGGCCGGCCGGGAACTGTGCGAGTTGGGCCACCGGGCGATAGGCGTGGTCGCCGGCCCCCGCATCCTCACCACCACCACCGACCGGCTCGCGGGGCTCCGGCAGGCCCTCGGCGAGCAGGGCCGCGAACTGACCGAGCGACGCATCCGGTACGCCGAATTCGACCGCGACGGCGGCGCCGAGGCCACCGCCCGGCTGCTCGACGCCGACCCCGACCTGACCGCGATCGTGGCGCTCAACGACTCGATGGCCATCGGCGCGCTCGCCACCCTGCGCGCCCGCTCGCTGGCCGTGCCCCAGCAGGTCTCCGTGGTGGGCTTCGACGACATGCCGATCGCCAGGGACGTGACTCCGGCGCTGACCACCGTGCGGCTGCCGCTTGTCGACATGGGAGTCCGGGCGATGTCCCTGGTGCTCGGCGCGCAGGAGCCAGCGCCACGGGTCGAGGTACTCCCCGCCGAACTGGTCCGCCGCGGCACCGCCGGCCCCGCACCGCATCCCGGGTGGGACACCGCCGGCTCGCCGCCCGATGCCCGCCGGGCCGACGCCGCGTCGTGACCGCCACCAGCCCGACGCAGCGTCCCCTCACGACGGACGACGTGACCTACCTGGTCCGCGCGTCGTTCGGTTCGTCGACCCGGGTACGCGACGCGGGCCCGCTGACCGGCGGCGGGTACGCGACGGTCTGGTGGGTTCTGCTCGACGACGACCGCCGGGTGGTGCTGAAGGTGTTCCCGCCGGCCGGAACGCGTCTGCTGCGCTACGAACGAGGGCTGTGCGCCGCCGAGGCGCGCCATTTCCGGCTGGTCGCCGAGCGGGTGCCGCACGTTCCCGTACCCCCGGTCCTGCACCACGGCACCGACCCGGCGTACGGCGAGTGGCTGGTCACCGGGTTGCTGCCCGGCCGATCCCTGGCCGACCTCGCCGTATCGGGTGCCCCGGTGGACGACGGCCCGGTGCGGTACGACCTCGGGGCGGCACTCGCCGCGCTACACGAGATCAGCGGCGACCGGTTCGGCTACGAGGGCGGTCGGGCCAGCGGGGCGACCTGGCGGGCGGCGTTCACCGCGATGCTCGACGCGCTGCTCGCCGACGCCGCCGACTGGGGCGTCCCGCTGCCGGTCACCCCGGACCAGCTACACGCGCTTGTCGGACGGCACGCCGACGTTCTGGACGAGGTTCGCCGGCCGGCGCGGCTGCACTTCGACTGCTGGGACGGCAACGTGCTTGCCGCGCCCGACGCGGAGGGCCAACTGCGGCTGTGCGGCCTGGTGGACGGGGAGCGTTGCCTGTACGGCGATCCGCTGCTGGATCTGGTCTCGCCGCTGCTCTACCGCCGGATCGAGGACGAGCCGGAGCATCCACTGCTGCGCGGCTATCGCAGCGTTGCCGGTGAGCCGCTGCTGCTGAATGACTCCGCCCGGCGGCGGCTCGGCCTCTACCGCCTGCACCTGTACCTGCTCATGACTGTGGAGATGCCCAGCCGAGGCATGACCCGGCAGAGCCACCCGGGGCGGCACGCCAGGCTGTCGGCCCTGCTCGACGAGGAAATCGCTGTTGTCCGCTCCGGCGCGTCTGCGTAGCCTGCGCCGGGTGGTGATTCGCGAGTTCGTCGAGCAGGACTGGTCGCAGGTGTGGCCGATCATCCAGGACGTGATCCGGGCGCAGGAGACCTTCCCCTACGACCCGGCGATGACCCCGGACGCGGCATACGGCATGTGGGCGGAGGCCCCACCCGGGCGGACCGTCGTGGCGGCCGACGGCGAGCGGGTGCTCGGCACCGCGAAAATGGGCACCAACCGGCCCGGGCCGGGCGCGCACGTCTCCACCGCCAGCTTCATGGTCGCCGCCGACGCCCGGGGCCAGGGCGTCGGCACCGCGCTGTGCCGCGACGCCCTGACCTGGGCCCGCCACCAGGGGTACGCCGGCATGCAGTTCAACGCCGTGGTCGAGAGCAACCGGTCGGCGGTGGACCTGTACCGGCGGGAGGGCTTCGAGGTGGTCGGCACCGTGCCGGGCGCGTTCCGCCACCCCACTCTCGGCCGGGTCGGCCTGCACGTCATGTACCAGGAGTTCTGACCGGTCCGGCCCCCCTCCGCGCAGCCACCGACGGATCCGGCTTGGGCCTGGGCCTCCTGAGCGCGCGCCCGCGCCCGCGCGAAGCCCTCTGGACCTGATGGACGGCAAGCCCGGCCCGCATGGCAAGCCCGATCCGCATGGCATGCCCGGCCCGTAGACGAATCGGCTGCCCGCCGTACCTACCGAAGACGCTTTGGAGCTGATGTCGTAGACGAATCGGCAGCACGCCGGCACGCCTGAATCGTTTACGACATCAGCTCCAAAGGACGCCAACCACTTGTGGTGCCGCCCGTCGTGACCGGCTGGACTCCTGACAGACCCGAGGGCAGGCAGAGCCAGCAGGACCAGCGGGACGGCCGAGCCAGCGGCGGGACGGCTGGCGCCTTCAGAAGGTCCTTGTCGGTGTGCCGCCGGAACGCTAGCCACTCCTTGACTGGTCAAGCAGATGTCGCTCTCGTGGCTGTGATCACACTGAGCGTGAGCACTTGCTCAAGCAAGCAACTATGCTGGGTCGATGTCCGACCACCGCGCCGAACCTCCGCGACCCCTCGGCCCCGACGAGGAGGCCCTGGTCCGCGCCCTGGGCCAGATGATGAACGTGCTGCCCCGCACGATCGACGCCGACATGACCGGTGACCGGCAGTTACCGCTCACCGAGTACACCGCCCTGATGAACCTCTCCGAGGCGCCGGGCCGGCGGATGCGCATGCACGAACTGGCCTCGGTCTGCCACCTCTCGCTGAGCGGTATGACCCGCACCGTCATCCGGCTGGAGAACCAGGACCTGGTCAAGCGCGAGCGGTGCGAGGAGGACGCCCGAGGCTGGAACGCCGTCCTCACCGACGCGGGCCTGGCCCGCCTGGAGGAGTCCTGGCCGAGCCATCTGGCAGCCGTACGCCGGCGGTTTCTCCGGCACTTCGAGGGCCTCGACCTGGCTCAGTTGGCCCGCGCGTTCGAGCGGGCCGGGTCGGCCGACTGAGCCAGGCCGGGCCTCGACGTGGCCCTGCCCTGCCGTCAGGCGTTGGGCACGAGCCGCCAGCGGTTGTCCGCGCTGCCGTTGTCCGGGTCCTGCACGGCCTGCGCGCCCCAGGCGGTCGAACCGTTCAGGATGCCCAGCAGCTTGCCGCTGTTGACGTTGCGGATCCGGTAGGTGCCGTCCCCGTTGTCCACGAGGGTCCACCTGTGGTCGGCGGTGCCGTTGTCGGCCCACTGCAGGACGCGCGCGTTGTCGGCGGTGGACATGTTCTCCACCCCGAGGACCTTGCCACTGTTGACGTTGCGGAACCGCACCGCGTTGCCGTCGGTCACCACCACCCAGTTGTGGTCGGCGGTGCCGGTGTCACCCCACTGCACGGCGAGCCCACCGTCGGCGGTGGACATGTTCTGGACACCGAGGACCAGGCCTGTGCCGACGTTCACCAGCCGGTGACTGCCGCCGCCGCCGCTGCCCGCGGTGTTCCAGTAGACGGTGTAGTTGTAGCCGTGGGCGTCCTGGAACGGCCCGAGGTTGACTGTCGTCCCGTTCGCGGTGGCGGTGAACGCGAGCGAACTGGTGCTGGTCCGGGCGATGGACGAGACGGCGAGCGCCGGCAGCGCGTTGAGCGTGGTGTTGCCGTAGTTGCCGCAGAGCACGCTCGGCCCGTACGTGACGGCGGCGACTGACGCGTTGTCGTTTGCCGCCCGCATGATCACTCGCATCGGCAGGCGTACGGTGATGGTGTCGCCCGCGGCCCAGGCCCGGGTGATCGTCGCGTAGCTGCCGGGCGTGGTGGTGACCGACTGCGCCACACCGTTGACGCTTATCGTCGCGCCGCTGGTCCACGCCGGAATGCGGACCCGGATGCCCCACGAGCCGCTCATCGTGCCCGACAGGGTGAGCGTGGTGGTGTCACCCACCGGGTAGCTGGTGGTCTGGGTGACCGTGACACCCCGCTGCGACCAGGTCAGCACCGACGGCACGAACAGGTTCACCGTCAGGGTGGTGCCGTTGTAGAAGTAGATGGAGTCCATCAACTTCGTGTTGATCTCCAGGCCGGTGCCCTGGCAACACCAGAACGAGTTGTAGTCGGTGCTCCACGTGCCGCCGCCCCACGCTGGGCCCACACCTCGACGCCCGCCCGGTCGCAGCGGCGTGAAGTAGGTGATGTGGCCGTGGCTGTCGGCCGGGTTCTGCCCTCCGATCAGATGGTTGATCAGGGCACGCTCGTAGAAGTCGAAGTAGTCGGTCCGGTTCGGGTCGAGCAGCCACAGCTCCCGGGTCAGTTTGAGCATGTTGTAGGTGTTGCACTGCTCGCAGGTGTCGTTGCTGAGGTAGCCGGCTATCGCGTTCGGCGCGCGGAAGTGCTCCGCCTGGCTGTTGCCGCCGATGGCGTACGTGTGCGCGCCGACTGTGATGTTCCAGGCGTTGGAGGCGATGTCGCGGTACCGGGTGGTGCCGGTGGCCTTGAACTCCCGGGCCGCGCCCACCCACTTGGGCACCTGCGTGTTGGCGTGCAGCCCGTTGAGCTGGTCCTGGTTGGAGGCCAGGGGGTTGAACACGCTTGCGTGGTCGAACCGCTGGGCGGTGGTGAGCCAGCGCGCGTCGCCGGTCTGCTGGTAGATGTCGGTGAGCACCTCGTTCATGCCGCCGAACTCGGTGCCCAGCATCGACTGCATCTGGCTGGCGCTCAGCCGGCTCGTCCGTGCGTCGACCCAGCCCGCCAGTGCCAGCAGCACCGAGCGCGCCTGCGTGTTGCCCGTGTAGCGCCACACGTCGAGCAGCCCGGCGAGGGTCTTGTGGATGCAGTAGTAGGGCACGTTGCCGTTGGACAGCGTCCGTGCCTCAAGGGCTGCGAAGTCGGACTCCGGGAAACCGGAGAGGTATCCCGTGCCGAATCCGGCAGCGCCGTTGTTCGCCTGGCACTTGGCCAGCTCGGCCACCATGTAGTTCGCCTTGTCCCGGCAGGTGGTGTCGCCAAGCACGGCGTAGCCGTGGGCCCAGGCGGTCAGGAAGTGCCCCTGCATGTGGGTCCGGAAGGGAAAGTTCGGCGCGTCCCAGCCGCCGTTGGTGGCGGCGCCGTTGGTGGACAGCCGGTGGTTGGCACGGAAGTTGTAGAGCAGCCTGTCGACGTCGACGAAGCGCAGGTAGTTGAGGGTCCGGTTCTGGTTGTCCAGCCAGCGGCCGGAGGTCAGTCGCACCTGACCGAGCTCGAAGGGGTACGCCCCGACGCCGAGGTCGGCGCGCGCCGGCGGGACGACGGCAGCGGCGGCGGGGCCAGCGCCCAGGACTGTCCCGCCGGTGGCGGAGATGACGGCGGTGGCGCCGGCGGCTTGCAGCACGCGGCGGCGGCTGATGGGCAGGGGTGACATGGAACCTCCACGGAGAGCGCAACAGGCGACGGAGCACAGCCGGGCGGGACGGGCTCGACAGGGCGGTCGGATACGAGCGTTAGCGCTCACATCCGTGTCCGGCATGTTACGTCTGATGACCGCTTTCATTCAAGACAATGAGTACGGTTTAAGCGTTGATCAGCGCTGTTACCGGCGACGTCGCGCTGGCATCACAGGTGTTATCGATAACACCGCGCCTCAGGCGGGCAGGCTCCCGGCCTCGACCAGAGCCCACGCGAGCAGCCCGAACGCGCCTGTCGACGCGATGGCACGGACCACGTTGCCGCGTACCCAGGGCGTCTCGAAACGCTCTCGGAGCGCCGCCGGGTCGGCGACCCGGTCGACGTCGCCGGCCCCTGCCAGCACGTTGTTGAGCGGGACGTTCACCACTGCGGTGACGCCGAGCACGACCAGGTAGGACAGCAGTCCCGCGACGATCCACGGCAGCACCGCCCGGTGCTCGGCGTCCAGGTGCAGCGCCGCCGCCAGAAGCGTGAACACCAGTGCGCCGCCGAAACAGACGGCGAACCATCCGTTGAGGATCGACTCGTTGATCCGCTGCATCGCGAGCACCACAGTGCGGCCGTCGGTGCGGCGGAGACCCGGCATCACCGCGTAGGCGAAAGCCGCGAAAAGGCCGGCTGTCAGACCTGTGGTGAGGGTGGCGGCGAGCAGACTCGCGGTACGGAGAAGATCCATGTCCCCCACACTGCACCACCCGACGCGGGCGCCATCAGCGGCCTGGTGCGTGGGCAGCCAATGGGTTGGCGAGGGTGCCGACGAACTGGAGCGCTGCCGACGGGTCGGCGAGGTCGATCATCTGCTGGTTGTCGCGCAGTTGCAGCCGGTTGAGGCAGGACAGGGTGAATTCCGGTGCGAACAGGTCGTAGTGGCGGACCCGCTCGGTCAGGTGCGGCACCCGGTCGAAGTAGTCGGACGCGCACGCCGCGACAGCCCGCCAGAAGTCGTCCTGGGGCAGCACCCCTGCCTCGACGAGCACCGCGTTGAGGTGGCGCAGGAAGCAGTCGACAACATCGGTGAAGATGGTCAGCAGCTTGGTGTCGTCGGGCACCTCGACGCGGATCCGCTCGACCGCCTCCGGCAACTCCACCTCGGCACTCATCACCGCGATCTCCTCGGCGATGTCCTTGAAGATCACCCGTTGGACTGTGGACTGCTCGTCGAGGACCAGGATGACGTTCTCGCCGTGCGGCATGAAGGCCAGGTCGTGGGCGTAGAAGCTGTGCAGCAGCGGGGTCAGGTAGGCGTCCAGGTAGCGGCGCAGCCACACCTCGGGCGCCAGCGGCGACCGGGCGATCAGCTCCGCCGCCAGCGAACCGCCGTCGCTGTCGACGTGCAGCAGCGCGGCCATCGTGGTCAGTCGCTGCCCCGGCGCGAGGCCGGGCACCGGGCTCTCCCGCCACAGGGCGGCAAACATCTTGCGGTACGGGGAGGTGCGCTCGGTGGCCGCCTCGTACTGCCGGTGCCGGTAGCCCACCGCGGCCCGCTCCCGGATCACGGTCAGGCCGGTGCCGGTCAGCACCTCGTCGTTCGCGATGAGGTCGGCCAGCCAGTCGTTGATCGCCGGGGTGGCGGCCATGTACGCGGCGGACAGCCCGCGCATAAAGCCCATGTTCAGCACCGACAGCGCCGTCTTGACGTAGTGCCGGCTCGGCTCGGTGACGTTGAAGAACGTACGGATGGACTGCTGGGCGAGGTATTCGTCCGGCCCGGGGCCGAGGTGCACAAGCCGGCGCTGCGCCAGCTCACCGGCGAAGGTGACCGCCAGCTTGTTGAACCACTGCCACGGGTGCGCGGGGATCAGGTGGTAGTCGGCGAGGTCCAGGCCGAGACCGGCCATCGTGGCCGCGAACCGGGCCCGGGTCTGCGGGTCCAGCTCCCCCGCGATCAGCGTGTCGTAGTCGAGGTCGGCGGCGCTGCTGAACGTCGAGTGGTCGCGGTGCGCGGCCAGCCACTCCAGCCGGATCGGCGTAGCGGTTTCCGGGGCGTACCTGTGGTATTCGTCGACGCCGAAGCCGAGCCGGCCGTTGTTGGCAACGAAGCAGGGATGCCCCTCGGTCATCGACGTCTCGATGGTCTGGAAATCCGCCACGGCCAACTCGGCGGCGCTCGGCGCGGCCTGGGCCAGCTTGTACGCGGTGCCCGCCAGCGTGGAGGTGATCTCCTCCAGATAGACCGGCAGCACCCGCGCGGAGAGTCCGAGGGTGTCGCGCAGCTCGACGATCAGGTCCACCGCGTCGGGCGGCAGCGGGGTGCCGTCGCGGTGCCGGGTGATGCTGTCGGCGTCGATCTGCCAGTGCTCCAGAGCGAGCAGCCGGGCCGCGAACCGGTAGGTGACTGTGCCGTCGTCGCTGCGGACCTCGTACCACTGCCTGTCGTCGTGGCCGGGCGCCGGCGCGGGCGTGATCAGCCGTTCGTGGGTGAACTCGGCGAGCGCCTTGCGGACCAGCAGCCGGTTGGCCCGAGCCCAGCGCTGCGGGGTGAGGTGCCCGACCGGGTCGCCGGGGGCGGCGGGCGCGGAGGTCGGGGTGGGGACGGCGGTGGCGGTCACGCCTGGGCTCCTTCGACTGTGGTGACGGCGGCCTGGAACTGGGCTCGGGTGCAGACGCTGAGCAGCGCGTCCTTCTCGGGCTTCGCGACGGTGCCGACGACCTCGAAGCCGACGGCGGCGTTCAGCGCGTGCACGGCGGTGTTGCGCACGTCCGGCTCGACCACCACCCGCCGCGTCGCCGGATCGGCGAACAACCATGCCAGCACTGTGGTGATCACCGCTCGGGTGAAGCCGTGCACCGGAGCGCCAGTGGGTGCGCAGAGGAAGTGCATGCCCACGTCACCCGGCTGAGCGTCGTACAAGCCGACCAGCTCGACGTGCGCTGGGTCGTACCGCTCGGCCAGAAACGCCGGACTCCCCCGCCACAGGCCGAGGTACGCGTCGTGGTGCGGATGCTCGGCGATGCGCCGGTACTCCTCGGCCACGCCGGCCTCGTCGGCGTCCTGCATCAGCCAGAACGCCGCCTTCGGGTGGGTCACCCAGCCGTGCAGCAGTGCGGCGTCGGCCTCCGGATCGAGGGTACGCAGGGCGAACTCGCCGAGCCGCTCGTCGGCGCGGGTGAAGACGACGCTCACGACGACACGCCGGCCGGTGCGCCGAACTCCTGGAAGGTGATGCTCTTCTCGATTGGGTAGTGCTCCCGGCCGAGCAGCTCACGGATGATCCAGGAGTTGCGGTACGGGCCCATGCCCAGGTCGGGCGAGGTGATGCTGTGGGTGTGGGTGCCCGCGTTCTGCAGGAAGATGCCCCGCCCGGTGTGGTCGATGCTGTAGTTGCGGGCCACGTCGAACCGGCCGTGCGCGTCCCAGCGGATCCGGTCGCGCACCGGGGCGAGGAAATCCGGCACCCGGTAGTGGTAGCCGGTGGCCAACACCAACCCCTCGGTGCGCACTGTGAAGTCCCGCTCCTGCTCCACGTGCCGCAACCCCAGGGTGTACGCGCCATCGTGGTGCTCGGCGCTGACCAGCTCGGTGTTTGTCAGCAGCCGGGTGTTCACCGGCCCGTCGACGCTGTGCGCGTAGAGCAGGTCGAAGATGTCGTTGATCAGATCGGCGTTGATGCCCTTGAACAGGCCCTTCTGCTCGGCCTCCAGCCGGTAGCGGGTCTGCTCGGGCAGCGCGTGGAAATAGTCCACGTAGTCCGGTGACGTCATCTCCAACGTCAGCTTGGTGTATTCGAGGGGGAAGAACCGCGGCGAGCGGGTGACCCAGTTGAGCTGGTAGCCGTACCTGTCAAGGTCACCGAGCAGGTCGTGGTAGATCTCGGCGGCGCTCTGCCCGCTGCCCACCACTGTGATGCTGCGCTTGGTGCGCAGCATGTCCCGGTGCTCCAGATAGCGCGAGTTGTGCACCGCGTCGCCGGGCAACCCGTCCACGGCGGCGGGCAGGTGCGGTGGGGTGCCGGTGCCGAGCACCAGGTGCGCGGCGCGGTACTCGACGCTCTCCCCCGTGCCGGTGTCGGCCCGCACGACGTACCGTCCGTCGGCAGGGTCGTACTCCACTGTGGTCACGGACTGGCCGAAGCGCAGGTTCGGCAGCTTGGCAGCCGCCCACCGGCAGTACGCGTCGTACTCGCTGCGCAGCGGATAGAAGCTCTCCCGGATGTAGAACGGGTAGAGCCGGCCGATCTCCTTGAGGTAGTTGAGGAAGGAGTACGGCGAGGTGGGGTCGGCGAGGCTCACCAGGTCGGCGATGAACGGGGTCTGCAGCCGGGCCGACTCCAGCAGCATGCCCGGATGCCAGGCCAGGCTGGGCCGGGCCTCCAGGAACACGCCGTCCAGCTCGTCGATCGGCGCGGTGAGGCAGGCCAGGCCCAGGTTGTAGGGGCCGAGCCCGATGGCGATGAAATCGTGGGTGGACATCCGGGCCTCCCGGCGCGGTTTCGGAGTCACGGGGTCAGGGGACGCGGCGGTTTCGGGGTCACGGCGTCAGCAGACGTGGCAGGTCAGGTCGGCGGCGGTGCGCTCGGCCACGTACCGGCCGGCGTGGCCGGCGATCAGTTCGAGCACGTGGCCCACGTCCGCGACTGTGGTGGCCGGGTTGAGCAGTGTGAACTTCAGGAAGTGCCGGCCGTCGACGCGGGTCCCGGCGACAAGCGCGGCGCCGGACGCGGCAAGCGCCTCCCGGGCGTGCAGGTTTGCCGCGTCGGCGAACTCGCGGCCCAGTCCGGTGGGCAGGTAGCGGAACACCACGGTGCTCAACTCGGAGCGGGTCACCACCTCGAAGCGGGGGTCCTCGCTGATGAGGTGCCAGGCCTCGGCGGCCCGGTCCACCACCTCGTCGAAGAGCGCGCCGAGGGCGTCCGGACCCATCACCCGCAGCGTCAGCCACAGCTTCAGCGCGTCGAAGCGGCGGGTGGTCTGCAGGCTCTTGTCGACCTGGTTGGGGATCTGCTGCTCCACCATCCGCGCCGGGTTGAGGTAGTCGGCGTGGTAGGTGGCGTGCCGCAGCACCCGCCGGTCGCGGACCAGCAGCGCGCTGGAGCTGACCGGCTGGAAGAACGACTTGTGGTAGTCGACGGTCACCGAGTCGGCCCGCTCGATGCCGTCGAGCAGGTGCCGGCGCGTCGGTGACACGAGCAGCCCGCAGCCGTACGCGGCGTCCACGTGCAGCCAGACGCCGGCCGCCGCGCAGATCCCGGCCAGCTCGGCGAGGGGGTCGATGGAGCCGAAGTCGGTGGTGCCGGCGGTGCCGACGACGGCCATCACCACCTGCCCGGCCTGGCGGCACCGGGCGATCTCGTCGCGGACGGCGGCGGGTCGGATCCGCCGCCGCGCGTCGGTGGGCACCGCGATCACCGCGTCCGGGGCGAGGCCGAGCAGCTTTGCCGACTTCTGCACGCTGAAGTGGCCGGCGGTGGACGTGAGCACGCGCAGCCGGGGCAGCAGCTCGGCGCGGGCCGTCGGGGTGGTCGCGGCGGCGCACGCCTCCTCCCGGGCCAGCAGCAGTGCCTGGAGGTTGGACTGGCTGCCACCGCTTGTGAACACGCCGTCGGCGTCCGCGCCGAGGCCGATCCGTGCGGCGGTCCAGTCGATCAGCCGGCGCTCGATGAGGGTGGCGCCCGCGCTCTGGTCCCAGGTGTCCAGGGAGGAGTTGACCGCGCTCAGCACTGCCTCGCCGAGCAGCGCCGGGATGACCACCGGGCAGTTGAGGTGGGCCAGGTAGCGGGGGTGGTGGAACCAGACCGCGTCGCTCAGGTAGACGTCCTCCAACTCGTCGAGGGCTGCCCCCGCGTCGCCAAGCGGCCGGTCCAGGTCGACCCGGTCGACAAGGGGGGCCAGCTCGGCGGGGGCGATGCCGGTGCCGGGCTGCGGCACGGTGGCCACCCGCCGGGCGACCCGGTCGACGCCGTCGGCGATCATCATGCGGTACGTGTCGACCGAACCGTCGTGCAGCAACTGCGCCCGCGCTCCGGCAAGCGTCCCTGCCGGTGTCTCGGCGGCCTCTGGTGTGGCCGGTGCCGGCCGTGTGCTCTCGGCGGGGTACGTCGGCACGGTCACGTGTCCTCCACGTTCTCGACGATGGGCAGCCAGAACCCTCCCCCGGCGCGGTCGCGCGCCGGGGGCCGTGCGGTTACTCGAATGTGTCGCCGGTCAGACGCGCCGTCGCGTCAGCTGACCTTCTTGGCGTTCTTGATCGCGGTGGCCAGGTTCTCCAGCAGGGGCGCGGAGCCGGCGTACGAGAAGCGGGGCACCGCGTCCCACGGGGTCACCTGGTTGGCCTTGACCGCCGGCAGCTGCTGCCAGGTGGGCTTGGCGGCGAGGTCCTTGGGTTGCAGCGCGGTGCTGCGGTTGTCCAGAAGGATCAGGTCGGCCGGGAACTTGCCGGTGTTCTCCCAGCTCAGCGCCTCGAAGTAGTCGCCGGATTCGAGCTTGGTGGGCACCACGATGTCGACGCCCAACTCGGCGAAGTACATCAGGTCGGTGCTCACCTTGGGGTTGGAGACGTAGAACAGGTCGGGGCTGCCGGAGCAGGCCATCACCTTGATGCCGGGGTTGGCCTTGACGGCCTGGCGGACGCTCTCGGCGGCGGCGTCGAAGCGGGCCTTCGCGTCGGTGACCTTCTTGGCGGACAGGTCCGCGCCGAGCGACTCGGCAAGGGCGGCGTACCGCTCGATGGGCTTGGTCATCGGCACCCGGGCGGTGGTGATCGCGACGCTGGGCGCGAGCGGCAGGATCTTGTCCTTGCTCTCGTCCGGCACGTACCAGAGGGCGTCCGGGTCGTACATGTGGGTGACGAGCAGTTCGGGGCGCAGGGCCGCGTACTTCTCCAGGCTGAACTCGCCCCACACGTTGCCGAGGATCTCCACCGACTCGACGTTGAGGTCGCCGGCCTGCGGGTCGGCCGTGCCGTCGGCGCGCTTGGTTTCGCCGAACACGCCGACGATCTGCTTGTCGAGACCGAAATCGACAAGTGCTGCGGCCACCCCGGTGAAGGCCACCACGCGTGCCGGGCGGGCCGCCGCCTCGACCTTCTTGTTGCGGTCGTCAGTGAACGACCAGGGGCCGCTTCCGTTGTCAGTAGCGGGCTTCGCGGCGTCGTCCTTGCCGCAGCCGGCGAGCAGAGCGGCAAGTGTGGCGGCGCCGCCGGCGGCCAGCAGGCCGCGGCGGGTCAGGCGTCGGGCGGACATAGCTTCGGGCATGGTGTCGTCTTTCGATCAAGGGACGGCCGGGGTCGACCGGGACAGCGGGCTTAGGTTAGCCTAACCTCTGACGTTGTCAACAGCGGATCGCCGTGTCGCCACACCCCCGGAGCCCACACTGAACGCCACACCGTCCGTCAGCACCAGGGCACGTTCCGTGCCCGGTTCGGCGGCACCCCCATCCACACCGCAGCCGACGCGGCGCTCCCGCCAGGCGGCTCGCGCGGCAGGCCTGGCCGCCGCCGTGGCACTGCTCGGCGTGATCCTGGTGCTCAGCATCGCGGTCGGCGCCAAGTCCCTGCCGCTTGCCGACGTCTGGGCCGGGCTGCGGGACCACGACGCCGCCGAGTACGCGGTGGTGCACCAGATGCGCCTGCCACGCACGCTGCTCGGGCTGCTCGCCGGCGCGGCGCTCGGGGTGGCCGGCGCGGTGATGCAGGCCCTCACCCGCAACCCCCTGGCCGACCCCGGGCTGCTCGGCATCAACGCAGGCGCGTCCGCCGCCGTCGCGACCGCCGCGTTCCTGGGCGTCACCGCCATCGGCGGGTACGTCTGGTTCGCGCTGGCCGGCGCCGCGGTGGTCACCGCTCTCGTCTACGCCGTCGGCGGCGGACGTGGGGCCACTCCGGCCCGCCTCGCGCTTGCCGGCGCGGCACTCAACGCCACTCTCTACTCGTACGTCAGCGCGGTCATGATGCTGGACACCGCCTCGCTGGACCGGCTGCGGTTCTGGACGGTCGGCTCGCTGGCCAGCGCGGACTCCGCGACAGTGACCCGGGTGGCACCGTTCATCGTGGTCGGTCTGTTCGTCGCCCTCGGCGCAGCCCGCCCGCTGAACGCCCTCGCGCTCGGCGACGACGCGGCCCGCGCCCTGGGCGCCCGGCCCGCACTGATCCGGGTGGCCGTGATCGTCGCGGTCACCCTGCTCTGCGGCGCGGCGACAGCGGCCTGCGGCCCGATCGTCTTCGTCGGGCTGCTCGTCCCCCACCTCGTGCGCGCGCTTACCGGGCCCGACCTGCGCTGGCTCCTGCCGTACTGCGCGGTGCTCGCGCCGGTGCTGCTGCTCGGCGCCGACGTGCTGGGCCGGGTGCTCGGCCGACCCGGTGAACTCCAGGTGGGCATGGTGACAGCGGTGCTGGGCGGCCCGCTCTTCCTCTGGCTGGTCACCCGTTCCCGGGTGGCACACCCATGAGCGGGCTGAACGTTTCGGCGCGGCACGCCAGCGCGGAGCGCAGCGGAGCGGCGACATGACTGTCATCCGTACCCCCGGCGGGTTGTCCCTGCGGTTCCGCCCTCGCGCGCTGGCCATCGGCGCGGGCGCCGCGGTGCTCGCGGCCGGGCTCGGCCTGGTCGCGCTGGGCAGCGGCGACTACCCGATGGGTCCGGCCGACGTGCTGCGCACCCTGGGCGGCGACGGCACCCCCGCCGAGCAGTTCATCGTGAACGAACTGCGACTGCCCCGGCTGGTCACCGCCCTGCTTGTCGGCGCGGCGCTGGCCCTGTCCGGCACGATCTTCCAGTCGCTTGTCCGCAACCCGCTGGGCAGCCCCGACATGCTCGGCTTCACCCAGGGCGCGTCGACAGGCGCGCTCGTGGTGGTCGTCCTCGGCGGCAGCAGCCTGGCCCTGGCCGGCGCGGCGGTCGTCGGCGGGCTCGGCACCGGCCTGCTGATCTACGCGCTCGCCTGGCGACGCGGCGTGCACGGCTTCCGACTCATCCTGGTCGGCATCGGCGTCGCCGCGATCCTCACAGGGGTCAACGGCTATCTGCTGACCCGGGCGCCGCTGATGGACGCAGCCCGCGCGGTGCTCTGGCTCACCGGCAGCCTGGACGGGCGTGGCTGGGCAAACGCCGGGCCGCTGCTTGCCGTCACCGCTGTGCTGGCGCCACTTGTGCTCCTCGCCTGCGGTCCGGCGCTGCGGATGATGGAGTTGGGTGACGACACGGCAGGCGCCCTGGGTGTGCCGGTGCGCCGGCTGCGTCTGGTGCTGCTCGCCGCGGCGGTGCTGCTCGTGTCGTTCGCGGCGGCCGCCGCCGGCCCGGTGTCCTTCCTGGCGCTTGTCGCGCCGCACCTGGCGAAGCGACTCACTCGGGCGCCCGGCCCGAACCTGCTGCCGTCGATGGCCATCGGCGCGGCGTTGATGGTCGGCGCGGACCTGCTGGCCCAGCGCGCGTTCACCGGGCACCAGCTTCCGGTCGGCGTGGTGACCGGAGTGATCGGCGGCGGCTACCTGGTGTGGCTGCTGGCCGTCGAACGCCGGGCGGGTCGGCTGTGAACACCCGCGACGCCCTCGAAGGAGCACCCATGCACGGCAGTTCCCGGCTCGGTGGCACCGGGCTGACGCTCGCCTACGACCGGCGCACCATCGCCGAGGACCTGACCGTGGCGGTGCCCGACCGGTCGTTCACGGTGATCATCGGCCCGAACGCCTGCGGCAAGTCGACGCTGCTCCGCGCGCTGTCGCGGATGCTGCGCCCGAGCGCCGGCACGGTGCTGCTCGACGGCAGGGACATCCACGACCTGCCGGCCCGGAAGGTGGCCCGCACCCTCGGTCTGCTGCCGCAGTCGTCGATCGCGCCGGACGGCATAAGCGTCGCCGAGTTGGTCGCCCGGGGCCGCTACCCCCACCAGGGGCTGCTGCGGCAGTGGTCGCGCGAGGACGAACGGATCGTCGACGAGTCGATGGCCGCGACAGGTGTCGCCGACCTCGCCGACCGGCCCGTCGACGAGCTGTCCGGCGGGCAGCGGCAGCGGGTCTGGATCGCCATGGCACTGGCCCAGCAGACCCCGCTGCTGCTGCTCGACGAGCCGACGACGTACCTCGACATCGCCCACCAGATCGAGATCCTGGACCTCTGCGCCCGGCTGCACGAGGAGCAGGGCCGCACGCTTGTGGCGGTGCTGCACGACCTGAACCACGCCGCCCGCTACGCCACCCACCTGATCGCGATGCGCGACGGCCGGGTGGTGGCCGCCGGCGACCCGCGCACGGTGGTCACGGCCGCCCTGGTGGGCGAGGTGTTCGGGCTGCCCTGCCGGGTGATCGACGACCCGGAGACCGGCACCCCGCTTGTCGTCCCCGCAGGCCGTCGACGGGTCGCCTCGACAGTGCCGGAGCTGGCGTGAGCGAACCGGCCGGGCGATTCCGCGACCGGTGGGGTGTGCCGCACCTGCGCGCCGACGACCCGCTCGCCCTCGCGGCGGCGCAGGGCCGGGTGACCGCGTACGACAGGGCGTGGCAGATCGAGGTGGAACGGCACCGGGCACAGGGCACAAGTGCCGCGTTCCTCGGTGCCGACGCGCTCGGCTGGGACCGCTTCGCCCGGCAGGTTCGGCTCGGCGACACCGCACGCCGCTGCCACGCCGCGCTCGACACGGCGACCGCCGAGTGGGTTGGCGCGTACGTCGACGGGGTGAACGCCGGCCTCGCCGCCGGGGCGGCCCGGGCACCGGAGTTCGCCGCGACCGGGCTGACCCCCGGCCGGTGGGAGCCGTGGACGCCGCTCGCGGTGTGGCTGGGCCACCACGTCCTGTTCGCCGGGTTCCCCGGCAAGCTCTGGCGCGAGCACGTCACGCAGCGGCTCGGGCCGGAGGCCGTCGACCTGTTCGCCACCGACGGGCCGGCCGTCGCCGGCAGCAACGGATGGCTGCTCGACGGCGGCCGCACCGGCACCGGCGCCGCGCTGCTCGCCGGCGACCCGCACCGCTTCATCGAGGACCCCGGCGTCTACCAGCAGATCCACCTGGCCTGCCCGGAGTACGACGTGGTGGGGCTGGCCGTGCCGGGCGTGCCGGGGATCGCGCACTTCGGGCACACAGGCACTGTGGCGTGGGCGATCACCAACGCGATGGCCGACTACCAGGACCTGTACGCCGAGAGGCTGCGCCGGCACGGAACGCGGGTGCGGGCGCTCGGCCCGGACGGCTGGCGCGACGTCCACCACCACGTCGAGACGATCGAGGTGGCCGGGGCGGAGCCGGTGCGTGTCGACGTGGTGGAGACCGACAGGGGTCCGCTCATCGTCGGCGGGCCGGACGACGAGACGGGCATCAGCCTGCGCTATCCGCCTCGGGTCCGGGCCGAGCTGGGCTTCGCCGTGCTGCCGGCGCTGCTGCGCGCCCGTACCGTCTCCGATGTGGACGCGGCGGTGCAGCGCTGGGTGGAGCCGGTGAACGTGGTGCTGGCGGCGGACACCGCGGGAGGGCTGCTGCACCGGGTCGCCGGTGCCGTGCCGGTGCGGCACCCGGACAACGGCCGGCGGGTGGTTCCCGCCTGGGAGGCCGCGCACGCCTGGCGGGGCTGGCACGCCCCGATGCCCCGCACCGAGGTCACCGGCCGCGCGGTGATGGCAAACGAACGAGGGTTGGCGGCCCCGCTCGGGGTGGAGTTCGCCCCGCCGCACCGGGCGCGCCGGATCGGCGAACTGCTAGACGCCGGGCAACGCTGGACGGCCGACCAGATGACCGCGGTGCACACCGACACGTACCTGGGCTCGGCCGGCCCACTGCTGGCAATCCTGCGGGACCTGACCGGGCTCGATCCGGCCGCCGCCGCGCTGCGGGACCGGCTGCTGCACTGGGACCGGCGGATGAACGCCGACAGCACCGACGCCTCCGACTTCGCCACACTGCGGGCCGCCGTCGTCCGCCGGTTCGCCGCCCATCCGACGCTTGCCGCGCTCGCCGAACCGCCCGCGTACCCCGAGGTGTTCGCGCCCTGGCTGGCGCTGACGCCGCGGGTGGGCTACGCGCTGGAGCACCTGCTCGGCGGCACCGCCCTGCCCGGCGTGGACGTGGCGGCGCTGGTCCGGGCGGCGGCCGAGGAGGTCGCGGCCGACGAGCCGGTGCCGTGGGGGGACCTGCACCGGCTGACGCCGTGGCGGGCGCTGCCCGACCCGGCGGCCGGACCCGGCGCCCGGCTCGACGGCGACCACGACTGCGTGCTGGCGACGTCAACCGTGCCCGGCGTGACACACAGGTGCTTCCGGGGGCCCGCAGCGCGTTTCGTGTGGGACCTGGCCCGACGCGACGACAGCCGCTGGGTGGTCCCGCTGGGCGCCAGCGGGGTGCCCGGCGACCCGCACCACGACGACCAGAGCCCGGCGTGGCTGTCCGGTGAGCTGCTGCCGGTGACCACCGACTGGACCCAACTCAGCGAGGAGCCAGATGAGCACTGATGGGCAGCACTACCGGCAGGACGTCCCCGGGTTCGGGGTGGTCACCATCCGGCCGGTGCGACCCGACGAGGACGTCGACCTGCTGCACGGCTGGGTGACGCAGGAACGCGCCCGGTTCTGGGGGATGCTCGACGCGAGCCGCGAGCGGGTGCACGAGATCTACGCGTACCTCGACTCGCTGGACACCCACCACGCGTACCTGGTGCACCGCGACGGTGTGCCTGCCGCGCTGGCGCAGACCTACCAGCCCGAGGCCGACCCGGTCGGCGAGTGCTACGAGGTACGCCCCGGTGACGTCGGTGTCCACCTGCTGATCGGGCCACCCGTCGCGGTCGAGCCGGGCTTCACCGGCGCGCTGTTCGGCGCGATCCTCGACTTCGTCCTGGCCGACCCGACCCGACTGCGCGTCGTGATGGAGCCCGACGCCCGCAACGACCGCATGATCGAGCGCCTGCTGCGCAGCGGGTTCGACCCCGGCCCGCTCATCGACCTACCAAACAAGCGCGCCAAGCTCTTCTTCCTGGCCCGCCCAACCCCCGCGCCGTCGATCTTGCACTTTCGGTCGCCGATGACTCCCGATTCGCGGCTTTCGACCGGGCAGTAACTGCAAGATCGCGGGGGTGTCAGTGCGGTCTTGCCAGCTTGGCTAGCTTGTCTAGCTGAGATTCGTCTGTTAGGGCTGAGCCTACGGCTGTTACCCGTACGCCTGCCTTCAGGAAGTCGGCGGCGTTGCCGGCGTCTAGGCCGCCGGTGGCGACGAAGCGCAACTGCGGCAGCGGGCCGGCCATGGCCTTGAACCAGGCCGGGCCGAGCGAGATGGCCGGGAACGCCTTGAGCCAGGTGAGACCGTGCCGCAACGCCTGCTGCGCCTCGGTCGGCGTGGCCACGCCGGGCAGGTGCGGCAGGCCACGCGCGGCGGCGGCGTCGGCGATCGCGAGGTCCAGGCCGGGCGCGACGGTGAACGCGGCACCCGCGTCGGCCGCCGCCGCGACCTGGTCGACGTCGAGCACGGTGCCGGCGCCGACGATCCGGCCCCGCTCCCGGCCGGCGTCGACGGCGGCCCGCAGCGCCGGCACCGCGTCGGGCGTGGCCACCGGGACCTCCACGACGTCGATGCCGAGATCCCAGGCGCGCTCGGCGAGCCGGACGGTCTCGGCCACCGGAAGGCCGCGCAGGATCGCCATCACCCGGGCACCGCCGAAGATGTGGTCGAAATCCGCAGTGGTCATTGTGCACTCCATCCGAGGTCACGGGAGATCTGCTGGGTGGTGGCCAGCAGCCGGGGCAGCAGGCGGCGCAGGTCGGCGAGGGTGGCGACCACAGTCGGCGCGGTCACCGACACCGCAGCGGTGACCGACCCGCCGGCCTGCCGCACGGGTGCCGCCACGCATGTGACAAGCGCCTCGAACTCGCCGTCGTCGGCGGCCCAGCCCTGCTTCGCGACTGTCGCCAGCTCCGCGCGCAGGGCCGCCGGGTCGCAGATGGTGGCAGGGGTGTACGCACGCAGCTCGGCCCCCTCGACCAGCCGGGTCAGCCGAGACTCCGGGCCGTACGCGAGCACCACCTTGCCCACCCCGCTCGCGTGCAGTGGCGCGGTGCGGCCGATCCGGGAGTACATCCGCACCTGACCACGGGCCTCGATCTTGTCCACGTAGACGAGGTCGTCGTCGACGAGCTGGGCCAGGTGGACGGTGTGCCCGCACTCGCGGCCGAGCGCCGCCAGGTGCGGGTGGGCCACCGCGCGCACGTCCAGGGAGTCCAGTGCCTGCTGGGCGAGATCGATCAACCGCAGCCCGATGGCCCAGCCGCCGTCGCTGCGCCGCGCGAACCCACCCGACTCCAGGGTCTGGAGCAGACGCAGCGCTGTGGACTTGTGCACGCCAAGGTCGGCGGCCACGGCACCGAGCTGGGCGGGCTCACGCGCCAGCAGTTCGAGCACCCGCATCGCCCGGTCGACGCCCTCGGACACGCCTCAGCCCTCCGTCCGCGCGCCGGTCAGGTCCGGCGGTGACCAGGGGCCGCCGAGCAGGCTGTCGAACCACTGCCACGGCGGCACCGGCGCGTTGTCGCCGCTGCTGCCCAGCGCCTGCGCGGCGACCAGGTGACCGAGGCGTAGCCGGCGGACCGGGTCGAGACCGCGCAGCACCCCGGCCAGGTAGCCGGCGGCGAACGCGTCCCCGGCGCCGACCGGCTCCACCACCGCCACGCGGGGCGCCGGGACGAAGACCGGCTCGGCGTCGCGGAACAGGGCCGTGGCGCCCACCGCGCCGTCCTTGACGACAACCGTCTGCGGCCCGGGCAGCAACCGGCGTACGGCCAGCGGGTCGCCGGTGCCCCACAGGGCGTCTGCCTCGTCCTGACCGACGAAGACGAGGTCACTGCGGTCGGCCAGGTCCCGCAGCACCGGCGCGGCCTGCTCGGCCGGCCAGAGCCGGGCCCGGTGGTTGACGTCGAAGCTGACAAGCGCGCCCGGAACCGGCCGGTCGGTGACCGCGTGGGTGACAAGCGCCCGGCACGAGTCGGAGAGCGCCGGGGTGATGCCGGACAGGTGCAGCACCGCCGCGCCGGTCAGCCGAGGATCGGCAAGCGCGTCGGCGTCCATTCGAGAGGCCGCCGAGCCGGCCCGGTAGTAGTGCACGGCGGTGGCCGTCGGGCCGGGGTCCTTGACGTACAGCCCGGTGGGGGCTGTCGGGTCCACTGTCACCAGGTCGACGTGGACGCCGGCGGCGGCGACGTGCCGCACGACGGCCCGGCCGAACGGGTCGTCGCCGACCCGGCTCACCCAGGCCGCGCCGTGCCCCAGCCGGGCCAGGTAGCCGGCCACGTTGGACTCCGCGCCGCCGACCGAGAGGGCGACCCGCTCGGCGTGCTCCAGCGGCTCGCCCGGCGGGGGGCAGAGCACGACCATGGTCTCCCCCACCGTGACCACCTCGACCGGCGGGGAGCCGGCCGGTACGGCCACGTCATCGGGTCGGGGCTCGGTCGGCATGGGGGCACACGTCCTCGCGGAGAGGGTCCGGGGTGCCGCCGAGCCTAGGCCCGTTGCGCTGCCTGAGCAACCGTTGCGCTGATCGCAACGGCCGGGCCTCCGGAATCACCGATCTTGAGACGGGCCGCACCGGTGCCGCCGATAATTTCCCAGGAGACCCGTGGGGAGGCCGGCATGACCACCGGAGACACCCCGGCGCTGGTACGCAACCAGGATGGCTCCACCCGGGCCACCCTGCTGGAACTGCTGTTCGACGTGGTCTTCGTGGCCGCGCTCGCGATCACCTCGAGCTTGATCGCCGAGCACGACTCCTGGCCTGGAATCACGTCGGTGGTGCTGATGCTGACGGCGATCTGGTGGACCTGGTCGGTCACCACCACCACTACCGAGTTCTACGACCCGCAGCAACGCCCCATCCAGGCCATCCTCATGGTGGCCATGATCGGGTCGGTGGGCATGGCGGCCGCCCTGCCCTACGAGTACGGGTTCATCTTCGCGCTGTCCTACGTCGGCACGCACGTGACGCGCGGCATCATCCTGATCACCGCGCTGTCGCGGCTGCGGCACATGCGGGCCCGGGCACGCGCCTTACGATTCCTGTTCTGGTTTCTGGTGTCCGGCGTCTTCTGGATCGGCGGGGCGCTCAGCGGCACGGCGAAATGGCAGCTCTGGACCCTGGCGATGGCCATCGACCTGGCCGCCGGCGCACTGCGGTACCCCACCCCCCGGCTGGGCCGCGTGCCTGTCGAGCAGTACAAGCGGACCACCGAACACCTCGGCGAGCGCTACCAGCAGTTCCTCATCCTGGCCCTCGGCGACATCATCCTGATGCCCGTCCTACAGGTCAGCCGGACCGGGTTCGATCGCCTCCGGGCCGGCGCCCTGCTCTGCGCGTTCGCCACCATGCTGCTGCTCTGGCAGATCTACGTCTTCCGGGCCGGGCAACTGCTGGAGGACAGCCTCAGCGAGCGCCGCCCCGGACGCGTCGCCCCATACACCCACCTGGTGACGTTGATCGGGGTGATCGGCACAGCGTCCGCCTTCCACGTGATCATCGAACACCCGGAGGGACGCACACCTGTGCGGTTGCTGATGCTGATCATCGGCGGGCCGTTGCTGTTCGTGCTCGGCCGCGTCGTGTTCGCGGTGATCGTGGCCCGCCACGTGCCGTGGTGGCGCGCGTCCTGGCAACTGCTACCCCTGCTGACGCTGCCGTGGGCCGGCGGCTGGCCACCTGTGCTTGTCAGCGTCGTCGTGATCCTCGCGCTTGTCGGCCACGTGGTGATCCCCCCTGGCCAGCGGGAAACCATGCCGGGTGTGGGAGTGCCGCGGATCGGCGACTGACCACGCCGGTCAGACGAGGTGTCGACCGGCCCAGTCGGCGAGGTCCCGGGCGCACGCGTCCACCGACTCCCGCCAGGTCCGGGCCGCGCCCTCCCCCGCCTCGTCGCTTACCTGCTTGACCAGCCGGCACGGCACACCCGCCTGCGCCGCCGCCCACGCGATCGCGTACCCCTCCATGTCGACCAGGTCGGCGCGCTGCGCCAACCGGTCCCGGGCGGCGTCGTCGGCCACGAACGTGTCGCCGGTGGCCAGCACCACCCCCTCGGCGGCCAATGCCAACGGCGCCCCGTAGGTCTCACCGGTGAGCGTGCGCAGCAGTGCCGTGTCCAGGTCGTGCTGGAGCACTGAGGCGACCTCGTGGATGCCCGCCAAGCCGGGACGCAGCGCACCGGCCGTACCCAGGTTGATCAGCAGGCTGGGGCGCGGCCCGGCGGCCAGCACCGCCGACACCGCGCTCGCGGCGTTCACCTTGCCCATGCCGGTGAGCAGCACCGGCAGCTCGGGCGGCAGGTAGCGGGCCTCCTCCCCGACGGCGAGCACCACAAGCGGACGATCGGCGCGGACCGTACCCCGAAGAATCACCGGAGCATCGTACGGGCCGCCGCTGAGAGCCGCTTCACGCCCAGCCAACGTCCAGCTTCGTCGCATCTCGCGTCCAGCCGGGTGGGGCAGGCTGGTCCGGCGAGCACGGGACCCCGGCGGTCCGGGCCGCGACGAAAGAGGTGACGACCGTGTACGACGGGCAGGAGTTTCTCCGTGACAAGCGCTGGTGCCTGAGCAGGCGGGCGCTGCTGACCGGGGCGGGCGCGATCGGCGCGGCCGGAGTGCTGAGCGCCTGTGGCACCGGCGACGACTCCCCGCCGCCGGCAGCCGCCGAGCCCGGCAGCGTGCTGGCCAGCACCGGTGACGTGCCGGTCGGCGGCGGCACGCTCGTCGGCGGGGTGCTTGTCGTGCAGCCGGAGGCCGGCACCTTCACCGCGTACGACGCGACATGCCCGCACCAGGGCGTGCGGGTCGGCGCTCCCCGCGACGGGGTGATCACCTGCCCGGCGCACAACTCGACATTCGCCGTCGGCGACGGTGCCCGCCTCGGTGGCCCCGCCACCCGAGGGCTCACCGAGATCCCCGTCCGGGTCGACGGGACGAGCATCGTCCGCGCCTGACCGTTCGCCCCGGCGCGTCAGTCCTCGGTGAAGCGGTACAGCACGAAGTCCTTGTCCGCGCCGCAGGCGATCACCCTGGTGTTCCAGGAACAGGACGCGCTGCGGACGTCCCGCAGCTCGCCCAACTCGTCGAACTCGCCCGACTCGGCCCACACGCCGGCCACGCTTCGGCTGTCCGCCATCGTGCTGGGCGCCTTGGCGAAGACCAGCAGGTTGCCCGCGTCCAGCCGGGCGGCCACGCCGGGACGGTCGCGCAGCGCCAGCGGTTTGCCGGCGGCGTCGAAGAGCGTGACCGTCGGCTTCGGGTACTCCCGCTGCGTCAGCACCTGCTCGCCAAGCGGCACCAGGCCGGTCGTGCCCGGCGCCGACCAGCGGACCGGGGTCTCGCCCTCGGCAGCCGCCACCACCTCGGTGCGCTCGGCGTCGCCGCTCTGCACCTGCACCAGGCAGGCCCGTCGCTCGCCGCAGGCCACCAGACTTTTCGGCCGGTGCTGGTCGTTCGTGGCCCGGTAGAGGACCACCGGGGCGGCGTCGGAGCCCAGGTCGTACGCCAGTAGCTGGAAGCCGCCCTCGTTGCCTGCGACGTAGAGCCGGTCGTCGTGCGCCACCACCAGGTCATCGAGGTCGGCGACGTTATCCCACTGGCGCACGACGTCGCCGGAGGACATGTCGAGCAGCCGCACCGAACGGTCCGCCCCGACCTGCACCAGTCGCTGTCCCTTGCCCGTCCATGGATCACGGGGCGTTCCGTCGAGGAACGCCGGCCCACCGTCGGCCTTGTCGCTGCCCACCGGCCGGACGGCTGTGCGACTGCCGCCGAACCGGTCGCTGGGGTTGGGCCTGGCCCACTTCTCGGTGCCGTCGCCGAGCCGCACGCCGACCAGCCGACTGGCGGCCCGATCCACAAGCACCGCCACGTCGTCGGCGAAGTAGACGTCGTCGTCGCCCCGAATCGACAGGTGCCAGCGCTGCGCGCCCGAGCGGCCGTCGAGGACGGCGAGCGCACGCGGTGTGCTGCTGCCCGAGGCGTTGGCGAGGACCGCGACCGCCCCCGGGACGGCGACCAGCCCCGTCCAACTGTCGGCGGTGACGCCTGTCGGCTGGCGCCACAGTTGGTCGCCGGTACGGGTGTCGACGGCGACCACCTCCAGCCGGTTGTCCGGCAGCGGGTACCCGAGGTAGGCCCGGTCGCCGAGCACCGCCGTCCACATACCGCGCGGCCGCTCCGCCCCGGCCTCGTGCCGCGCCAGCTCGCGCAGCGACCCGAACTCCAGATCCGGGTAGCGGTCCCGGGTCAGGTAGAGCGTCGCCGCGGTGGCGACCCCGGCCAGGGCGAGCACCGCGCCGAGCACCACCCAGCGGGCCCGCCGCCAGGACGTCGCGGCCGACGACGGGGGCGGCGGCGCGCCGCCCGATCCACCGACAAGCGTTCGGGGTACGCCCGCCGGCCCCGGCACGGTCGGCCCCGCCGGTCCCGGCACGGTCGGCCCCGCTGGCCAGCCCGGGCCGGGTTGCGACGGTACGGTCGGCGCGGTGGGCGCGGGTGACGACGGCACGGCCACCACGGGCGGGCCCACCGGCGACGGCGGCCCCGCAGGGGCGGCGGGCGGCGGAGGCGATCCCGCGTACGCCGGTGCGGGCAGCTGTCGACGCAGCGGTAGGTCCGTCAGCGCGCCCTCGGCAACCGGCAGCTCCGGCTGGTCGAGCACCGTCGGCGCCACCCCCAGCTCGGCGTGTAGCAGCCTGGCCACAAGCGGGATCCGCGACGAGCCGCCGACGAGGAACAGCCCGGCGAGCTGGTCGGGGCTGAGCCCGGCGGCACCGATCACCTCCCGTGCCCGGTCCACCGCGCGGCGCAGCAGCGGCGTGGCCACCCGCTCGACGTCCGCCCGGGTCAGCTGCACCGCCTCGGCCACCCCGGGCACCGCCACCGGGGCGACTGTGGACCGGGACAGCGTCTCCTTCGCGCCGCGGACCTCGTCCCACAGTCGGATCTGGTCGCGGCGCTGCTCCGGGCCCGACGGCTCGACCAACCGGGCCCACTGCCCGGCGTGCCGCTGGCCGAGCAGCTCACCGACCCGCCGCACAAGCGCCGCGTCGAGGTCCAGGCCACCCAGGTCGGGCAGGCCGCCGTCGGCGATCACGCTGAAGCCCGAGTCGCCCCACGGGTCGGCGCCCTCGTTGCGCAGGACCGCGACGTCGAGCGTCCCGCCGCCGAAGTCGAACACCGCGATCGCGCCGCCGACCGGCACCGGGCGGTGCAGCACCTGCGCGTAGTAGCGGGCGGCGGCCACCGGCTCGCGCAGCAACCGGGTGCCCGGCGGTGTCGGCCCGGCGAGCGTGTGCTCGGCGGCCTGCGGCCAACCGGCTTGCAGCAGCGCGTCGGCGAGCACCTGCCGCCGCGTCGCGTCCCAGGCCGCCGGGCAGGTGAGCACGGCCGGAGGCAGGAAGCCGACCGTGTTGACCGCGGCCCGACCGACCGCCACCAGCACCGCGGCGAGCAGGTCGGCCGGGAGGTACGAGCGGTCACCGAGCTGCACGGCCGGCTCGTCGACACGGCGCTTCGGGTTCGGCTCGAACCGGGCCGGGTCGGTCTGCGCCAGCCGTCGGGCGTCCCAGCCGGCGTGCAGGGTGCCGTCCGGGTCGGCGTACACGCCGGATGGGCTGACCGGCTGACCGTCCATCAGCAGTGGACGGGTCCGCCCGTCGGGCCAGCGCAACACCGCGACCGTGTTTGACGTACCGAGGTCGACGCCGAGGGCGAAACCCTCGTGCTGGCCTGCCATGTGCCCGATACCTCCGCCGCGACGAGGAAACCCAGCCCCGCATGGTACGCAGCCGACGCCGCTGTCCTGATCACACGGTGCGCAGCGGGGTTCGCCGCCGCAGGCTCGGGGTGCCTCCGGCTGACGGGTCAGCGGTCGGGAAACCGGTCGGAGAGGGCGTAGCGCAGCAGCACCACGTCGCCGATCTGGCGGGTCTCGGCAAGTCGGGCGCGGCGGCCCGGATGCCAGGGGAAGCGCCCCTCACCGACGAACCGGGGCGCCCGGCCGTCACCGACGAAGAACGGGGCGACCACCAGGTGCAACTCGTCAGCGAGACCGGCGGTGAGGAACTGGGCGTGCACCGTCCCGCCACCCTCCACCATCAGCCGACGCACACCCCGGCCCGCCAGATCGGCCAGGATCCACGCCGGGTCGACCGGCTCCCCCGCGTCCACCACTGTCGCCAGCCGACCGAGCCGTTCGGTGGCCTTGTCCACCGCGCCGGTGGCGCAGTAGACGAGCCGGGCCGGGTCGCCTGCGGTGAAGAACCGGGCGGTCGGGTCGAGGTCGCCCCGGGCGGTGAGCGTCACCTTCGTCGGCGAGGCGGGGCGGCCGCACGCCACCCGCTCGGCCCGGCGCGCCGCGGAGCGCACCAGCAGCCGGGGATCGTCGCGGCGGACCGTGGCGGCGCCGACAAGGATCGCGTCACAGGAGGCACGGACCGCGTCGACGCGGTCCAGGTCGTCCTCGTTGGACAGCAGCAGCCGCTTGTCGGAGGCGTCGTCGATGTACCCGTCGATGGAGGCGGCGCAGCTCAGCAGCACGTACGGCCGCGGCGGCGCCGGGAGGGCGCTCACCGGGAGACGGACCGGTCGGGGGACCGGCCTGCCCGCGCCTCCGCCGCCTCGGTCTCGGCCGCCTTCGCCGCCTTCGCCGCCAGGTAGTCGGCGTTGGCCGGGGAGAGGAAGATGCCGGTGGGGACGCGTTCGGTGACCGCGACGCCCAGCCGGGTCAGCTGCTCGGCCTTGTCGGGGTTGTTGCTGAGCAGCCGGATGCGCGGCACGCCGAGGGTGGCGAGCATCTGCGCGGCGGCGCTGTAGTCCCGTTCGTCCTCGCCCCGGCCGAGCGCGACGTTGGCCTGATAGGTGTCGAGCCCGGCGTCCTGGAGGGCGTACGCGTCGAGCTTGGCGTAGAGGCCGATGCCCCGGCCCTCCTGCCGCAGGTACAGCAGGAACCCGCCGGTGTCGGTGATCCGCTGCACCGCCTCGCGCAACTGCGGCCCGCAGTCGCAGCGTTGACTGCCGAACACGTCGCCGGTCAGGCATTCACTGTGCGGGCGGACCAGCGGCGGCTCACCACCGGCGGCGAGCCGGTCCAGCGCGCCGGCCCAGTCACCGAGGCCGAGGGCGAGGTGTTCTCGACCGTCCACCAGGCCCTTGAACGAGAACACGCGGACGGTCGTGGCGTAGCCGTCGGGAAACGCCAGAGGCACCGTGACCTGGGTCCGGATCGTGGCGACCGGGAGCGCTTCGGGCATGGGACTCCTTTGTCCGGCGTCACCGTCCCGCGGCGACGCGTACCGTCTCACCACCGTTTCAACCGCCGCCACCGGCGGCGGCTTCCCGAGCGGTGGTGGGTTTGCGGGCGCGGCGGGCAAGCAGCACGGCGGCGCCGGGCAGGCTGGCCACCAGAACCAGGGCACCGTAGACAGTGGCGGTGGCGATGCCCTCGGCGGCGGTGAGCCCGGCCGCGCCGAACGCCCAGGCGGCGACTCCCTCGCGTGGGCCGAAGCCTGCGACGTTGAGCGGCAGGCCCATGGCGAGCAGGGCGAGCAGGGTCAGCGGCAGCAGCCGCGACAGCGGGGCGTCCGATCCGGCGGTGCGTGCCGCGACCAGGAAGGTCGCCAGGTGACCGGCGACCATGACGGCGGAGGCGACAAGCACGCCGAACCAGGTCCGCCGGGACAACAGGCCGGACCGCACGTCCGCGACGGCCGTCCGCAGCCCTCGGGCCCACCGCGACCGGCCGGTCCGGGGCAGGGCACGCGCCAGCAGCACGACGACAAGTCCGCCCGCCAGCAGCAGCGCGGCGGCGACCGGCAGGTACGACCGCACCGGGGACGGGAACGCCGCGAGCACCACAAGCCCGACGCCCACCAGGACCACCTGGCCGGCGGCCCGCTCCCAGACCACAGCCCGGATGCCCCGGCTCACGTCACCGGCGTCGCGGCCGTGCCGCACCGCCCGGTGGACGTCGCCGAGCACGCCGCCGGGCAGCGTGGCGTTGAGGAACACCGCCCGGTAGCAGTGCGCGACAGCTGTCGCCAGCGGCAGCCGTACGCCGAGACCTCCGGCGACGAGACTCCACCGCCACGCCGCGCAGACAGTGGTGAGGACGCCGATCAGCAGCGCGGCGGTCAGCGCCGGCGCGTCGATCAGCCGCACCCCGGCAAGGAACGGACCGCTGCCCACCTGCCACAGCAGGACGGCGAGCAGACCCACCCCGCCGACCACTCGTGCCCAGGCCCACACCATCGGCGCCGGTCCTCCCTGAAGATCGTCCACTTGCCCTAGTGCACGTACCCAGGGTGCCGGTGGTTCATCCGCCCGCGAGGAGATCCCGGTGCTCGACAAGCACGGCGAGCCGCCCGGCCGTCGCGTCGGCCAGCCGGCGCTCGGCGTACGCCCGCGCCGGGCCGACCAGGTCGGGGCGCTGCTCGCAGGCCGCGCCCAGCCAGCCGCGGAACCACTCGGCGGCCAGGTCGGCCTGTTCCGGGCCGAGCCGCCACGGGCTGGGCCGCTCCCGCACGGCCACGCCCCGGCGGGTGAACGCGGCGGCGGTGGCCGCGACCGCGTCCGGGCCGAGCAGCCGACGGCCGTCGACGGTACGCCGCTGGTGCTCGTTGAACGCGTCCTGCACGACGGCGTCGAGCGGGTCACTCGGGGTGAACCGGACCCGCCCGGTCACCGAGACCGCGAACAGGGTCGGGCGGCCGACGCAGGCGCCCACCACCCGTTCGATCTCCTCGGCGGTCAGCATGTCCAGCAGCGCGGACGCGGTGACCAGCGCGCCGTCGGCCAGGTCGGCGGCGGTCAGCCGGGTGAGGTCACCACATCGGGTGTCCACGGTGACCTGAGCGCCGTCGGCGGCGGCCACCCCGGCCATGCCGTCGGCGGCTCGGGCCAGCAGGTCCGGGTCGCGGTCGTGCAGCACCCAGTGCTGCGGGCCGGGCAGCCGTGCCGCCAGCCAGCGACTCATCGAGCCGGTGCCGCTGCCCAGGTCGTGGATCAGCGTCGGGGCGTCGCCGGTCAGTCGGGGTCGGACGGCGTTGACCAGGTCCTCGGCGCGGGCAGAGGCGTCGGCCGGCTCACGCAGCCGCAGCCAGTCGGCGAACGGCATGGTCTCGACGGTCAACGTGCCACCTCCCGCAGTACGGCGGCCAGTGACGCGATGGTCACCGACCAGTCGGCCAGTGTGTCGCGGCGGGCGAGGGCCGCACTCCGCAACCGGGCCCGCAACGCGTCGTCGCCCAGCCACCAGCTGAGCGCGCCGGCCAGGGGGGCCGGATCGTCCGACGGGACCAGTAGCCCTGGCAGCTCACCCGAGGGCGTACGGCCGAGCGCCTCCGGCAACCCGCCCACCCGGGTGCCCAGCACCGGCAGGCCGCGGGCCAGCGCCTCGGTGACGACCATGCCGTACGTCTCGCCGCGTGACGGCAGCACGAGCAGGTCGGCCGCGGCGTACTCGGCGTCCAGCGCCTCGCCTGTCAACGGGCCGGCGAACCGTACCCGATCACTCAGGCCGGCACCGGCGAGCCGCTCCTGCAGCAGGCGCACAAGCTCGGGCTCCCGGGTGAGCGTGCCGGCGCAGACGAGTGTCCACGACGGGTCGGCGAGGACAGTCAGGGCGTCGACCAGCACGTCGTGCCCCTTGTGGTGGGTGACCGCCGCGACGCAGAGCAGCCGGTCGCCGCGGGCGGAGCCACGGCTGACCGGTGCGGGGGTCACCCCAGGCGGCACGACGTGGACCCGGCGGGCGGTGACCGGGTGACGGGCCAGCAGCCGACGGCGGGTCCACTCGCTTGTGGTCACTACGGCACGGGCGGTGGCCAGCGCGCGGCCCTCGGCCTCGTCCTCGAGCGGCATGTGCACCAGGACGACCAGGCGCAGCCGCTCGGCGTGCGGGGTGAGCAGGTCCGGCACCGTCGAGGCGATCAGACCGTCGAGCAGCACCACGGCGTCGTCCGGCAGGGCGGTGAGCAGCCGGGCCAGCGCCGTCCAGGCTGCCGCGTCGGGGTGCGGCCACGCGCCCGGCACCGAATGCTCGCGCACCGGCCAGCCCTGCTCCCCGAGGCCCGCGCAGACGCGCCTGTCGTAGGTGTTGCCGCCGCTGGGCGTGCCCGGGTCGTCGATGTCGCCGGGCAGGACCACGTGTAGCACGGGGACGGCGGGCCGGTCGTGCGACGCCTGGCCGGCACCCGTCACAGCGACCGTTCGTAGCTGGCCCACGCGACATGTGACTCGTGCAGGGTGACGGTGATGCCGGCCAGCTCGCGTGCTCCGTCGCCCAGCGCGCCGGAGTGCACCCGCTCGGCCAGCCGGTCGGCGACCGTACGCGCCAGCACCTCCGTCGTGGTGTTCACCCCGGCGAACGCCGGCTCGTCGTCGAGGTTGCGGTAGGACAGCTCACCGACCACCACCCGCAACTGCTCGGTGGCCAGGCCGATGTCCACCACGATGCCGTCGGCGTCCAGGTCGGGCCGGCGGAACGTCGCGTCCACCACGAACGTCGCGCCGTGCAGGCGCTGGGCCGGGCCGAACACCTCGCCTCGGAAACTGTGGGCGATCATCATGTGATCTCGAACGGTCACGCTGAACACGTGTCACTCTCCGTCGTCGTAGGTGATGAGATGGCACAGCGCGGGCAACTCGCCAGTGCCCAGTCGGGCGAGCACGTCGGGCAGCTCCGCGAACCGGGACGCGCCGGTGATCAGCGCGTCGAAGGCCGGGTCGTCGAGCAGGTCCAGGGCCAGGGCCAGCCGGTCGGTGTAGCTGCGGCGACCCCGCCGGGCGGGCGCGACCATGCCGACCTGGCTGCTGCGTACGGTAAGCCGGCCGGAGTGGAACGCCCCGCCCAGCGACACCTGCACCGGGCGGTCCCCGTACCAGCTCAGCTCGACAACTGTGCCCTCCGGAGCGAGCAGGTCCAGCGAGCGTTGCAGCCCGGCGGCGGTGGCGCTGGCGTGCACCACCAGGTCCCGGTCACCGGCCGCGTCGTCCGGCCGGGCGAACCCGACGCCGAGCGCCCCGGCCACCCCGGCCCGGCGGGCGTCGGTGTCGACGAGTTCGACGTGCACCCCGGGGAACCGGGCCAGCAGCGCCGCCACGCAGCAGCCGACCATGCCCGCCCCGATGACCGTGACCCGGTCGCCGACCAGCGGCGCGGCGTCCCACAGCGCGTTCACCGCGGTCTCCACGGTGCCGGCGAGCACCGCGCGGGCCGGCGGCACGTCGTCCGGCACCGGCACCACGGCGCTGGCCGGCACGACGTACGCGCTCTGGTGCGGGTGCAGGCAGAACACGGTACGCCCGAGCAGTTCCGGCGGGCCCTGCTCGACCACGCCGACGCTGAGATAGCCGTACTTCACCGGGCCGGGGAAGTCGCCCTCCTGGAACGGGGCGCGCATCGAGGCGTACTGGTCGGGGGGCACCCGGCCGGCGAAGACGAGCGTCTCGGTGCCCCGGCTGACGCCTGAGTAGCGGGCCCGTACCAGCACCTCGTCGGGGCCCGGTTCGGGCAGCGACAGCGGCCGGATCTCCGCCACGCCGGGCTCGCGCACCCAGCAGGCGTACGCCTCGCGGATCACCGTCGCGCACCTCACCTTCGCTCCGGGCCGAACCGAACGGCCGTGTTTTCCGTGTTCCCTGTCGGGGTCGTCGATCATAAACACGGAGGTACGGTGCCCACAGTTCGAAGCGGTCCGGTGATTGGGCTCACCGCCCAACTGGTAGTGCTCGCAGTCCTCGCCGCCACAGTGGGTCTGACAGCGGCCGGCTGGCTGGCCGGGTTGGGCTACGCGGCGGTGACCTGTCTCGCCCTGAGCCGGGGTCTGCGCCGGGCCGGCGCGTCGCGTCTCGGCCCGGCCGACCGGGTGACGCTGACCCGGGCCGTCCTGGTCGGCGCCGTCACCGCTCTGGTGGTGGACTCGTTCGACCGGCCCACGCCGGTGGGGCTGCTGGTCACTGTGACGGCGGTGGCTCTGCTGCTGGACGCGGTGGACGGCCAGGTCGCGCGGCGCACCGGCACGGTGAGCGCGTTGGGTGCGCGCTTCGACATGGAGGTCGACGCGTTCCTCATTCTGGTGCTCAGCGTGTACGTCGCCCCGGCCGCCGGTGGTTGGGTGTTGGCAATCGGCCTGATGCGGTACGTGTTCGTCGCGGCGAGCGCGGTGCTGCCCTGGCTGGGTGGGTCGCTGCCGCCGCGCCTGTGGCGCAAGGTGGTGGCCGCCGCGCAGGGGGTGCTGTTGGCGGTCGCCGCGGCGGGAGTGCTGCCGCGGCCGTGGACCACGCTTGTGCTGGTGGCGGCGCTGGCGCTGCTGATCGAGTCGTTCGGCAGGGACGTGGCCTGGCTGTGGCGACGCCGCTCGACGTCCCGCCGTCAGCCGGCGGCACGTCCCCGGTTCGACACGCCGGTCGCCGTGGCGTTGGATCCCGTGTCGGCCGGGCGGATGGTCACCGGGCGGGCGGGGGCCACGCCACCGGCTCATGCGCCCGGAACCACGCCGGTGGCGCTGCCGACCGGGGGGCAGACCCCTGTCACCGTGCCGCCGTTGCTGCCCGTACCCGCGATGGCCACCCTCTCGGGCGCCACGGTCCCCGCACACTGGACGCGATGATGCGCCTTCCCGACCGGCTGCGCCGGCTGACCGTCCCGCCGCGGCCGCGCCCCGCGCGCACCGGCGACGCCTCCCCGCGTACCCCCGGATTGCCGGCCGGGTCCGACGGCCGTCGCGGCCGGACGCGGCGGGCGCTCGGCGCGGCGCTCGCGGTCCTGCTCGTGTACGGCGTGCTGGTCGGCCCGGACCGGCTCAGTGAGCTGACTCCCGGCGCGTTCGTCCGCATCCCGCTGGAGGGGCTGCTCCTCGCCGCGCTCCTGCTGGCGCTGCCGACGCGGCCCCGGCGGACGGTGGTGGCAGTGGTCGGGCCGGTGCTCGGCCTGCTGGCCGTCGTGAAGCTTGCCGACCTGGGCTTCCGCTCGGCGCTCGACCGGCCGTTCGACCTGGTGCTGGACTGGCTGCTGCTCGACGACGCGTTCGGTTTCGTCAGCGACTCGGCCGGCCGGGCCGGCGCCCTCGGCGCGGCGGTCGGCGTCGTGCTGGTGATCGTCGTGCTGTTGCTTGTGGTGACTGTGGCGCTGCGGCGGTTCGCGGCGCTGCTCGTGGGCCACGAGCGTACGGCGACGCGGGTGGTGGCGGCGCTCACCGTCGCCTGGGTGGCGTGCGCCGTGGTCGGGGTGCGCATCGTGCCCGGCGTGCCGGTGGCCGACGCCGGGGCGACCGCGCTCGTCGGCGCACACGCCCGCCAGGTGGACGACCGGCTGCGCGACAGTGGGCGGTTCACCGCGAAGATCGGCAGCGACCCGTTCCGGGATGTACCGGGTGAGCAGTTGCTGACCGGGCTGCGCGGCAAGGACGTCGTGCTGGCTTTCGTGGAGAGCTACGGTCGTGACGCGGTGGAGAACCCGGAGTTGGCGCCGCAGGTCAACGCGGTCCTGGACGCCGGGACCGAGACGCTGCGCGCGGCCGGGTACGGCAGCCGCAGCGGCTTCCTCACCTCCCCCACGTTCGGCGGCGGCAGCTGGTTGGCGCACGACACCCTGCTGTCCGGGTTGTGGACGGACAACGAGCAGCGGCACCGCGCCCTGCTGGCCAGTGACCGGCTGACCCTCAACGGCGCGTTCCGCAGGGCCGGCTGGCAGACCGTCGGGGTGCTTCCGGCGGCCACCCAGCCGTGGCCGGAGCAGGGCTTCTTCTCCTACGACCGCTACTTCGACGCCGAGGCGCTCGGCTACCGGGGGCCGAACTTCAGTTACGCCCCGATGCCCGACCAGTACACGCTGTCGTTCTTCCAGCGGCAGGTCCGGGCGGGGGCGGACCGCCCGATCATGGCGCAGATCCCGCTGATCTCCAGCCACTCGCCGTGGACGGCGGTGCCTCAGATGATCGGCTGGGACCAGGTGGGCGACGGCTCGATCTACCACAACGACGCCGGCGCGGCCGACGACGGCGAGACCGACGAGCGGGACACCGGGCGGGCTCGCACGGGCTACCGGCAGGCCATCGCCTACTCGCTTCAGACGTTGATCTCCTATGTGCAGACGTACGGGGACGACGACCTGGTGCTGGTGTTCCTCGGTGACCACCAGCCCTCCCCTGTGGTGACCGGCGAAGGCGCGAGCCGGGACGTGCCGATCACCATCGTCGCCCGGGATCAGGCCGTGCTGGACCGGGTGGCGGGCTGGGGCTGGCAGGACGGGTTACGGCCCGGCCCGCAGGCCCCGGTGTGGCCGATGGACACCTTCCGCGACCGTTTCCTGACCACCTTCGGAACGTCGCCGCCGCCGCTCGCCGCGCCGCGCTGACCTGGACTGGACGTCCGGCAGGGCAGTCGCATGCCGCGTCAGGACGGCGGAGGAGGTGCCATGACGTGCCGCAGGGAGTATTCCGGGCTGGTGTAGGCGCCGCCCTGGAATGCGGTGGCGTCGGAGGGCGTCTCCGAACCGGGTACCCACGCCGCATACCTCTCGGCGTCGTCCACCGGCAGGTATCCGAGCTGCTCTCCGGCAGCGGTGTCCCAGAAGGTGCGGGTGTTTCCCGAGACGGCGTAGGCGGTCACGAAGTGCACGTCCGGCGCCGTGATGGCCGCACGGATGAAGCCCACGCCGTCGCGCGGGCTCAACCACGTTGCCAGATAGCGGGGCTCGATCGGCTCGTCCTCGAAACTGCCGATGCGCAGGCACACCACCGAGAGTCCGAACTTGTCGGCGTAGAGGCGGCCGAGTGCTTCGACGGCGACCTTGCTCACCCCGTAGAAACCGTCAGGTCGTACGGGCGCGTCCGGGTCGACGACCTGCCCCACGGGGTAGAACCCGGTGACACGGTTGCTGCTGGCCAGGACGACCCGCCGCACCCCGTGCCGGCGGGCCGCCTCCAGCACGTGGTAGGTGCCCAGCACATTGCTGTCGAGGAGGTCGGCGAACGGTGCCTCATCCGCGAGGCCCGCCAGATGCACCACGGCGTCCGCCCCCTCCAGCGCTTCCACCACCGCGTCGAGGTCCGTCAGATCCAGTTGGATCGCCCGCTCCGTCGGTGCGGTCGGCCGCATGGGGACCCGGTCGACAAGCACGAGCCGGCCGACCTCGCCGCGCAGGTGTTCGCGGACTGTAGAACCGATGCGCCCGGCGGCGCCCGTGACGATGACAGTGCCCAGTTGTACGACCATCCACCCATTGTGGTCCCGTGCACCGACAGGACGTCGATGCACGAGGCGTTCGTCGACCACCGCAACCTGCTCTTCACAGTGGCGTACGAGATGCTCGGCTCGGCCGCCGACGCCGAGGACGTCCTCCAGGAGACATGGCTACGTCGGCTTGTGGCTCCTGCGCCACTGATCCACGGACCAGTCATCAGCTGACATTTGGATCAAACCTGCCAAATACCCGCAAATGCCTCGTTAGGCTCCCCTGGCGCAACTAATACGGGGGTCAGGATGAGAATTTCGTGGCGTGGTGGCCGCAGGTCGCGACTGGCGGCGCTTGTCGCCGTGGGTGGCCTGCTGGCAGTCAGCGGCCCACCGGTGCCGGCACTCGCCGCACCGCGACCGGTAAATCAGGCGGCGGTCGCCGCGGCCATCGGGCCGCTCGATCCGGTCGCCGAGGCGCTCAGCTTCGGTGTGATGACCGAGGGCGACGCGAACCTGGGCAGCGGCGAGAACGAAGGCACAGTGGCCGCCGGCGGTGACCTCACCTTCGGCAACTACCAGGTGGCCGCCGCCACCGCCGGATCGTTCGTCGTCCCCGGAGACGCCAACCCAAGCGCCCTCGTCGTGGGTGGTCGGGTCAACTTCGCCGGGAGTGTGCCCGGCACGCGCCTCCAGGTGCTCAACAACGGGTACGCCAAGGTCGGCGACCTCACCGGCACGTTCGTCCGCAACATCGACAACAACGGCGCGCAGGTCAACACCCGGATCCTCCCGGCGGACAACTATGACGCCTCGCCCCGGGTCGAGCTCGTCACCCGGCAGCCGGTCGACAGCGTCGGGCCGACGTCGCCTGTCAACTTCACCGGGGCGTTCGCCGCCTTCCGGGCCACCTCCAGCGAGTTGGCCACCTGCAACAACACGGTGGTGCTGCGTACGCCCAACGGCGACGTGCTGCCCAGACCGATCCCGCCGGGCAGCAACGCCGTGGTGACCTTGACGCCAGGCGTGACGAACGTGCTCGACCTGAGCGCCGCAGACCTCGCCAACATCGCGGTCCTGACCTTCGCCGACCAGCCCACCGCGAGCACCCCGTTGCTTGTGAACGTGGACACCAGCGGCGTGGGCAACACCTTCGACTGGACCGCACCGAACTTCGCCGGGATCGGCGGGCCGCAGGCGCGCTACATCCTGTTCAACTTCCCGACCGCCACCGCGCTCACCCTCACCCCGCAGTCGGCCACCGTGGAGGGCACGATCTACGCGCCCAACGCCACCTTCACCAAGCGCTCGGCCACCAACGCCGAGGGCACCATCATCACGCGCACGCTGGACCACCTCGGCGGCGAGATCCACTACTTCCCGTTCAGCACCACCCTCTCCTGCCAGGGTGCCAGCTCGGCGGACATCGCCCTGATCAAGTCGACGGCCACGACGGTGATCACCAGAGTCGGCCAGGAGGTGGAGTACATCTTCGAGGTCGTCAACACCGGCGGTGTCCCACTCACCGGCATCACGATCACCGACACGCAGACCCCGCCGTCGTCGAACGCCAACCTCGGCCCGATCACCTGCGCCGCCACCACTCTCGCGCCCGGCGCGCAGACCGAGTGCAGGGCCACCTACACGGTCACGCAGGCGGACCTGGACAACGGCAGCGTCACCGACACGGCCACCGCACAGGGCACCCCGCCGAGCGGTCCCGCTGTCGTCTCCGGACCGGACAGCGAGACGATCCCCGTCGAGGGGCTGACCGCCGACATATCGGTGGTGAAGTCGACCACCACCACGTCCATCACGTCCGTCGGCCAGCAGGTTCCGTACACCTTCCTGGTGGTCAACACCGGCAGCGTCACGCTCAGGAACGTCACGGTCAACGACACAGTGCTGCCGCCGTCCGAGCGTGGCGTGCTCGGGCCGATCACCTGCGGCCCGCAGAACGTCCCGAACGGCACAGTGGTGCTGACACCGGGTGATTCCGTGCAGTGCCGGGCGACCTACACGGTGACCGAGGAGGACTTCGCCGGCTCGTCGCTGCGCGACGTCGCCACCGCCACCGGCACACCGCCGTCCGGCCCGGCGCCGGTCTCGCCGCCGTCCCCGCTGGACATCCCGGTCCCGCATCCGTCGGTCGCCATCGACAAGTCGGTGACGCCCACAGTGGTGTCGGCGGCCGGTGACGTGGTCACCTACCGGTTCGTCGTCAGCAACACCGGCAACACCACGCTCAACTCGGTGACGATCGAGGAGACCGCCTTCTCCGGCACCGGCACGCGCGGGACGATCACCTGCGGCACCCCGCCGGCGGCCAACGGCAGTGTCACCCTCGCGCCCGGCGAAAGCGTCACCTGCACGTCGCGCTACACGGTCACCGCTGCCGACGTCGAGGCCGGACGCATCACGAACACGGCCGTCGCGGTCGGTACGCCGCCGACCACCCCCGGCCAGGAACCGCCAGGCCCGGTCCGCTCCGAGCCGGACTCGTCGGAGGTGACGGCCAGGCCAGGCACCGCTGCGATCACGGTGGTGAAATCGAGCACCACCCACGTGATCACCCGACCTGGCGAGCAGGTGCCGTTCCAGTTCGTGGTCACCAACACCGGGCAGGTGACGCTGACTGACGTGACGGTCACCGACACACTGACCCCGCCGGCGTCGTCGGCAAACCTCGGCCCGATCACCTGCGGCCCGGACCGGACGCCCAACGGGTCCGTCACGCTGGCCGCGGGTGCGGCAGTGACCTGCACGGCGACCTACACGGTCAGCAAGGCCGACATCCGCAACGGCTCGGTACGCAACACAGCGACGGCCACCGGCACACCGCCGCAGGGGCCGGCGCCGGTGTCGCCCGAGTCGACAATCAGCATCCGGGTGAAGGGAATGCTCCCGGTGACCGGTGAGTCCCTTCCGCTCAACTGGATGGGCGCCGGCGTGCTGGCCGTACTGCTGGGCGCGGCCCTGCTGCTGGTGGCCCGGCAGCGCAAGACCCGCGCGTAGCGCGAGGTGATCGCGGGGGTCGGACCGGAGGGGAACCGGTCCGGCCCTCGCGGTCTGTTTCGGCAGCGCCAGCGCCTCGGCCGCGGCTACTGCCCCTCGGCGGCGGCGGGGCGGGCGCGGACGTGCAGCCGCTCCCCCTGCGGCCCGAAGAGGATGAGGCCCTCGGCGGTGCCGGGGCCGGGATTGAGAATGCGGTGCGGGATCCGGGTGTCGAACTCGGCCACCTCCCCCTCGGTGAGCGTCAGGTCGTTCTCGCCGAGCAGCAGGCGCAACCGTCCGGTGAGCACGTAGAGCCACTCGTAGCCCTCGTGGCTCTGCTGGGTCCGGTCCCCGGCGGAGCCGTCCGGCGGGAAGATCACCTTGAACGCTTGGACGCCGCCGGGTCGGCGGGTGAGGGGCAGGAACGTGACGCCGTGCCGGACGATCGGTGTGGGGCGTACCCGTGGGTCGCCGGTGACCGGGGTGTCCACCAACTCGTCGAGCGGCACCTGGTGGGCCCTCGCCAGCGGGAGCAGCAACTCCAGGGTGGGCTTTCGGCTTCCGGACTCCAACCGGGAGAGGGTGCTCACCGAGATGCCGGTCAACTCGGCGAGCTGGGTAAGTGTCGTCCCACGCTTGTGGCGCAGGGCGCGAAGCCGGGGGCCGACAGCGGCCAGCGCGGCTCTGTCCTCGTTTGCCATAACGGCAACGATAGTTGCCGTGGGAGCGACAGCGGCGGATGGTGGAGCCCAGCCGACACACAAGGGGGAACACCTGTGAGCGAGACATACGACGTCGTGGTGGTAGGCGGGGGCGCGGCAGGGCTCAGCGGAGCCCTGGCGCTGAGCCGGGCGCGACGGTCGGTGCTGGTGATCGACGCGGGCGAGCCGCGCAACGCGCCGGCCGACCACGTGCACAACTACCTGGGCAGGGAGGGCACGCCGCCGGCCGAGCTGATCGCGGCCGGGCGTGCCGAGGTGGCCGGGTACGGCGGTCAGTTCCGCGCCGGCCGGGTGGAGGCCGCCACCCGGGACGACGACGGGTTCCAGCTCACCCTCGACGACGGCTCGGTGGTGCGGGCTCGCCGGCTGCTGGTGGCCACCGGGCTGAAGGACGAGCTCCCCGACGTGCCCGGGGTGGCGCAGCGGTGGGGCCGGGACGTGCTGCACTGCCCGTACTGCCACGGCTGGGAGGTCCAGGACCGGCGGATCGGTGTGCTGGCGACCGGGCCGCTTGCCGTCTACCAGGCCGAGACGTGGCGACAGTGGAGCGCCGACGTGCTGCTCCTGCTGCACGACGTCCCGACCCCGGACGAGGAGACGGCCGAGCGGCTCGCCGCACGGGGCATCGCGGTGGTGCCGGGGCCGGTAGCCGCGCTGGAGGTGACCGGGGACGCGCTGACCGGCGTACGCCTCGCCGACGGCCGGGTGGTGGCGCTCGACGCCGTAGTGGTGGGGCCCCGGAGCATCGCCCGCGCCGACCTGCTTGTCGGGCTGGGCCTGGCCCCGGAGGAGGTGACGATCGCCGGGTACGTGGTCGGCACCCAGATCCCGACCGACGCGGCCGGAGCCACGGCGGTGCCGGGCGTGTGGGTGGCGGGCAACGTGGCCGACATCCGCGGCCAGGTGATCACGTCCGCAGCGAACGGCCTGATGACCGGCGCGGCGATAAACGCGGACCTGATCGCCGAGGAGACCCGCGACGCGGTGACCGCGTACCGGCACACGGTCGCCACCGCCTTCGAGGAGCCGGCGTGGGAGGAGCGTTACCTGTCGAGGCCCGCGGTGTGGAGCGGCCGGCCGAACCCCCAACTGGTCACCGAGGCCGCCGACCTGACGCCAGGTCGGGCGCTGGACGTGGGCAGCGGGGAGGGCGCCGACGCGGTGTGGCTGGCCGAGCGGGGTTGGCAGGTGACGGCTGTGGACATCTCGACCACCGCGCTGGCCCGCGCCGCCGAGCACGCCGAGGCCGCAGGTGTCGGTGACCGGGTCGAGTTCACGCATGCCGACCTCCGCGAGAAGCCTCCGGCCGAGCAGGCGTACGACCTGGTGTCGGCGCAGTTCATGCACCTGCCGCCGGAGCCCCGGCGGGAGTTGTTCGCCCGGCTGGCCGCCGCGGTGGCCCCCGGTGGCGTCCTGCTGATCGTCGGGCACCACCCGTCGGACCTGTGGACGTCGGGGCACCGCATCCACATGCCGGAGATGATGTACACCGCCGAGGAGGTGGCCGCGTCGTTGGACCCGGCCCAGTGGGACGTCCTCGCCAGCGAGACCCGCTCTCGGCCCGGTCCGGACCCCGCCACCACCTTCCACGACGCGGTCCTGGTGGCCCGCCGCACCTGACCCCCATCCCCCTCCCCTGTCGATCATAAAGTGGTGGCGCCGGAAAGGCGCTGATCTGCGGCTCTCGTGAGGCACCACAACTCCATGATCGACGGGGTTGGGGCGGGTTTGGAGATCGGGGCCGGGGCAGGCCTTCGCACGGGGCGCGTGCGGCGGTAGCGTTGCGCGACACTCGCGGCCCGCGGGGCGGTGCACCGCCGGCCCCGGCGCCCCCGATCGTACGGAGGATGGTGCATGTCCATCGGCGCTGAGCCGCTCGCAGCACGCGACGACGCGGCCTCGCGGCCGAGCTTCGAGCTCACCCTGCGCGGCTACGACAAACGCCAGGTGGACCGGCACCTGGAGCAGCTCGACGGTCAGATCGCGATGCTCAGCGGCGAGCACGGACGCTCCGCCGTGCGGGTCCGCGAGCTGACCGCCGAAGTGCAGCGACTGCGCGCCGAACTGGCCGAGCTGCACGATCAGCCAGTGCAGGTGGACCGCGCCTCGTTCCAGGACCTGGGCCCGATGGTCGGGGAGATCCTGACCCTCGCCGAGAAGCAGGCCGCCCTCATCACCGAGTCGGCCACCGACCGGGCGAACGAACTGCGCACCGAGGCGGAGCGGATCCTCGCCGACACCCGCGAGCGGGCCGCGCAGGCACGCCACGACCTGTCCGAGGAGGTGGCCGCGCGACGCGCCGAGCAGGAGCAGGCGTACGAGGAGCGGCGCAGCGTGGCCGAGGCCGAGCTGACCACGATCCGGGAGCGCGCGGAGCAACTGCGCGCCGACGGTGAGGCCGCGTACGAACGCGCGCAGCACGAGGCGAAACGCATCACCGAGCAGAGCGCGCAGCAGCTCAACCAGACACGGGTCGCCGCCGACGCCCTGATGAAGTCGGCGCGTACGCAGATCCAGCAGGAGGTCCAGACGGCCCGGGCCAAGAGCCAGCAGGAGATGGCCCAGTGGCAGGCCGGGGTGGAGCGTGAGGTCGCCGAGCGGCGCAGCGCCGCCGAACAGGAGATCGCCGAGCTGAAGGCCGCCGCCCAGGAGGAGCTGGCCGAGCAGCGCAGGTCGACCGAGCAGCAGATCGCGTCGCTGCTTGCCGAGGCGCAGCAGCACGTGACCGACCTGCGTAACCGTGCCGACGAGCAGGCTGCCAGCCACCAGGAGCAGCTCGCCGCGCTGCAACAGGATATCGAGGAGCGACAGCAGGAGTCGGCCCAGCTGCACACCGAGTTGGAGACCGCCGAGCAGCAGCTCGCCGAGATCCGCGCCGAGGGCGAGACCCTGGAGAACGAGCTGTCCCGGATGCAGCAGCGGCTCGTCGAGGTCCGCCGGGACCTCACCGCCGAGGCGACACGACTGGAGGAGGCCCGCCGGGCCGGAGACTCCGCCGAGCGGCACGCCAAGGACGTCCGCGCCCGGGTGCAGCGGGAGGCGAAGCGGGTGGCCGACCTGGCCGCCGCCGCCGTGATGGCCGCCGCCGCTGGTGGCACGGAGACCGCGGAGTACCCGATGGTCGGCGCCCGTTCCCACCCCGGGGCGTCCATCGTCGACAGGCAGACCGCACCTCAGGCCGGTGTCGAACGGCCGAGCCCGGACCGGCCCGCCGACAGCGACCAGACCGACGGCCAGTTCGCTGGCGACGCGTCGCACGCCGACCAGATCGGCGACGACCAGTCGCGCGCCGACCAGGCAGGTGGCGGGGGCGTTTCGCCGGCCGGGCTGGAGACGACCATCGACCACACGGTTGTCGCGGACGAGCCCGACGACGACGCCGACCGGCACGCCCTCCGGGCCGACCCGACGCCGGTGCCGTTCCTGCCCTTCGGGCAGCCGGTCAGCGAGAACGGCGCCGCCCGGCACTGACCTCGACACCTACCGCCGGCCCGGCCCCCGCGACGATCACGCGCGGAGTCGGGCCGGCGGCCGTGTCACAACGGCGATACGCGCCGCCACCCCCGGCCCGCGCCGCAACCGGCGGCCGGCGGTCCTAGCCTGCGTAGAGCAGCAGCAGGCCGGCGACGGTGTAGGCGACCATAAGCGCGAGCAGCGGGAGCTGACCGGCCACCGCTCGCGCCCGGGGAAACAGGTACAGGGCGCGGTCGTGGGCGAGCAGCGTGCCGAGCAGGTGCCCGAGGATGATGACGGTGATCTGCAGACTGGCCACCCCGGACGGGGTGACAAGTGCGGTGTGCGGCTGCCAACCGGCGGTGCCGAACCAGTCGGCACCCGTGTCCCGGGGGTCGGAGAGCAGGGCGACGGTGCGCTGACCCTCCAGGATCAGCAGCGAGTAGTAGTGCGCCACCACGTACCCCACCGCGATCGGCACGATCGAGTGGGCGATCTCCCCGGGGGCCCGCCGCGCCGAGGCCGCACCCTCGGCCGAGGCCGCGCCACTGGGCGAGACCGCGTCACCGCGCGGACCGACCCGGCCGATGTGGGCCGCGGCGGCCACGGCGACGAGGTACGCCACTGCGACCACGCCGATGACAAGCACCAGCCCGGCGCTGCCGGTGACCGCCGGGGACCTGCCGTTCTCCTGGGAGAAGCGCAGCCAGGCCGGCGCGTTGGAGAGACTGTCGAACATCGTCGAGCCGAGCAGCACGATCACCACGGCGACCAGCCCGGGGCGGGGTCGCAACCCGGCGATGCCGTCGAGCGGGTTGCGCCACACCAGCACCCCGTCGGCGGCCCGGCCGATCGGGGCGAGCCGGCCGACAAGCGCGCTGTAGACCTCGAACGGGTCGGCCCGGTCGAACCAGGCCGCGCCGAACAGCACCGCACCGGCGAGCATGACCACTGCGTACCCGGCGAGCCACGCGCCGATCACCGGCAGGGTGGCCCGGTCCGGTGCGACAAGTTCCAGCCAGACGAACGAGAACAGGGTGACGGCGGCGGGCCAGAGACCCAGACCGGGCGGCAGCTCGCGGAAGCCGCGCGCCGGGTCCCGCCTCGCCGCGAGCGCGACGAGCAGGTGCACCGTACGCAGTGGATTGACCGCGCGCCAGACCGGGCCGAACAGCAGCGAGACGGGCACCAGCCCGACCCAGAGCAGCACGTAGAGGGCGCCGGCCGTCGGGTTGTCGGCGGTGTCCGGTCCGGCGAGCAGGCCCACGCAGAACCAGCCGGCGGCTAGCAGCCCCAGCCCGCGCAACACCCCACGGAACGCGGGGGCGTCGACGAGGCGGGCCAACCAGTCCGGCACCTGCCGGCCGCCGCTCGCGTCCCGGTCCAGGCGCGGCTCGCGCCAGAGCGCGCCGAGCGCGACGAACGTGACGACGAGGGTCAGGGTCGCGGCGACAACGAGCTGTGCCAGCGTGATCGGCAGGTCCTGCCGGCCGCCGACGCCGTGCGCCAACAGTTCCGGAGCGCCGTTCATCCGCTCAGCGCACGACGAGCTGGAACAGCACCAGCTCGGTCTCGTGCGTCTCCACCTCGAACAGTCCGGTCTTGTCGGCGCGGAACTGCACGGAGCCGGGGGCGCCGGCCGGCAGCCGGGCGCCCAGGTCATACCCGTGCACGTGCAGTTCGTCGGCCGTGTCCGAGGTGACCGTGATCCGGACCAACTCGCCCTTGCTCACGGTGACCCGGCCGGTCGGCGGGGTGACCCGTCGCTTCGCGATGGTCACGGTGATCTCCCGGTCGACAGTGGGCGTGCTGGCGCTCGGGCTGGGAGTGGGGCTGTCCGCCGCGGTCGGGGTGGCGCCCGGTACGGCGACGGATGTCGGCGCCGCCGAGGGGGCGGCCACGGACGGGTCGTCATCCTGCCCGCACCCGGTGACGAGCAGCGCGGTGAGGAGACCTGTGGCGAGGACGGCGGGGAGACGGGAACCGGGGGCGCGGACGTACACGGGCGGACTCCGAACGACGCGAGGGGACGGGTGTGGAGATGATCGTCGGGGAGGTGAACTCTACGTCTTGTTCGGCGCCGGGGAAATGACCATTATGAACGAATGCGATCGAGGCTGGCCACTGTCTGTCACGTCCTGACCCGTGCCGCCGCGGCGCTTGTCGCGATGCTGGCGGTGACGCTACTGTTGCCCGCCGCTCCGGCATCCGCCCACGGGCAGTTGGCGACCTCCACCCCGCTTACCGGCACTGTGGTCCGGGAGCCGCTGGCCCAGGTCGGGTTGTACTTCACCGAGAAGCCGGCCGCCAACGCGCACTTCACCGTCACCGGCCCGGACGGGAAACGTGTGGACAACGGCTGGTCGTTCGGCGAGCCGAAGCGACTGGACAAGCCGGTCCAGGAGTACTTCATGGTCAACGGTGTCTTCGAGCCGCGGCTCTACCACACCGGCTTCCCCGCCATGGTGGCCGTCGCGCACTGGCCGGCGAAGGGCAGGTACACCGCCACGTACCTCTCCGTCGCCTCGGACGGCGAGGCGGTGCGGGGCAACGTCACGTTCGACTACCAGGGTCCGGGCACGGCGGCTCCGGCCGGTTGGACGGCCCCCACTGACGAGCCGGCCCCCGCCCTGCTCGCGCTGATCGAGGGGACTCCATCGGCGGCCCCCGCGCCCGACGCGACGGGCACCCCCGTGGCCCAGCCGGCGGCGCCGGAGCCGAACGGAGGGCTTCCGCCATGGCTGTTGCCCGCCGCGGTCGTGCTGGTCGTCGGCACGATCATCGCGGTGGCGGCCCGCCGCAAGCCGGCACCGCCCCGGTCCGGCGGGGCCGCCCGCCCGCGAGCGGGAGCGAGCCGCAAACCGGCACAGCGCCGAAACGCCGCCCGTCCCCGAGCGGGAACGAACCGCCGACCGGCTCGCCGCAGTCGCCCGCAGGGCTGACGCGCCACCGCCTGTCGGTCAGGGCCCGTGCGGCAGGGGCTGGGCCAGGGCCCGCAGGTCCGCCGGGAGCTGGGACAGGGCGTCCTCGAACTCCCGGTGCCCGACCACCCGGTGCATCGTCTGGAGCACCGCCCGCACGCCCCGCTCGGCTCCCGGCCGGTCGGTGCCGGCGCGCTCGGCCACCCGCCGCAGGAACTCGTCGTACCCGAACGCCTCGGGCGGTTCGGCGGCCTTGACCAGCAGTGGGCTCAGCTCGGCGGCCAGGTGGGGAGCCAGCGCGGCAGCCTCGCCGCCGCTGAGCCGCTCGGTGAGCGTACGCAGAACGGCCTCGGTCAGCGGGCCTGCCTGCTCCGGCGGGACACCCGCCCGTGCCGCAACCTTGTCGACGAACGTCAGCTCGGCCATCGCCCCGCCCTTCCGTTCCGGAGACACGTGGCTACCCGGGCGCACCCCCGGCAAACCCCGACACGGTTCTGTCGGTTGCTCCCCGCCCCGCCAGTCCCGGCTCGTACGGTGAGGTCGGACCGGGACCACGGCGGCCGCCCACGGCGGCCCGTGCCGCAGGAGGAGCAGATGGCTGTCGACCTGCCCGACGTGATCGACAAGTACTTCCAGGCCACCGCCGACGGCGACATGGACGCGTTCGGCGCCTGCTTCGCGGACACCGCGAGCGTGGCCGACGAGGACCGGCTCTACGACGGCCGTGCCTCGATCCGCTCTTGGGGGGAGCGCACCGCGGCGGCCACCTCGTACACCGCCGAACCGCTGCGTGTCACTCCCCAGGCCGGTGACTCGTACCTGGTCCTCACTCGGGTTTCGGGCGACTTCCCGGGCAGCCCGATCGAGCTGCGGTACCGGTTCACGCTCCGCGGCGACCTGATCGGCGCCCTCGACATCCGCCCGTAGCGACCGGTTGACCGGCTCGAACGACCCGCGCGCGGAACGTCGCCGGACGGACGAAGCGCCCAACCGGCGGTCGGGTGACATGATGTGCCGACAACACCTGTCACGACGAGGAAGGTGCTGCTGTCTCATGGCGCACTTCGAGGCCCGCACGTCCACGGCACCTGGGCGGATCGTGGTGGAGCTGACCGGTGAGTGCGACCTGGCTGCCCAGGGTGAGCTGACCACCGTGTTGTCCGCGGCGGTCCGGGCCGCGCCGGTGGTGGTCGTCGATGTGGGCGGGTTACGGTTCCTCGACTCCACAGGCCTGCACGGCCTGGTGACCGCCCATCAGGCGGCGCGGGCAACGGGCCGGCATCTCTACGCGGTGAACGCCGCCGGGCCCGTCGCCGCCGTTCTGGACATCACGGGCATCGGCAACCTGCTGCGCCCGCCCGCCGACGACCCGCGGTTGGCGGGCTGATGCCGGCCGACCGGCGGGAGACCCGCACCGTGGCCGGGCAGTCGACACCGCCGATCGTCGACACCATGGCGTACGAGGTGGCGACCGACCTGCGGGCGCTGCGCACCTTCGTCACCACCGAGGCTCTGGCCCGGGGCCTGTCGCCGCAGCGGGTGGAGCTGCTGACGCTTGCGGTAAGCGAGTTGGCCACCAACACGTTGCAACACACGAGCGGTGGGGGCCAGGTCCGGCTCTGGGCCGAGGGCGGCCAACTGTTCTGCGACGTGGTCGACCAGGGGCCGCTGCGGACGTTCGGTCGCGGCATGCCCACGGCCGAGGCGGTACGCGGTCGCGGGCTCGCCATCGTCGAGCAGGTCTGCGACGAGGTGGCAGTGTTCAGCGACCCCGAGGGGACAGTGGTGCGGATCCGGCTGGGCATGTGAGCCGGCCCGCTCAGGGCAGCACGCGCACGGCCAGGGTGCAGGTGTCGTCGTCCGGGCTGGGATGGTTCAACAGGTCCCGCAGCCCGGCGAGGGTCTGCTCCCCCGGCGCGGCGGTGACCGTGGAGAGCGTCGCGCGTACCCGCGCCAGCAGGCCCTCGTCGGGCGTCCGTCGCTCCACCAGGCCGTCGGTGTAGAACAGCACCAGGTCGCCGGGGCGCAGGCGCGGGGTGAGCACCGGGTAGGCGGAGTCGTCGTCGGCGCCCAGCAGCAGGCCCGGCGGGCGGTCGAGCGGGCCTGTCGCGCCGTCGCGGGACAGCAGCGGCACCATGTGCCCGGCGCGCCCCCAGCGGAGCACACGGGTCGCCGGGTCGTACACCGCGACGACGGCGGTCCCGGTGATTGCGAGTTGGCCGCAGAGCCGGTTGAGGTGCCCCAGCAGCACCGACGGGTCGCGGATGCCTATCGACAGCCACGCCACCAGGGCGAATCGCAGGTGCGCCATCCCGCTCGCCGCGTCCAGTCCGTGACCGGCGACGTCGCCGACCGCGAGCACGACCTGCCCGTCCGGCAGGGTCTGCGCGTGGTACCAGTCCCCGCCCACCCGCGCGGTGCTCTCTGCCGGCAGGTAGTTGACGATCGCCTCCAGGCCCGCGAGCGGAAACGGCTCGCGGGGCACCGGTTGGATCAGGTTCTGCAACTGGCCGGCGAGCCGGTGCTCGGCCAGCGCGGTCATCTCCCGCGTCCGCAGTTGGTCGCTGAGCTGCTCGATCGCGGTCCGCGAGTCCACCCGAGCGGTCACGTCCTGCACCACGGCGTGGATCTTCAGCGGTACGCCGTTGGCGTCGCGGGAGACGTCGGAGAGGATCCGCAGGTGCCGCACCGAGCCCGCCGCCTGGAACCGGGCCGTCACGTCCGAGGTCGCCCCGCTGTCAAGGGTCTGCCACACCGTCTCGCCGAGGAGGTAGTCGTCCGGGAGCAGGGCAGCGGACTGCTCGGCGCGCGACATCGGGCCGACCGCCGGGTCGCGCTCGAAGATCCGGTACATGCCGGGTGACCACTGGCTGACCCCGCTGGCGAGGTCGTACTCGGCCCAGCCGAGGCTGCCCAGCAACTCGGTGCGCTCCAGTCGACGCCGGTCCTCGTCGAGGCGCTGCCAGGCGACCAGCAGACCACCGAGGACGCGGTGAACGTGGATGTCGAACAGTGAGTCGGCGACGACACCGGCGCGCTTCTCGACGTACCGGAAGTCGGCCAGCCGGCCGGACGACCCGGTGGCGAGCACCTCGAGGTAGAGCCGCCAGAGCGGGCCGTCGACCATTGTCGGGTACAGCTCGCTGAGCCGCGCGCCCACCCGCGCGGTGCCCCTGCCGTAGATGTCGCGGCGCTGCCCGCTGGTGGCGGCGATCCGGAAGTCGACGACCGGCCCGTCGTCGTGTGGCACGGGCAGCAGCCACGTGCAGCCGGCCGGGACGACCGCCAGGATCTCCCGGACGACAGCCTCGATCGGCAGTGCCCCGTCGCCGTCGGGCGCGTCGGCCCCGGCCTGGTCTGCCATGGCGGTCAGCCTAGTCACCGGCGCACCTCCGGCGCGGCGGCGATGCGCACCCATTCGGGCCGGCCGGCTGCCACAATGCGGTCAGCCCGGAGGACGCCGACGAGGAGGGATGGCACACCATGCCGGACAGCGAACGCGAGGCGGAACTGCTCGACGCCGAGCGCACCCTGCAGGCCGCGCAGCGAGCCGGCGACGTCGCCGCCCTCGACCAACTGCTCGTCGACCAACTGATCGCTGTCGGCCCCGACGGCCGCCAGTACACAAAGCAGGAGGACCTGGCCACGCACCGGGACCGCACCTCTGTCATCGAGGACCTGGTGGAGGAGGAGTTGGATCTGCTCGTCGCCGGGTCGACAGGGGTGACGTTCTTCCTCGGCCGGGTCGCCGGTGTCGCCGACGGTGAGCCGTTCACTGCGCGCCTGCGGTACACCCGGACGTGGGTCCACGACGACAGGCACGGATGGCGCGTCCTCGCCGCACACATCAGCGCGGTCTGACCCGCCGGGCCGCTAGCTCGCGGGTGCCCGTTCGACTGTGGCCTCGATCGGGCCGACGCGCAGCAGGCCGTCGTTGAGAGGCGTACAGCGGATGCCACCCGTGGTGCGCAGCGCCTTCCACGCACCGGGGCCGACAGTGACGTCCATCCACGCGCACGGGCGGGCCGCGCGGTTGACCCGCAGGCTGACCGGGCCGTCACCGGAGTCGAGGACGAGCACCTTGCCGATCAGCTCGTCCACCGCGATCCCCGTGGTGAGGACGTTGCGCCGCACCTGCGCCAGGCCGATGCCGTCGGGCAGCGACTCCTGGGCGATCACCGTCACGCTTGCGTCGCGGTGCGCCGGCTTGCCGAAGTAGCGGTCGCCGACGATGCCGAGGCCGGCCCGGATCTGGACGACGTCGACCAGCTCACCGGGCGGGGCCGGTGCCGGGCCGTCGGTGGGCCGGCCCAGGAAGCGATGCACCGGCGAGGCCAGCAACTCGACGATCCGCGACATGGCACGAATTCTACGAACCGGACCTCGCGTCCCGGGTCGGCTCGGGGTTCCCCGCCGGCTCAGACCGCCAGGGCCGCCCGGACCTCCCGTTCCGCGGTGACACCGCCGTCGCCGCGCGAGGTCACCCGGCCGGATTCCAGCACGTGGTAGCGGCTCGCCACCCGCAGCGCGAAACCCAGGTGTTGTTCGACGAGGAGCACGCTGAAGCCGGGTTGCCGGGTCAGCTCGACGATCCGCTCCTGGATCTCCGCGACGACAGACGGCTGGATGCCCTCGGTCGGCTCGTCGAGCATCAGCAGCCGCGGCCGGGTGATCAGCGCGCGGGCGATGGCCAGTTGCTGGCGTTGGCCACCGGAGAGCAGCCCGGCCCGTCGGCGCAGCAGCGCGCGCAGCGCCGGAAAGAGGTCCAGCACCTCCGCCGTCGCCACCGCACCGTCGCGCCGCCCGTCGGCGACGAGGCGTAGGTTCTCCGCCGCCGTCAGGTGTGGGAAGCACTGCTGGCCCTGCGGGACGTACGCCATCCCACGCGCCACCCGCTCGTGCGGGCCGAGCCGGGTGACGTCCTCGCCGTCCAACTCGACCGTGCCGGCGCTGGGGCGCAGCAGGCCGGCGGCGACCCGCAGCAGCGTGCTCTTGCCGGCGCCGTTGTGCCCGAGCACCGCCGCCACCCCGTCCGGCGGGACGGCCAGGTCGACTCCGTGCAGCACCCGACTGCGCCCGTATCCGGCGTGCACCCCACGCAGGGTCAGCATCATGCCTCCAGACCGCTGGTGGCCGACCCGGCGTCGACCGGGTGACCGAGATAGACCTCCTGCACGCGCGGGTCCGCCTGGACCTGCGCCACAGTGCCCTCGCTGAGCACCCGACCGGCGTGCAGCACTGTGACGCTGCGGGCGAACCGGCGCAGGAAGTCCATGTCGTGCTCGATCACGACGACAGTGCGGTCCCGGCTCACCGTCTCCAGCAGGGCGCCGGTGGCGTCGCGTTCCTCGTGGCTCATTCCGGCGACGGGCTCGTCGAGCAGCAGCAGCCGCGCGTCCTGCACCAGCAGCATGCCGATCTCCAGCCACTGCTTCTGGCCGTGCGCGAGCGTCCCGGCGAGCTGGTCGGCCCGCCCGGTGAGCCCGATCGTGTCCAGCGCGGCGGCTACCTCGTCGGGGACGCCGCGCCGGCGACGGGCCAGTGTCGCCCAGCCGCGTCGAGCGCCGGCGGCGATGTCGAGGTTCTGCACCACCGTCAGCTCCTCGAAGACCGTCGACGTCTGGAAGGTCCGTCCGATGCCCAACCGGCTGATCTTGTGCACCGGGCGGCCGAGCAGTTCCTGGTCGCCGAACCGGACCGAGCCGGTGGCCCGGACCAGGCCGGTGACCGCGTCGACGACTGTGGTCTTGCCGGCGCCGTTGGGCCCGATCAGGAACCGGATGTCACCGGCAGGCACCTCCAGCGAGACGCCGTCGACGGCAGTGAACCCGTCGAAGCTGACCCGCAGATCACGGACGGACAACCCGTCCAGCCGGTCGCCGCTCATGGCGTGCTGGCCGGGCATGCCCTCACGGCCCTCGCTGCGCTCGGTGCGTTCGCTCATGCCGTGCCGGCCGGGCATGCCCTCACGGCCCTCGCTGCGCTCGGTGCGTTCGCTCATGCCGCCGGCACCTCCGTCCGCTCCGCGCGGCGCCGGCCGAGCGGCGACCAGCCGCGTCTGCGCTGTCGCGCGCCGCCGTCGCGGCGGCGGGCCAGCGCCCACAGCGACGCCAGGCCGCCGGGCAGGAACGCGACAACCACCACGAACAACAGCCCCTGCAGGTACGTCCAGGTGCCGGGAAACCGTTCGGAGAGGGCGGTACGCGCCCACACCACCGCGACCGCACCCAGCACCGGGCCAAGCAGTGTGGCGCGGCCACCGACAGCGACCCCGATGACGAACTCGATCGACGGGACGATGCCGATCAGCGCCGGCGAGATGATGCCCACCGCCGGCACGAACAGCGCACCGGCGAGCCCCGCCATGCCTGCCGCGACGACGTACGCGACGAGCTTCACCGACGCCGGGTCGTAGCCGAGGAAACGCACCCGCTCCTCGCCGTCGCGGACGGCCACCAACAGTTCGCCGTAGCGGCTGTGGATGAGCTGGCGCGTCAACGCGAGCAGCCCCAACAGGATGCCGGCGATGATGAAGTAGACCATCCGCTGGTTGACCGGGTCGTCCAGGTCGTAGCCGAAGAAGCCCTGGATGTCAGTGAGCCCGTTGGTGCCGCCAGTGGTGCCCTGCTGACCGATCAGCAGGATCACCATGGCGGCGGCGAGGGCCTGGCTGAGGATGGCGAAGTACGCGCCCCGCACCCGGCGACGGAACACGAGCGAGCCGAGCCCGAACGCGACAGCCATCGGCAGCAGCACTGTGGCGGGCAGCGCGAACCACGGGCTGGCGAACGGCCGCCACCACACCGGCAGTTCGTCGAGTTGCCCGTACAGCTGCATGAAGTCGGGCATCCCGCCGGGACCCGCGTCGGCGAGCTTGAGATGCATGGCCATCGCGTAGCCACCGAGGCCGAAGAAGACGCCCTGGCCGAGGGTGAGCATCCCGCCCCGGCCCCAGGCGATCCCGATGCCGACCGCGACCATGGCGACGCAGAGGTACTTGGCGAGCAGCGACAGCCGGAAGTCCGACAGCACAAGCGGTGCCACCGCGAACAGCAGCGCCGCGCCGACCGCGAAGCCCGCCGCCGTCCGCAGCCGTGACCGACCTCCGGGCGGGTTCGGCGGTACGGCGCCGGCGGGTGCCGGCTGCACTGCGGTGTCCGGCGGCGCGGGTGTCACGGCGGTCATGCGAGGCTCCTGGTCCGCAGGGTGAACAGGCCCTGTGGTCGCCACTGGAGGAACGCGACGATCGCCACGAACACGATCACCTTGGCGACGCTGAGGGTGGTCAGGTACTCCCCGGTGGCCTGGAGCACGCCGAGGGCGAAGGCGACGATCACGCTGCCCTTGAGTTGGCCGATCCCGCCGACCACGACGACCAGGAAGGCGTCGATGATCAGGTTGGTGCCCATTGTCGGGCCGATCGGGCCGAGCAGGGTGAGTGCGACACCGGCGAGCCCGGCCAGGCCGGAGCCGATGAAGAAGGTCGTCCGGTCGACGCGGGCGGTGGGGATGCCGGACACGGCTGCGAGGTCGCGGTTCTGCACGACGGCGCGGATCCGGCGGCCGAGCGGGGTGAGCCGCAGCGCCAGGGTGAGCGCCGCGACAGCGGCCAACGCCAGGGCGAGGATGAACAGGCGGTTGTTGGCGACGGTCAGGCCGCCGGGCAGCGCCACGTTGCCGGTGAGCAGTTCCGGCGCGCGGGTCTGCACGTTCGGGCTGCCGAAGACGTCGCGGGCCAACTGTTGCAGCATCAGCGACACACCCCAGGTGACGAGCAGGGTGTCCAGCGGTCGGGCGTAGAGCCGGCGGATCAGCAGGACCTCCAGCAGCACACCCATCGTGCCGGCGACCACGAACGCCACAGGCAACGCGACAAGCAGCGACATGCCCGCGCCGGTGATGCTCTGCTGGAGGACGTACGTGGTGTAGGCGCCGGCCATGATGAACTCGCCGTGCGCCATGTTGATCACGCCCATCTGCCCGAAGGTCAGTGCCAACCCGAGCGCGATGAGCAGCAGCACGGCGCCGATGCTGATGCCTGTGAAGAGTTGACCGAAGAGGACTGTCACAGTGCGTACTCCGAACTGCTTGTCGGGTGGCCCGGGCGGGCCGCGCGGCAACACGCCCCGCCCGGGCCGGCGAGGTCAGCTCAGGCCGCTCGCCCACGGGTAGCTCTTGAGGTACGGGTCCGGCTCCACGGGCTTACCGGAGTTCCACACCTCGGTGATCAGACCGTCGGCGCCGATCTTGCCGATCCGGGCGGTCTTCGCGATGTGCTGCGTCTCCCCGTCGACGGTGACCAGGCCCTCGGGAGCGTCGAAGGTGATCCCGTCGGAGGCAGCACGAACCTTCTCCACGTCGAACGCGCCGGCCTTCTCGACCATCGCCTTCCACAGGTACACGCTGACGTAGGCGGCCTCCATCGGGTCGCTCGTCGGCTTGTCCGCGCCGTACTTCGCCTTGTACGCGGCCACGAACTTCGCGTTGGCGGCGCCGGGCGTGGTCTGGTAGTAGTTCCAGGCCGTCAACTGGCCCTGGAGGTATTGCGTGCCGATGCTCTTGACCTCCTCCTCGGCGATCGACACCGACACCACAGGCATCGCGGCGGCGGTCAGGCCCGCCGACTTGTATTCCTTGAAGAAGGCCACATTGCTGTCACCGTTGAGGGTGTTGAACACGGCTGCGGCACCGGAGGATTTGACCTTGTTGACGATCGTGCCGAACTCGGTCGAGCCCAGGGGCGCATAATCCTCACCCAGGACGTTCATCCCGTTCGCCGCCGCGTACGCCTTGATGATTTTGTTGGCCGTCCGCGGAAAGACATAGTCGCTGCCGAGCAGATAGACCGACTTGACGCCCTGCGCCTTGAGGTAGTCGAGACCGGGAACGATCTGCTGGTTGGTCGTCGCTCCGGTGTAGAAGATGTACGGCGACTGTTCCAGCCCTTCGTACTGCACCGGGTAGAACAGCAGCGCCTTGTTCTTCTCGAACACCGGCTTGACCGCCTTGCGGCTGGCCGACGTCCAGCAGCCGAAGACGGCCGCGACGCGATCCACGGAGACGAGTTTCTCGGCCTTCTCGGCGAAGGTGGGCCAGTCCGACGCACCGTCCTCGCCGACCGGCTGGATTTTCTTGCCGAGGACGCCACCGGCCGCGTTGATCTCCTCAACCGCGAGCATGATGGAGTCGCGGACGGTGACCTCGCTGATCGCCATGGTCCCGGAGAGCGAGTTGAGCAGGCCCACTTTGACGGTGTCGCCGGAGATGTCGGCGGTGACGCCGGTCGCGCCGCCCTCGTCGCTGGTCTTGCTGCCGCACGCGGTCATCGCGGCCGCGGCGACCAAGGTCATGGCACCCGCCAGGATGCGGCGGCCCCGGAATAATGACATCAATTCTCCCTTCGGTGCACGTGAAGTGTCGAATGGACGGTCGGTGCGGTCCGTGGAGCTGGGGAGGGCGATGCCGGGTGCGACGGGTGGACGCCGATCAGGCACCGACTCGGATATGGCACCGAAAGCGTCGACCGGCATCATTGCGATGATGTTTCCCGGTCCTTAATTGACTGTTTCCGCGCTATCGGCGGCGCGCATGCGAAAGCGGCCGACGCCGCGAGTGGAAATCGGCGTCGGCCGTTAAGGAATCCGGAGAATAGCGCGCCACAATGGTCGGCCATCGGATTTTTTCGACGGCGCACGCATTCGTGGTATCCGTCCCCGTGGACCGGATACTTCACACAGGAAGCATCTTAGGTCGGGGGCAGGTACGGCTGTCAAGGGCTCTGCCGCACGGGCGGTGCCATCGCGTCAGAGTTGGGCGAGCACTGTGAAGTCGAGCCCGTCGGCTTCGGCCAGGTAGATCCGCTGGCGCACGTGGCGCCGCCGCAGCCGTAGTCGCCCACGCGGCCCGTGGTAGGCAACCGTGTCGGCGGCCGTCTCGATCGCCCGCACGTCGAGGGTGCGCGCCTGTCCGATGAGGGCGGCGAGCAGCATCACGCCCTCGTAGCAGGACTCCCCCAGGCTGCCCAGCGGTGGGGCCTCCACTCCGAAGCGGCGGGCGAACTCCCCGTGGAAGTCGAGGTTCTCCTGGGTCACCAGGCCGGCGAAGAAACCCGCCGTGCTGTACAGCCGTCTCGTCGCGCCGGCACCGCTGGCCAGCAGCATGTTCTCGTCCATGAGGGTGCTCAGACGCAGACAGCGCTGGTCCAGACCGGACCGGGCGAACGCCCTGTTGAACCGCACCGCGTCCGCGCCGACCAGCAGCATCAGCACCGCGTCGGCCTCGCTGTGTTCGATGCGGCACAGCACCGCGTCGAAGTCGTGCGCCTCCAGCGGCAGGAAGCTCTGCCCCACCACCCGACCGCCGGCACGCAACGCGTACCGCTGCGCGGCCCGCGCGGTGCGCCGCGGCCACACGTAGTCGTTGCCGACCACAAACCAGCGGCGTACGCCCTGCTCCCCGGCGAGCATCCGCATGGCAGGCCACAGTTGGGCGTCCGGTGTCTCGCTGGTCAGGAAGACCCCTTCGGTGCTCTCACCACCCTCGTACAGGGCTGTGTAGACGTAGGGCACCCGGTGCGCGACCCGGGGTGCCAGCGCTTGCCGCACCGACGAGATGTGCCATCCGGTCACTCCCTGCACGGCCCCCACCGACACAAGTGCCTCGACCTCGGCGGCCACCTCGGCCGGCGGGGCGCCGCCGTCGACCGGGATCAGCCGCACCTCCCGACCCAGCACGCCGCCACTCCGGTTGATCTCCTCGACGGCGAGCTGGGCGCAGAGTTCGCAGGTCGGGCCGAACATTCCCGCCGGTCCGCGCAGTGGATACACAAGCGCGATGCCGACCACTGTCGAATCGACGGTGAGCCACGGCGCTGCCAGCGCGGACATGAGCACATGATTGCCCGGCCCACGTCGGAAGACCAGAGTTCGGCACCGACCGGGATGACTCGGTAACATGACGGTGCCACCGGACCAGGGAGATCCATGTCAGACGTGCCCGGGGCGCCAGCCGACCTGCTGCGCTCGCTCACTCGCGCCGAACGGCTGCTCTCCCGCCGCCTGGGTGCTGTCCTCGCCGACGACGGGCTGACAATCGAGGCGTGGCGCGTGCTCTGTCTGCTCGCCGACGGTCAGGGCCACCCGATGAGCGCGGTGGCCGCCGAGGCGTCACTGCCGCCCGGCACCCTCACCAAGCTTGTCGACCAACTCGTCGACCGTAACCTCGTCTTCCGCCGGGTGGACGCGCTGGACCGTCGGCGGATCCGCGCCTACCTGACGGCCCGGGGCCGACGCGAGCACGCGCGCCTCGATCAGCGGGTCCGGGCCAGCCTGGCCGAGCTGGGTCTCCCCGACGCCGCCGACCTGACCAGCCAGCTCGGCACCCTGATCAACCGCCTCGACCCCGCCCTGCACAGCGAGCGCGCGGCCGCTCACCCCTGACCCGGCACGGCCAGCCGCCCGACCACGAGCCACCGCCCATCCCGGGCCGCCGCCCGGCCAACGCCCGCCGCCCGCCGCCCGGCCAACTCCTACCGCCCGCCGCCCGGCCAACTCCTACCGCCCGCCGCCCGGCCAACGCCCGCCGCCTGCCGCCCGGCCAACACCCGCCGCCCGCCGCCTGCCGCCTGCCGCCCGGCCAACGCCTACCGCCTGCCGCCCGGCCAACGCCTACCGCCCGGCCAACGCCTACCGCCTGCCGCCCGCCTCCTGCTGCCGGCCTCCTGCTGCCGGCCGCCGGCCACCGGCCGATGCGGTTCCTTAGGCGTGATTCCGCTGTGGCATCTTGATGCCACAGCGGAATCACGCTTAGACCAACCTGCCCAGACGGGCGCCGACACACCCGGCGGTCATCGCCTCCGGCGAGCGGCCGCGCCGCTGCCGACGCCGATCTTCGTCGACCGGGACCCCGCAGCGACCATCCCTCCGGCAGCCGACGTGAGCCCCACGGGCACCCACACGAGCACGTCGCGGGCCCGCGACGCGGCCAAGCCGGCCGGCCGGCCGACGACAACTCCGCCCGCAACCCGCCAGGACAGCTGTCAGCAGGCCACACCGCCAGCACTCCACCCCCGCCAGCACTCCACCCCGCCAGCACTCCACCCCGCCAGCAAGCCAGCCGCCAGCCGCCAGCCGCCAGCGCGTCGAACGGCTCTGGCGGGTCGGCGTAGCGGTCTGGCGCTAGCCGGTGAGGTGGGTGCGCAGGGTGTGGGCGTCGAGGGCGGTCGCGGTCCACAGTGTCGCCGGCCCGTCGGCGAGGGGCAGCCGAGCGACGGCGCCGTCGGCCCACACCTGTGCTGGCTGTGCAGGGCTCGACGGGTCTACCACCAGCAGCGACCCGGTGGCCGACGCGCCGCCGAGCACCGCGGGGCCAGCCCAGCCGGGGGCGTGCGGCCCGACGGCCAGCGACTGCCGCAGCAGCGGCCGGTCGTCGTAGTCGACACTCGTGTGCACGACGGCGCTGCCGGGCTCCTCACCGAACCGGCCGCAGATCAACTCGTCGCGCCAGCGCAGGCTCGCCTCGGCGGCAAGTTCCACGCGGGACTCGGCGAGGTGCGCGCAGCCGGCCGCCGCGACCAGTTGCTCCGGCAGCCAGTGCAGCGTGGCGCCGGCGTGCACCACCGCCCGTACGACCATCCGGGACACGGCGCCCGGGCGGCCGGGCAGGGCGACCGACGCGGCGACCGTCTGCACACGCACCGCGGCACCGGGCCCCACCTCGATGTCCAACCGGAGGTCGTCGCCTGCGAGGGGGCCGGCGGCGCCTCCCACGACGTACACCGTGGGGGTGCCGTTTCGGGCCGGGGTCTGACGCAGCAGCAGCGGCGTTTCACCGTGCACCTCGACCAGGGCCGTGCCGCCCCGGCCGTCGGCGCGGGCGACCATCCGGGCGGACGCCCGCATCAGGCCGGGCCGGGCGACGCGGCGAGCGGGTGCAGAGCCGCGTGGTGGGCCAGTTCGTGCCGGATCCAGTCGGCGACCCGACCCGCAGTCGGATCGGCCACGATGGACAGGAAGAGGGTCGGCAGGTCGCCGCGTCGGGCGCGGGCGTCCCGGTCCATCACCGCCAGGTCGGCGCCCACCATCGGTGCCAGATCGGTTTTGTTGATCACCAGCAGGTCGGCGGCGGTGACCCCCGGCCCGCCCTTGCGCGGCACCTTGTCACCGCCGGCCACATCCACCACGAAGATCTGCCGGTCGGCAAGGCCCCGGCTGAAGGTCGCTGTCAGGTTGTCGCCGCCGCTCTCCACAAGCACCAGGTCCAGCGGGCCCACCGTCTCGGCCAGTTCGTCCACGGCGTCGAGGTTGGCACCGATGTCGTCGCGGATGGCCGTGTGGGGGCAGCAGCCGGTTTCCACAGCGCGGATGCGCTCCGGGTCCAGCACACCTGCCCGCTTGAGAAAGTCGGCGTCCTCGGTGGTGTAGATGTCGTTGGTCACCACCCCGAGCCGCAGCTCGCCGGCGAAGGCCCGGCAGAGCGCCGCCACCAGGGCGGTCTTGCCGGAGCCGACCGGTCCACCGATGCCGACCCGCAGGGCCCGGCCGGCCCGCGCCAGCGGCGGGTGCGGGTCCACTCCCGGCTCCGGATGGGTGTGCGGAACGGACTCGTCGTGCGGCTCAGCGGTCGGCCCGGCGACGGGCACAGCGGCGTTGGGCACAGCGGCGTTAGGCACTGCGGCGGCGGGCACAGCGGTCGGCCCGGTAGCGGAGACGGCGGCGGGTACAGCGGTGTCAGGACGCAAAGAGACGCACCTCCCAGGTGGCATGCACTTCGGCATGGATGTCGGCGAGCGGAGCGGCGGCGGACGGCAGCCGCTCCGGTGGGTCGTCGGCGGCCCGGGCCGCGTCTGCGGCGGTGCCGTCGCAGACGTCGGCGAGGCCGACAAGCAAAGCCTGGACCTGGTACGGGTCCAGGCCGAGCAGGCGTACGCCGGCACTTGCCGCACCGGTCACCGTGCCGTACGCGGCGATGGTGGCGGTTTCGGTGCGACTCAGCCCGGCGGCGGCGCAGAGCAGCCCGAGGACCAGCGGCTGGTGTGCTCCCCCGGGTGTGCTGGGCAGGTCGGTGAACGCGGCGTCCGGCCAGATCGTCCGACCGGCGCGCAGCAGCGCCCGGCCCTGCCGGCGGGACACCGCGCGCAACGCCGGGGAGGCGGTCCGCGCGTCCAACTCGGCGTCGAGCCGCGCCAGGGTCGCCCGACGGTGGGCCGCCCCGGCCGGGGTCGACGCCGCGCCCGACCCGGCACGCTCCGCAGTCCCGGCACCGTCTGGCGCCACCGCCGTCCCGGCACCGACGCGCTCCACCGTCTCGGCACCGTCGGGCGCCGCCGTCCGGTGTGCCGCCGCCGCGAACGCCGCACCGACGAGCCCGGCGGTGGCCAGGCGACCGAGCAGGAACGCCTCCAACGATGCCAGATCGTCGACCCGGCCGGCGGCCACGGCCGCCTCCAGGCCGCCGGAGTGCGCGTGCGCCCCGGCCGGAAAGCGCCCGTCGGCCAGCAGCAGGACAAGGCTGGACGTGGCCATCAGAACAGGAAGTACCGCTGGGCCATCGGCAGTTGGGGCACCGGGTCCGGTTCCACCACCTGGCCGTCGATCCGGACGGTGAAGGTGTCCGGGTCCACCTCGATCCGGGGCATCGCGTTGTTCTCCGGCAGGTCGGCCTTTCCCCGGGACCGCACGTCGGCGACCGGCACCACCCGACGCCGCACGTCCAGGCGCAGCCCGGCGTCGAGCGCGGCGGGCGCCACGAAGGTCAGGCTGGTGGCTGCCGCGGCGGCACCGTACGCCCCGAACATCGGGCGCGGCAGCATCGGCTGCGGGGTGGGGATCGACGCGTTGGCGTCACCCATCTGGGCGTACGCGATCATGCCGCCCTTGATCACCAGGTGTGGGCGTACCCCGAAGAACGCCGGGTCCCAGAGCACCAGGTCGGCGAGCTTGCCCGGCTCGACGGAGCCGATCTCCCGTTCCAGCCCGTTGGCCATCGCGGCGCAGATGGTGTATTTCGCCACGTATCGTCGGGCCCGGTGGTTGTCCGCCGCACCGTCGCCCGGCAGGGCACCCACCCGTTCCTTCATCACGTGTGCGCTCTGCCAGGTCCGCAGGATCACCTCGCCGACGCGGCCCATCGCCTGCGCGTCGGAGCCGATGATGGAGATCGCCCCGAGGTCGTGCAGCAGGTCCTCGGCGGCCATCGTGGAGGGTCGGATGCGGCTCTCGGCGAAGGCCAGGTCCTCCGGCACGGACGGGTTGAGGTGGTGGCAGACCATCAGCATGTCCAGGTGCTCGGCGAGGGTGTTGCGGGTGTACGGCCGGGTCGGGTTCGTCGACGACGGCAGCACGTTGGGCTCGCCGGCCACGGTGATGATGTCCGGCGCGTGCCCGCCTCCGGCGCCCTCGGTGTGGTACGAGTGGATGGCCCGCCCGCCGATCGCGCGCAGGGTGTCGGCCACGAAGCCGGCCTCGTTGAGGGTGTCGGTGTGGATCGACACCTGGACACCGGAGGCGTCCGCCACCCGCAGGCAGGCGTCGATCGCGGCCGGGGTGGTGCCCCAGTCCTCGTGCAGCTTGAAACCGCCAGCACCGGCCCGCAACTGCTCCCAGAGCGCCTCGGCGGAGACGGTGTTGCCCTTGCCGAGCAGCAGGACGTTTACCGGCAGGGTGTCCAGCGCCTCGTGCATCCGGGCCAGGTGCCACGCGTTCGGGGTGACAGTGGTGGCTCGGGTGCCCTCGGCGGGGCCGGTGCCACCACCGACGAGCGTGGTGATGCCGCTGGCCAGCGCCTCGGTGACGATCTGCGGGCAGATGAAGTGCACGTGGGTGTCGACGGCGCCTGCGGTGAGGATCCGACCGTTGCCGGCGATCACCTCGGTGGCTGGGCCGATGACCAGGTCGGGATGGACGCCGGGCATGGTGTCCGGGTTTCCGGCGCGGCCCAGGGCGACGATCCGGCCGTCGCGTAACCCGACGTCGGCCTTGACCACTCCCCAGTGGTCGAGCACGACGGCGCCGGTGATGACGGTGTCGAGGGCGCCCTCGGCGCGGGTGGCGCGGGACTGCCCCATCGACTCGCGGATCACCTTGCCGCCGCCGAAGACCACCTCGTCGCCGCCGACGCAGTGGTCGGTCTCGACCTCGATGAGCAGGTTCGTGTCGGCGAGGCGGATGCGGTCGCCCGTGGTGGGGCCGTACATGTCGATGTAGCGGTCCCGCCGCACGGCGCTCACCGCGCCAGCCCGTCGGCCGTCGGCGCGTCCGGGTCGAGCCGCCCGGCGCACTCCCCGCGCAGACCCGGCACGACGCGTGCGCCGCCGAGCGGGACGAGGTCCACGCTGCGGTTGACGCCCGGCTCGAACCGGACCGACGTGCCCGCCGGCACGGCGAGCCGCTGCCCCCAGGCCGCCTCCCGGTCGAAGGCCAGCGCCGGGTTGGTCTCGGCGAAGTGGTAGTGCGAGCCCACCTGCACCGGCCGGTCGGCGGTGTTCACCACAAGCAGGGTGGTCACCGGGCGGCCGACGTTGATCTCGACCGGGCCGTCGGCCGGCAGGATCTCCCCGGGGATCACGGGATCGGGTGGTGCACCGTCACGAGCTTGGTGCCGTCCGGGAACGTCGCCTCCACCTGCACCTCCCTCAGCAGCTCGGGGATGCCGTCCTGGACGTCGTCGCGGTCGAGCACGGTCCGGCCGGCCGACATCAGGTCGACCACCGACCGGCCGTCGCGGGCGCCTTCGAGCAGAAACACGGTGATGAGCGCGACGGCTTCGGGGTAGTTGAGTCGCAGGCCGCGCTCGCGGCGGCGGCGGGCGACATCGGCCGCGACGTGGATGAGCAGGCGGTCCTGCTCGTGCGGGCTGAGGAACACGGGATCTCCCGGTGGGATCGGCGCGCCCGGCTCGCCGGCTCCGCGCGGAGCCGCACCGGGCAGCGACACACCCCGGGGTACGAGCTGGAGTCACACGACCGCCAGGCTCGCTGACGACGGGGTGCCCCGGGACTCCACCATCCCGGCCCGCGCGACGAGCACCCGGCGGCTTCCGGTCGGATGCGGACCGCACCGCCCACCGCTTGAGCAGACCGTAGAGGATCGCCATCGGCCGGGGCAACACTTCGTTCCGGATGACGGTGACCCCCGCAATGGTGGGGTACGGGCACTCATCGCGTACGGCGAGGCACAGGGCATGATCACCGGGTGACGACGACCAGAGGTACGCAGAAGCTGCTCGGCGCGTTGTTCCTGGCGGTGGCCACGGTCGGGGTGTGGCTGCTCTGGCTGGGCTGGGACACCAAGGTCACTGTCGACCCGGAGACCAGCTCGACGAGCGGCCCGTACGCGCCGTGGCAGGTGATCGGCTGCGTGCTGACGCTTGTGCTGCTCGCCGGCCTGGCCGGTACGCGGCTGAGCCCGCGGCTCGTCGCCCCGATGATGACCGTCGCCTTCACGGTGGCCTGGTCGTGGCAGGCCGCGTCGAGCGACGACAGCGGGTTGTGGGCGGTCGGCGGGTTCCTGGTGCTCGTCGGCATGGCGGCCGGCAGCACCGTGGTGAGCCTCGCCGGCCGGCGCATCGGCCGAGCGCTGGCCAGCCGGAGCCGCTAGCGCGCCGGCGATCCGGTGGGCGCGCTGCCCGGGCTGGCGGCGGCCGGGGTGCACACCGTGGCCATGCTCGGCACGGCCCTGGCCGTGGCGGTGCTTGTCTACCGCCGGGGTGGAGTGCGGGACGACCCGACCCGCGCTGGCCGTGGGCCAGCGCGGGTCGGACCAAACGGCTACCGCGCCGCAGCGGGGCCGGCCGCGACGGTCAGGCGCGAGCCTTCGCCGGCTGCTTCAGGAAGTCCATGATCGCCTTGTTGACGTCGTTGGCGTTCGTCCACGGGAGACCGTGCGGCGCGCCCTTGAGGGTGACGAGTTGGGCGGTCGGCAACATCGGCGCGAGCCGCTGGCCGGTCACCGGGTAGGGCAGCACGTTGTCCTTGTCGCCCTGGACGATAAGCACCGGCACGTCGATCTTCGGCAGGTCGGGGCGGAAGTCCTCCTGCCAGGCGTCCACGCTGTCGTGGGTGGCCTTGGCCGAGCCCATCGCACCGATCTGCCAGTGCGCCCGGTACGCCTCGTCGCTGACCAGCTTGCCCTTGTTCTCGCTGTAGTTGAAGAACGCGTCGCAGAACTGGGTGAGGTAGGCGAAGCGGTCCTTGATGATGGCGTCCTGGAAGCCCTTGAAGAGGCTTGTGTCCACGCCCTCCGGGTTGTCCTTCGCCTTCGCCAGCATCGGTTGCAGCGGGCTGAGCAGCACGGCCTTGCTCACTCGCTGCGAGCCGTAGTTGGCCAGGTAACGGACGACCTCGCCGGTGCCCATCGAGTGGCCCACCAGGACCGCGTCGCGCAGGTCCAACTCGGTCATCAGGACGTCGAGATCCGCCGCGAAGGTGTTGTAGTCGAACCCGAACGCCGGCTGCGCCGAGTTGCCGAATCCGCGCCGGTCGTAGGTGATGGTCCGATATCCTGCGTTCAACAACGCGTTTGTTTCCTTCTCCCACGTTGCCCCGTTGAACGGGAATCCGTGGATCAACACCACCGGCTGACCGGATCCGTGGTCCTCGTAGTACAGGTCGATGGGCGCGGAGTTTTCGGTCCCTACGGTGATGAAAGGCATGTGTGTCTCCTGCTCCGGATCGGGGCTGTCGGACGCCTTGTGACTTCCCGTCGGGTCGCCGGATATGCGGGCGACCGGATTCGCCCGACAGGGCAGGAACAGGGGTTTTCCGATCGGGTGGCGCCGCCTAGCGTTGGGGCGTGACTCCTTCCCCCCGGCTGCGGGCCGTCAGCGACCTGCACATCGGCTATCCGGAGAACCGCGCGTTCGTCCAGGAACTACGCCCGGAGCACGACGGCGACTGGTTGCTCGTCGCTGGCGACGTGGCCGAGCGGTACGCCGACATCGAGTGGGCGCTCGGGCTGCTGAGCGACCGTTTCGCGAAGGTCGTCTGGGCGCCGGGCAACCACGAGCTGTGGACGCCGCCCAACGACCCGGTGCAGCTGCGCGGCGAGGCGCGCTACCAGGAGTTGGTGCGGCTGTGCCGGCGGCTGGGGGTCGTCACGCCTGAAGATCCGTACCCGGTGTGGGACGGTGTGGGCGGGCCGGCCACGATCGCCCCGCTCTTCGTGCTCTACGACTACACGTTCCGGGTGCCCGAAGCGCGCACCAAGCAGGAGTCGCTGGAGCTTGCGCACGCCGCCGGTGTGGTGTGCACCGACGAGGCGTTGCTGCACCCCGATCCCTACCCGAGCCGCGAGGCGTGGTGCGACGCCCGGGTCACCGAGACCGAGCGTCGGTTGGCCGGGCGCGATCCGGCGCTGCCGACAGTGCTCGTCAACCACTACCCGCTGGTGCGGGAGCCCACCGACGTGCTGTGGTACCCGCAGTTCGCCCAGTGGTGCGGCACGGTCCGCACCCGCGACTGGCACCTGCGCTTCGGTGCGGCCACGATGGTCTACGGGCACCTGCACATTCCTCGGACGACCTTCTATGACGGGGTTCGTTTCGAGGAGGTCTCGCTGGGCTATCCGCGGGAGTGGCGCCGGCGCGGGCCGACGCCCCGCCCGGTACGCACCATCGACCCGGCGGAGGACGTACGCCGGCGCGCATCCATCAGCGGGTAACAGTCCCGCAATCATCGACGTTACTCGCTGCCTCGTGGTCCGACCGATGGGCGCATGAATCTGGATGGCACGTTCGTCGAGTGACTGCTTCGGTTTGAAGGAGCGATCCGGCTGGCCCGCTCGATGAGGTGGCGGCCGCCGGTCGGCGTCCGGCGGCCGCCCTACGTCCGGTCAGCTGGCGTACACCTCCAGTGCCGCGAGTTGCCCAGCCGGCCAGCCGGTGTTGCCGGTGACGGCGATCCGCACGTAGCGGGTCTGGGCGGCGCTGAAGGTCAGCGTCACCTGGTTGCCGGTGGCCGGGTTGAAGGTGCGACCGGCCGCCGCGACGAGCGTGCCGAAGGTGCCCCCGTCGGTGCTGCCCTGCACGGCGAGGGTCTGCGTCCGGGTGGCCCAGGCCGATGACGGCGGCAGCTTCAGCACCACCCGCCCGACTGTGCGCGTCGCGCCCAGGTCGACCTGGACCCACTGCGGGAACGCGTTGTTGGCGCTCTCCCAGTAGCTGTTCGCGTCACCGTCGACGACGTTGCCCGACCCGTAGCTCTGGACGTGGCTGCTCTCGCTTGTGGATCGTCCGTGGGCGAGGTCGGAGTTGGCCGGCGCGTCGGTGGTGACGGTTACCGCGTTCGAGGCCGCCGAGGTGTTGCCGGCGGCGTCGCGCGCGGTGACCGTGAAGGTGTACGAGGTGGACGGGCTGAGCCCGCTCACGGTCGCCGTGGTGCCCGTGACCGTGGTGACCACCGTGCCGCCCTGGCGTACCTGGTAGCCGGTCACCCCGTTGTCGTCGGTGGATCCCGTCCAGGCCAGGGACACGCTGCTCGACGTCCGTCCGGTCACGGTGAGGCCGCTCGGGGCGGACGGCGGGTTGTCCGTGGTGCCGCTGGCGGCGTACACCTCGACCTGGGAGAGCTGGCCCGCCGGCCAGCCGGTGTTACCGGCGATGCTCAGCCGGATGTGGCGGGCCGTGGTGGTCGTCAGCGTGCGGGTGACGGTGTTGCCGGTCGCCGGGTCGAACGTGAACGCGGATGCCCCGGCGATTGTCGAGAAGGAGCTGCCGTCGACGCTGCCCTGCACGGTGATGGTCTGGGTGCGCCCGCCCCAACTGGCGGGCAACCGGAGCACCAGCTTGTTGACCTGGTGGCTGACGCCGAGGTCGACCTGCCACCAGTGCGGGAACGAGCCACCGCCGCTCTCCCAGTAACTGCCGGCGTCGGAGTCCACCGCGTTGGATGCCACGAAGGGGCCGTTCTGGCTGCTCGCCGAGGTGGAGCGGCCGGCGGCGAGGTTCCCGCTGGCTGGCGGTGGCGTGCCGACCATCGGCGGTGTCGGGCGAACGGCGGTGAGCGCGAGCTGCCCCTTGAGCATCCGGCCGCCGTCGGCGGTGATCCGCAGGTAGTAGTCGGAGGAGCAGGCCACGCCGTCCTCGTCGAGCGCCCGGATGTTCGCGCCGGCAGGGGTGGTGGCCTGCGTCTCGGACGTCTTGGCGATCTGGTTGCCCTCGTTGTACTCGTCGAACATGGACACGTAGAGGCCCTGCGAGCCGAGCCGGACCATGTTGTAGATGTGCCGCCAATAGAAGTCGCCGTGCCGGCGGTGCCCCCCGGCGAGGTCACCGGGCATCACGCAGGGCAGGTAGTCGATGCCGCGCGCCGCGCAGTCGGCCATGTCGCCGACGTTGACGTTGTTGTAGTACGAGTCGAGCCCCTCCAGGGTGTCGGTCCGGTAGACCATCCAGGGCGAGATGGCGTTGAACGCGTGGTAGACGTCGAGGAAGCCCGAGCGGGAGTCGTTGATCCCCTGCCGCCACCAGGTCGGCACGCCACCGATGACGTAGCAGCCCTGCGCCTTGAACCAGTTGACGACCTCCAGGCAGGGCCCGGGGGCGAAGGGTCGGCTCGGTTCGCTGAAGCCGAAGCCCCAGATGCAGACAACAGGCTTGCCGTTCTGTCGGGCGTACGCGCTGGACGCGGTGTGCGCGGACATCTTCGTCGTCCAGTCGGTCTTGATGTCCGACTGCATGCTCAACCAGTCGGTGACGTCGTACATGATGTAGAACTTGCGGCCGTACCGCTCGGCGGCGGAGCGCACCTTCTGGGTCATCGCGTCGCGGGTCGGCCCCTCGTCGCCCGTCGGGTTGAACCGCTGCAACGCGGCCGTGTCGCAGCCGTACTCCTGCATCCAGCGGAAGTGGGTGTCCACCGTCTGCTGGTCGTACGAGGAGAAGAGGGTGGCCGGCGAGCCGTTGCCGAGGTTGGGGTACGCGGTGGTGTAGCTGCGGGTGTACTCGCGCATGTCCGGCCAGGACACGATCGTGGTGTTGCTGGGCGAGGGCGGCTGGAACCGGTCGCGGCTCCAGTGCCACCAGCCGCCGATGGGCGCCGAGTCGCCGGGGGCGCTGAACCAGCCCTGGTAGCCGACCGTCACCTTGCCGACCACGTCCCCGGGAGGGCTGGCGGCGTACGCGGGGCTGGCGAGTGTGCTGAGCAACTCGGTGGTGGAGGCGGCGGCGAGGGCGGACCCCGCGAGCACTGACGTGACGAACCTGCGGCGGGTTACCGCCATGACGACCACTCCTTCGGGACGGAAGGCATTGACGGTCATCGTGGCAGCACCCGACGGTGGCCCGCAAGAGTTCGACTGAGCATTGGAATTTGAGGTCAGGAAGGCGGAAGGAGCCGATCGGACAAGCGGCGGGGGCCGGAGCCACACCGGGCTCCGACCCCCGTTCGGTACGCCTGACCCGTCACGGGGTCGGGTACTCCACGATGTAGACCGGGGCACCGACCTTCGTCATGTCGGCAGCCTCGCCGACGCCGTTGACCACGTGGTCGATCGTGCCGGCGCTGAGGTTGACGGTCATGATGTGGTGCAGCTTCACGCCCGGCCTCTTCGGCACCTCGAAGCCGTTCTCGGTGCGGATCGACGGGTTGTTCTGGTTGAAGACGTAGACCCCACCGCCGTACAGGGTGTGGTGGCGCACCCGGTCGCCCACCTTGTAGCCGGCCCACCCCTCGACCCGGCCGTTCATCCAGTCGGCCTGCGTCGGCGGGTCGTACGGCAGCTCGTTCTGGTAGAGGATCGTGGTGCCGTGCTCGCCGTTCCACACGGTGTTGTAGCGCTGGAAGTGCTCCACGAACAGGCCGGTGGCGGTCACGTGGTCGCCGTTGATGACCGCGCCGAAGCGACCGGTGTTGGTGCGCCAGCGGTCGGTGTCACCGTTGACGCCCTCGGTGAAGCCCTCGACGCCATGGTCACCGCGCCAGACCCAGGTGTGGTCGATGAGCACGTTGTCGCTGTTGACCTCCAGCGCGGTGTTGGTCCGGCCGATGTGCGGGCCGCCGACGCGGAAGTACACGTCGGACAGCGTGGTCGGGTTGGTGCGGCTGCTGGCGTTGTGACCGTGCTGACGGCCGACCCGCAGCAGGACCGGCGACTCGACGCGGCCGGCGTCGATGGTGACGCCCGCGACGATCACGCCGGGGACTCCGGCGACGTCCAGCGGGACGGCCCCGTTGACGGCGGTGAGCGTGGCGTGCCCGATACCGAGCACCACCGTGTTGGCGCGGCGGATCTCGATGCTGCGGGCGATGCCGTACACCCCGGGGGTGAGCAGCAGGTGCTTGCCGCGCGCCAGTTGGCTGTTGATGACGCGCACCGGGTCGGACGGCTTGGCGATGAAGAAGTCACCAATGGGGATGGTCCGCCCCGGCGTCATGCCGTCGGCCCAGGAGACACCCCGGCTGTCGCGCTGCGCCGCGGGCACGCGCACGTTGTAGCGGCCCTTGCCGTCGACGTACAGGTAGGGCTTCTCCCGGCTCAGCGGAGTGGTGTCGAGTGTGGTGTACGGCGGGTCGGGGAACGTGGCGTCGTCGGGTGCGCCCTCGACCCCTGCGAAGACCTGGTTCCACACGGCGTTGGACCAGCCGGCGACCTCACTGTTGCGGGTCAGCCACTGCTGCTGGGATCCGTTCGTGGTGGCCGGCAGCCGCGAGTCGGCGATGAATCCGCCGCTGGCGTACTGCGGGCCGGCGGTGCAGTAGTCCATCAGCGACAGCCCGCCGCCGTCGATGTTGAGCCGGCGCATCGACACGGCCTGGGACACGGCCCAGAAGTTTGCCGTGGCCCGACAGTCGTCCTGACCGGCCGCGTTGATGGTGAGCGACAGGTTGGACAGGGTGCGCCAGAAGTTGACGAGCGCGAGGCAGTTGCCGGTGCCGCCGTCGGCGAGGCAGCGGTTGTAGACCTCCAGCTTGCCGTTGACTGTGACGTCGGTGGGTGAGGCGCCCAGGCCGGACACCTCGGTGTAGTAGCCGACCTTGGCCTGCAACGGCTGCCCGGCCGCGCCGTAGGTGCCCGGCTTGAACAGGTAGGCGTGCCGCTCGGTGCCCATCTCGTTGTCGACCTGGCGGGCGTGCGCCGCGTCGAGGGTCCGCTGGATCTCGCCGACCGGCATGGCCGGGTCGAAGATCGTCACGTTGGGGCCGAAGTCGGGTGCGCCGTGCGTGGGGCGACCGGCGCTGGCGGCGGTGCTGGTCATGGTGACGGTGGCGGTCACCAGCAGTGCGAGCAAGAGGGTACGACGGGACGGGGTTGTCATGCGGGTTCGTCCTCTCCGCTGGCCGGACGGACTTCCGGCGCGGCTCGGGGCTGTGAGAGCGCTCTCTCAGCTCGTTTCTACCCGGTGCGACGCCCGCACGCCATGCCCCGGGGCCGGCAACTTCGGCGGGACGCGTGGGAAGCACATACGCCATGCGGCGGTCACCGCGTCGAGCGACGGGTTCGTCGACGACGGTGGCGGCCCTCAGGGGGTGTGTTCGTGTCCTTTGCTCTGCTTCAACGGACGCAACACCTGGCGTCCGGATAGCGGACGCGCCGTGTTGCGTGGGTTGAAGCAGAGCAAAGGACACGACAGGTAGCTGCCCGACCTCGCCAGCCGTACGGCCTCCTGGGTGTCGGCCGTGTTTGGTGACAGCCGGGACTGTGCCGCACTGTGCCGTCCCCGCCTACGATCCGCCTCAGGTGCCGGTGTCCGGAGCGGTCAACGGGATCGGCAACGCCTGCTCGGCCGCCGTGCCGCCGCCGACAGAGTGCGCTGGCGCGGGACGGTCGCCGGTGCGGCTGTGCAGCCGCCCGCGCCCCGCCGGCCCGGCACGGCGGGTCACCTCGACTGTCACCATCTGCACCGGCGGTGGCGGTGCGGTGAAGCGTCCGACACCCCAGCGCACCCAGATCGGGACCCGCCCGGCGTCCGCCTCGGCCCGCAGCTTCTGCACCGTCCGCGCCCGGTCGGTGCGGTCGACCTCCACGACGACAGGCGGGCTGTCCGGGCGGGCGCACGCCACGTCGAGAACGGAGTGCCGCTCCTGCATGGGCGGCGGCAGTGGCAGCACGCTTGGCGCCCGCCGGTAGACCCGCCAACCCTGCGCCTGCCCCCAGCGCGCCACCGAGTCGATGACCCGTGTGGTGACCTCGTCGGCGTCCAGGTCGACGAATGTCAGCTCGGCCAGCCAGCGGCCCAGGTCCGCGGCCAGCCGCTCTCCCTGCGCCGTGACGTCCACCGGCGCAGGATAACGCCTCGGCCAACAGCGCCCACGGGCACGCCGCGACGCCTCAGCCAGCCGCGGCCACGGGCACGCCGGGGCGCCGGGGTGCCTCAGCCGACGACGGTGACGGTGGCGGTGGCGGTCGCGGTCGCGGTGGCGGTCGCGGCGAGGTGCTGGGCCAGCCAGGCGGTGGTGGCCGCGCGGGCCGTCTCGGCGTTGTCGCGGGCCAGGAAGTCGTGGCCCTCACCGGCCAGGACCAGATGCCCGTGCGGGACGCCGCGAGCGGCGAGGGCCTGCGCCACCTGGGCCGACTCGCCGGCCGGCACGTTCGTGTCGTTGGCGCCGTGGATGAGCAGCACCGGCACGTCGAGCTGGTCCAGGTGGGTCATCGGCGACAGGTCCCGCAGCAGGTCGGCGTCGCGCACCGGGTCGCCGTACTTGCTGACGGCGGCGGCGGCGATCCACGGCTCGGTGCCGGCGAAGAACGTCCGGAAGTCGGAGATGCCGCACTCGGCGACCCCGGCGGCGAACAGCCCGGGGAAGTTCACAAGCACCGCGAGGACCAGGTAGCCACCGTAGGAGCGACCCAGGCAGGCCAGCTGACCCGGCCGGGCCACGCCGCTGTCGAGCAGGAAGTCCGCGCACGCCGCCACGTCGGCGATCGCGCCGTACCGGCCGGCGAGGTTGTCGGCGGCGACGAAGGTACGCCCGAAGCCGGACGAGCCGCGCACGTTCGGCGCGAAGACCGCGACGCCCTGCGCGACGAGGGCCTGGAACAGCGGGTTGTAGCAGGGCCGCTCCTGCGCCTCCGGACCGCCGTGCAGGCTGATCGCCGTCGGCCACGGGCCCGGGCCGGGCGGCCGGTAGAGCCAGCCGGACAGCGGCAACCCGTCGCGGGCCCGCAGGTCGACCAACTGCGGCGCGACACCACCACCGCCGGCGCGCGTGGCGGCGGCGTCCGGCCGCAGCGGAAGCGGCGCGGCTGTCGCCGTGTCGACCAACCAGACCTCCCGGGGCTGCACCGGCCCCTGCGCGGTGAGGCAGAGCAGGTCACCTCCGGCGGCGAAGACCGCGCCGTCGAGCACCTCACCCGGGGCGGCGACGGCCCGCTGCACGCCGCCGACCAGGTCGAGCAGGCTCAGCTCACTGCGCCCGCCGTAGGTGTTCCACAGCAGTGCGGCGCGTCGCCGGTCGGCGCTGAGGGCGACGTACTCCAGTTCGGCGTCCGGTCGTCCGGCGAGCCGCACCGGCACCAGCTCATCCCGCGTCAGGTCGACCCGCACCAGCGCGGCAAGTTCACTGAACGCGTCGGTACGCGCCAGCACGCTCGTCCCGTCGGGGCCGAACCAGCCCTGGTCGGTGCTGCCCCGGCCGGTGTCCGGCAGCAGCCGCACCCGGTCGCCGGTAGCCACGTCCAGCAGCTCCAACCAGCGGGCGTTGCGCGGGCCGCGACGCAGCAGGGCGGCGCTGGCATCCGCTGTGACGTCCAGCAAGGTGAGCAGGTCGTCCTCGACAAGCACCCGCCGCTGCCCGGTGCCCGCGTCGATCAGCAGTGCCGTACCCCGATCTGCGGTTTCGGTGACCGCCATCAGCGCGCCGCCGGGCAGCCAGCCGGACAGGGACGCGCTGTGGCGGCCGAAGCCGGCGACCTGCCTGCGGCGCGTACCGTCGGGGCTCAGCACCCACAGTTCGGTGCGGGGCGCTCCGCCGGGGGCGACGACGCAGGCCAGCCACTGCCCGTCCGGCGACCAGCTCACCGCCAGCACCGGCTCGTCGCCGGTCGGCACCGCGACGGCCTCGGTGGCGTCCACGTCGCGGACCCAGACGCCTGGCGTCCCGGCCCGGTCGGACAGGAATGCCACCCGCCGGCCGTCCGGGGAGGGCGCGGGGGCGAAGTCCTCGCCGGTCGGTGGCGACGGCGGCGGCCGGTGACCGGTCGGGAGACCCCGTCGGGTGGCGCGCGGCGCCTCGATCCGTGCGCTCATCTAAACCCCGATCCGCTGCAACCAGAGCTCCAGCAGCCCGAGCTGCCAGAGCGCGTTCGAACCCAACGTGGTCCGCCCGGAGTTCGGGGCGTCCAGCAAGTCCTCCAGGTAGTCCTTGCGGAACAGGCCCCGCTCGCGTGCCGGTCGCGCGGTAAGCGCGTCGCGGACGTCGTCGAGCAGCGGGCCGGAGAGATGCCGGATCGCGGGCACCGGGAAGTAGCCCTTCGGGCGGTCGATCACCTCGTCCGGGACGATGCCCCGGCTCGCCGCCTTCAGCACGCCCTTGCCGCCGTGCGCCAGCTTCAACGACGGTGGGCAGGCGGCGGCCAGCTCGACCACCTCGTGGTCGAGGAACGGCACCCGAGCCTCCAGCCCCCACGCCATAGTCATGTTGTCGACCCGCTTGACCGGGTCGTCGACGAGCATCACCAGGCTGTCCTGGCGCAACGCCGCGTCGAGCGCGGTGTCCGCGCCCGGTGCCCCGAAGTGGGCGGTGACGAACTCCAGGCTGGCGTCGTGGTCGAGCATCCACTCCGGAGCCAGTTGCCCGGCGAGCGCGTCGTGGCGACGATCGAAGAACACCCTGGCGTACGCCTCGACGGCGTCCTCGCGGGCCACGTTCGCCATCGGCGGGTACCAGTCGTAGCCGGCGAAGATCTCGTCGGCACCCTGCCCGGACTGCACCACAGTGATCCGCTGCGACACCTCCTCGGAGAGCAGGTGGAACGCCACACAGTCGTGGCTGACCATCGGCTCGCTCATCGCCTCGATGGCCGCGTGCACGGCCGGCACGAACCGCTCGCCGCCGATGCGGATCTGCTGGTGGTCGGTGCCGAACTCACGGGCCACCAGGTCGGAGTAGTGGAACTCGTCGCCGCTCTCCCCCGCCTTCGCCTCGAACCCGATGCTGAAGGTGGCAAGCCCCGTCTGGCCCTGCTCGGCCAGCAGGGCGACGATCAGGCTGGAGTCGATGCCGCCGGAGAGCAGCACGCCGACCGGAACGTCGGCGACCATCCGGCGACGTACGGCGGTGCGCAGCGCGGACATGATCCGCTCCTGCCACTCGTCCGCGGACATCGGCGGCGCGGCCGCGCGGGTGAACTCCGGCCGCCAGTAGACGGTGTCGGTGCTGCGACCGTCGCTGGTGATCACGCGTACGGTGGCCGGGGGCAGTTTGCGGACGCCGGCCAGGATGGTGCGCGGCGGCGGCACCACCGAGTGGAAGCTCATGTAGTGGTGCAGCGCCACCGGGTCGAGGTCGGTGTCCACGTCGCCGGCCGCCAGCAGCGCCGGCACTGTCGAGGCGAAGCGGACCCGGCCCGGCGTCTCGGCGAGATAGAGCGGTTTGATGCCGAGCCGGTCGCGGGCCAGCACAAGCGTGGACGTGGCCAGCTCGACGAGGGCGAAGGCGAACATCCCGTAGAACCGCTCGACGCACGCCGTCCCCCACCTGTGGTACGCCTTGAGGATCACCTCGGTGTCCGAGGTGGATCGGAAGGCGTAGCCGGCGGCGGTCAGCTCGTCGCGCAGTTCCTGATAGTTGTAGATGCAGCCGTTGAAGACCAGTGCCAGGCCCAGCTCGGAGTCGACCATCGGTTGGGCGCCGGCGTCGGACAGGTCGATGATGCGCAGCCGGCGGTGCACGAGCGCCGCCGGCCCGTGCCGCCACCGGCCTTCGCCGTCCGGGCCCCGGGAGGCGAGGGCGGGGAGCATCCGCTCGACGGCCGCCATGTCCGGGGGCGCCCCGTCGAGGCGGAACTCGCCTCCGATACCGCACATGGCACTCACCTCTCATCGGCTCGGTCGCTCGGGCCGCTGACCGGTCCAGGTTTGGCGGACCGGGTTGCGTCCCGATGACATCTGGGTCAAGCGTGAGTTACGCCGGGATCTGTTCGGCTCCCCCGAGCAGCCAGGTGTCCTTCGACCCACCGCCGCGCGACGAGTTGACGATCATGCTGCCGGCCGGTGCCACACGGGTCAGCGCCACCGGCGCGACCTCGGCGGTGTCGCCGAGAAAGACGAACGCCCGCAGGTCGACGTGCCGGGGGGCGAGGGCGGTGCCGTCGAACACCGGGTGGGTGGTGAGCGCGACCATCTCCTGGGCGATCCACCGGTGCGGCGCGGCGAGGATCTGCTCCCGGACGGCGTTCAACTCCTCCGCCTCGGCGCGCGGACCGATCACCACCCGGTCGCCGCCGTACCCGTCGACCGGCTTGAGCACCAACTCCTCCAGCCGGCCCAACACCTCGGCGCGCTGCTCGGGCAGCCCGCACAGGTACGTCGGCACGTCCGCGAGGAGCGCCTTCTCCCCCAGGTAGTACTCGATGAGCCGGGGCACGTACGCGTACAGCGCCTTGTCGTCGCCGACGCCGTTGCCCAGCGCGTTGGCGAGCGTGAGCCGCCCGGCGTGCACCGCGGCGAGCAGCGGCCAGCCCAGCGGCACCCCGTCGGCGCCCGGCGCGTGCAGCAGCGCCTCCTCGTCCATCCGCAGGTAGATCACGTCAACCGGGCTGCGGCGGCCCTCGCGCACCAGGCACACCCGGCCGTCCTCCACCAGCAGGTCGCTGCTCCCGGTCAGTGGCACGCCCATCTCGTCGGCAAGCAGCCGATGCTCGAACCAGGCCGGGTCGCCGGGGCCGCTGCTGAGCACCACCACGGCGGGGTCGTCGGCACCGGCGGGCGCGGCGGCGACAAGCGCCCGGTGCAGCATCGCGGGGGTCTCGTCGGCGGGCAGCAGGTCGTCGGGCACCGGCAACTCCGGCAGCACCGCCCGGGTCAGCCGGCGGTTCTGCACCGCGTAGCCGAGGCCCGAGGGCACCCGCAGGTTGTCCTCCAGCACGAACCAGCCGCCGGCCGCGTCGCGAACCAGGTCTGTGCCGGACACCTGGACGCGCGTGCCGCGTCGGCCCATGAGCGCGCCGGTGGGACGCAGCCCGGGTGAGGACTCCACCACCCAGGCCGGCACCACCCCGTCGGCCACCACGGCCCGCTCGCCGTAGACGTCGCGCAGGAAGGCGTCGAGCGCGCGGGCGCGCTGCACCAGGCCGGTGCGCAGCGCCCGCCAGTCGTCGGCGGGCACCACACGGGGCACCAGGTCGACAGGGAAGAGCCGGGTGCTCGCCTCGCCAGCCACGCTGAACGTCACCCCGCGTGCCCGCTGCTCCTCGTCGCGGTCGATCTCGCGTTGACGCAGGCCGTCGGCGCCGAGGCCGCGCAGGGCGGCCAGCAGCGGTCGGTACGCCTGCTCCGGCCCGCCCGCAGCGAAGACCTCGTCGGACGAGTCGGTGTACGTGGGAAGGACGGGCAGCGGCGACGCCCCGAGCAGCGGTTCCCGGGCCCGGCCTCGGGTCTCGTCGAGCAGCAGGTCGACCACGTCGGCAAGCCGGCCGCGCCGCTCGTACGCCCGCCGCTGCCGTGCCGCGGAGCTGCCGCGTCGCAGCGCGTACTCGGTCAGCTCGCTTACCTGCTCCCAGTCCCCTGTCGCCTCCAACTGCGGACGCAGGTCGGTCACCAGGCGGCGGACCGCCTCGGCGGCCGGCACCGGCCGAGCCGAGCGGGGCAGGTCGAGCAGGTCACCCTCCAGCCCGGACCGGGCCGCCCGCCACACGGCGGCGCGCAGCACCGGTGGTCGTACGCCTGTGCGCTCGACCCCGGCACGCAGCGCGGCGACCTCCCGTCGGACGAGCGCCCGGAACAGGCCGGTGAGCAGGACGATCGTCTCCACGTCGGAGTTGGCGTCGGTGATCCGCAACTCCACGGTGGGCACGTGCGCCGACGGCCGTACATCGAAATAGATCATGGCGGGGTCGGTGATCGTCTCGGAGGAGATCAGCTCGGCGACAAGCGCCGCGTGGTCCGCCGCACTTGTGACCTCGCCCGGGTCGCCGGCGGTGGGCCAGCGCTGCCACACAAGCGACCGGACGCTGGCGTAGCCGCTGTCCTGGCCCATCCAGTACGGCGAGCTTGTGGACAGGGCGAGCAGGACCGGCAGCCACGGCTGGACCCGGCGGGTGACAGCCACCGCGAGATCCCGGTCGGACACCCCGACGTGCACCTGCGCGCCGCAGATCAGCTGCTCCCGGGCGAGCATCTGGTATTCGTCGAGCATCCGCCGGTAGCGGGAGGTGGGGGTGACGCTCGGGTCGCCGTCGGCGCGCAGCGGCACCGTGCCGGCCGCCACGATGCCCAGCCCGGCCCGGTCGGCGACCTGGACGGCAGTCTGCCGCAGCCGGGTCAGCTCGGCGCGGATCTCGTCCAGGGTGCGGCAGACAGCGGTGTTGGTCTCCACCACACTGCGGTGCAACTCGGCGGTGAACGAGGTGGCCGGAAGCCTGTCGAGCAGCTCCCCCGCGCGGGGCACCAGCTCCCTGGTGTGCAGGTCGACGACGTGGAACTCCTCCTCCACACCGAGGGTGGCCAGATCCGCCGGATCGTCGTCGTCCCGCGGCAGCACCGGGCTGGTTCGGGGTGTGGGCAGCGTCCGGCCGTTGCCGGACCGGCCCACCGGCCCGTCGTACGTCGGCGCGTTCGTGGTGCTGTCGGCCATGGTCACCCCGGTTCGCGTGTCGGTGCTCTCGACTGTCCGACGAGCGTTCCCAGGGCTGGTATCGGGGGTGTTTCCGGTGCGTTAAGGTGACGCACCCGTTCTCTCCGGGCTGGTCAGCGGGGTCAGGGTCTGCGGCCGGGGTCACCTCATGTTCGTCACCACGAAGGGCGCGTGGCCGTGCAGGTAGTTGGTCCACCCGCCGGTCAACCGGAGCGCCGGGGCGGCGGCGCCAGAGCCGACGGTATAGATCGTCAGCTATGCATTCAAGGGCGCGGCCGGATCTCCCGGCCGCCGGGACAGGGTGGTCGGCGCTCAGCGCGCCTTCATGAGATCGACCAGCTGGTCGAGTGCCGCACCCCATCCCTCCTGGAAGCCCATCTCCTCGTGCGACTTCCTCGCCGACGCGTCGGCGTGAATCGCGATGGCCGTGTACTTCGTGCCCGCGCCGTTCGGCTCGATCCGGACCACCGCGGTGAACGGGAAGCCGCCCTCGGCGACCTGCGGGCGGAAACCGGGCCCCAGGCCGGAGGTGAAGACCAGCGTCGAAGGCTCCTCGGCCACCAGGATGCACCCGCTGCTCGGATATTCCTCGCCCTCGGGCGAGCGCATTGTCGTGTCGAACCTGCCGCCCGGCCGCAGGTCGATCTCACAGGCGACTGTCGACCAGGGCTTCGGGGTGAACCACTGCATGAGCAACTCGGGCGTGGTCCAGGCCCGCCAGACCAGCTCCGGCGCCACGTCGACGGTGCGCTCCAGGACGAGATCGAGGTCGGGGTTCACTGTGTAGACGGTCATCACTGTTGCTCCTTCAGGTCGTAGAGAAGTGAGTCGAGTTGGTCGAGGCGTCGGGTCCACCGCGCGCGTTGCGCGGCGAGCCAGGTGTCGAGGCTCTCCAGTGACTGGGGGGCGAGCCGGTAGGTGCGGACCCGGCCCTTCTTCTCCGACGTCACCAGACCGGACTTTTCGAGGACGTGCAGGTGCTGGGTGAACGACGGGAGCGCCATGTCGAACGGACGAGCCAGGTCACTTGTCGTGGCTGGCCCGTGGGTGAGGCGCTCGACGACCTGGCGGCGGGTGGGGTCGGACAACGCGTGGAACACATGGTCGAGAGCGCTGCCCTCCTCGCCCACACGCTTAGCCATGTGCCTAACTATGCCGACGCGCATCACTTAGGTCAAGGCCTAAGTGACGGGCGCGTCGGCGCGTTCGGCCGCACCGACGGCGCGGATCCCCGCTGGCCCGAGAGGTCAGCGCCGCCGCCAGCCCCAGCGGCGCGGGCCGACCGCACCGACCGACGGCCCCTTCTCCCGGGCCACCATCTCGGCCGCCGCCCGCAACTTCTCGGCCGGCTGCTCACCGGCCGACCCCAGCGACTCCACAAGCCGATCGCCGAGCGCCAGCACCACCGCCGCCCGGTCGAAGTCGCGGATCAGCGCCAGGCACTGCGCGTACACCCCATAGGTGTTTGCCAACTCCCAGAGGCCGAGCGGCCGCAGTGGGTCGAGCAACGCCTGGCGCAGTTCACAGGCCCGCGACGCGGCGAGCGTCGCCTCGCGGAGGCTGTCGCCCGGCGCGGGCCGCGTGACGGCCCGGTGCAGCAACGCGACAGCCTGGTTGTGGTACGCGGCGCCCATCGCCTCCCTGGTGCGCGGGCCGGCGGACGGTGGAGACCCGACCGCGGTCAGACCCACCACCACAGCACGCTCCAGCAGGTCGATCCGCGTGGCGGGCTGACCGGCGGCGTACGAGACCTCCGCCAGATCCACCAGCGCGGTGATCAACTCGGCGAGGGCGTCGTCCCGGGGCGACGCCGTCACGTCCCCGCCGCCGGCGGCCACCGCGTCGTTCACCCGCTCGAAGAGGGCGACCGCCTCACCGCCGGGCGCCATCCCGTCGGCGGCCCTGCCTCGTGCGGACAGCAGCATCCCGTACCTCCACAGCGCCCGCGCCAACTGCTGCTGGTCGCGGCGGGCCACCGGCCCCGGCCCGCGCACGGCCTCCCGGTACGCCTCGATCACCCGCACCCACAGCCGGTCCGCCTCCACCGAGGTGTCCTGCCGCGCCGAGTGCTCCCGTGCCTGCTCGAAGAGTCGCTCCCGCTCGTCCGGCCCCATCTCCCGCACCGCCCTTCGCGGTAGCCCACAAGCACACCACCCGCCAGAGGCAGTGACCGTCATCGATTCTATGCGGGGTGCGAGGGCTGTCCCGGCCGGAGCAGCCGCCGGTCGCCGTGCTCTCAGTCGACGGCCAGGCGCCGGCCGTACCGTAGGGGCATGCGAACCACCACGCTTGGCAGTGCGGGGCCCGAGGTCGGCGTCATCGGTCTCGGCTGCATGGGCATGAGCCACGGCTACGACATCACCGGCCCCCGCGACGACGACACGTCGATCGCCGTGATCCGACAGGCACTGGACCTGGGCGCCACGCTCATCGACACGTCCGACGTGTACGGGCCGTACACCAACGAGGAGCTTGTCGGCCGGGCGCTCGCCGGCGGCCACCGGGAGCGGGCCGTCCTGGCCACCAAGGTCGGCCTGGTGACCACTCCGGCCGCCGGCCCAGGTGAGGCACCGAAGACCGGCAACGACGGCCGGCCGGAGCACGTCCGCGCGTCCATCGACGCCAGCCTGCGCCGGCTCGGCACCGACCACGTCGACCTCTACCAACTGCACCGCGTCGACCCGCAGGTGCCCATCGAGGAGACCTGGGGCGCGATGGCGGAGGTCGTCGCGGCGGGCAAGGCACGGCAGATCGGGCTGTCCGAGGTGACCGTGGAGCAGATCGTGCGGGCTCAGACGGTGCACCCGGTGGCTTCGGTGCAGTCCGAGCTGTCGCTGTGGACCCGTGACCCGTTGACCGAGGTGCTGCCCTACTGCGAGCAGCAGGGCATCGCGTTCCTGCCGTTCTCGCCGCTGGGTCGGGGTTTCCTCACCGGCCGCTTCACGTCCTTCGACGACCTGCCCGCCGACGACTTCCGCCGTGGCCTGCCGCGTTTCCAGCAGGACGCGCTGCGCGCCAACCTGGCCATCGTGGCCCGGGTCCGCGAGGTCGCCGACCAGGCCGGGGTCACCCCCGCGCAGGTCGCCCTCGCCTGGGTGCTCGCCCAGGGCGATCAGGTCATTCCGATCCCCGGCACGAAGACGCCGAAGTACCTGGAGGACAACTGCGCGGCCGGTGAGGTGCGGCTCAGCGCGGACGCGCTTACCGACCTCGACGCCCTGCCCGCGCCCCAGGGCGGCCGCTACTGACCATCGCAGCCCGGTCCCGGCTGGTCGCGGGTCACAGTGATCCGCGGCCAGCCCGACCCGGCCGTCGTCAGCCAGGCCGTGCGACTGTCGGCGGGCCGAACCGCACCCCGACACCTGGGGAATACAGCACGCTGACCGGCGGCCCGTCCGGTGCCGGCAGCCCGGCGGCGGTGACCAGCTCGTCGTTCAGGTACAGCAGCTCGGCGCGGTGCAGCGGCCACTGCGGGTGCCAGTTCGGCAGGTGCAGGGTGCGCCCGTACGCGCGGGTGTACAGCCCCCAGCGAGCGGTGACGAAGTGCTCAAGCGGCGTCGGCTCGGCGATCCGCTCCCCCACCCGGACCACCATGCGGCTCGTCGTACCCGCCGGGCCGGGCCAGCGCCGCCGGCACCGGTAGGTGAGCCGGTCACCGTCGCGGGTCAACCGCATCGAGGACCAGAGGTACGGCAGACGCAGCGTCGCCCGGGCGACAAGCACCGGCACGAGGCGGGACGCGTCCAGCGAGCGGAACACCACAGCCCGCCGGCCGGTGTCGTCGACCGAGTAGAGCCGGACGTTTGTCTCCCAGAACGTGCCGAAGTACGGCACAGCCGGCCCGCGACCGAGGCCCAGCCCCACCATCCGGAAGCCGATCAGGCCGACGTAGCTGACGCCGTCCACAGTGTCCGGGCGGGTGCCGGCGGGCAGCAGCGGCGCGACCACCTCCGGGGCCACTGCCCAGTGCAGGAAGGTGAGGTCCTCCCAGCGCTGCCGCAGGATCGCCCCGGTGAACGTCTGTCGAGGCGCGCAGTCGACCGGTTGGATGTCCACGGCTCCCATCCTGACTCAGGCGGTCGACGGGGACGGCCTCAGGCGTGCGGGCCGACGCTCACCGTGCCCACGGTCAGCGAGGCGTCGGAGGCGAGGACCTGCGTGAGTTACCGACCGGTTCCGCCGGCCCGGGCTGCGGCACAACCACTCGCCGTAGGCTGGTACGGGCGGCGCGGCCCGAGCAAATCGCCTAAAACGCCACCAATAGGGTGCCTGGGGACGTGCAGGAGGACATCACCGTGACGCAGGGTGACGCAGAACTTGTGGTGCTCGCGCAAGCAGGCGACGCTGCGGCGCTCGGTGCGCTACTGGCCCGCCACGAAGCCGCCATGCGGGCCGTCGCGCTGAGCGTCCTCGGATACGGGCCGGACGCCGAGGACGCGGTCCAGGACGCCATGGTGGTGGCGTTGCAGCGCGTAGGCGAGGTCCGCGACCCGAACGCCGTCGGCCCGTGGCTGCGTGCCATCGTCCGCAACAACAGTCGGACGACGCTGCGCCGAGCCCGGCCGGTCCCGGTCGCCGAGCCGGAGTGGTTCGCCGGCCCCTCCGATACACCCACCCCGGAGGAGGCACTTGACCGGGGCGCGATGCGCGACTGGGTGTGGCACGCCATCGGGCAGTTGTCCCCGACCGACCGGCTCGTCACCATGCTGCGGTATTTCAGCGATGCCTCGTCGTACGAGCAGATCGCGGCCGTCTGCGGCGTTCCGGTCGGCACCGTCCGCAGCCGCCTCAACCACGCCCGCCGTGCCCTCGCCGGCGGTCTGCGAACGGCGGCGACGGCGGCACACGCCGATGTCACCGCGTCGAACGACGCCCGGTGGCGCGAGGGCCGCGACGTGGTCACCCTGGCGATGAACGGCGACTTCGACAAGGTGGTCCGCGAGAGCTGGTGGGCGAACGCCGAGATGATCGTGCCGGGTGGCCCGCGCGGCGGCCCTGAGCTGGCAGTCGCGGGCATGGCCAGTGACCTGGCCGCCGGAGTACGCACGCGGCTGCGCAACGTCGTGGCAAGCGGCGACGTGCTGATCTGGGAAACCGACCTGATCAGCCCGCCCGACGACCCGGAGCACTGCCCACCCGGGGCGCTGTGGTTGCAGATGTTGCGCAAGGGACGGGTGCGTCAACTCACCCTCTTCCACCCCGTCGCGGCTCGGGAGATCCGCCAGCCGGCGCCTGCCTGAAAAGAATTCTCCATCCGAGCGAACTCTTCCGTCGACAGACGCATCTGGTCTGTGCGTCATTCACCAGTCGCCGTGCCGGCACGCGCCGCGCGGGTCTCGGATCGGGAGATCGTCCATGGGTTCCATCAGCCACGACGTCAGCGCCCTCGCACCCGGCGCCCACACGTTCACCGTCGACGGGGTGCGGCAGGCCTACCACGTCGCCGGCACCGGCCCGGTGTGCGTGGCGCACTCCGGCGGCCCCGGCATCGAATGGGCCTACCTGCGGACGCCGAGCCTCGAAGAGCACTTCACGATGGTGTACGTCGAGCCGGTCGGCACCGGCGCCTCGGGACGGCTCGACAACGCCGACGACTACCGCCTCGACACGTACGTCCGGTTCCTCGACGCCGTCGTCGAGCACCTCGGGGCACCCCGGGTGTACCTGCTCGGGCACTCGCACGGCGGTTTCGTCGTCCAGCAGTACGCGCTGACACACCCGCTCCGGGTCGCCGGCCTCGCCCTGTACGACACCTCACCCGTCACCGGCGCCGAGTTCTGGGCCGAGGCGATGGACGCTCTCGCCGCGTACCCGCAGCGGCACCCGGACCTGCCGGAGGCGGCGGCGATCCCGGCTGCCTTCGGGCAGATCGGCGCCGCCACCGACGACGAGACGTTGGGCGCCGCGCTGCGCGCGGCAGTGCCTGCCTACTTCGCGGACTTCTGGGGCCGGCGGGACGAGTTCACCCCGTTCCAGGCCGCCGTGCGGATCTCGGCGGCACCGGCGGGCGCGCAGGACCCGACGCCCTTCGACGTGCGCGACAAGCTCGGCGAGATCACTGTGCCCGTCGTGGTGATCGTGGGTGCGTACGACTTCATCTGCGGCCCCCGCTGGGCCGAGCAACTGCACGCGGGACTCAAGGACTCACGGCTCGTGCTGCTGGAGAACAGCGGTCACTTCGGGCACATCGAGCAGCCCGCGGAGTTCACCGCAGCCGTGGTGGAGCTGTTGGAGCGCTGACGCGCCGCGCCTGGTCGCCTACGACGAAGGCGTCCGTGAGGAAGCCGGTGGCGTGGGACGCCGGGATCGGCGCTGGTGCCGCCAGCGCGGAGGAAGCCGCGTTCCCCGTGGTGGAGGACCCGGACGGGCCCGGCGACGGCCCGCCGCGCTGAGGTCGACCCACGCCCGCCGCGCTCGCCACCGCAGGGGTGCCGGGCGCGGCGGGCGGGGCGCTCAGTGGATGACGACCGGGGTCTTGACCTGCTCCCCCTGCTGCCCGTCGAGCTCGGCCCGTTGACGCCTGCGCGGCAACAGGGCGGCGGGGATGAACGTGACAAGGACCAACGCGAACGCGACCCAGAACGTGGTCGCGAACGACTTGGCCGCGAAGTCGAGCCCACGCTCGATGATCGACGGGTCGACAGGCATCTGCTGGAGCAGTTCCGGCCGCTGCTGGGCGGCGATGGCCAACCCGGCCTCGGTGACCGGCTTACCGCTCGGGTCGACCATGCCGGGAATCGGCCGGGAGCCGTTCAGCTCGTTGGTGAGGATCACCGACATGACCGCGGCGCCGACCGACCCGCCGATCTGCTGGAGGATGTTGACAAGCGTGGAGCCGCGCGCCACCTCCTGAGCCTGCAACGTCCGCAGCGCCGACGTCATGATCGGCATCATCGTGCCGCCCATGCCCAGGCCCATCACGAACAGCGACCCGCCGAGCAGCCAGTACGAGGTGTGCGGGTCGACCTGGGTGAAGCCGAAGAACCCGACGACGATGAGCGCCAGCGCGAACGGGACCGTACGCCCGATCGGCACCCGGTCGGCGAGCGTGCCGGCGATCGGCATGGTGAGCATCGCGCCGATCCCCTGGGGAGCGATAAGCAGACCGGCGGCCAGCGTGGACTCGCCGCGCACCTGCAGGAAGTAGCTCGGGAACAGCAGGCCGGCACCCATGAACGCGATGATGAACACGAACAGCGTGATCGACGCGATGGAGAGGTTGCGGTTGCTGAACAGCCGCAGGTCGAGCAGGGGGTGACGGGGCTTGAACGAGTAGAGCACGAACGCCACCACGAGCGCGCCGCCGACGAGCATCGGTGCCCACACCTTGGTCTCGCTGAACGTGCCGGCCTCCGGCAGCGACGAGACGCCGTAGAGGAAGAGGGCGAGACCCGGCGAGAGCATGAGCATGCCGATGAAGTCGAACGACTCCGACGGCTCCGGAGCGTCCTTCGGAAGCGCCATCTGCGCGTAGATCAGCGCGACGACGCCGATCGGCAGGTTGATCAGGAAGATCCAGTGCCAGCTCGCGGTGTCGATGAGCCAGCCACCGAGAATCGGGCCGGTGATCGGGCCGAGCAGCATCGGGATGCCGAGGACGGCCATCAGCCGGCCGATCCGGTGCGGGCCCGCCGCGCGGGTCATGATGGTCATGCCCAGCGGCATGAGCATGCCGCCGCCGAGGCCCTGCAGGACGCGGTAGCCGATCAGCTCACCGATCGTGTCGGCCGTGGCGCAGAGCCCTGATCCGATCGTGAACAGGGCCAGCGCCACCATGTAGAGCCGCTTGGTGCCGAATCGGTCCGCCGCCCACCCGCTGAGCGGGATCACGGTGGCGAGCGCCAGTGTGTAAGCGGTCATCGTCCACGCGACGCGGGCGTAGGACGCGTCGAACTCGCTCTGGAATGTGGGTAGCGCGACGCTGACCACCGTCACGTCGAGGATCGACATGATCGCGCCAAGGACGACGACGCCCGCCACCTTGAGCACCGCGGCGTCGAGTTTGTCCGATGTCGCGAGGGATTGCTGTGTCACAAACTCTCCTGAGGTCGGTTGAGCACGCGTCTGGACGGCGGTGGCGGCGGTGCCGCGCCTACCAGGCGCGGAGCGCGACGTCCCGAGGTGACGACGCGCGCAGGAAGACTAACCGCCAGTTGTGACGGTTCGCCGCTGGGTTTCGGGACGCCGACCGGCGACGAAACCGTTCGGCCGCCCGATTACGGCCGATCGTCGGCGTGTCGATCAGCCAGCGGGCGACACACGTCACGCGGCGAGGCAGTGTGGAGGGTGGACCCCTCAAACGGTGACGACCGGGACGGCGGCGGTCAATGCTCAATCGTGCCCGATGTCGCCGGCGGCGGGCGCGGCAGGTGCTCCTCGCGCGGCCGCCAGCACCTTCCCCATCGACGTCGCGGGAGCCGGGAGGCGTTCGACCCGGTTGCCGACGCCGGGACCCGCCAGGACGCCGGCACCGCCGCCGCCGCATCGTCCTCGCGCTCTGACCGGGCCGGGCCCCAGCCAAGGACTGCGAGACCCTGGATAGAGCGCACCTGGTTGGGGTGCCGGGCCGGTGCGACGGTCGGTCCATGACAACTTCCACCTACGCCGTCACCGGCCACTGGATCGGTGGCAAGACCGTCGCCGGCTCCGCTGGCACCCTTCCCGTCGTGAACCCCGCCACCGGCGAGGTCGTCGCCGAGACCCCGGCCGGCACCGCCGATGACGTCGACAGTGCCGTCGCGGTCGCCCGGGCAGCCTTCCCCGCCTGGGCGGCGACCACGCCGCAGCACCGGGCGGACGTACTGCGCCGCCTCGGCGCGGGCCTCGCCGCCCGCACGGAGGAGATCGCCCAGGCGATCACCGCCGAGATGGGCTCTCCGATCGGGATGTCCCGGACCGCCCAGGTCGGTTTCCCCGCCGCCGTGGTCGAGTCGGTTGCCGGTCTGGCCGAGGGCTTCGCGTGGACCGAGGAGGTCGGCAACTCGCTGATCGTCCGTGAGCCGATCGGTGTGGTCGGTGCGATCACACCGTGGAACTTCCCGTTGCAGCAGATCGTCTCCAAGCTGGCGCCGTCGCTGCTCGCCGGCAACACGATTGTCTTCAAGCCGTCCGAGAACGCCCCGCTGACCGCGCGGCTCCTCGCCGATGCGGCCGCCGAGGCCGGCGTACCGGCCGGTGTGTTCAACATCGTCTACGGCACCGGGGCGGTCGTCGGCGAGGCGATCTCCGCCCACCCGGACATCGACATGATTTCCTTCACCGGCTCCACCCGGGCCGGGCAGCGGATCTCAGCGGTGGCCGCGGCGACCGTCAAGCGGGTCGCGCTGGAGCTGGGCGGCAAGGGCGCGAACATCATCCTGGACGACGCCGACCTGCCGACGGCGGTCACCACAGGCGTGCTGATGGCGTTCGCCAACGGCGGTCAGGTCTGCGGCGCGTGGCCGAGGATGCTGGTGCCCGCCTCCCGCCAGGACGAGGTCGTCGAGTTGGCCGTCCAGGCGGCGAAGCAGTACACAGTCGGCGACCCGACCGACGAGGCCACCCGGATCGGTCCGATGGCCTCCGAGGCCCACCGGCAGAAGGTAGTCGGGTACATCGAGCGGGGCAGCGCCGACGGCGCCCGGCTGGTGTTCGGCGGGCCCGACCGGCCGGAGGGCCTGACGAACGGCGCCTACGTCCGGCCGACGATCTTCGCCGACGTCGACCCGTCCTCCGCGATCGCTCAGGAGGAGATCTTCGGGCCGGTGCTGACGATCATCCCGTACGCCGACGAGGAGGAGGCCGTGGCCATCGCCAACGGCACCCTGTACGGCCTGACCAGCGGTGTCTTCGGCGAGCCGGAGCACGCCCTTGCCGTGGCGCGGCGGCTGCGCGTGGGCCAGGTCGACGTGAACGCCGGGCACTGGAACCCGCTCGCGCCATTCGGCGGCTACAAGCAGTCCGGCAACGGCCGCGAATTCGGCCGCTTCGGCCTGGAGGAGTTTCTGGAGACCAAGTCCATCCAGCGCTGACCGCCCGGTCGGCCGGGTTCGTGTTCTCAGCGACCCCGTCCCGCCGTCGAACGTGGGACGCTGCCACGGCCGGGTCCGATCGGTCCAGCATTCGGTCCAAGCGTCCCGCCGGTCGGGAACGCGGCGATGATCGACTCGGGTTCCATGAAGTCGGGGTGTCAACACGGCTGCGACACCCCGACTTCAGCGAACCCGTGTTGATCTCGGCCTGCCGACGCCTGCCCACTGGCCACGCCTGCCCCGCAGGGACCGCAGGACCGCAGGACCGCAGGACCGCAGGACCGCAGGACCTCAGGCCCCAGGAGCGCGCTCTTGGGGCAGGCGGAACACCGTCCCCGGGCTCGCCTGTTGCAGTGAACGGTCCGGCCCCAGCCGGCACGAGTGAATCGGAGACACCGTGGACCGCGCCCAACTGGCCAGTTTCCTGCGCACCCGACGGGAGGCGCTCCAGCCCGAGGACGTGGGGCTGCCCCGGGGGCCGCGTCGGCGTACCGGTGGGCTGCGGCGCGAAGAAGTCGCCACGTTGAGCGGGATGTCCACCGACTACTACAGCCGGTTGGAGCAGCAGCGGGGGCCGCACCCGTCGGAGCAGATGCTCGCCGCCCTGGCCCGTGGTCTGCGGCTCTCGCTGGCCGAGCGCGACCACCTGTTCCAGATCGCCGGCCACGCGATCCCCCACCGGGCTGTGCGGGCCGACCACGTCAACCCGGGGATGATGCGCATCCTCGACCGGATGCACGACACCCCGGCCCAGGTGGTGAACCACCTCGGCGAGACCCTGGCGCAGACCGCGCCGGCCGTCGCCCTGCTCGGCGACGAGACCCGGTACGCCGGGTTGGCGCGCAGCGCCCACCACCGCTGGTTCACCGACCCGACCGCGCGGCAGCTGCACCCGGAGGAGGATCACCGGACGCGGAGCCGCCTGCTCGTGGCGGACCTGCGGGCGTCGTACACCCGTGACGGGCGCGGCTCGCGGGCGGCCGCCCTCGTCGACGACCTGCTGGCCAGGAGCCCGGAGTTCGCGCAGCTGTGGCGGGAGCATCCCGTGCCTACCGGCTACTGCCCGTCGAAGCACTTCCTGCACCCGGAGGTCGGGGCGTTGGAGCTGCACTGCCAGACCCTGGTGGACCCCGACCAGTCCCAGACGCTGCTGGTCTTCACCGCCGTGCCCGGCTCGGAGAGCGACGAGAAGCTGCGGCTGCTCGCCGTCATCGGCGGCCAGCTCGTCTGATCCCGGTGACCGGCCCGCCGAGGTAGCGGGCCGGGCTGACGCCCAGGTACCGCCGGAAGTGGCGGGTCAGATGCGCCTGGTCGAAGAATCCGGCCGCGACGGCGGCGTCGGCAGGTCGCTGCCCGGCCAGGAGCAGGCGACGGACCAGTTCGACCCGGCGGCCGGTCAGGTACGAGTGCGGTGGCACGCCGTGCACGTCTGTGAACGTCCGAACAAGGTGGGTCGGGTGGGGCAAAGGCATTGATATCGATGGGTGCGACTGTAATGATTAACACACTTTACAGTTGGCTTCGCCCGCCGGAAGGACCCCGACATGGCGCGACGATTGGCCGGGCCCGCACCCCGCCGCACCCGCATCAGGTTCGCCTCCGCACTCGCCGCGACAGTGCTCGCCGTACCGACAGGCCTGTTCGTCGGCGCCTCCCCCGCGACGGCCGCCGCGACCGGCGCGATCACGGGGTACGGCGGCAAGTGCGTCGACGTGGCGGCGGCGAACCCGGCGAACAGCACGCCGGTCCAGCTCTACACCTGCAACGGCTCGACGGCGCAGCAGTGGACGGTGGGCGACGACGGCACCATCCGGGCGCTTGGCAAATGCCTCGACATCGCCGCCGCCAGCACCGCCAACGGCGCCCGCGTGCAGATCTACGACTGCAACGGCACCGGCGCGCAGCAGTGGTCGGCAAGCGCCGGGCAGCTGATCAACCCTGCCTCCGGCAAGTGCCTCGACGCGACAGGCCCCAGCTCCGCCGACGGGACGCCACTACAGATCTGGAGCTGCACCGGCACCGCCAACCAGACCTGGACGCCACCGACCGGCGGCGGCACCCCACCGCCGTCCTCGGGCGGCTTCACCCACCCCGGCGTGCTGGTGAGCCGGGGCCAGCTCGACTTCGTCCGAGGGCGGGTGCAGGCCGGCGCACAACCGTGGGCGGCGGCCTACAACCAGATGATGAGCAGCAGGTACGCCTCGTTGTCGCGTGCCCCGGCGCCCCGCGCGGTCGTCGAGTGCGGGTCCTACTCCAACCCGAACAACGGCTGCACCGACGAGCGTGAGGACGCGATCGCCGCGTACACCGACGCGCTCGCCTGGTACGTCACCGGCGACGCCCGGTACGCGCAGAAGTCGATCCAGATCATGGACGCGTGGTCCGCGACGATCGCCTCGCACACCGGCAGCAACGCGCCGTTGCAGACCGGCTGGGCCGCCTCGGTCTGGCCCCGGGCCGCCGAGATCATCAAGTACACGTACACCGGCTGGCCCAACGCCAACCGGTTCGCCACCATGCTGCGCACCGTCTACCTGCCGGTCGTGCGCAACGGGTCGAACAGCAACGGCAACTGGGAACTGACGATGATGGAGGCCGCGATCGGCATCGCCGTCTTCCTGGAGGACCGCACCGCCTACGACGCGGCGGTCACCCGCTTCCTCAACCGCGCCCGGGCCTTCGTCTACCTGCCCAGCGACGGCGCACTGCCGTACACAGTGCCCGGCAGCGGCCTGGACACCAGCGCCGAGATCATCGGCTACTGGCAGGGCCAGTCCACATTCGTCGCCGGCCTCGCGCAGGAGACCTGCCGGGACTTCGTCCACACCGGATACGGGATCTCCGCCATCTCGCACGTCGCGGAGACCTCCCGGATCCAGGGACGGGACCTGTACCCCCAGGTCGGTGAGCGGTTGCGGCAGGCGCTCGGCTTCCACTCGCGCTACCAACTGGGCGAGGCGCCGCCCTCCTGGCTCTGCGGCGGCAGCCTCACCCGTGGCCTCGGCCCGATCACCGAGGTCGGCTTCAACGCGATGAGCAACCGGTTGGGCAACGTCATGACCAACACGCAGACCCTCACGCTGCAGCAGCGACCGGCCGGCACCAACAACCTCTTCGTCGCGTGGGAGACGCTCACCCACGCCGCCAACCCCAACTGAGTACGAGCGTGGGCCGGCGTCGCGACGCCGGCCCACGCTCGTGGTCAGCCGTCCACCCCGAGCGCCACCACAGGGCTCACCCGCGACGCCCGCCGGGCCGGCAGGACCCCAGCCAGCGCGGTCAGCACGACAAGCGTCACGAACAGCCCGACCAGTGGCAGCACCGGCACGGTGAGCGGTGCGTCGATCCCGAGGGACTGGACCGCTATCCAGGCGTACGGGACGCCGAGCAGCAGACCGATCGTCGCGCCGAGCACCCCGTAGAGGCCGGACTCGACGGTAAGCATCGTGCGCAGGCCGGCCCGGGACAGGCCGATCGCACGGAGCAGCCCGGATTCACGCACCCGTTCGACCACCGAGAGCGCCGTCGTCGAGGCCACGCCGACGACAGCGATCAGCACGGTCAGGCTGACCAGACCGACAGCGATCCACACCAGGCTGCGCACCACCTCGTCGTTGCGGTCCCGCTCGTCGGCGAGCACCACGAGGCCCACGCCGTCGCTGTCGCCGATCGCGGCCCGCAGCGCCCGCACGCCTGCGGTGCGACCGTCCTCACCGGCCCCGGCCGCGTCGGCCAGCAGACCTGTGTACGCGGCCGGCACGCCGAGCCGGTCCAGATCAGCCGGGTCGATGAGAACGCCCGCGTGCAGCGGGCCGGCACCGGGCAGGACCGCCGCCACCCGTACGTCGACCCTGCGCGCGCCGACGCCGAGGGCGACGGTGTCGCCGGCCCGCAGACCGGTGTCCTGGGCAACCCAGTTGTTGAGCACGATCCGGCCGGGGCCACGGTCGGCGAGCGTGCCCTCGGCGACGTCCAGGTCACCGCTTGTCGGCAACGCCGTCAGGTCCAGGTCGTTGGCCGGATATCCGGACTCGACGTCGCCCAACTTGTCTGCGCCGCGCATCAGCCTGACGTCGTCGACCTGCCGGTACGGCACGACACGGGCCAGCGTGCCACGCGCCGCCTCGGCCCGGGTCACGACATCCGCCGGCAGCGTGCCACCGCTGCTGGTGACCTCGAAGTCTGTCGGTGCCGAGAGCGCCATCTCGCGGTCGGTGAGGACCTGGAGCGACGCGCCGCCGATCACCACCCCGGAGATCAGGGTCACGCCGAGCGCGACCACGACGGAGACCGCGGCGGCCCGGCGCGGCGCCCCGCCGATCCCGCCGACCGACATCCGCCCGAGCGGCCCGAGCTGCCGCAGCGGCCAACCCACCACGGCCAGCACCGGACGCACCAGCAGCGGCCCGAGGGCCACAAGCGCGAAGAACGCCAGTGTGCCCGAGCCGACCAGCATGAGCAGGGGCAACAGCGGGTCGTACGTCGTCTGCTCCGGCTTCGGCAACTGACGGATCGTCCCGACGGCCGCGAGGACCGCGCCCGCGGCCAGGAGCAGCCCCAACAGCAGGCGCAGCACTCCGATTCCGCGCCGGCCGGCGGTAGTGCTCGCCGTCCGCAGCGCCTCCAGCGGGGAGACACGGGCCGCCGAGAGTGCCGGTGCCAGGACGGCGAGCACTGTGAGCACGACGGCCCCGAGCACCACCGCGACCGCCGCCGCCAGCCGGGGGGCCGGCGACGAGACGGCGTGGCCGGCCGAGCGCAGGATCGCCGGCACCGCGTACCCGAGGGCGAGGGCACTGCCGACCCCGACGACGCCGGAGACGAGCCCGGTCAGGGCGCCCTCGGCGGTCATCGCCCTGGCCAGGGTGCCCCGGCTCGCGCCTACCGCGCGCAGCAGCGCGAGCTGACGCATCCGCTGGGCGAAGACGATGCGGAAGGTGGAGGTGACCACCAGAGCCGCCGCGACGACCGCGATCGAGACAAACACGCCGACCAGAATGAAGAGCGTCCCGACCTGCTCGGCCGCCGCGTTGGCCTCCGCCTGGCGTACCTCGTCGCCGGAGCGGACCGGCTGGTCGGCGACGGCCGCGGTCACCCGCTGGTGGACGGCGTCCGTCGACTCGCCGGGGGCGACCCGGACATCCACGCGATCCACGGTGTTCAGGCGTGCCCACGAGGTCACGGCGCTGTCGGGGGCGTACGCATCGTAGCCGGAATCGGCGTTGGTGTCCACGATGCCTGTCACGACGAGGCGGGCGGGCGCGGTGAGTTCACCGCCCTCGCCGCTGACGGTGCTGCCGACGGAGAGCCCCACCCGCTGGGCGGTACGGGGGGTGATCGCGATCTCGCCGGGCTGGTCCGGGTAGCTGCCCTCGACGACCCTGACGGTGCTGAGCGGGCCGGCGCCCGGATCGGACTGCAGGTTGAGGTAGCCCTTGTCGACGGACACCCCGATCGACACCCGGCCGACCGCCTCGGCCACACCGGCCACGGCGCGGATCCGCCCCAGCTCCGTCACGGTGGGTGGAGTCTGTTCCTGGCTGCCGATCACCAGGTCGGTGGCGGCCGGGGTGCCACTCAGGTTGTCCCGCACCGTTCGTTCGGTGATCCCCTGCACCAGCACGGTGCCGAAGACGACGAACGACGCGACAAGGACCGCCAGGCCGGTCAGGATCAGACGGCCGGGCCGCCGGGCGGCGGCGCTCGTCTGGGTACGCAGCACTGTCGCCCTCATGCGCGGGCCGCCAGATCACGCAGCGCGTCGGTGACCGACACCTGGTCCGGCTTGTCGATCTCGCCGGCGACCCGGCCGTCGGCGAGCAGCACCACCCGGTCGGCGTACGCGGCGGCGATCGGGTCGTGGGTGACCATGACGACTGTCTGGCCGAGGTCGCGTACCGAGTCGCGCAGGATGGTGAGCACCTCCGCGCCGGAGCGGGAGTCGAGGTTGCCGGTCGGCTCGTCGGCGAAGACCACCTCGGGCCGCGCCACAAGCGCCCGGGCCAGCGCGACCCGCTGCTGCTGACCCCCGGAGAGTTCGCTCGGCCGGTGGCCCAGCCGCTGACCGAGCCCGAGCACGTCGACCAGGTGCGCGAGGAGATCGGCGTCGGGCTGTCGGCCAGCGAGATCCAGCGGCAGGGTGATGTTCTGCGCCGCCGTGAGCTGCGGAAGCAGGTTGAAAGACTGGAAGACGAAACCGATCCGCTCCCGGCGTACCCGGGTCAGCACCCGGTCGGACTGGCCCGTGAGTTCCGTCCCGCCGAGCAGGACGCGGCCGGACGTGGCCGTGTCGAGGCCGGCGAGGCAGTGCATGAGTGTCGACTTGCCGGACCCGGACGAACCCATGATCGCGGTGAACTCGGCCCGGCCGAAGCCGACCGAGACCCCGTCCAGGGCACGGACGGCGGTGTCGCCGCTGCCGTACACCTTCACCAGGTCGACTGCGGCGACCGCGGCGTGGCTTGTCGCCGGCGGGGCGTGGGTTGTCATCGTTCCTCCAGTGGCGCTGCGATGTGACCCGGAAAGCGTCGCCGCCACCGGCGGGTGCGCGCATCGGTCCGGGGCCCGGTATCGGCGGGGTCGGGTCTGCCTTTCGGCTGATCTGCCATCTCTGCCCGGGTGGCTACGCTGGGTCATCATGAGCGCGCCGGATCTTCGACGTTTGTGGGTACGCCTGGCCCAAGCCGCAGGGCTGGTGGCCTTTGGCCTGCTCGCCCTCTTCGACTTCGCGTCCAGCACGCAGGACCTCTCCAGAGTCACCGCTCTCCTGCTCCTGCCGGTGCCGATGGGGCTCGCGGTGGCGACGGTCCCGCTCTGGCTGCCTGTGCACCGGCTGGGTTCCCGCCGGCTGCCGCTGGCCGCGCTGACACTCGCCACCGCCTCACTGGCCGTGACCGCAACGATGGTGGTCCTCACCGGGGGCGGCATCCTGCTCGCCCGCAGCTGGGGGCTCGCCGAGTCGGCCGGCCTGATCGGGGTGGTCTTCGTGGTGAGCCGTTGGGGCGCGCCCCGGCTCGCCCTGTGGGCGGCCGTCGCCGCCGGGCTCGCCGTCGCGACGATGCCGCTGCGCCTCGGCACCGAAAGCCTGCCCGTGATCTTCGGCCTGCTCCAGGCGCTCGCGGCGGCCGGCGCCGCGGGTGTGGGGCTCTACCTGCGGGTGATCGCCGCCGGCCGGGCCCGTGCGATCGCCCTGGTCAGGGCCGAGCAGCGCGCGGAGTTCGCCCGTGACCTGCACGACTTCATCGCCCACCACGTGACAGGCATCGTGGTGCAGGCGCAGGGTGCGCGGTTCGTCGCCGAGCAGGACCCGCGACGGGTGATCGTCGCCCTGGAGCAGATCGAACGGGCCGGCGCCGAGACGATGGCCTCGATGCGGAGAATGGTGGGGATCCTGCGGAACCCGGACGCACCGCCGGACGCGCCGCTGGCCCCGCTGGCCGGGGTGACCGACCTGGCGCCGCTGCTGTCCGGGTTCAACGGCACGGCGAGCGCGCCGGCACGACTGCACGTCGATGGTGACCTGGAAGGACTGCCGGTGGAGGTGTCGACCTCGGCGTACCGGGTGGTGATGGAGGGGCTTACCAACACCCGCCAGCACGCCCCGGATGCGCGATCGGTGGACGTGTCCGTGCGCCGTACACCGGACTGGTTGCTGGTCCGGGTGGCCGACGACGGCGCAACCCCCCGCACGGCGCCGGGCCGCGGGCACGGTTTCGGCCTGCTCGGCCTCACCGAGCGGGTGCGCGCCCTCGGCGGCACGATCACCGCCGGGCCCGGTGTCGCCGGCGGCTGGGTGCTCGATGCCGCGTTCCCGCTGCGTACGGCGGTGACCAGGTGATCCGCGTGCTGATCGCCGACGACCAGGCGATGGTCCGGACCGGCTTCGGCATGATCATCGGGGCGCAGTCGGACATGGAGGTGGTCGGCGAAGCCGCCGACGGTGTCGTCGCCGTCGAGATGGCCCGGCGGCTGCGCCCGGACGTGGTGCTGCTGGACATCCGGATGCCCCGACTCGACGGCCTGGAGGCGCTGCGGCTGCTCGCCGGGCCGGGCGTCGCCGACCCGATCCGGGTCGTCGTGGTGACGACATTCGACCTCGACGAGTACGTGCACACGGCGCTCTCCAACGGCGCCTGCGGCTTCCTGCTCAAGGACTCCGGCCCGGCGCTGCTTGTTGAGGCGGTCCGCGCGGCCGTGTCCGGCGACGCGCTGATCAGCCCGTCGATCACGGTACGGCTGCTGGAGCACCTCAGCCCGCCCGCCTCCACACACGACGACGCCGGGCTGTCGCCCCGCGAACTCGACGTCGTGAAACTTGTCGCCCGGGGTCTGACCAACGCCGAGATCGCCGCCCGGCTCTTCATCGCCGTCGGCACGGTCAAGACCCACCTGGCCAGCGTGCAGATGAAACTCCCGGCCCGAAACCGGGTTGAGATCGCCGCCTGGGCGTGGGAGCGCCGCCTCGTGAGCTAGATCGAGGTCCGCCAGCCCGGGCGGCCCCTCACGAACACGCTTCCGGGCGTTCCCTCACGAATACCCCACGCGGTCGTTCCCTCACGAATACCCGGCACGCGGGCCCTCACGAATGCCCCCCGCCCGGGGATGAGGTCAGGTGCGGATCCTTTGGAGCTGATGTCGTAAACGATTCAGCCGCATTGCCCGGGCTCGCCGACGTGAACCCTGCCTGCCTCCGTCGGGCGATGTCGCAAACGATTCAGCTCCAAAGGGCTGCGACCACACCGCATCCACCAGCGGCCGGACCATCCGACCGACGGCTCGTCCCGGGTGTCGTGAGCGAGCCGGGCGCGACCCGGGCGCGTAGCGGGAGACAGCCGCGAGCAGCCGCGGGCGGCGGATGAGTGGCGTTCGGCTCTGGCGCCGTCGCCGACATCTTGGGACGCTTGCGGTCGTGTATGACTACGACCTGTTGGTGCTGGGCTCCGGACCCAGTGGTCAGAAGGCCGCGATCGCCGCCGCCAAGCTCGGCAGGCGGGTCGGCATCGTGGACCGCCGCGACATGATCGGTGGGGTGTGCATCAACACCGGCACCGTCCCCTCCAAGACACTGCGCGAGGCAGTGCTCTATCTGACCGGGCTGAGCCAGCGGGATCTCTACGGCAGCAGTTACCGGGTCAAGGAGGAGATCACGGTCAGCGACCTGGCCGCGCGGACCCAGCACGTGATCACCCGACAGACCGACGTCATCCGCAACCAGCTCGCCCGCAACCGGGTCGCGATGATCACCGGGACCGGGCGTTTCGCGGACGCCCACTCGATCTGGGTGGACGCCGGTTCGGGGCGCGAGTCCAAGGTGACATTCGACAAGGCCATCATCGCGGCGGGCACCCGCCCGGCCCGGCCGGACAGTGTCGACTTCGACGACCGGACCATCGTGGACTCCGACGGCGTGATCAACCTCCAGGCCGTACCCCGCAGCATGGTGGTGGTCGGTGCCGGTGTGATCGGCATGGAGTACGCGTCGATGTTCGCCGCGCTCGGCACCAAGGTGACAGTCGTGGAGCGCCGTGACCGGATGCTCGACTTCTGCGACGAGGAGGTCGTCGAGTCGCTCAAATACCACCTGCGCGACCTGTCCGTCGCGTTCCGCTTCGGCGAGGAGGTCGCCGCGGTGGAGAAGCACCAGACCGCGGCGCTGTGCATCCTCAAGAGCGGCAAGAAGATCGTCGCGGACACGGTGATGTACTCGGCCGGCCGGCAGGGCCAGACCGACGACCTGGCTCTGGAGGCGGCCGGGCTGGAGGCGGACCGACGTGGCCGGATCGCTGTCGACGCCAACTACCGCACCCCCGTCGACAACATCTACGCGGTCGGCGACGTGATCGGCTTTCCGGCGCTGGCGTCCACCTCGATGGAGCAGGGCCGGCTGGCCGCGCAGCACGCCTGCGGCGAGCCGATCCGCGAGATGCACGGCCTTCAGCCGATCGGCATCTACACCATCCCCGAGATCAGCTTCGTCGGGCAGACCGAGGCGCAGCTCACCGACTCGTCGACGCCGTTCGAGGTGGGCATCGCGCGCTATCGCGAGCTGGCTCGTGGCCAGATCGTGGGCGACTCGTACGGAATGTTGAAGTTGCTCGTGTCCCCCGACGACGGCCGGCTGCTCGGCGTGCACGTGTTCGGCACCGCCGCCACCGAGATCGTCCACATCGGGCAGGCCGTGATCGGCTGTGGTGGCACTATCGACTATCTGGTGGACGCGGTGTTCAACTACCCCACCCTGGCCGAGGCGTACAAGGTGGCAGCCCTGGACGCCTCCAACAAGATCCGCAACATCACTCGCATCGACGGCTAGTCTCTGCCGGTCGGCCGGGCCTGCGGACCACCCCCTGTCACCCGTTGGCGGGATGCCCCGACGACGGTCTCCGATGCCAGAATTTCCCCATGCGACACACCATCGTCGGGCGGGACGAGGTGTTCGACCGGGCCTGGCAGCAACTGGGCCGCCCCGGGCCGGTGCTGGTGGAGGGGCCGGCCGGCATCGGCAAATCCGAACTCTGGCGGGCGCTTGTCGGGCGGGCCGGGCAGTCGGGTTGGCTGGTGCTGAGCTGCGCGCCCACCGAGGCAGAGGCGGAGCTTCCGTACGCCGCCCTTGCCGACCTGCTGCGCCCGCTCGCCGACCGGGTCGCCGCGCTGCCCGAGCCGCAGCGGACCGCAGCGGAGGTGGTGCTCCTCTCCGGCGACGTCCGGGAGGCCGTCGACGTACGGGTGGTCGGGGCGGCGACTCGCTCCCTGTTGGAAGCCGCGGCGCAGGAGACCCACCCGGCGACGCTTGTGGCAGTGGACGACGCGCCGTGGCTGGACCGGCCGAGCGAACGCGCGTTGCGGTACGCGCTGCGCCGCGTGGCGGGCCTGAGCGTGCTCGTGAGTCGCCGACGCGGTCGGGGCGACCCCGAGACCGTGCCGCTCGGGCTCGACGAGGGCCGCGACGGCAGCCGGCTCGACCGGGTGGAGTTGCCGCCGCTGGACGTGGGCGCACTGCACCACGTCCTGCGCGACCATCTCGGCGTCACGCTCACCCGGCCGATGCTGGTGCGGGTGGCGCGGGAGGCCGACGGCAATCCGCTGCTGACCATCGAGGTGGTCCGCGCCATGCAACGCCTGCCACGCCACCCCTCGCCCGGCGACGACCTGCCGGTGGCCGCGTCCATGCACCACCTGCTCGCGGACGTCGTCGCCGGGCTGTCCCCCGCCAGCCGTGACGCGGTCCGACTGGCCGCGCTGCTGACAGTGCCCACGCTTGTCGACCTGACAGCGGCGGGGGTGTCCGCCGCGGCGCTCGACGCGCCGGAGGAGGCGGGGCTGATCGTCGTGACGCCGACGGGCGTGCGGTTCACGCACCCGGTGCACGCCGCCGCCGTACGGGCCGGGATTCCGCCGGGGGTACGCCGCCGACTGCACCGCCGGCTGGCCGACCTGGTGGCCGACCCGGACGAGCGGGCCCGGCACCTGGCACTGTGCACGACGGAACCGGACCCCTCGGTCGCGGACACGCTCGCCGCCGCTGCCGACAGGTGGCACAGCAGGGGCGCGCCCGACCTCGCCGCCGACCTGCACGACCGCGCCGGCCAGCTCACCCCCGCCGACGATCGGGTGCGGCTGGGCCAGCGGCGACTCGCCGCGGCCCGCTGCCGGCTCGACAGCGGTGACCTGCCGGCGGCCCGGCAGGCGGTCGAGGCGGTGGCTGCCGACTTCTCCGGTGACCTACGGGCCGAGTCGCTGCTGCTGCGTGCCGTCGTCGCCTGGTCCACCGGCGAGGCCGGCCAGGCGGCTGTCGAGTTCGGCACCCGGGCCCTGGCGGCGGCCCGGCCCGACTCGGCCCTGGCCGGTCGCATCCACGCCCACCTGGCCGTCTTCAACGACCACACCGAGCCGGCACGGGCGCACGCCCAGGCCGCCGCCACGCTGTTGGACGGCCGCGACGACGAACACGACCTGCTCGCGGCCGCGCTGGTCCTGCTCTTCTTCCAGGAGGTGCGCCTCGGCCGACCGCCCCGCACCGACCTGCTGGAACGGGCTCTCGCCCTGGAGGGCGACGAGCCGGCGTGGCTGGCGAGCACGGTGCCGGCGATCTGGTGGAAGTCGATTGACGACGCGGAGCGGGCCCGCCGTCGACTCCACCAGATGCTCGGTCGGGCCGAGGCTCGCGGCGACGAGCCCCTGCAACACGAGTTGCTGTCGCACCTGGGTGAGGCCGAGTTGCTGGCCGGGCGGTGGGACGAGGCCGAACGGCACATCGCCGCCGCGCGGGACCTCGGTGACCAACTCGGCAGCGGTCTGGTCGCCGAGACCTGGCTGGCCGCCCTGCTCGACGCAAACCGGGGCCGGCTCGCCGAGGCGGCCCGGGTGGCCGAGTCCGGCCTGCGGCTCGCCGAGGAACTGGACGACGACTGGTGCCGACGCATCCACAAGCAGTTGGCCGGGTTCGTGGCCCTGTCGGCCGGCCGGATGGCGGAGGCCGCCGCCGCCTTCACCGCGCTGGCCGCAGCGCTCGACGCACAGGGTCTGGTGGAGCCGCTGTCGATGCGCTTCGAACCGGACTGGATCGAGGCGTGTGTCGGCGCGGGTGACCTCGACCGCGCTACGGCGGTGCTGCACCGGTTGGACGCCCGGCACCGCCGACTGCCACGACCCTGGACGACACTTGGCACCGCGCGGGCTCGCGTACTGCTGGACAGCGCCACCGGCCGTGATCCCGGCCCGGCGCTCGACGCGTTGGCGGCGGCGCGTGACTCCGTACCGCCGCATGTGCTTCCACTTGATCGCGCACGCTGCCTGTTCGTGGCCGGGATGGCGCACCGGCGGTCGCGCCGCAAGCTGCCGGCGCGGCAGGCGCTGGAGACAGCGGTGGCGGAGTTCAGCGCGATAGGCGCTGCGGCGTTCGCCGAGCGGGCCCGGGCGGAGCTGGCTCGCGTCGGAGGTCGCGCTGCGACACCTCGGCACCTCACCCCCACCGAGGATCGGGTGGCCCGGCTGGCGGCGCGCGGGCGGACCAACCGCGCCATCGCCGACGAGTTGTTCGTCAGCCCGAAGACCGTCGAGGCCAATCTGGCCCGCGTGTACCGCAAGCTCGGCATCTCCACCCGCGCCGAGCTGGGTGCGGCGATGACCAGGGCCGACGCGCAAACATAGGGAAACGCCCGATTCCTCGCCGGCCGCCGCGGCCTAGCGTCAGGTCATGGCCAATCACCTGTTCGTCCTGGAGCAGTACGACAGCTCCTCCGAGGCGGGCACGGCCGCACCGCAGATCACCACGCCGGGCTGTCGGCTGGTCGCCGCCATCCGGTTGCCCACAGACGATGTCGTGATCGCACTGGTCGAGGGCCCCGACGCGGAGGTGGTGGCCGCAGCGGCCGCCGAGAGCGCGTGGCGGGTCGACCGGCTGATCCCGGCCCGGTGGATCCGTCCACCTCAGCTCAGCTCCACCAACCCGGACCTCCCCCGACAGGTGAAGGAAGCATGACTGTGCGCCGACTGATCGCACCCCTGTGGTGCTCGCTGCTGCTGATTCCGCTCGTCGCCTGCGGCCCCGACGACTTCGGCGACGCCGATCCCGCCGCCGGGGCCGGCGTCGAGGTCGACGGCGACCTGCCCACCGGGTCCCGGCCCGCGTGCCCGTTCACCGCGGCCCAGATCTCCGACTTCGTCGGTCAGCCCATGAAGGACGAGGGCAACTGCGCGTTCGGTGACGGCAAGGGCGTCGCCTCGGTCACCATCACGACCGCGTCGCCGCTCGCCGGCGAGAGCACCTACGCCTACCAGCGCAAGAACGCCGCAGAGGTCTACCGGGAGGTGAAGGACGTCGACAAGGGACGCAAGGCGTACCTCGCGTTCAAGGACATCGAGGGTGAGGCAGTCGTGGTCAGCGACAAGGGCAGCTACACCGTGATCCTCAGCAGCTTCGAGCGGATCAGTGCCAAGCCCGGCGGCTACGAACCGACGCTGCGCGCTGTGCTCGACGCCCTGCCGCTGTGATGCACAGCCACGACCGGACGGCCCTCAGAACAGGAAGTGGAGCCACGATGACCCACCTCGGAACCGGCATGCGGCGGCGCGTTCACCTCCTGGCTGCTGTGGCCGCCGCGTCGACGCTCGCCGCGCTCGGCGGCTGCGGGATGGTCGGCGGCAACGACAACGGCGGTACCCCGGCGGCCGGCCCGAGCGCGGCGGCGACGCCCGGGGGCGACCCGGCCGCAGTGCCGTCGGCGGAGGCGCCGCCGGCCGCGACGAAGATCGACGCCTGCACACTTGTGACAAAGGGCGAGGCCGAGAAGCTTGCCGGCACTCCACTTCAGGACCCCCTGGAGAAGCCGGGAGATCGGGACACCTGCACCTACACGGGACCGGTCACCGGCCCGACCGCACAGGTGGAGGTGTACGTCGGTGACGGGGCGAAGAAGTTCCTCGACATCGACCGCGAACTCGGGCACACGTTCACACCGATCAGCGGTGCGGGTGACGAGGCGTACGCCGAGGACGGCACCGTCTTCGTCAACAAGGGCGGGGTGTGGGCGTGCGTCCGGCTGGTCCGCACCGACGACCCGGCGACCTATCGCGCGGCTCTGGAGAACGCGGCCCGTACTGTCGCCGGCCGCCTGTGACCGGCGGGGGCCGCGACGTGCCGGCACTCGGGTCGTGGCGTCGCCGGACGACCGCCGCGCTGCTCACGGTGGCCCTGCTGCTTCTGGCGGCCTGCGAGCGGGGCGCGGCGGGGCCGGAACCGCCCGACAGGACGGGCGGGGACCAGCGGTACGGGGCGGCGCCCGCGCCGGACTCGAAGGTGACCTACCAGCCCGACGTGGTGTTCGTGGGCGGCGGCAGCGGGTCGGTGCGCGGGCTCTCCGAGGACGCGTTGACCTGGCGCATCGACCCCAAGGCCAGCGGAGCCGACAAGCTCGCCCGGGGAAAGGTCATGTTCCTCACCGGGCGGGCGGTGGGCCGGGTGCTCGACGTGCGCCGCGACTCCGGCGACCTGGCGGTGCTCCTGGGGCCTGTGGACATCACCGACGTGATTCGTGACGGCACCTTCGCCGGCGACAGCCCGGTGTCGCTGGAGAACCCGACACGGTTCGACGCCGGCACGCCGTTCTGGAGTGAGTACGACGCCGACGGCGGCGGCGCGGGCGGCAGCGCGGGGTCGCTGAGACCTGTGGCGACTGTCGTCGGGGCTCGGCAGGCGGATGGGGCGGCCGCCTTGGGCGTGACCCGACGGGCGAGTGCGCTGGGCGGGCAGCGCATCGCCGGGTTCGATATCAAGCCGGTCTGTTGCAAGAACGGCGTCGGCGCGCAGTTCAACTATGACGATGGTGGACTCCGCATCGAGGGCACCGTGCAGTTGATGATGAAAAGCCCGAAGGCCACGTTCCATCTGGAGATCCGGGGGGCCACGGTCCAGCGGGCGGAGCTGTCGATCTCGGGGTTGGCGGCGCTGCGGATCGAGATCGCGGGTGCCACCGACCGGGGGCAGAACATCAACAAGCGCATCCCGATCCCGCTGGACTTCAGCGTGCCGGTGGGCCAGGTCCTCGGGGTGCCGTTCTCCATCACCGCCACGCAGCTCGTCGGGCTGCAGACGGCCTTCAGCGCGAAGGACGGCAACATCAAGGCGAGCGGCGAGTGGTCGCTGGGCGGCTCGGTCGGGTTCGGGTACGCCAACGGCGAGTTCGGCGTCACCGAGCCGTGGGGCCTCAACGTCCGCAACAGCATCACCGACTCGATCTACGGCCCGTCGGTAGGTGTGAACGGGATCATCGTCCACTACCAGGCGGCCTTCCGGGCGGGTCTGGGCGCGTTCGGCTTCACCGCCGGGCTGTACGCCACGGTCACCGCCACGGTCGGGCTGACGGTCGGGTCCGCGCTGGGTGCGCCACTCGCGCTCTGCCGCAGCACCCAACTCGGCATCTTCCTGGACTACGGCGTCGGCTACAGCATCCCCGCCGGTCTGGCGAAGGCGATAAACGTGTTCCTGCGGTTGATCAACGCCGGAACGATCGCGGCAAAGGGTGGGATCGGCCAGGTCGACAACGTGTTCAACAAACTTGACGTCCAGCCGGACAGGAAGATCTGCCGCGACTGACGGACGCCGCACCGGCCCCGCACCGATCCGTGCGGGGCCGGTGCGGGCGAGGGCCGTGCCGGCCGGTGCGGAGTGCGACCCTCCGCACCGGCCGGTGTCACGTCAGCCTCACGCGCAGGTCGCGCTCAGGTTGCCGGCGGTGCCGGTGCCCTGGAAGCCGAACTCGATGGTCTGCCCAGCGCCGACCTGACTGTTGTAGTCGACGTTCGTGAAGCGGACCGTGCCGCTGTTACCACTGCGGTTGGCGCTCCAGGCGTTGGTGACCGCGGCGTCCGACGGCAACGTGATAGTCGTCGCCCAGGTGTTGAGTGCCGACGATCCCGCCGTCACCCGTACGTTGGCCACGAAACCGCCCGGCCACTGGTTCACCGACACCGTGGCGCTGCAGGAACCGGTGGGCGGCGGAGTGGTCGGCGGAGGCGTGGTGGGCGGCGGAGTGGTGGGCGGCGGGGTCGTGGGCGGCGGGGTGGTCGGCGGAGGCGTGGTGGGCGGCGGGGTGGTGGGCGGCGGGGTGGTGGGCGGCGGGGTGGTGCCGCCGGCGTTCAGCGCGGCCAGGACCGCGTCGTACGCCGCCTTCTTCGCGCCACCACTCGTGAACAGCAGAGGGCTCTGCTCGGAGCGCCACGAGTCGCTGTCGCGGATGCCCCACACCGTGATCCCGTTGCAACGCGGCACCGCGAGGCAGTCCTCGACAACCGCCCGGTAGGTGTTCGCCGGCGCGTTCTGGATGTCCAGCTCCGTGATCTGGACGTCCACACCGAGCGCCGCGAAACTCGACAACGTGGTGCGGTAGTTGCTCACGTACGGCGAGTCGTTGTTGAAGTGCGACTGGAAGCCCACGCAGTCGATCGGCACGCCACGGGACTTGAAGTCCCGCACCATGTTGTAGACGGCCTGCGTCTTGGCGTGCGTCCAGTTGTCGGTGTTGTAGTCGTTGTAGCAGAGCTTCGCGCCCGGATCGGCGGCGCGAGCGGCCCGGAACGCGGCCTCGATCCAGTCGTTTCCGGTGCGCTGGAGGTTCGAGTCACGACGGGCACCCGAGCTGCCGTCGGCGAACGCCTCGTTCACGACGTCCCAGGACGCGATCTTGCCCCGGTAGTAGCTAGCCACACCCGTGACGTGGTTGAGCATCGCCTGCCGCAACGCGCTGCCGCCCATGCTCGACATCCAGCCCGGCTGCTGCTGGTGCCACGCGAGGGTGTGCCCCCGCACACTCATGCCCTGGCTGCGCGCGTGGTTGACGATCCGGTCGGCGTTGGTGAAGTTGAACTGACCCTGCTGCGGCTCAGTCGCGTCGATCTTCATCTCGTTCTCGGGCGTCACCGAGTTGAACTCACGATTGAGGATCGTCGTGTAGTTGCCGTCGGAGAGCCTGTTGGCGGCCACCGCCGTACCGAAGTAGCGACCCTTCTCGGCGGCGGACGCGCCGAGCGTCGTCCCGGCGCTCGCCGTGCCGGGCAGGAACATCGCCATGCTGGCGGCGAGGGCACCCGCGCCGGTCAGCGCGAGGGCGGCTCTCGTTGCCGCCCTCCATTTCGCGTTTCTCATCGTGCGACTCCGTTTCTGAACTGGTGGTGTGGAGAGGTGGGTCAGGAGACCGAACAGGTCGCCCCGTTGAGGGCGAAGGAGGCGGGTTTGCCGGTGCCGCCGGTGTGGGTGGCCTGGAAGCCGATCTCGACGGACGCGTTCGGCGCGATGGTGGCGTTGTACGAGACGTTGCGGGCGGTCACCGCGCCGCTCGCCGGGGTGTACTGCGCGTTCCAGCCGTTGGTGATGGTCTGGCCGGTGGGCAGCGTGAAGGTCAGCGCCCATCCGTTCACCGGCGTGGTGCCGGTGTTGGTGATGGCGACGCTTGCGGTGAGACCGGTGTTCCAGGCGTTGACCGTGTAACCGACCCGGCAGGCGCCCGCGTTCGGAGGCGGCGTGGTCGGAGGCGGCGGCGTGGTCGGTGGAGGCGTGGTCGGTGGAGGCGTCGTCGGCGGTGGGGTCGTCGGCGGCGGCGTGGTGGGCGGTGGGGTGGTGGGCGGTGGGGTGGTCGGCGGCGGCGTGGAGCCGTCCAGGCCGAAGAAGCGGATCACCTGCGCGGCGTCGACAGGCAGGTTGTGCGAGACGCCCTGCATGCTTATCGCCTCGACCGGCGCCATCGGGCCGCTGCTGCCGTACCGGGTGCGTGTGTAACCGGACTGCGGCGAGTCGGTGTACGTCGGGGTCTGGCTCAGCCCGTGCACGTTCGTCCACTGCTTGACCTGCTCACCGAAGTTCGGGTAGCGCAGCGTCTCGTCGTTGGTGCCGTGCCAGATCTGCATCCGCGGCCGCTGGCCTGTGTAGCCGGGGTACGCCGCGCGGACGAGGTCCCCCCACTGCTGGGCTGTCCTGATGAGCTGGCCGTTGGCACACTCGCTGTTCCACTCCGAGCTGCCGCCGGTGGCGAAGCAGCCGAAGGGGACGCCCGCGAACGACGCGCCCGCCGCGAACACGTCCGGGTAGTCGCCGAGCATGACGTTCGTCATCATCGCGCCGGACGAGGTGCCGGTGACGAAGATCCGGGCCGGGTCGACGGCGTACCGCTGCCGCACGTAGTCGACCATCGACATGAGCCCGACCGGGTCGCTGCCCCCGCCTCGGCGCAGCGCCTGTGGCGAGGCCACGTCCCAGCAGCGGCTGCTGCGGGTCGCCGACGGGTAGATCACGATGAACCCGTACCTGTCGGCGAGCGACGCGTACTGGGTGCCGGAGTGGAACGCCGGGCCCGTACCGGTGCAGTAGTGCAGCGCGAGCAGGACCGGCGGTCGGGATGCCACCCGGTCGGGGACGTACAGGTGCATCTGGAGGTTTGTGGGGTTGGTGCCGAAGCCGGTCACCTGGGTGAGCGTCGCTGCGGACGCGGGAGCGGCGAACATCAGCGCGGCCGCGGCCAGTGTCACGACCGCCATGACGACGCCGAGCATCCTTGTCTTCAGTGTCATCGTTCGCGATTCCTCGGGAGAATGGCGCATGGAAGGGGGTGAGTCGAGGACTGCCCTTCGCCCGACCGTGACCGCGGCTCGCGTGACCAACGTCAGCTTCAATCGAGCACACTCGATTGTCAAGGATTCCGGAAACCTTTCGGCGCAACGGATCGCGGGCGACCTGCGCACGAGGGCGGCACCGTCACGTCGGCCACCGCAGCCCTACGAGTGGCTATTATCGGGACGTTCCCGATAAGCACTTTGTGCTTCTCCCCACCCCTCGCGCCACCCCCTGCGGCGTCCACAGCCGACCCGTGGGCCCGAAGGAGATCGAGTGAAGATCGTCGACGCCCGGGTCATCGTGACCTGTCCGGGCCGAAACTTCGTCACCCTCAAGATCGTCACGGATGAGGGCGTCACAGGCGTCGGAGACGCCACCCTCAACGGCCGGGAACTGGCCGTCGCGTCGTACCTGCGCGACCACGTGGCACCGCTGCTGATCGGCCGGGACCCGGCGCGGATCGAGGACACCTGGCAGTACCTGTACCAGGGCGCGTACTGGCGGCGCGGCCCGGTCACCATGAGCGCGATCGCGGCTGTGGACACCGCCCTGTGGGACATCAAGGGAAAGGTCGCCGGCCTCCCGGTCTACCAACTGCTCGGCGGCCGGTCCCGCGAGGGCGTCACCGTGTACGGCCACGCCAACGGCGAGTCCGTCGAGGAGGTGCTCGTGGAGGTCGCCCGCTACCTGGACCTCGGCTACCGGGCGGTGCGGGTGCAGTGCGGCGTGCCCGGCCTGCCCCAGACGTACGGGGTGAGCGCCGACAAGCTCTTCTACGAGCCGGCCGACGCGGCGCTGCCCAGCGAGGCCACCTGGTCCACCGCCCGCTACCTGACGCACGTGCCGACGGTGTTCGCCCGGGTCCGCGACGAGTTCGGCCCCACCCTGCGGCTGCTGCACGACGTGCACCACCGGCTCACCCCGATCGAGGCGGCCCGGCTCGGCCGCAGTCTGGAGCCGTACGCGCTGACCTGGATGGAGGATCCGGTCCCCGCCGACCTCCAGGAGGGCTTCCGGCTGATCCGGCAGCACACCACCACCCCGATCGCCGTGGGAGAGGTCTTCAACAGCGTCTTCGACGCCGCCCAGCTCATCCGGGAACAGCTCATCGACTACATCCGGGCCACTGTCGTGCATGCCGGTGGCATCACCCACCTGCGCCGGATCTTCGACCTCGCGGCGCTGCACCACGTGCGCAGCGGCTCGCACGGCGCCACCGACCTCTCGCCGATCTGCATGGCCGCCGCGCTGCAACTCGACATCTCGATCCCCAACTTCGGTCTCCAGGAATACATGCGGCACACGCCCGAGACCGACGAGGTGTTCCCCCACGGCTACCACTACGCCGGCGGCTACCTCCACCCCGCCGAGACGCCCGGCCTCGGTGTCGACATCGACGAGGAGGCGGCGGCCCGATATCCGTACGCCCCGGCGTACCTGCCGGTGAACCGGCTGGAGGACGGCACGGTGCACCCCTGGTGAGCCCGGGTCGGTCGGTTCAGTAGATGCGCCGACCCCGCGCGTCCGGCACCCCGGACTTGCGCAGGAAGTACGCGTTGATCTGATCGCGCCACTCGGTGGCGGACCGCACCTGCTCGTCGAGTCGCTCCGCCACCCGCTCGTACACGGCCGGGTCGATCATCCCGTTCAGTGTCTGCCAGCGCCGTCGCATCGCCTCCACCTCCTCGACCCCCGCGAAGTGGGTGTCGTAGATGTGCTGGATGACAGTGGACCCGCTGTGCAGGACGTGGGTGTACGGGACGTGGTGGAAGAAGAGCAGCAGCTCGTCCGGGCACCCCTCGGGCGACTCGTACACGTCGGCCCAGTACGGCGGGTACTGGCCGGCGAAGCCGGTGCCCGACGCGCGGCTGCGGTCCACGCCGACGCCGTCACGGTCGGCGAAGTGGTAGGTGCCCCACCGCGAATACTCGTACCCGTCGACGTCGGGGCCGTAGTGGTCACCCGGGTGGACCATGAAGCCGACGCCCAGCGGGGCGGTGTACCGCTCGTAGGTGCGCCAGGAGTCGTCCATGATCTCGTGCAGGGTCCGCCGCACCAGCTCCGGGTCGGCGGTCGCCGACGGTGGGAACGTCAGCGTCATCCACTCGTCGAGGACGGCCCGGGGGTCCAGCCGGGGATCCCAGGCGAGCCGACCGAACGTGTACAGGTTGGCCTGCGCCAACGGGTGCCCGGTCCAGAACGGGTCGTCGCCGGTGTTGGCCACGGCGACCAGGCCGCCGCCGTCGGCCACCTCGCCGGTCACCACGTCGGCGATCGTCCGCCCGCCGGGACCCCAGGGGGCGAACCGCAGCACCTCGCTCCACCACGGGCCGAGGTGGCAGATGTGCCGCTGCTGACCTGTGTACTCCTGCGTGACCTGCACCTCCACGGCGAGCCGGGTGGCGGGCATCGCGGCGAGCACCGGAGAGACCGGCTCGCGCACCTGGAAGTCCACAGGGCCGTACTTCACCTGCACGACCACGTTGGTGCGGAACCGCCCGTCGAGCGGGGTGAAGTGGTCGTACGCGGCCCGCGCCCGGTCGGTGGACCGGTCCCGCCAGTCCTGGTGGTGGTTGTAGACGAACGCCCGCCAGTGCACCACTCCCCCGTGCGGGGCGAGGGCCTCGGCGAGCAGGTTCGCACCGTCGGCGTGGTCCCGGCCGTAGGTGAACGGGCCGGGCTGCCCCTCGGAGTCCGCCTTCACCACATAGCCGCCGAAATCTCCGATGCGCTCGTACACCGCCCGGGTCGTGGCGGCCCACCACGCCCGCACTGCCACGTCGGCCGGGTCGGCGGTGGTCAGGCCGCCGAGGACCATCGGCGCGGCGAAGGTGACCGACAGGTGCACCCGGATGCCGTACGGGCGCAGGACGTCCGCGATCTCGGCGACGTCACCGATCCGGTCGGTGAGCAGCCGCGCCTCCGTCCGCGCCACGTTCACGTTGTTCACCGAGATCGCGTTGATGCCACTGGCCGCCAACAGCCGCCCGTACGCCCGGATGCGGGACAGGTCGCCGCGCGGAAGGCCGTCACGCCAGAAGATCGAGCCGCCCGAGTACCCCCGTTCGACCTGGCCCATCACCGGGTGCACCGCCACGTTGTCCCAGTGGTTCAGCATCCGGCGGCGCAGCGCGGGCCGGTGCAGCTCCGGCGGGCGAGCCGGATCGAACGCCGCCGCGCAGAGCCGGACCACGTGGAACAGCCCGTACAGCAGGCCGGCGGGCGCGTCGGCGAGCACGACAGTCACGTCGCCGGCCCGCGCCAGCAGGAATCCCTCGTCGCCGAGTGTCCGGCCGTCCTCGGTGAGCGCCGCCTCGCCCGCCGCCCGCGCCGCCCGCGCAGTCGAGCTGGGTAGCTCGCCCGCGCCGCGCAGCGTCAGCACCAGGTCGACGTCCACGTCCCAGGACGGGGAGTGCCACACCCGCCCGCCGTAGCGTGCGCAGGCGCGCGCCACCTCGTCGAGGACTGTGCCGACGAGCGGTCCGTCGCCGTGCACCAGAACGCGGCGTGCGCCGAGCGACCGGAACGCCTCCGGCGGCAGCCAGGCGGCGTGCACGCGCGGCCCCTCGACGTCCGGCGGGTCCGCCACGAACATTGGCTCCTCCAACCTCACGGACTCCGGTGCGCTCACGGGGTGAACTCCTCGCGGATCAGTCGGACCATCGGATCGCCGACCCGCAGCAGCGCCAGGACCGCTATCGAACCGAGCATCGCCAGGACCACCTCGGAGAGGACCGCGGTGATCCCGGCCGCCGCGGCCAGCAGCAGGGCGTTGCCGACTGTGACACCGGGGGTACGCACCAGGAAGTGCACGGCCAACCGGAGTACGTCGCGGGTGCGGAAGTCGAACAGCGAGGTGATCACCAGGGCGTTCGCCGCGCAGAGCGTCACCGCCACCCCGATCAGGATCAGCGGAACCGCCCACCAGGTCGCGAGGCCTACCGTGTCGCGGTAGGCGAGGTTCACGGCGAGCACGGTCAGCCACAGCAGCGTCGGCACCCAGACGCGCAGCACGCCGCGCAGATTGGCCCGGTACCCGCGCCAGAACAGGGCGGCCGGCCGCAGGTCGGTCAGGTCGGGGCGCTGGTGCCGCAGGGCGTACAGGGCGGCCGAGAGCGCGGGGCCGACCGGCAGCAGGAGGGCCGCGGCCAGCGGCAGGTTGCTGGGGTCGCGGCCCAGCAGCAGCAACGGGAGCAGGCCGGGCAGTGTGGTGAGCAGGAGCAGCAGCTCGACGACGAGCAGGACGTAGACGTGGGAGGCGATCCGCGACAGTGGCCCGTCGCCGAGCTGTCGCCAGGCGTGGGCGGCGCTCACGGTTGCCCCGCCCGGTCGCTCCCGACCGGAAGTCCGAGCAGGCGGTCGGCGTTCCACCACTGCGGTGTCTCGTCCACCACGGCGCTCACCTCGACGAGGGTGACCTCGTGCCGGCTGAGGGTGAGGTCCACCTCGACCCGGCCGGCGGTGACCGGCAGGCCGCGGTGGGTCCGGGCCGGTTCGGCGGCCTCGCGCAGCGCGTCGAGCTGTCGGACGCGAGGTGAGCGGGGTCGGCCCATCTCGGCCCAGGCCGCCCACGCGTTGCCCGCCTCCTCGCTCACCGACGAGCGGAGCAGGAACGCCGACGTCGTGCCGGGCAGGCCGAGCGGGATCGACAGGGCCAGCGGGTGCCGGTCTGGCACCGGTGACAGCCCGGTGACGTCCACCGGCGCCCACGCCAGCACGGCGATCCGACCGTCGGCGTGGCGGGTGACCAGGTGGTCGTCCCCACGGGCCAGGACCTCGTCGCCGAGACGGGCCATGAAGGCGTACAGGTGGTAGGTGGGTTTCTTGATCTGGCGGTGGGTGAGCAGGCCGAACCCGCCGTGGAACAGCGCTGTCGGCACCCCCTCCTCCTCGAACATGTCGCTGAAGGTCCAGTAGGAGAAGGAGTCGACCAGGTCGCCGCCGGCGGCCAGCACGGGTGCGAGGTAGGCGGCGTGGAACGCGGTGTCGTGGATCGGGTTGTCCGTGCGGTAGGACGAGTTGAACTCGGTGATGTGCACAGGCAACTCCGCAAGCGGGGTGCCGGCCAGGTGTCGACGCGGCGCGGCGAACTGGGTGAGCAGGTCCGCCGCCGGGGCGAGGGTCTGGTGGGTGCCGAACGGCACGTGCTGGGCCGGCCCCGAGGTGTACGCGTGCCGGCTGACGAAGTCGACAGGCACCTGCCGGTCGGTGACGAACTCGGCGAACGGCACCAGCCAGTCGTCCGCCCCAGGGGAGATCGCCGGGCCGCCGACCTGCAACGACGCGTCGACGTCCTTGACGGCTTGTGCGCTCACCTCGTACAGGCGGTGGTAGGCGTCGCGGTCCGCGCCCTGCCAGAAGGGCACCAGGTTCGGCTCGTTCCACACCTCGATCGGCCAGCCGCGCACCTCGTCGAGGCCGTACCTGTCGACCAGGTGCGCGACAGTGGCGCGGACCAGGTCCGCCCATTCGGTGTGGGACCGGGGTGGCGTGACGTTGCCCCGCCACCAGAACACCGTCTGATCGCCCGAGGCGAGGCCGGACGGCATGAACCCCAGCTCCACGAACGGGCGGATGCCCAGATCGAGGTATGCGTCGACGACCTGGTCGACGTACGTGAACGAGTGGTGCACCCGGCGCTGGCCGTCGTGCTCGTACGGGCGGTGCACGCCGACGCCGTCGCTGAGCAGCCCGTGCCCGCGGATGTGGCGGAACCCGATGTCGGACTGGATGAGCGCCAGCGAGTCCTGGTAGTCACGGCGCAGGGCCAACTCGAAACGGCCGGTGCCGACACAGCGCCGCCAGGCGTCGGTGAGCCGGCCGGTGGGCTGGTCGGGAACGGTGATGCGCATTGCTGTCCTCTGGTCGTCCCGGCCGGCGGCGGGCTGGGCACGCGCACCGCGCTGGCCGGTGGTCGCCGGGAAGTCCGGCCGGGCCGCGATCAGGCACCCGACCGGACTCCCCGCTGATCAGCCGTTGCTCTTCTGGAACCGCTCGTACGCCTTGTTGACCGTGTCGATGTACTGGTCGGCGTTCTTGGCCTTCAGCTCGGCCACGTACGCGTCCCACTCGCTCAGCGGCCGCTGACCCAGGGCGAACTTCAGCGTGTTCTGCGAGACGAAGTCCTTCAGCGGCGTCTCCCAGAGCGACACCTGCTCGCGCTCCTCGTCGGTCAGCGGAGCGGGCGGGGCCACCTCCCTCGGGGTGCGCGCGTCCATCACCTTCTGGAACTCCAGCTCCTCCGGGGAGAAGAACCCGCGGACCAGGTCGGGGCTGCCGCCGTAGGCGAAGACGCCGTTCTGGAAGCCGAAGTCCTTCTGCAGGTGCTTGGGCGCCTTCGGGTTGAGGCCGAGGAAGTCGACGCCGGGGTTGAGCGTGCGCTTCCCGGACGCGTCCTTGGTGAACGTGGTGCCCTCGACGCCCCAGCGGGCGAACTCCAGGCCGGCGTCCGAATACCACAGCCAGTCGATGAACTGCATCATTGCCACGAAGTTCTTGCTCTCCCGGGCCTTCGTGGAGATCATGATGCCGTTCTCCAGGCGGGAGAAGGGGTTGATCTCGCCGGCCGGGCCGACCGGCAGTGGAATCTTGGCCATCTTCGCGTTCGGCAGGGTCTTGGCCAGGTCGGGCCGGTGGTTGTTGACAAGCGTCTGCGCGTTGCCGGTGACCACGAAGGACTTGCCGTTGGCGAGCTTCTGGCGGGCCTGGTCGTCGGTCTGGGTGAAGCTCTCCGGGTCGAGCAGACCCTCGGCGACGAGCTTGTGCAGGTACGTGAGCATCTGCTTGTACTGCTCGGACCCCCCGGTGTAGGTGAACTTCTTCGCCGCCGGATCCCAGGTGGCGTGTTGGTAGTCCCAACCGGCCCGCGTGCCGAAGGACGCGCTGAGGATGTTCAGCAGGGCGCCGGTCGGTGTGGGCTTACTGAACAGGTCGGAGTACGGGTAGACGTTCGGGTACTTCGCCTTCATCGCCTTGAGCACCGTGTACAGGTCGTCCCAGGTCTTCGGGACCGGGAGGTTCAACTCCTCCATGATGTCGGTGCGCACCAGCACCGTGTAGTCCTGCGTGGGCTTCTCGTGCAGGCCCGGCAGCAGGTAGAACTTGCCGTCGGACTGCCGCAGGTTGTCGATCTCCGGCTGCAGGTTCCACTTGGCGATCTTGTCCTTGAGGTTGGGCATCAGATCCAGGTAGTCGCTCACCGGAAGGATCGCCCCGGAGGACACGAACGGGTCCTCCTGCGGGTGGTACGTCTTGGGAATGATCAGCGGAGCGTCCCCGGCGCCGATGAGCAGGCTGCGCTTCTGCTCGTAGTCGCTCAGCGGTACGGCGACCGGATCGATCGTGACGTTCGTCCGCTTGGTCAACTCCGACCAGAACAGCCAGTCTTCCTTGAGCGGATAAAACGTGTGGTTGTTGTAGAGGGTCGAGAAGGAGAGCGCCTCGGTGGCCTTGAACTGGTCGCCGACACCGTAGTTCGCCATCGCGCCGGCACGGTTCTCCGAGAGGTCCGTCGACTCGCCGGGGTCCTCGGAGCATGCGGTGGTCAAGCTGAGCGCGAGCAGACCCGCGGTGGCTAACGCCACGCGGCGCCACGTCTGGTGGAGCATGGCTGGTCCTTTCGGTGGTGTGGTGGGGGGTTCGGCGGCTCAGCCCTTTACCGCGCCGAGCATCACGCCGCGGACGAAGTACCGTTGGACGAAGGGGTAGACCGCCAGGATGGGCAGGGTGGTGAGCACGATCGTCACGGCTTGGAAGGTCGCCGCCGCCTGGACCTTGTCGGCGTCGGCGGCGGCCGACTCGGCGCTGGTGGCGCCCGCGATGAGGTTGCGCAAATAGACGGTGACCGGGAGCAGGTCCTGCCGGTCGAAGTAGAGGAACGCGCTGAACCACGAGTTCCAGAAGGCGACCGCGTAGAAGAGCACCATCGTCGCGATGATCGCCTTCGACAGCGGCAGCACGATGCGCAGCAGGATGCCGTACGTGTTGAGCCCGTCGACCGCCGCGGCCTCCTCCAACTCGGTCGGCAGGCTCTCGAAGAACGCCTTCATGACCAGCAGGTTGAACACGCTTATGGCGTTGGGGATCACCACGGCCCAGATGGTGTTCTTCATGCCGAGGCTTGTGACAAGCACGTAGTTGGGGATCAGGCCGCCGGAGAAGAACATGGTGAACAGCGCGATGCCGACGAGGAGGCCACGCCCCTTGAGCTGCGGCTTCGACAGCACGTACGCGTAGCAGGTGGTCAGGACGATCGAGATGATCGTGGCGACCACCGTGTACACGACGGTGTTGCGGTAGTTCGTCCAGAACATCGCATCCGACATGACCAGCTTGTATGCGGTCACGTCGAACCCGCGCGGGACCAGGGTCACCTTCCCCGCGATGATGTACGCCTCGTCGCTGAGCGAACGGGCCACGATGGTGAGGAACGGATACAGCGTCACGATCACCACGCCGGTCAGGACCACCGCGTTGACGGTCCGGAAGATCCGGTAGCCACGGCTGTCCACCGGCCCGCGTGTCGTCGGGGCGTCCGCCTTCGTACCGAGGATCACCACAGGCTCGTCCCCACCGTGCGACGGGAGATGAGGTTCGCCGACAGGACCAGCACCAGCCCGATCACCGCCTCGAAGAGGCCGATCGCGGCGGCGTAGCTGAAGTTGCTGGACTGGAAGCCCATCCGGAACAGGTACGTGGAGATCACGTCCGCGGTCGGGTAGGTCAGCGGGTTGTAGAGCAGCAGGATCTTCTCGAACCCGACCGCCATGAAGCTGCCGATGTTGAGGATCAGCAGCGTCACCATCGTCGGCCGGATCCCGGGCAGTGTCACGTGCCAGGTCTGCCGCAGCCGGTTGGCGCCGTCGATCCGGGCCGCCTCGTAGAGGTCCTCGTCGATAGTGGTGAGCGCCGCGAGGTAGAGGATGGTGCCCCAGCCGACGGTCTGCCAGACCTCCGAGGAGACGTAGATGGTGCGGAACCACTCGGGCTGTTGCAGGAACGCCACCGCGTCGCCACCGACCAGCCGGACGAGTTGGTTGGCGGTGCCGTCGATCGAGGTCAGCTGCATGACCATCGCCGCCACGATCACGATCGACAGGAAGTGCGGCAGGTAGGACACCGACTGGACGAACCGTTTGAACCGCCGGGCACGTACCTCGTTGAGCAGCAGCGCCAGCACGATCGGCAGGGGGAAGCAGAACAGCAGGGTCAGCGTCCCGAGCACGAGCGTGTTGGTGAAGACCTCCCAGAACGTCGGGTCGGTGAAGAACATCCGGAAGTACCGCAGCCCGACCCAGTACTCGCCGAAGATGCTGCCGCCCGGCTTGAACCGGCGGAACGCGATGACGTTTCCGATCATCGGCAGATACCGGAAGACAAGGAAGAACAGCAGCGGCAGGACGGCGAGCGAGTAGAGCTGCCAGTCCCTGCGCAGCGCCTGCCGCCAGGTCCGACGGTGTCGCCGCGCGCGCGGGGTGGGTGCGACAGCCGCCGCCGGAGCGGGGGGCGGTGCCGGCGGCGGCCGCAGCGTCTCGGATGTCATGAGCGGCCTCCTATGCGGAGTGCGGGACGGCCAGGAGGTGCTCGATCCGCGCCGACGTGAGCAGTTCCCGGTCGTGGCCCACCTGGCGTTCGGCGCCTGTCAGCCGTAACGAGAGCGCGGCCACCGTGTCGCCGCTCGACCGGCCGAACCGCAGCTCGACCCCACCGGGCTCGACGATGCGCCGGCCGGCCCGCCCCGTGAACGACGCGACATCAGCCGGTACGCCGAACGTCACGTGGGCCACCGCGCCGACCTCCAACGGCACCCGCGCGTAACCGACGAGCCGTGACACCGGCCTCGTGGTCTGCGCGACCGGGTCGTGCAGGTAGAGCTGCACCACCTCGGTGCCGGGCCGGGAGCCGGAGTTGCGGACGGTGACGCGTACCCGCGCCTCGCCGTCGACAGGCCAGGTGACCGGCTCGGCCGCGTCGTCGTACACCTCGTCGTCAGGCCCGACGACGACGGCGTCGGTCCAGTCGAAGGTCGTGTAGCTCAGCCCGTGGCCGAACGGGTACGCGGCCGTCGGGTCGATCGAGGAGACCTGGTTGCGGTGCCCGAGCGGCGGCGCCAGGTACGTGCCCGGCAGGCCGCCCGCGTGACGGGGCACGCTTACCGGCAGCCGCCCGGACGGGTTCGCCGCTCCGGTGAGTACCTCGGCGAGCGCCTGCCCGCCCCGTTGTCCGAGGAAGAACGCCTGCACCACTGCCGCCGCCGCGTCGAACTCCGAGCCCAGCGCGTACGGCCTGCCGGTCATGAGCACCAGCACCACAGGTGTGCCGGTGGCCAGCACGGCGCGGACCAGGTCGGCCTGCACACCGGGCAGCGTCAGGTCGGCGGCGTCGCAGCCCTCACCGGAGGTGCCCCGGCCGAACATGCCCGCCCGGTCGCCGACGGCGAGCACGCACACGTCGGCGGCCGCTGCGGCGGCGACCGCTGCGGCAATGCCCGAGGTGTCCTCGCCGGTGATGGCGCAGCCGGGCTCGTAGCTGAGCTGCGGGACGTGCCGGGTCAACTCGTCGCGGAGCGAGGGGATGTCCACGCCGAGCGCGACCCCCGCGTGGTTGACGCCGACATGGTTCGGGAAGGTGTAGCAGCCGAGCATCGCCATCGGGTCGTCGGCGACCGGGCCCACGAGCGCGACACGGCGACCGGCCGGCAGCGGCAGCACGCCCGTGTTGCGCAGCAGCACGACGGACCCCCGGGCCAGGCGTACGGCGACGTCCTGGCTGGCCTCGTCGTCGAGGCGCAGGCTCGCCACGTCGTCGGGCAGCTCCTGCCAGCCATCGTCGAGCAGGCCGATCTCGATCTTCTGGATGAGCACCCGCCGCACCGCCCTGTCGACAAGCGCCTCGTCGACCTCACCGGCGCGCACCGCCGCCAGCAGCGAATCGCCGTAGGCGTCCACTGTGGGCAGCTCGACGTCGATCCCGGCGTGCAGCGCGAGGCCCGCGGCGTCGGCGGAGCGCTCGGCCACCCCGTGCAGGGTCTGGAGAAACCGGATGGCGAAGTAGTCGGCGACCACGACGCCTGTGAAGCCCCACTCGTCGCGCAGGAGCCCGGTCAGCAACTCCTCGTCGGCCGCGGCGGGCACACCGTCGATCTCGGCATAGGAGTTCATCACCGAGCGGGCCCCGCCGTGCCGCAGGGCCATCTCGAACGGTGGCAGGATCACGTCGGCCAGCTCCCGGCGGCCCATCGACACCGGAGCGAGGTTGCGCCCGCCCCGGGAGGCGGAGTATCCGGCGAAGTGCTTCAGGGTGGCCACGATGCCGGCGCCCTCCAGGCCCCGCACGTACGCCGCTCCGGTCGTCCCCACCAGGTACGGGTCCTCGCCGATCGTCTCCTCGGTGCGTCCCCAGCGGTAGTCGCGGGTGACGTCCAGGACCGGGGCGAGCCCCTGGTGTACGCCTGCGGCGCGCATCGACTGGCCGATCCGCGTGGCCATCTGCTCGACCAGCTCCGGGTCGAACGAGGCGCCCCAGCTCAGCGGAGTCGGGTAGACGGTGGCCCGCCAGGCCGCGAAGCCGGTGAGGCACTCCTCGTGCACCTGCGCCGGGATGCCGAACCGGCTGGCGGCCACGATCTGCGCCTGGGACGCGGCCAGCGACCGGGCGCCGAGCACCGGGTCGACGGGCGCGGTGCCGAACGGCCGGGTGAGCTGGCCCAACCCGTGCTGGATGACTGTGCTCCACGGCGGCAACTCGTCGAGCATGTCGGCCTGGTGCGGGGCGACGCCCTCACCGGATGCCTCGGCACCCACCCAGACCCCGACGAGTTGGGCGAGCTTCTCCTCAAGCGACATCAGCGGCAACAGCGCCTCGGCCCGTTCGACCGGCGACAGCCGCGCGTCACGCCACGGTGCGGCCTCGTGGGACGCCGGTGCGCCGTCGACGGGCACGTTACTTCTCATTGCCGAGACCCCTTAGCTCCGGCCACATCCCGCACCCTCGTGGGATCGGTTCGTGACGGGTGACCGCGATCCGAAACTTTCCGAAACCCCGCGTAACCTTTTCGGCAACCTAAGTGCACCGCATGGGCGTGTCAAGAGCTTCGATGTGACGACGGACGCCCCGCTATCCGGCCGGTTGAACCGACCTGCACGATCCGTGGGCCGAGAGGCACGCCAGCGCAAGGGATCGAGCAACCCGAATCTCGTGGGTCCGCCCGCTGAACCGATCGTGTTATGGTCTTCCGAAATTTTCGGATGCTGTAGAGGCTGCGATGACAGAGCACCGCCCGCTCGGCCCACAGGCCTCCACCATCGCGACGATCGCCAACGACGTGGGCGTGTCGGTCGCGACGGTGTCCAAGGTCCTCAACGGGCGCGAGGACGTCGCCCCCGCCACCAGGGCCCGGGTCGAGGCGAGTCTCGACCGCCACCAGTACCAGCGCCGCAACCGTCGGCCGTCGACCGGCCAGCGCCGGATCGACCTGGTGTTCCACGAGTTCGACACCGGCTGGGCGCTGGAGATCCTGCGCGGGGCCGAGGCGGTGACGGCCGCCGCCGGGATCGGCCTCGCCGTGTCCCAACTCGGCGGTGCGCACCGACCGCCGTCGCGGTGGCTGGAGACGCTGCTCACCGATCGTCCACTTGGCGTGCTGCTCGTGCTCTGCCACCTGACCGACAGCCAGCAGCAGCAGTTGCGGCGGCAGGGCATCCCGTTCGTCGTCGTCGACACCGACAGCGCGACCTCCGCCTCGGTGCCCACCGTCGGCTCCAACAACTTCAACGGCGGCCTGCTGGCCGCCCGACACCTGCTGGAGCTGGGCCATCGGCGGATCGCCGTCATCTCCGGGCCACCTGACATGCTGTGCAGCCGGGCCCGTGCCGCCGGTTTCCACTCCGCCCACGAGGAGGCCGGGGTCGCCGTCGACCGCGAGTTGGTCTCCTACGGCAGCTTCTCCGCGCACGCCGGGCACGCCCACGGCCTGCGGCTGCTGAGCCGGCCGGACCGACCCACGGCGATCTTCGCCGGCTCGGACATCCAGGCCATGGGGGTGCTCCGGGCCGCCCGCAAGTGCGGCCTGCGAGTCCCCGAGGACCTCTCCGTCATCGGGTACGACAACCTGCCGGTCTCGGCCTGGACCGACCCCGCGCTGACCACGATCAACCAGCCGTTGGGCGACATGGCCGGCATCGCCACGCACATGCTGCTCGACATGGCCCACGGCAACGAGCCGGCGACCAGCCGGATCGACCTGGTGACCGAGTTGGTCGTGCGGGAGAGCACCGCACCGCCGGCCCACCCGCGCTGACCCCGGACCCGCGAGGAGCCATGCCCGACACCGCCCCCGCCCTCGACGAGCTGCGGCGCTACGCGCCCACCGTCGTCGAACCCGACGACTTCGACAGGTTCTGGCGCGACACCCTCGCCGGGGCCGCCGCCCGCCCGGTGCTCGTGGACGTCCGCCCTGAGCCCACCGACCTGCGCCTGCTCGACTCGTGGGACGTCACGTTCGCCGGCTTCGGAGGCGACCTGGTGCGCGCCTGGTACACGCGTCCGGCGGGCGTCGCGGACCCGCTGCCCACGGTCGTCGAGTACGCCGGCTACGGGCGTGGCCGGGGTCTGCCGCACGAGCGGCTGACCTGGCCGGTCGCCGGGTACGCCCACCTGCTCATGGACAACCGTGGGCAGGCAGGGCAGTACGGCGCGGGCGACACCACCGACCCGCACGGCGCACCCGGTGGCCCCTGGCCGGCCACCTGGGGAATCCTCGACCCGCACGACTACCACTACCGTCGCCTGATCACCGACGCGGTCCGGGCCGTCGACGCGGTTCGTGCCCTGCCCGGCGTCGACGGCGGCCGGATCGCAGTGGTCGGCAACAGTCAGGGCGGCGGCCTGGCCCTGGCGGTGGCCGGTCTCGTCGGCGACCTCGCGGCGGTGCTGACCACCGCCCCGTTCCTCTGCGACGTCCAGCGGGCCGTCGCGCTCAGCGACGCCTCGCCGTACGGGGAGATCGCCCGCTACCTGTCGGTGCATCGGGAGGCCGAGGAGGCCGTGCGACACACACTGTCCTACGTAGACGGCGTGAGCTTTGCCCGCAGGGCCACGGCTCCGGCGCACTTCGGCGTCGGCCTGCGCGACACCGTCTGCCCGCCGAGCACCGGCTTCGCCGCCTACAACCAGTACGGCGCCGCCACCGGTCGGCCCGTACCACCGGAGCGGGAGATGCACGTCTACCCGTTTAACGGTCACGAGGGCGGGGAGTCCGTCCACGTCCGGCGGCAGCTGCGCTGGCTGGCATCGACGGTCGGATCGAACTGACATCTGGGCACGCAGTCATAGCGAGCTGTCGATTGATTGCCCCTGTTAGCGATAACACGCTATCGTGCGACCGACGGGGTGCAGGGCACACTCCCGTCGCGGTCCATCGGGCAGCCGGCCCGTCGATGACCAGCGCTGACGTCCGGGTTCCTGGCCGTCCCGCCAGCTGATCCACGCGTACCGCGTAAAGGTTGCGCCCTGCTGGCGCACGCTCCCCCACCACCGGAGGAAGCCCTCATGAGCAGTCCGTACCTCGACCATCCTGTTCCCCCAGCACCCGCGACCACCGCCACGACGCCGAAGCCCCGACGGGCCCGTCTGTGGTGGGCGGCCCTGGCCGCCGTCGCGGCCGTGGCCGCCGCCGTCCCGGTGGCGACAATGCCCGCAAGCGCCGAGTCCAACGGCGGGGTACGCGTGATGCCGCTCGGCGACTCGATCACCGACGGCTTCAACGTCGCCGGCGGATACCGCATCGAGCTCTGGCAGCGGTTCACCAGCGGCGGATACCGGGTCGACTTCGTCGGCTCCCAGTTCAACGGCCCGGCCAGCCTCGGCGACCACGACCACGAGGGGCACTCCGGCTGGACCATCGCCCAGATCGACGCCAACGTGGTCAACTGGCTGCGGGCGACGACCCCCCGCACGGTGCTGCTGCACATCGGCACCAACGACATGTACGGCGACACGTCAGGTGCTCCGGGCCGGCTTGCCGCACTCGTCGACAAGATCACCAACACCGCACCGAACGCGGACGTGTTCGTCGCGACGATCGTGCCGAAAGCCGGTGCGGACAACCAGGTTCGCGGCTACAACGCGGCGATCCCCGGGATCGTCCAGACCAGGGCCGCCGCCGGCAAGCGCGTCCACCTTGTCGACATGTACCGCGCGCTGACGCTTAGCGACCTCGCCGACGGCGTACACCCCAACGCCACCGGCTACCGCAAGATGGCCGTCGCCTGGTACGACGCGCTTCGTTCGGTGCCCGGCAGCATCGGCGGCGACACGCCGACGACTCCCCCGCCCACGACTGCCCCGCCCACGACTGCCCCGCCGACGACCGCGCCGCCGACGACCGCGCCGCCCACGACTCCCCCGCCGAGCACGCCGCCGCCGGCCGGTGGGTGCCGCGTCGCGTACACGGTCAACGCCTGGAACAACGGCCTCACCGCGTCGATCTCGGTGACCAACACGGGCAGCGCCCCGGTCAACGGGTGGGCGCTGGCGTTCACGCTGCCGAACGGGCAGGCCATCACCGGCGGCTGGAACGCCACCTACTCACCGACCAGCGGGGCGATCACCGCCCGCAACGTGTCCTACAACGGCACGATCGCCCCGAACACCGCCGTCGACATCGGCTTCCAGGCCACCCACACCGGCAACTCCGGGCGGCCGTCCGCGTTCACCCTCAACGGCGCCGCCTGCGCGGTCGCCTGACAGTCCCGTCGTGGTGCCGGGCGGCTCAGGGTCGCCCGGCACTCGCGCCGGTCAGCACACATGCCGGGCTGCGCCGCCGTCAAGGTCGCGGATGCGCCAGTGACTCCAGCCGACTCGTGATGAACTCCAACGCGGACGGCACGTCGACGTCCACACCCACCTCGACGGTCGGCTGACCCAGCAGCCCGCGCAGGTGCACGAGCGTGTTGCCGCGGCTCGGCCCGGTCGTGGTGTCCACCTCGACGTACGCCGGTTCGGCGGTGACCAGCCCGGGCCGGATCGCCTCCGCCATCGCCAGCGGGTCGTGCAGCGGCACCACGTCCATCCCGTGGTCCCGCCGGTACGCGGCGAGGTAGGTGTCGAGCGCGTCCGCGCAGAGAGCGGCGACGGCGCCGGCCGACCGGAGCCGGTGCATGTCGTCCGGCCCGTAGGCGGTGCGGTACGTGACATCCAACCCGACAAGCGTGGTCGGCACCGGCCGGGGCAGCCCCGGCTCGGTGAGCACGCGGTAGGCGGCCTCCGGGTCGGCCCAGATGTTGAACTCGGCGGCCGGTGTGCGATTGCCAGCGCCGATCGAGCCGCCCATGACCACCAATCGGGCCAACCGCGACGCCACCTCGGGGTACACCGCGAACAGGTGCGCCACGTTTGTCAGAGGCCCGGTCGCCACAAGCGTCACCGGCTCGGCGGCCGCCCGTACCGTCTCGACCATCAGCTCCAGCGCGGTGGCCTCCACCGGGCCGACGCCGGAGGTCGGCAGCGTGATGCCCCCCAGCCCACTGTCTCCGTGCACCGACGCGGCCCGGTTGGTCAGTGAGCGCAGATACGGCCGGTCCGCGCCGCGGGCCACCGGGATGTCGGCCCGGCCGGCCAGCGCGAGCACATCCAGCGCGTTGCGGGTGGTGGTGTCGATTCCGACGTTGCCGCCGACGGTGGTGACCGCGACCAGGTCCACCTCCGGGCTGGCCACCGCCGTGAGGATGGCCACCATGTCGTCGATGCCAGGGTCGCAGTCGAGCAGCAGCGGGCGCGTCACCCGCAGGACCCTATCGCTTGCGACGTCGACCACGAGCCGCACCTTCTGATGGTCCATAGGCCCCTGGCCGCGGCGCTCCGGTCTTTCCGATCGTGATTACTCGATGGTGGGCGGACGGTCCGCGGCGGAGGATGACCTGATGGCATCGCCCGAGATCGTTCTCGCCGATCTTCGTGACGCGTGGAGTGCCGCGCTGTCCAGCACGCTTCTGGGCCTGTACCTGCACGGCTCCCTGGTCGCCGGCGACTTCGCCCCGGATCGCAGCGACCTTGATCTACTCGCGGTACTCGACAGCGATCCGGACGAGGCGCTACTCGCCGTGCTCGCCGGTCTGCACGCGAACCTTGACCGATGGCACCCGCAGTGGGCCGGCAGGATCGAGGTGGAGTACGTGTCCCTCGGCGCCACGCGCGACGCCGCGCACGGCCGTGCCGGCCAGCCCCACGCCATCGCCCGGATCAGCCCCGGCGAATCGTTGCACCTGTTACCCGCCACCATCCATCGCGTCGTGACCTGGTCGACCGTCCGCGATCACGACCGCGTGCTTGTGGGGCCTTCAGCCGCCGCGCTGCTACCCGCCGTCGCCCCCAACCTCGTCCGATCGGCTCTGCTGGAGCACGTTCGCGACTGGCCGACCTGGATGACCCAGATGACCACACCCGGAGCCAGTCCTACACGGTACTTACCCTCTGCCGAGCCCTGCACCGTCTTCAGAACGGCCGGCAGCTGTCCAAGCGGCAGGCCGCCGACCGGACCACCGCCGCACTTCCACAGTGGGACGGCCTGATCACCTGGGCACGCGATTGGTGGTACGACGGCGGCGAGGACACCGACCCCGGCAGGGCAGACGGCGTCCACACGTTCGTGCACGAGATCAGCTCCACCATCCTGGCCTCGGAGGCAGCGGCCAACGCCGGCCTTTCCCGGTGACGGCCGGTCGGACTCGCGCACGGTGGCTCAGGCCACGAGCAAACGGAGGCCGAGCTCTGCGGTGTCGAGGGCGACGAGATCGCGGTTGCGCTCGGCCCACCGGCCCGAGGAGAGATCCTCGCGGAGCGCGCTTACCGCCCGTCGCTCAGCCTGCGGCCCCACTCTGGTCCACACCGAAACCGCCCGGCGTACGTGTTCGTCCAGGTACGCCTCGGGCCGACGCCAGTACGCCTCGAAGAAGCCGTCAGCGCAGTCCCACGGGACGAGCAGCGGCTCCGCACGCCCTCCGATCGCATGGGTCAGGTCGGCCAGGGACGGCCAGCCGACGAGGAGGTCGGCGAACTCGGGTAGATAGTCGCGGGTGAGCCAGAACCGCTGACGCCAGCCGGTGTCGTCGGCGTCGTACGTGAACACCACCACGCGGCGGGCCACCCGCCGCATCTCCCGCAGCCCGGCGACCGGGTCCCGCCAGTGGTGGACGGTGCTGACCGCCATGGCGGCGTCGAAGGACTTGTCGTCGAACGGCAGACTCTCCGCGGCGGCGGCCACGCACGGTGCCGCACCCACGGGACGCTGCGCCCGCATGACCGCAGACGGTTCCACCGCCGTGACGACGCGGTCGGGTGGCTCGTAGGAGCCCGTGCCGGCACCGACGTTCAGCACCGTGCGCGCGTCCCCCAGCGCCTCCCACATGCGGGCGGCGATCCGTGGCTCGGTACGCCGCGTGGCCGGGTAGGCAGAGCCGATAGCGTCGTACAGATGCGCGCCGAACGCCTTCAGTTGCTCCTCGGGCGTCGTCCTGATGCCCCTTGCTCGTGCCTCTAGCTCCCTGTCGATGGCCGTCACCATCGCGGCAGCGCGGTCGCGCTGGTCCACCAGCAGGCCGCGCAGCCGGCGCAGGTGCGCGACGGCGTCGGTGGCCGGGTCGTCGACCAGAGCGGCGATCTCGCGCAGCCCGAAGCCGAGCCGCCGGTAGGCGAGCACCTCCCGAAGTCGCTGCACATCGCCCGCCGAATAGGCCCGGTGCCCAGCCAAGGTCCGCGTCGACGGCTCCAGAAGACCGATCTCGTCATAGTGATGCAGTGTGCGGACGCTGACGCCGGCCAGCTCCGCCACGCGCCCCACGGTCAGGTGCTCCTCCATGCCATCGACTATGCGACCTGACGCCGCGTGAGGAGCAAGCGCTTCGTTGCCCTCGCGTACGTCGTCAGCCTTGTCCAGACGGCTGCTCCTTGGTCAGGTGGAGCAGCCACCCCTCAGCCGTGCGGATGAGCGCGTACCGCCGACGCCCGGTGCGACCGTTCAGCGTGAACAGCATCCGGCGGTCGGTGCGGTCGTGCTCCTCCCAGGTGCCGATGTCGGCGATCGACTTGTCGGCATCCTCGTAGGTGAGGTGATCGAGGTCGTGGTCGGGTACGGCGATGGCCAACCGGTTGTCGCTGGGGCTGTCCGGCAGACCGCGAGGCACTGCCCAGGAGCGAAGCACGCCGCCCTCCTCGAGCCGCAGGTCGAAGTGCGGCCGTGGTTTGCGGTGGTCGTGCAGGACGAAGGCAGGTGCCACGTCATCCATTGTCGGCACCCGCTGACCGGATGGACACGTCGACCGAATCGCCTGACGACACCGGGAACATCAGTCCGCGGTGGGTCCGGCAGGGTCGACGATCGTGACGGGAGTGCCCAGCTCGACGGTACGGGAGACGGTGCACAGTCGATCGTGCGACTGCCGCAGCGACCGGGGCAGCGCCTCGCGCGCCCGGTCACCGTCCGCGCCCGCCGGGAACGTCACGGTGAACTCGACGGTGAGATTCTGCATGCGGTTACCTCCGACCTCGTCCCGGATCTTGTCGCCGGTAATCTCCACGGAGAACTGGGTCGGCTCGGCACGACGGCTGGTGATGTGGTCCACGTCGACCGCGGTGCAGCCGCCGATGGCAGCCAGAAGCAGTTCCACAGGCGTGAAGCTGTCGTCCTCGCCCGTCCCCATCGACATCGATCCGCCACGGACGTTGCGCGCGACGTACCGCCCCACGCTTGTGCGCTCGATCTTCACCGAGCGGAAGCTGTCATCACTCATGGCAGGAAACTACCCTGCGCCGAGCCACCGCCCCGGTCGGTCGAGCGGTGGCTCCTGGTGATCTCCACCATCGGTGGGCCGGTCAGTGGGCGGGATTCGGCGTGTGGGGCAGCTTGCCCAGCTGATGCCAGTCGGTCTCCGCGACCTCGACGCCGTAGTGTGCGGCCGCGGCGAGGATGTTCTGGAACGCCTGGTCACGGTCGGCGTCGTCCACGCCCTGCACTTGGTCGAAGCGGGCGATGGCGTTGCGGACATGCGCCGCGTCGGTCATCGGTTCCTTGCGCTCGCGGGGAAACGCGAAAACTGTCGCCGGCAACTCGCGCTTGTCCTTCTCGGAGAGGCTGCCGTGCTGCTCGTGGGGCTTCCAGGTGGACTTCATCGCCCTCCTTTACCCACTCACCAACAGACGGCACCCCCACAACGGATATTTTCGACGCGGCCCGCGGCCCGCGGCCACACCACACGCCACGTTCGTCCCGTTTGATGGATTCGTCCGCACCCCACCCCGCTGTCGCACGGTCAGCTTGGGGCCAGGAGGCAGAACTCGTTTCCTTCCGGGTCGGCAAGGACCATCCACGGGACGTCCAGGTCGATTGCGGTGGCGCCGAGCGCCCGCAGCCTGGCTGCCTCGGCCGCCAGGTTGTCACCTGGGTAGGGACGAACATCGAGGTGTACGCGGTTCCACACGGTCTTCACCCCGGGCGTACGGACGAACCGAAGGTATGGGCCGACGCCCTTGGCGGAGCGCAGAACCGCCTCCTGGTCGGTCACCTCGTGCAGCATCCAGTCCGTGGCGTCACCCCAGAAGCGGGCCATGGCTCGCGGATCCACGCAGTCGACCACCACCGCGGCGATCGGTCCGGTGTCTCGGTAGCCCGGTCGGGCGTCCAGCACGCAGAACTCGTTGCCCTCTGGGTCTGCCATCACCGTCCACGGCACGTCGCCCTGACCGATGTCGGCGAGTGTCGCGCCGAGATCCTTCAGGCGCGCGACCATCTCCGCCTGTTGGGCCGCCGAGGTGCTGGCGAGGTCGACGTGGACGCGGTTCTTCACCGTCTTGGGCTCCGAGGAGACGATGAGGTCGACGCAGACAGCGACCGGGTCGGGGTAGTCGAAGCCCTCGGGTTCGAGGTTGGTCACGCCGGGCCCCTCGCTGGAAACCTCCCAGCCGAGCGCCTGCGCCCAGAAGCCGCCCAACATAGCGTCGTCCCGAGCCTTCATGTTGATCTGAACGAGCCGCGTTGCCATGCCGAGGATGCTAACGGCAGTCGGGCATCATCGCGTCTCGCCGACGCCGGAGAAGTAAAGCGGCAGGACTGCGGCAGTAGTCACGGCTAGGTCACGGTCGAAGACCTCGTGCCGAGGGACGAACACCATAGCCTGCCCCTCGCCGACTACCACATCCTGTTGCTGAGCATCGGTCCGACCGCAGAAGACGTGAACGGTCACCGCGTGCGGGAAACCTGCCTCATACGGGCGTGGTCCGCTCCACAATGCATGCAACTCACCTGCCCTCAGTCCCGTCTCCTCCAGCAGTTCCCGACGGGCCGCCTGTTCAGGCGTCTCGCCCGGCTCGACACGGCCGCCCGGCAAGCTCCACTGGTAGGGAGAAGTCGAGGTTTGCCCATCGCGATGCTGCATGAGTACCGCCTCCGAGGAATCCACGAGGAGTACCAACGCAACTTCATAGGTCGCCATGGCGAGATCGTGCCAGGTCCGCCGCCAGTCAACGCCATGCGCCACCCCTCCTAGGGCGCGTCCTGTCGATCTTGGAGTGGTCGATCGTGACGATGTGCCGGTGGTACGTCGTGGTGCCAGCCGGGCGCTGCGGCGGCGAGGAATCCGGCATGTCATTTCGGAACGCCCGGACCAGGTCACCCGTCGGGCCGCCAAGGGCAGCGCGGCCTAGTTGCCGAACCGCTCGGTGAAGTTGTGGATGAATGTTTCGGTGGTGCCTCCCGCGAACACCGGGCGAACCGCACCGAACTTCGCCAGCATGGCGCGAGCCCCGGGCAGGTCCCCCGACACCGCGAGGCAAACGGCCAGAGTTCCGTACTCGATCTGCGATTTCGGCCGTCCGACAAGCGTTTCGATCACCTTCGGCAACGTCTGGTTGCCGACCAAGAACGGCTCACCATAGGTCATCAAGTCGGCGATGACCTGAGCAACAGCTTCGTCCACCTGTTCCAGCGACGCGACCCACCAGCGTAACGGCGTGACCTTGGACGGCTCCGCTTCGTACACCAGGTCGGTCATGCTTGCACCCACCTGGCACACGGTGCCCGTGTTACCGAAGAGTTGCCTCTGCAACTCGGCGGCGTCGGCATGTTCCACGCCCACGCTGGAACTGAGCGAGATACCGTCACCGCCAGCGAGGTTGACGCCGAAGCGGAAGACGACCCCGTGGACGGGCTCGCGCACGAAGGCAACCTCATCGTCGGGCACGAAACGATGCGGCAGCCATCCACTGGCCGCCAACTGCTCGGTCAATCGACCGGCCACCCGGATTGGGATCTGGGCGACAAGCTCCGCTGTCATCGAGGAATCGTCACATGCGAGGCCTTGACCCTTGCAGCGGCACAGGCGACCCCTCCGTGCCGTGACGGCGCGCACCACTCTCGACACGAAAGGAGCGGTCCTGAACGTCCCGTCGGCAGCAATCCATGACCTCGGCGTCCAGCGACGACTACCGCTCCGGCTCGTCGCGGAGAGCGTCACGAACGTGCATGAGCGCGAACCCGAGCAGGTTGAGGCCCTGCCAGCGAGCCGGATCGGAGGCGACGGGATCCTCACGAGCTAGCCCTATACCCCAGACCTGGTCCAGCGGGCTGGCCTCGACGAGAACCCGTCGTCCGGTACCAACGAGGAACTCGCGCAGCTCAGCGTGCTGTCCGAACTTAGCCAGGTTGCCGGCCACCACGATGTCGAAGCGGTGTTGGTCCCAGATCCGTTGATCGAAGCCGACGACCCGGCCACCGAGAGCCTTGGCCGCGTGTGGGTGCGGCGCGGCGAGAACCCGCTCGGCCGTCGCGTCGTCACCGAACAGGGTGGCCTTGCGCCACATCATGTAGTGCTCCGCGGTCGCGAAGAGCAGCCCATCGATCATGAATGACACTGTCCACCACTGACTCAAGCAGCCGGCGCCGACCCGGCCGTCGCGCTCCGGCTGGTGTCCCCAGAAGAACAGAAACTTGATCCGTTCCCCGCGCGCCTGCGCGGCGACCAGTTCCGTGACGCTACGACATGAAGCCAGCATGATCGCGAGTGTCCTCGACCCAGACCCAACGCGCCACGGTATTAGCCGAGACGGCGCTTGCCCGGTAAGCGCCTCACGGACACCGCGCTCTGCCGGCGGCAGATACATGCGCCGGTGTGATCCGTTGCGCCGGTGCTGCGGCGACATTGAATAATCCGCGGATGGACTGTCGCCAGCCCTCTGGCGTGACCTGCGGCCGGGCATGACCATCACCATGCACGAGGGCAGGCCCGCGGTAGGATCGGCCACCATCATCGAGGCGTCGAATGCACGCTAGCCTCGGGGGGATCGTTAGCCAGCAGCTACGTGACGGTCGTGTCGGCTGCCCGGAAGCCTGAATCGATCGCGGCGTCGGCCGTGGTGAGTGTCCGAGCTACGGCAAAGGTTCGGCGACGTGTGAGTACGTGTACGTGCCGATGGCTTCCGTCGACCTGGCCCTGGGCGGGGTGGTTTGCTCGACCAGGCGGAATGCGAGGCTGAATGCATGACTTCCCCGCTCGCTCGTCGCGTCTACGACGCCTGCCATCTGACCGGCCGGTTCCGCCTCCGATCCGGGCAGGTGAGCGACGAGTACTTCGACAAGTACCTGTTCGAGGCGCAGCCCGTCCTATTACGCGAGGTGGCTGAGGCGATGGTCGCTCTGCTGCCGGAATGCGACGTGCTGGCGGGGATGGAGATGGGCGGCATACCGATCGCCACCGTGATGTCGCAGCTGACCGGGCTGCCGACCGTCTTCGTCCGTAAACAGGCCAAGGAGTACGGCACCGGCAAGGCGGCCGAGGGCGGTCCCCTGGACGGCCAGCGCGTCGTGGTGATCGAGGACGTGGTGACCACCGGAGGGGCGTTGCTGGCATCGTGCCGGCAACTGCGGGCCAGTGGCGCCAGGATTGACTGGGTGGTCTGCGCCATCGATCGCGAGCAGGGTGGACGCGAGAATCTGGCAGCCGAGGCGCTGCATTTGCGCGCTGCCCTCACCCGTCGCGACCTGGAAGCCTCCCTGCCGGCGTGACAGCTGCGCCGCGGAACCCGCAGGATCAGCGCGTGGACACCCGTCGCATCATCGTCGCGCTCGACTTCGACACCGTTGACGACGCCGAGGCGATAGTCGACCGCCTGGGTGAGGCCGGCCAGTCGTACAAGGTGGGCCTGGAGTTGCTGACCATCGCCGGCCCGACGCTGGCAACCAGGCTGGCCGGCGAAGGCAAGGATGTCTTCCTGGATCTCAAGCTGTTCGAGATCCCGACATCTGTCGCGGGTGCGGTCCGCGCCGCCGGCCGGCTCGGGGCGACAATGGTGACAGTGCATGCCATGGGAGGCTCCACAATCATGGAGGCCGCCGTACGCGCGGCCGCCGACTTCCCGCACCTGCGCGTCATCGCGCTGACCGTCGTCACCAGCCTCACCGACACCGACCTTGTCGCCATCGGGCTGAGCACCACGATCGAGGAGCAGGTCATCCGTCTGGCCCGGCTGGCCCAGCGCGCCGGCTGTCACGGAGTGGTGGCCTCGCCGCAGGGCGCGACGTTGCTGCGCGCGGAACTCGGTCCGGACATGCTGATCATCACTCCGGGTGTGATGCTGCGGGCCGAGTTGGCCGCCGGGACCACAACCGAGCACGCTCGGCCGGCGCATCCGACGGCCGCGATCCGCGCGGGCGCGACCCACATCGTCGTCGGCCGCTCGCTGACCCGCGCACCAGACCCGGCAGCCGTCCTCGCCCACCTCGCAGGCGAGTTGGCTGAGCTCCGTACACACAACTGACAGCCGCGACAGGCGACGCATCGCAGCACGTCAACACGCGACGGCGCGCTCGGCCAGGTCGCTGTCGCTATCCTGCAGCGCATGGCCGTACCCGGTTGGCTCGACGACACCCGGACCTCCTACGACACCGTGGCGGTCAGCTACGCCGACCTGCTGCGCAACGCTCTCGCCGAGGAGCCGTTCCAGCGGGGCATCCTTGCGCTCTTCGCCGAACTGGTGCGCGCCCAAGGCAACGGGACGGTCGCCGACGTGGGCTGCGGCCCGGGCCGGATAACCGCGTACCTGCACGGCCTCGGCCTGGACGCATTCGGTGTCGACCTGTCGCCCGCGATGATCGGGATCGCCCGGCGGGACCACCCCGGTCTCTGTTTCGAGGTGGGGTCCATGACTCACCTCGATCTGGTCGACGGCGGTCTGACCGGCATCCTCGCCTGGTTCTCCCTGATCCACGTCCCCGACGACGAGGTGCCCGCAGTGCTCGCCGAGTTCCACCGAGTGCTGCGACCCGGCGGCGTCGTGCTGCTCGGGTTCCACGCCGGCGACGGCAGTCGACTGAAGACGGAGGGCTACGGCGGTCACCCGATGCACGTCCACGTGCACCGCCGTCCGCCGGACCGGGTCGCGGCCTGGCTGGACGCCGCCGGCTTCACCGTCGAGGCCGAGATGACGCACCGGCCAGCCCCGAATGTCGAGGGCGGCTTCGTCTTCGCCCACCGCTGATCATCGCCACGGCGGACCGCTGTGACCGGCTGGGACCCGAGGCTCCCCGCCGGGGCCGCGCCGGGGGCGGGCTCCTTCTACCGTGAGGACATGGGATGGTATCTCCTGCTAGCTGGCATCGCGCTCGCAACGGGCCTCACAGTCCTGATCCGCAGGCGCCGAAGCCGTCGCCCACAGAGCGTCCAGGAGAAGGCGGCGGCCGCGCGGTCCGCCATGCGTGCCATACGCCGTAGATCGCCGCGCCCTGGTCGCGACATCTTCGAGCGGGGCCGAGGCGTCCCCGACCGACATTCCGCCGCCATCGCAGAGAACGCTGCCTATGGTGACGCTGCAAACTTCGATTCAGGCGGTGGCGGAGGAGGAGCAGACTGACGAGCGACGTGCGGGCAGATGAGGACGGCGGCGGTGGCACACGGTTCGTTGGCGGTCTATCCCGGTACGTTCGATCCGTTCACCCCGGGGCACCGCGACATCGTGGCCCGGGCCCGGGTGATGTTCGACCAGCTCATCGTGTTGCTGGCGGTGAACGCTGACAAGCAACCAACCGACGAGGCCACGGCGAGGGCCGTACGCGTGCGTGCTGCCCTGCCGGCAGCCTGGGGCAATGTCGAGGTGGACACCTGGACCGGCCTGACCACTGCCTACTGCCTGCGCCGCTCTGCCACGGTCATCGTCCGCGGCGTGCGCACGGCCGCGGACCTTCGCTACGAATACCAGCTCGCCGCGATGAACGAGCAACTCGGCATTCAGACGGTCTGGATGCCAGCCCGTCCGCAGCTGGCCGCCACGTCGTCAACCGTCGCACGCGCATACCGCTCGGCGCAGTCCGCCCGCCCGTCACATGACGCAGAGGAGTGACGCCCGGTCGGCGGCAGATCCGTGCGCCCGGCCTTGACGACGGTCCGTTGGCCCGTCGCCGAGCCGATGTTGCGGATGAGTGGGATGTTTGCGCGGTCCGGACGGGATGCGAGGCTGAACGCGTGGCTTCCCGATCGACGTACGTGTGGACGGTCCCCGGCTGTCCGGCGGTCTGGTAGGCACCGTGGACGTCCGCCCGCCGGTGACGCTCGTATGAGCTTGGTGTCGGCGTTCGTACCGATCTGGATCCTTACCGCAGTCGGCTACTCGGCCTCTCGGTGGGGCCTGCTGGGCGAGGCGGCGGCGTCAGTGCTCGGCCGGTTCGTGTTCCACCTTGCGATGCCGGCCGCCCTGTTCCTGGCCCTGTCCCGAATGCCGCTTTCCGGGTTTGCCGGCCGCTCGCTGCTCGCCTTCGGGGTGAGCACCGCCGCGGTCGTCGGGTTCGGGTGGGTCGGCGCGAGCTGGCTGTTCGGCCGCGAGCCCGGCGAGCGGCCGATCTGGGGCATGGCCGCCGGGTACGTCAACTCGGCGAACGTCGGCATCCCGATCGCAACACAGATTCTCGGCAACGTGTCGTTCCTGGCGGAGGTGGTGCTGCTACAGGTGCTGGTGGTGACGCCCGTGATCCTGGTCGCCCTGGACCGACACAGCGACCCGACCGGGCGGGTACGGGTCCGCCGTATCGCCTCCCTGCCCGTACGCAACCCGGTGATCCTGGCGTCGATGCTCGGTGTCGCGTGCTCGGCTGCCGGTGTGCATCTGCCGTCGGCGGCCGACGCGTCGCTCACCCTGCTGTCGGGCGCCGCGGTCCCGGCCGCCCTTGTCGCGCTCGGCGCGTCGCTGCACCCCGCGACCCCATCGCGGGCAGAGCCGGCCCAGCCGGCCGAACTGGCCGTGATCACCGCGCTGAAGCTCGTCGCACAGCCGGTCATCGCGTACGTCGCCGGGCTGGCCTTGCACCTGTCCGCGCCGCAGTTGCTCGCCGTGGTGGTGTGCGCGGGCCTGCCGACAGCGCAGAACACGTTCATCTACAGCCAGGAGTACGGCGTCGGCGAGGCAGTGGCCAGCCGGGCGGTGGTGGTGACCACGACGCTGTCCATGGCCACCCTGGCTGCGGCGGCGGCGCTACTCGGATAGGCCCGTCGGCGGCCTGCGCGTTCCCGCAACAGACGCGGTGACGACCTTACGGGTTCCGGTGGTGAACATCGGTGCCATACCGCGCAACCATGGTTCGGACGGCTTCTTCCACGACCGCTGTCGTGCGGGCAGGGGTCACCGTCCAGTCCGGGACCAAAAGACTCGGCCAGAACAGGTAGTTCGAGATCATCCCGAGGAACTGCGTAGCGGCCATCTCCGGGTCAGCGATGTCTGCGGCTCCTGCGTCGCGCTCGGCCAGGAGGTAGACCCGGACGGACTCGAAGTACGGCAGTTTGCCCTGCGAGAAATGCGCCTTGGCCAGTTCGGGAAAGCGTGGCAGCTCGGCGATGACGATGCGAAACAGGTCGGTCATCCCCGGCTGGCTCAACAGCGTCGCGTAGCGCCGTCCCAGAACCGTCAGGCCGGCCGTGAGATCACCGGCGGGCGGCACGTCGGCGACGTCTTTCTCGGCCCACGAGTCGATGACTATGGCATCGAACAACGCTGCCTTTGTCGGAAACTGCTTGAACAGCGTCGCCTTCGACACGCCAGCACTCTCGGCAACACGCGCCAGTGATGCCCGGTCGTAGCCCAACTCGAGGAACAGCTCAGTAGCGGCCCGCACGATGAGCGCGCGCTTCTCCTCCGCCACGCGCTGGTGATAGGCCGACGGCGCTGGGGTCATGCGCCCATCATAGCGAGGTGAGTGGGTTGACTCACCAACCGCCGGGGCGTAACTTCGGGTGGTGAGTCGATCGACTCACCACCCGGTCTCGGGTTGTCATCCCTCGTACGTACTCGGAGGATCTGATGTCCCGCTTTGCCGATCAGACCGTTCTCGTGACCGGCGGCACCGGTGGGCAGGGGGCCAGCCACGTTCGCGCCCTGCATGCCGAAGGCGCCAACGTCGTCATCGGTGACATCAATGCCGAGCGTGGTGCTGGCCTCGCCGCGGAGTTGGGAGAGCGGACGCGTTTCGTCTGCCTCGACGTGTCGCAGGAGGAGTCGTGGGCCGCCGCCGTCAGCGAGACCGAGAAGGCCTTCGGTGCGCTCACGATCCTGGTCAACAACGCCGGGGTGCAGAACCCGCCGGCCCTCATCGAGGCCACCCATTTGGCCACCTGGGCTCGCATCCTCGACATCAATCTCACCGGCACCTTCCTCGGCATTAAGGCAGCCGCCCCGGCGCTGCGGCGCGCGGGAGGAGGATCGATCGTCAACGTCGGCTCCACCATGGGCATTGGCGGTACCGCCTTCTACGCGCCCTATGTCGCCAGCAAGTGGGCGGTTCGAGGGCTCACTCAGACCGCTGCGCTTGAGTTGGGCCGCGACAACATCCGCGTCAACGCGATCCACCCCGGCGTTGTCGCCACTCCGTTCATCACCGAACCGGCGGCCGGCAGCGACGCTCCGATCGCCGACTTCTACTCACCCGAGCCGTTCGCCGTCCCCCGACTCGGGCAGCCGGCCGACATCACCGCGCTGCTGCTGTTCCTCACATCGCCGCACGCGGCCTTCATCACCGGCGCCGAATATGTCATCGACGGAGGACTGCTCCTCGGCCCCGCACTGCAGAGAGAGGCCGCATGAACACCGCAGACCCGGATGGTGAGCACAGCGAGCTTGACCCGCTTGCGCACCTGCCGCACGAGATCAGGCGTGCCATCAGGATCACGCCCGCGGCCGGAACCCGCGATCGAATCGTGGACATCACCACCACTGGCCGGCGCACCGGACGACCCCGCCGCATTGAGATCTTCTTCTATCGCGCCCACGGCGCAACCTATCTGTGCAGCGGAGCGGGCGGAGGCGCGACCGGCTGGTACGCGAACCTACGAGCGAACCCCGCTTTCACCTTCCACCTCAAGAACGGCATCAGAGCGGACCTGCCCGCGCGGGCGACCACCGTCACCGATTCCACGGAACGAGCCGCGGTGATCGCGGCCATCGTCGATGACCTCAACCAGCCTCACGACCCTGGCACCATCAGGCCGACCCATCCAGACGACTGGGCCGCCAGCAGGCTGATGCGAATCGACTTCGACTGAGCCGCCTCGTGGGAGCACGCACCCCAGGCACAACGAGGCCATCGGCTCGAACCGGGGCGCCGATCGGTGAAAGCGATGGGGCGGCGACGGAGCGGGCGGTCAGCGGTCGCGTGGCTCTTTCGGGAACATGCCGAGCGGCACCGTGCCGGCGATGCGGCAGCTCCTTCAGGACATCTCCGCGCTCGCAAGTGAGTACAACCCCATCGTCGGCGGCGACCAGCGATGAACAGGTTTCGTCCACGAACGCGGAAGAGGTACGGAGCCAGAATCCGATCGGCCCAACGCGACTGGACAACCTGGTTTCACGTCGGTCTGGGTCAGCGACGCCGGACGTCCGTAGCGGTCCGCCGACGTCCCTCAGACGACGGCGGACCGGCCTCAGCGGACGTCGGCGGTGCTCCAGCGTGGGGAAGCGTTGGTGACCGCGACGGTGTCACCGACAAACGTGGTCACCGCCTCGGTGGCACGCTGCGCGCTGGTACCGACCCAGACCTCGACGTCGCCGGGCTCCACGACGCGGGTGAAACTGCGATCGGAGAACGCCAGGCGGGTGGTGGGGACCGTCAGCTCGACCGTGACGGACTGGCCCGGTGCGAGGTGGACCCGCCGGTAGCCGAGCAGCTGCGCCACCGGCCGGGTCACCGAGGCCACCAGGTCGCGACCGTAGAGCTGGACCACGTCGTCGCCGGCGACCGTGCCGGTGTTCGTCACCCGCACCGTAACGGCCACCGCCCCGTCGGTGGGCACCGTGGCGGGCACCGTGAGATCGGTGTACGCGAAGGTCGTGTACGACAGGCCGTGGCCGAACGGCGCCACGGGCGTCGCCGGCAGGTTCGTCACCTCGTTGCCCGCACCGAGGGTGGGATGCAGGTAGGAGTACGGCTGCGCGCCGGCCGACCCGGGCAGGGTGACCGGCAGCCGGCCCGACGGGTTGACCCGCCCGGAGAGCACCCCCGCGATAGCGCCGGCGCCCTCCTCACCCGGGAAGAACGCCTGCACCACCGCCGCACAGCCCTCGAGCGCCCAGCCGAGGGCGTACGGCCGACCGGTGAGCAGCACGAGGACAACCGGCGTGCCGGTCGCCCGCACCGCCTCGACCAGGTCGCGCTGGACGCCGGGCAGCTCCAGGTCGTCCCTGTCGCAGCCCTCCCCGACCGTGCCGCGCCCGAAGAGGCCGGCGTGGTCGCCGACGACCAGGACCGCGACATCGGCGGCGGCGGCCGTGGCGACAGCCTCGTCGAAGCCGGACCTGTCGTCGGTGTCCACGTCACAGCCGCGTGCCCAGGTGACGAGATCGTCGCCGAACTCGGCCCGTACGGCGTCGAGCACGGTGGGCACCTCGATGCCGGTCTCCACGCCGGGGTGCTGGACGAGGACGTGGTTGAGGAAGGAGTAGCACCCGAAGAGCGCGCCCTGCCGGTAGGCGTTGGGGCCGATGACTGCCAGCCGCCGCCCCGCCGGCAGCGGCAGCGCGTCCCGGTTGGTGACCAACACGATCGACTCCTCGGCGAGCCGGCGGGCGATCGCCCGGTGCTCGGGCGAGTCGAGGTCGATCGCCGAGGGCGGCTCGTCGTCGAACGTCGCGTCGAGCAGACCCAGGTCCTGCTTCTGGCGCAGCACCCGCAGCACCGCGCGGTCGAGGAGCGCCTCGTCGAGCGTGCCCGCCCGCACCGATTCCCGCAGGGTCAGATAGGCGTCGCCGGTCGGCAGTTCGACGTCGACACCTGCCGTCAGCGCCTGGCCGGCTGCCTCGGCGTGGTCGCCCGCAACGTGGTGCAGCAGGTTCAGGAACGCGACCCCGTAGTAGTCGGCCACCACCGTGCCGTCGAAGCCCCACGTGTCGCGCAGGATCCCGGTCAGCATCGTCGGATCGGCGGCGACGGGCACGCCGTCGATCTCGGCGTACGAGTGCATGACACTGCGGGCGTCACCGTCGAGGATCGCCATCTCGAACGGGACGAGCAGCACGTCGGCCAACTCCCGGCGGCCCATGTGCACCGGGCCGAAGTTGCGCCCCGACTGCGAGGCGGAGTAGCCGGCGAAGTGCTTGAGGGTGGCGTGCACCCCCTGCGACTGCAGCCCGCGCACGTACGACGTGCCGATGGTGCCGACCAGGTACGGGTCTTCGGCTATGCACTCGTCCACCCGACCCCAGCGGGGGTCACGGATGACGTCGAGCACCGGAGAGAGCCCCTGGTGGATACCCAGGGCCCGCATCGAGGTGCCGATCGCCGCGGCCATCTCGGCGACCAGGTCGGGGTCGAACGCGGCGCCCCAGGCCAGCGGCGTGGGGAAGGTTGCCGCCTTCCACGCCGACAGCCCGGTGAGGCACTCCTCGTGGACGATCGCCGGGATGCCGAGCCGGGTGCCCGTGACAAGCTCCCGCTGGAACTTCCACAGCCAGGACGCGCGTGCCGCCGCGTCCACCGGGCGGGTGCCGTAGGCGCGGGTGAGGTGACCGAGCCCGTGCCGGGAGAAGTCCCCGAGCTTCACGTCCTCGCCGAACTCCCCCTGCAACGGCGCGACGGCCTCGCCGTCCTCCTTCTCCCAGAAGCCGACGATCTGAGCGATCTTCTCCTCGATCGTCATCCGGCCGAGGAGATCGCGTACGCGTGCCCCGCCGTCGTGCCCATTCGGTCGACCGTGGTCCGGACCTGTTTGAGCCGGTGCCGGCCCGTCCACCAGTGCGTGGACCTCAGTCATGCTGTGCCTTCCTCTGGTTGTGCTCGTACCGCTGCCGCTCAGCCCTTGACCGCACCCTGAAGGCCACCGACGATCTGCTTCTCCGCGAGCGTAAAGAAGAGCAGCGCCGGAAGCATCGCCAGCGAGGTGAAGGCGAGGACGCCTGCCGTGTCGGTGGTGTACTGGCTGGAGAAGTTCTGCACCCCCAGCGGCAGGGTGTGCAGGCTGACGTCGCTGAGGACGAGCAACGGCAGCAGGAACGCGTTCCAACTCGCCACGAACGCCAGGACGCCGACGGTGACGAGCGCGGGCCGCGACAGCGGCATCACGATGCGCCAGAGGAACCCGAGCCGGCTCGCACCGTCGATGGCGGCGGCGTCCTCCAACTCCTTCGGGATCGCCGCCAGGAAGGGCCGCAGGATGACGATCGTCAGGGGCAGGGAGAAGGCCACCTGCGGGAGGATGACCGCGTAGTAGGAGTTGGTCAGGTTCAGGTCCCGCAGCATGAGGTAGAGCGGCAGGATCGCCGCGCCGGCCGGAAACAGCAGGCCGAGTGTGAAGAAGGTGTAGAGCCCCTCGCGCCCACGGAAGCTGTAGCGGGCGAGCACGAACGCGGCGGCCAACCCGAGCACGACGACGGCGAGTGTGGTGCCGAGGGCGATGACCGCGCTGTTGAACGCCTGCTGCCAGAAGTTGCTCTGGGTCAGCACCCTGGCGTAGTTGTCCCAGACGAACGGGTCGGGCAGGCCGGCCGGGTTCGCGACGATCTGCGGGGTGGTGCGGAAGCCGCCGATGACCACGTAGACGACCGGGGCGATCGACACGGCCGCGATCGCGAGCGCGATCGCGTAGGTGAGCGGCGCGCCCCAGGACACCTGACGGCGCCCGGCGGACGGGGAGGGAACGGAGTTCACAGCCATCGTCACTTCACCTTTCCGGTGATGGCGCCCTCGATGTCGCGGCGGAGCAGGAACCGCTGGAACAGCAGTGCCGCCACGAAGGAGATGGCGAACAGGGTGACAGCCACAGCGTTGCCGTAGCCCCACAAGCGGGCGAAGAACCCGTTGTCCACCATGTAGGTCGCCATGGTGGCCGACGCGCCGAGCGACCGCACTGCGGGCACCGAGGTCACCCAGATCATGTCGAAGATCTGCAGTGAGCCGATCATGGACAGGAACATCCAGATCCGGATCGTCGGGCCGAGCAGCGGAATCGTGACGTGCCGTTGAATCTGCCACCAGCTCGCGCCGTCGATGGCCGCCGCCTCGGTCAGCTCGTCGGGCACGTTGGACAGCCCGGCGAGTAGCAGGATGATGGCGAAGCCGACGTACTTCCAGGTGAGGATGGCCAGCAGCGTCCAGATGACCAGGTCCAGGTCCGCGAGCCAGGGCTGCACCAGACTGCCCAGTCCCAGTGACTCCAGCATCGCGTCGACCGTGCCGCCGCCGGTCAGGAGCAGCTTCCACATGATGCCGACGGTGACCTCGGCGAGCACGTACGGCACGAACACCAGCAGGCGGAACACGGAGCGCCCACGGAATCGGCGGTTGAGCAGCAGGGCGATGGCCAGGGCGATCGGGCCCTGGATCAGCAGCGACCCGAACACGATGATGGCGTTGTTGCGCAACGCGTCCAGGAAGATCGGGTCCTGGAAGGCGAGGGTGTAGTTCCGCAGGCCGACGAACTCGGTGGGGGGCCCGACGCCACGCCACCGGTAGAGGCTGTAGTAGACCGCGAAGCCCATCGGCACCAGCACGAACATCACGTAGACGGCGATGGCCGGCGCGGTGAGCCCGATGATCTCGTACCACTTGCGGCGTGTGTCGGCTCGGCGGGCGGATGGACGCCCCACGCGGTGGGGGCCCGCCGGCGACGCGGAAGCGTCGCCGGCGGACGTACGGATCTGGTTGGCGGAGGTCACTTGCTTGCGGCCGCCTTCATCGCCGAGACGACCTTCTCAGGAGTCCCGTTACCCGCGAAGATGGCGACGACCGCGTCGTTCATCGCGGTGCCGACAGTGCTGCCGTAGGCCGTGTCCAGCCAGAGCTGGACGTAGCTCGCGTTGGCCGTGGCCTCCAGGATGGACTTAAGCGCGGGGTCCGTCACACCGTCGGCCGCGCCCTTGACCACAGGCAGGCCGGTGCCGGTCTCGGCGTAGCCCTTCTGCACCTCGGGGCTCACGATGTACTTGAGGAACTCGACGCACTCGGCGGGGGCGTTCTTGGCGCAGGAGAAGCCGTCGCCACCACCGAGGGCCGCCTTCGGGTCACCCGGGGAACCTTCGATCGCCGGCACCGGGAACCAGCCGAGGAACGAGGCGAGCTTCGCCTTGTCCGTGGCGACGGTGTCCAGCGTGCCGCGGTTCCAGTCACCCATGAGCTCCATCGCGGCCTTGCCGTTGGCGAGCATGCCGTTGGCGCTGGTCGGGTCGTTCTGGCCCGGCGTGGCGATGAAGTTGGGCTGGAACGGCTTGGTGTCGATGAACGCCTTCAGGTCCTGGCCGGCCTTGACGAAGCACGGGTCGTCGAAGACCTTGTCGGTGGACGCCTTCTTGAGCGTGTCGACCGAGCAGGCACGCAGCGCCATGTTGTACCACCAGTGCGCGGCCGGCCACTTGTCACCGGCGCCCACCGCGATCGGGACGACGTTGATCGCCTTGAGCTTGGTGACCGCGTCGTTGAGCTCTGCGAAGGTGGTCGGCGGCGCCGCGATGCCCGCCTGAGCGAACATGTCCTTGTTGTACCAGACGCCTTCGATGCCCATCCGGAACGGCAGGCCGTACTGCTTGCCCTTGACCTGCCAGATCTCGGCGGCGCTACCGATGTTGCCCACCTCGGTCTTGACCTGGTCGGTGATGTCCTTGAGGTAGTCGGCCTCCACCTGCTCGACCATCTCGCCGCCACCCCAGGCCTGGAAGATGTCCGGCGGGTCGCTGCTCAGCAGCGCGGCGGGGAGCCGGGTGCGCTGGAGTTGGTTCGTCTCGATCGCCTCGATCTCGATCTTGACGGTCGGGTGGAGCGCGGAGAAGTCCTTGGCGACCTTCTCCCAGTAGGTCTTGCCGGGCCCGTCCTGTGAGGCGTTGTGCCACCAGGTCAGGGTCACCGGGTCCTTGTACAGCTCGCTCTGAGGGGCTGCCTCTTCGCCGCCGCCGCTGCACCCGGCGACTACGAGAACACTTGTCATTAGTACTGCCAGAACGGCACCTGCGCGGCGCTTCGTTGCCATCGATGTCTCCTCGACTAGTCAGTCGCGGTACTCGGCCTGCGGCGAAGTTTTACAGTCACGTAACTTGATGTCAATCGGTATCGATAACGTTTTCGATTCACTCGCGACGGGTCGCCGCCGACGGCCCTATCATCATCGGCGTGGTGTTTCAGCAGCGCGTCAAGATGTCAGATGTCGCACGCACTGCCGGCGTCTCGGTTGCCACCGTATCGAAGGTTGTCAATGGACGATACGGCGTGGCCCAGGCAACCGTGGAGCGCGTCCAGCAGGTCATCCACGAGCTCGGCTACGAGGCGAGCCTGGGGGCGCAGAGCCTGCGCAGCCACCGCACCAACGTGCTCGGCATCCTGGTCGCCGAGTTCGAGCCGTTCTCGACCGAGCTGCTCAAGGGGGCGTCCCAGGAGGTCGCGGGCAGCGGATACCAGCTGTTGGCCTACTCCAGCGGCGACGGCGAGGGCGCCGCTGTGGGGTGGGAGCGGCGCTCGCTCGCCCGCCTCTCGGGCACTCTCATCGACGGGGCCGTGATCGTCACGCCGACCGTTGTCGAGACCAAACACAGCTTCCACGTCGTAGCCGTCGACCCGCACACCGGGCCTTCCGACCTGCCCACCGTCGATTCGGACAACTTCGCCGGCGCGGTGCTGGCCACCAACTACCTGCTGTCCCTCGGCCACCGGCGGATCGGGCACATCAGTGGACGGGCCGACCTGAAGTCGGCGCAGCTGCGCGAGGCCGGCTTCCGCAGTGCGATGGCCGACGCCGGCGTTCCGGTGGACGAGCGGCTCGTCCGCGTCGGCGGGTTCCGGATCGAGAGCGCCGCCGGCACGGCCGCGGAGCTTCTCGCCCTCACCGACCGGCCGAGCGCAATCTTCGCGGGTAACGACCTCTCCGCGATATCCACGATGGACGTAGCCCGCGACATGGGCCTCTCGGTGCCCGACGACCTGTCGGTGATCGGCTTCGACAACGTACCGGAGTCGGCGCTGGTCAACCCGCCGCTGACGACCATCATGCAACCGCTGCAGCGGATGGGCGCCGAGGCGTTGCGCCTACTCATCGACCTGATCGCCGGCGTCGAACGTGACACCCACATCCGGCTCCCCACCGAGCTGGTCATCCGCTCCTCCTGCCGCCCGCGCCACTGACACCCGCACGGCGGCACGAGGGTCAGCGATCCGTGCGGGGGTAGAGGCGGCTGATCGTTTCGGCGACGCAGACCGGCTTGCCGCCCCCGTCGGTCTCGACGGCGACCGTCACGACCAGTTGCACACCGCCGCTCACCGGGGACACGTCGGCGATGGTGGCGGTGGCCCGTACGGCAGTGCCGACCCGCAGCGGCGCGGGGAAGCGCACCCGGTTCAGCCCGTAGTTGACCCCCATCGCGATCCCCTCGACCCGGTAGAGCTGCCCGGCCAGCGCGGGCAGCAACGACAGGGTCAGGTAGCCGTGCGCGATCGTGCCACCGAACGGCCCTGACGCCGCCCGCGCGGGGTCGACGTGGATCCACTGGTGGTCGTCGGTGGCGTCGGCGAAGAGATCCACCCGGCTCTGTTCGATCCGCTGCCAGGGGCCGGGGCCGATGGTCTCGCCGACCGCGGCGGCCAACTCGTCGAGGGAGGTGAAGACTCGCATCGGGTGTCCTTTGGGGTCAGAAGGCGTTGACGCCGGTGAGCGCGCGTCCGATCAGGAGCTGCTGGATCTGGCTGGTGCCCTCGTAGAGGGTGGCGACCCGGGCGTCACGCAAATACTTGCCGACCGGGTACTCGTCGATGTAGCCGTACCCACCGAAGACCTGGACCGCGTTGTTGGCGGCGCGGACGGCGGCCTCGCTGGCGAAGAGCTTGGCCATCGACGCCTCGGTGGCGAACGGCTGGCCGCGGTCGATCAGGTCGGCCACCTGCCAGACCAGCAGACGGGCGGCGGCCGTGTCGACGGCGATGGCGGCGAGCAACTGCTGCACGAGTTGGTGGCCGGCGATCGGCTTGCCGAACTGGGTGCGCTGCCCGGCGTAGCGGACGGCCGCGTCGAGGCAGCCCTGGGCGATGCCGACGCAGCCGGCGGCCACCGACATGCGGCCCTTGGCGAGGGTGGCCAGGGCCAGCCGGAAGCCGCCGCCCTCGTCGCCGAGGCGGGCCGCGTCGGGCACCCGTACGTCGTCGAGGCGCAGCTCACCGGTGGCCTGCCCGCGCAGGCCGAGCTTGCCGTGGATCTCCCGGCGGGTCAGGCCGGAACTGTCGGTGGGCACCAGGAACGCGGTGATGCCTCGGTGCCCGGGACCGCCGGTGCGCGCGAAGACAAGGGCGACGTCGGCGGTGGTGCCGTTGGTGATGAACATCTTCGTGCCGGTGAGCAGCCAGTCGTCGCCGTCGCGGACGGCGCGGGTGCGCAGCGCGGCGGCGTCCGACCCGCTGTCGGGCTCGGTGAGCGCGAAGCAGCCGAGCGCGGCGCCGGAGCAGAGCCGGGGCAGCCACTCGGCCCGCTGCGCCGCCGAACCGTGGGCGGCGATCGACTTGGCGACCAGCCCGAGCGAGACCGAGACGATGCCGCGCACCGCCGAGTCGCCACGGCCGAGCTCTTCCAGGACCAGGCAGTATGCGAGGTGGTCGCCGCCGGAGCCGCCGTCGGCCTCGGCGATGGTCAGCCCCAGGAAGCCCAGCTCGCCGAGCACGCCGACGATGGCCGGGTCGACCGACTCGTGCCGGTCCCACTCGGCGGCGTGTGGCAGCAGCTCCCGGTCGGCGAACTCGGCGGCGAGCTGGCGGACGGCAGCCTGCTCGGCGGTGAGGGTCAGCTCCATGGCGAATAAACTAGCGGTGATAGTTTACGTCGTCCAGAGCGGACGACGAGCGGTCACCTGTCGGAGGCCAACCCGGCGTGCCGCTCGGTGGCGAACGCGCGGGCCAGCTCGGTGCGCGATCGGATGCCCAGCCGGTGGAACACGTTGCGCAGGTGGTGGTCGACAGTGCGGGTGGAGAGGAACATCCGGGCCGCGATCTCCCGGTTGGTGGCCCCCTCCGCGACCAGTTGGGCAATCCGCAGTTGCTGCCCGGTCAGCAGCCGGGCGGCCGGCAGATCCGGCGGGCCGACCGACTCTCCGGCGGCCCGCAGTTCCGCCGTGGCCTGCTCGGCCCAGCGACTCGCCCCGAGCAGCGTGAACGTCTCGCGGGCCTGGTGCAGGTGCCCCCGGGCGTCGCGTGGGCGACGGCTGCGCCGCAACTCCTGACCGAAGAGCAGCTCGGTGCGGGCACGTTCGAACGCGCCGGCCTCCGTCGGGTGCAGTCGTAGCGCGGTGCGGAACTCGCGCTCCGCCTCGGCGCCGCCGCGAGGTGCGAGCAGCGCGTGACACCGGGCCGACAGGGCCTTTCGCAACGGGCTCGCGGTGCTGCTGGCCCACCTGTCGAAGACGGCGAGCGCGGCCGTCGCCGCCGGTCGGTGCGCCAGGTGGGCGGCGGCCTCCACCAGGTACGGGGTCGCCATCACCTGGACGAGCACCTGACCTCGCCCGGTGCCGAGTCGGGCCAGCGACGCCAGCCGGGTTGCCGCCTCGGCATGCCGACTGTCGGCCAGGTCGAGGACGGCAAGCGCCCACGCCGCAAGCGCGTGCGGCCGGCTGCCCGGTGTCGGGGCTTCGCCGATCTCCCGGATCCGCCGCAGGCTGGCCTCCCGATCGGCCCGGACGGCGGCGAGCACGGCGAGCATGCCCAGGTGGACGTTGGCGCAGTTGACCTGACCGGCGGCACGGGCGACCCGCAGCCCGTCCCGGGACGTCTCCGCCGCCGCCTCGTGCCGGCCCAACCAGTACTCGGCGACCGCCCGCAGCTCCAACGCCCGGGACAGCATGGACAGCTCGCCCCGCTCCCGGGCCAAACCGGCGGCGCGCTCGGCGAGCCGGTGCGCCGCGCCGTCCACTGCCACCACCAGACCGGCCGCCGCCGCGCAGGTGAGCGCGGTAGGGGTCAGCTCCGGCCCGGTCAACCGCCCACCCAGGACGACCGCCCGACGCAGCGCCGGACCGGCCCGCTCATGGTCGCCCCGCAGTGTGGCCGCCACCCCGGCGACAAGCGAACTCGCCAGCTCGACCGCAGGCCGATCGTGCGGGCGACGCAGCGCCGCCGCCTGGCGGCCAACCTCCGCGTACCGGTACTGGTCGCCCGCGAAGCACACCGCCTCGCCGGCCCGCGCCAGCGCCTGCACGGCCAGGGCCCGGTCGGTGGCCGCCACCGTCGCAGCGGCGGCCAGCAGCGTGGACGCCGCGCCCGAGGCGGCGTCGCAGCGCAACTCCAGCTCACCGCGCAACAGGTAGGCGTGCCCGGTGACGGCGGGGTCCGTGCAGGTCGCGTGAAGTCGGTCGAGCAGCAACCGGGTCCGACCGGGCAGACCGGCGGTCCAGGCGTACCGGGCGGCGGCCAGGAGGCGGCTGGCGGTGTCGCGCGGGCTGTCGCTGAGTTCGGCGGCTCGACACAGCGCGGCGGACGCCAGGGCCCAGTCGTTCGGACCACCGGCCGCCGCCGCCTGCTCCAACTCGGTGGCGAGGGCCGCGTCGGTGCCCGTCGTCGCGGCGGCGAGGTGCATCGCCCGGCGCAGCCGCTGCCCGTCGAGGACACCGGCGAGCAGCCGGTGCGCCGCTCGCCGCTGCGCGAGCGGCGCGCTGGCGGCGACCATCGCCCGGGCCAGTGGCTGCGGAAACGTGACGCCGCCGGGCTCGATGCGGACCAGCCCGGCTTCCTCCGCCGGGGCGAGTGCCTCGACGGCCACGCCGGCGGCGTCGGCCACGCGGGCGAGGGTCGTCGGCTCACTCGAATCGTCGAGCGCGGCGAGCAGCAGCATCTGGCCGGTGTCCGGTGGCAACCTGTCGAGGCGTGCCCGGTAGGCGCGGCCGAGCGCGCCGTCGGCCGGTGGCGCGGCGGGTAGCGGCTCCTCCCCCCGCCACTGCCCCGGGCTCAACACCTCGGCGAGATCCACAAGGGCCTGCGGGTTGCCGCCGCCGACTCCTGCGAGAGTGACCGCCACCGGCGCGGCGGGTCGCTCCGGCAGCCGGTCGGCCAGGACGGCGATGCTGTCCCGCTCGCTCAGCGGCCCGAGCCGGCACGTCGCGACCCCGTCCACAGTGGCAGTGACGTCGGCAGTGAGCAGGACGGCGACCGGCAGGTGCCGCAACCGGCGGGCCACGAACGCCAGCACCTGCGCGGTCTGCGGGTCGCCCCGGTCGACGTCGTCCATGGTGGCCAGCAGCGGACGCTCTCGGGCGGCGGCGGCGAGCAGCCCGAGCACGGCCACCGAGAGGGCAAGCCGCCGGTCGGGCGGGCACGTCTCCCCGTCCAGCGCCCGACGCAGCAGGTGCCGCTGCGGCTCCGGCAGGTCGGCGGTCCGGTCCCGCACCGGGTCGAGCAGGCGTTGCAGGCCGGCGTACGGCAGCGTTGCCTCCTCGGGCAGCCCGGCACCGGCCAGCACGACACAGCTCTCGGCGTACCGGTGGGCGTAGGACAGCAGCGCCGTCCGGCCCGACCCCGGCTCTCCGTGCAGCAGCAGGGCTCCGCCGCCGGCGGTCACGCCGTCGAGCAGGCTCCGGACGTCCCGGCACTGGTCATCCCGGCCGCGCAGCACAGTTATTTGCACTCGTGATGCAGTAACCATGCGTCACAGTGTCACTCATCGATAAGCGGATGGAAAGAGGACAGGGCGGGATCAGTCGACCGCCACCTCGGCGAGCAGGGCGCCGACCGTCCGGGCCATCACCGCCCGCGCCTGATCCACGCCCAGCCCGAGGCCATAGCGCAGCATCGACCAGGCCGGCCACATGCTCGCCGCGACAAGCGCGTTGAGCAGTTGCTCGCGCCCCGACCCAGCCTGCGCCAACTCGGCGGCGAAGAGCTGCTCGACCTCGTCGCGTACCCGGTCGATGTGCTTGAGGCGGTTGAGGTGCAGCTGGTCCGAGACCGGCTCGCGCATCTGCGCGGCCCGTGCCGACGGCGCGATGAGCTGGAGCAGCCGGGCCCGCTGCCGGCAGTACGCGTCGACCCGCTTGGCCAGCGGCAACGCCGGAGAGATCGGCCGGTAGGCGGCATCCTGCTGACGCAGCACCTCCACGCCGCTGGCCTCGAAGAGGGTCTCCATGTCCTTGAAGTTGGTCCAGAGCGTCCGCAGCGAGATGCCGGCCCGTTCGGCGATGCGCTCGCCGGTCGGCCGCAGGTCACCCTCGGCGATCAGCGCCAGGTGCGCCTCGACGATGGCCGCCCGGGTGCGCTCGGCTCGGGCCGTACGCCCGTCGACCCGTCCCGGGGCCTCGACCTTGTTCATCCGCCCCCGCCCCCTCACCGCCACGGCGTCCCCCGACGCATGGCCGAGTTTAGACCGGCGATGATCAGGCAGTTCCGGGCGGCCACGGGCCGGATCACCCGGACCGGCCGGACAGCGTGACGCCGCCGTCGCAGACGATCGTCTGCCCGGTGATCCAGGCGGCGTCGGCGGAGGCCAGGAAGGCGACAGCACCCGCCACGTCGTCGGCGACGCCGAGCCGACCGAGTGGGTACCGCGCGGCGACCTCCTCCTCCCGGCCCTCGTAGAGCGCGGCGGCGAAGCGGGTCTTGACCACGCCAGGGGCGACGCCGTTGACCCGGATCGCCGGCCCCAGCTCCACGGCGAGGCTGGCGGTGAGGTGGTTGAGCGCGGCCTTGCTCACCCCGTAGAGGGCGATGCCGGGTGACGGCGCGAGCCCCGCGATCGAAGAAACGTTCACCACGCAGCCGCCCCGGTCGGCCATGCCGGCGGCGCACACCTCCTGCACCCAGCCCAGCGCGGCGATCAGGTTGACGTCGAGGATCTTGCGCGCCGCCGCGAGGTCCAGCTCGACAAGCGGGCCGTGCACGGGGTTGATGCCTGTGTTGTTGACCAGGAGGTCCACCGGCCCGAACGCCGCGCTTACCTGCCGCACCGCCTCGGCCCGGTGTGCGGGGTCGTCGGCCCGGCCGGGGACGGCGACCGCGTACGCGGGACCACCGAGGGCGGCGACCGCCTCGGCCAACGCCTCCGGGCGGCGGGCGGTGATGCCCACCCGCGCGCCCTCGGCCACCAGCCGCCGCGCGATGGCCAGCCCGATCCCCCGGCTGGCGCCGGTGACGATGGCGACGCGATCCACGAGCCTACCTGATTCTGCATCCACAGTGCAGATAGTAGGAGTGGTGATCGGTGTCGGTCAACGCCTTCCCGGCGGCACCGCCGACAGCCTGGAGGCACCCCGGACGGCCTGGACGCAGCCGTACGACCGGACGCGGTCCACAGTGACCACGCCCGGTCGACGGCCGGGTGTGCGAGTCGTCAGGAGACGGTCGGCACCCCATTGGCGGGCGGCGCGACAGGCGGGGCCGAATACTCGGCGACCGGCCCGTCCGCCTCATCGGTTTCGTACGTCGGCCCGAAGTAGCTCTGCACTCCCCCGCTCACCCGGGTCAGCCGCTGCCCGCCGTAGCCCGAGTGGTCGTCGGCCGAGAAGCGCAGCGGCGCGATGCCCGGCCCCTGGAAGCCGCCCTTCTGCACGGCGTCGAGCACCTTCTCCCGGGTCACGTCCTTGCCCGCGGCGAGCAGCACCTGCACGAACAGGTAGCCGACCGACATGCCGTAGACGGCGTTGCCGTCGAACGGCGCGTCACCGTTGTGCTCCTTGTTGATCTTCGTGAAGAGCTGGATCCACGGGTTCGCGGTGTCGTTCTGCATCGGCAGGTAGTTGGCGCCGACCATGCCCTCCAGCAGCGGGGCCGCCTCGCCGAGCTGCTTGGCAAGGGTCGGGTGGTCGCCGCCGACGTTGGAGACCAGCCACTGCGGCTTGAAGCCCAGCCGCGCCGCCGTGCCGATGGAGAGGGCGGTGAAGCCCGGCACCGTGGCGAGCACGACGACCTGGCAGCCGGCCGCCTTGAACGCGCCGATCTGCGGCGCGACGTTCGTGTTGCTCGTGACGTAGGTCTGCTTGACCGCCACGGCGTTGGCCCCGAGCACCTTCTCCACGCCCACCAGGCTGTCGCGGCCGAAGTCGTCGTCCTGGCCCAGGAAGCAGACCTTCTGGCCGGCGTGGTTCGCCTTCACGTAGTTCGCGAGGATCTTGCCTTCCATTGTGTAGTCCGGGTTGAACCCGAACGTGCCCGGATACTTGTCGGGTTGGTCCCAGCTTCGACTGCCGGAGGCCACGAAGAGGTCGGGCACCCGGTTGCTCTTGAGGAAGTCGAGAACGCCCGTGTGCGTCGGGGTGCCGAGGCCGTTGAGGACGGCGAAGACCTTGTCCTGAAGGACGAGCTGGCGGACGACCTGCTGGGTGTTCGCCGGGTTGTAGCCGTCGTCCATGATCTTGTAGGTGATCTTCCGGCCGTGCACGCCACCGTTGGCGTTGACGTAGTCGAAGTACGCCTTCGTCGCCGGCGCGATCTTGGAGTAGCCGGCGGCGGCCGGGCCGGTGAGCGGCATGTGCGTACCGACGACGATCTCGGTGTCGGTGACACCCGGCACCGACGCCCCGCCGGAGGAGGGGCCGTCGTCGCTGCTACAGCCGGCGGCGGCGATGAGCAGGGCTATTGTGCTGGCGATCGCGAGACCACGTTGTGCCGTACGGTGCATGGGAAACACCGACCTTTCTCGGTCCGATTCTCGGGGGAACGGTGTGGTGGTGGAGCGCCCGGCCGAGGCCGGGCCGAGGACAGCTCAGGAACGCCGCGCCGGCCGCCGGGCCAGCAGGGCCCGGCCGAGGCGGGACAGCAGGCCCTGCACGCCGCCCGGCGCGACGATCATCACGACGATCAGCGTCGCGCCGAAGATCGCCAGCGGGAGGTTGCCCTCCAGCCGCTGCGCCACCGCGGGCGAGAGGGTGAACAGCTCGGTCACGGAATGGGTGAGGTCGGGCAGGGCGACCAGCAGGACGGCCCCCCACAGCGCTCCGGCGAGGCGACCGAGGCCCCCGATCACCACTGCCATCAGCAGGAACAGCGACAGGGTCAACGAGAACGCGCCGGGCGAGACGCTCTGCGCGAGCACCGCGAGCAGCGCGCCACCGAGACCGGCGGTGGCGGCGCTGACCACGAACGCGAGGACCTGGGTACGCGCCACGTGGATGCCGGCGAGGCGGGCCGCCACCTCGTCGTCGCGAACCGCCCGGAACGTCCGCCCATAGCGGCTGCGGATCAGGTTGGCCAGCAGCAACAGCGCGAGCAGGGTGGCCGCACCCGAGATCCAGAGCTGCCACCGCTCGTAGGGGAAGTACGCGCCCAGCGCCATCGGCGGGGGCTCCACAGGCACCGACAACCCCTGCTCGCCGTTGAAGATCCCGTCGAAGGTGACGGCCAGCGCCGGCACGACGACGGCCACGGCGAGGGTCACCCCGGCCAGGTAGGGCCCGCGCAGCCGGGCGGCGGCCACGCCGACCACCGCGCCGACCGCGACAGTGCTGAGCACCGCCGCGCCAAGCGAGAGCGGCAGCAGCCAGCCACCGGTCATCCCCCGGTCGAGGAACGCGGTCTGACACAACGCCACTGTGTACGCGCCGACGGCCATCAACGCGCCGTGCCCCAGCGAGAGCTGACCGTTGAGCCCGGTGAGGACGGTCAGGCCGGCGGTGGCGCAGAGATACGCCGCCACAGTGGCGAGCTGGAAGTTGCGGAACGGCTCGATGGCGTAGCTGACCGCCACCAGCGCCAGCCCCACGGCGAGCGCCACCGCGAGATGCCGCAGCAGTGTCGAGCCGCGCCGACCGTCGACCGGGCGGTCACCGACCCCCGCGGATCGCTGCTTCGGCGGCACTGCCGCCCGGGTGGCGCTCACACCCGCCTCGCAGCGACCGGGGCGAACAGCCCACCGGGCCGGACCAGCAGCACCGCCAGCAGCAGGACCAGCACCGCCAGGGGGGTGACGTCACTGCCGACGTAGCCGCTCACATAGGACAGCAGCAGACCCACCACCAATCCTCCGACAACCGCACCCGGTGGGCTGTCCAACCCACCGACCACCGCCGCCGTGAACGCCGAGACGAACACCAGGTCCATGGCGTGCGGATGCAGACCCAGCTCGGTGGGGAGGACAAGCATCGCGGCCAGCGCGCCCACGCCGGAGGCGAGCGCCCAGCCGAGCGTCAACATCCCGCCCACGTTGACACCGAGCAGGCGGGACACCTCCGGCGCGAAGGCCGCCGCCCGCATCCGCAACCCCACGGGTGTACGCGCGAACATCCACGCCAACGCGCTGACCACCACACCGATCGTGGCGAAGACGAACAGGTCGTACGGCGACAGCACGGCGAACCCGCCCACGGTGAGGGCGGACCTGCTGAACGGCGCCTCGGCGGGGCGGAACTCGTTGCCGTACACCATGCCCAGCACGGCCTGGATCAACAGCACAAGCCCGAGCGCGACGATCACCGGGTTGAGCGGTGACGCGTGGTCGACGTGCCGCATCACGACCCGGTCCACAAGGGCGCCGAGCAGCAGCCCGGCGACGATGGCGACCACGAAGCCCAACCAGTAGGAGCCGGTCGCGGCGGACACTGTGTACGCGACGTACGCGGCGGCGACGGCCATCGCTCCCTGGGCGAAGTTGACGACCCGCGCCGCCCGCCAGATGAGCACGAGGGCCAGCGCGAACGCGGCGTACACCGCGCCCCGGGACAGGCCGTCGACGGTGAGGAAGACGAAGCGGTCCAACAGTCCTCCCTTCGGAAACGAGGTGGTGGTCAGAAGCCGAGGTACGCGTGGCGCAGGTCGTCGTCGTCGCGCAGCGTGGCCGCCGGGGCGGCGATCACCACCCGGCCCAGCGACATCACCACGCCCTGGTCGGCGACGGCGAGCGCGCTGCGCACGTTCTGCTCGACAAGCAGCACGGTCAGGCCGCTCGCGTCACGCAACTGACGCAGCAGCGCCATGGTGCGGGCGACCACCCGAGGGGCCAGGCCGAGCGAGGGCTCGTCGAGCAGCAGCAGACGCGGCCGGCCGACGAGCGCCCGACCGAGTGCGAGCATCTGTCGCTCGCCTCCGGACAGTTGGTGGCCGAGGTGCCGGCGACGTCGGGCAAGCGGCTCGAAGAGCTGGTAGACCTCGTCGAGCGCGCGGCCGGCGTCCGCCCGGTCGCGCCGCCACAGCCCGCCGAGCCGCAGGTTCTCGTCGACGGTGAGTTCGCTGATCACGCCCCGCCCCTCCGGCACGTGCGCCATGCCGCGTCGGACGAGCTGCTCCACAGGCGTACCCCGCAGGTCTTCTCCGGCGAGGACGACCTGGCCGGCGGTCGGACGGATCATGCCGGAGAGGGCGCGCAGCAGTGTGGTCTTGCCGGCGCCGTTGGCGCCCACGACCGCCGCGATGGTGCCGGTCGGCACGGTGAGGTCGATGGCCTGCAACACAGGCGCGGCGCCGTAACCGGCCACCAGCCCTCGCACCACGAGCAGGTCCGGCGCGCTCACGGGATGGCACCGTCGACGGCGGCGTCCTCGACCGCGGCGCCGAGGTAGGCGTCGGTGACCGCCGGGTCGTCGCGGATCTCGTCAGGCGTCCCGGCGGCGATGACCCGGCCGAAGTCGAGCACCACGATCTCGTCGCAGACGGCCATCACCAGGTCCATGTGGTGCTCGACGAGCAGCACCGCGCACGGGTCGGCGTCGCGGCGGGGCAGTTGCCGGATCAGCTCCGCCAGCTCGGCGATGTCGTCGGCGCCGAGGCCACCGGCGGGCTCGTCGAGCAGCAGCAACCGGGGCCGCGCGGCCAGCGCGCGGGCCAGGGCGACCCGCTGGCGTACGGCGAAGGGCAGCGTGGTCGGCGCGGCGTCGGCGTGCCTGGCGATGCCCAGCTCGTCAAGGATGTCCAGGGCCTGCTGGCGCAGCCGCCGTTCGTCGCGGTCGCTGCGCGGCAGGCCGAACAGTGCGGCCGCGAAGCCCGCACGGGCGGTGTGCGAAGCGCCTGTCATGACGTTCTCCGCGACGGTGAGCCCGGCGAAGAGCCCGGTCCCCTGCAGGGTCCGGGCGATGCCGAGCCGGGTCAGGCCGTGCGGCCGTGGTCGCAGCGGCCGACCGTCCAGTGTGAGCGAACCCGTCTCCGGCGTCACGAAACCGCAGATCACGTTGAACAGCGTGGTCTTGCCGGCGCCGTTGGGCCCGATCACGCCCACCACCCGGTTGGGTGGCACCCGCAGCGAGACGTCGTCGAGGGCGGTGAGGCCGCCGAAACGGACGCCGATGTGGTGCAGTTCGAGCCCGCGTTCCATCACCCATCCCTCGCGTCGTGGCGGGGTGTTATTTACACTCGCAGTGTACGTTTCTCGGGTACGGCGTCAATACCTTCGATGCCCCCGACCAGCACGCCGTCGGGCCGGCACGCGACCGGGGCGGCCACCAGCGGTGGCCGCCCCGGTTTGACGCGCTCAGTAGCTGGGGCAGGTGTTGCGGTACTCCTGGATCTGCGAGCCGCTCGGGCCCGGGCAGAGGAACTGCTCGTAGCGGGTGTCGTCGTCGACGAACCGCTTCAGCCAGGCCACCATCTGCCGCGCGGTAGGCGTGTTCGTCGTCTGCGGGAAGAAGTGGCTCGCCCCGTTCAACTCCAGGTACGCCTTCTCGGCGGAGGCCGGGATGCTGTTGTAGAACGGCACCGAGTGCGACGAGACCGGCGCGACCGAGTCGCTCTCGCCACCGATGATCAGCGTCGGCACCCGCAGCTCGGACCAGCTCTTGTCCAGGTTCCACGGTGCCAGCGGCACGGCGGCCTGCAACGACGGCCGCGACGAGGCCGCCTCCAGGCTGCCCCCGCCACCCATCGAGTGACCGGCCACCGCCAGTCGGCTGCTGTCGATCCGACTCCGCACCGAGCTGCGCTCGGTGAGGTAGTCGAGGGCGGCGAGCAACTGCCGGCCCCGGCTGGCCGGCTGGTCGAGCCGGGTGTTGGTCTCGATGCCGATCACCACGAAGCCGTGCGAGGCGATCCGCGGGCCGAGCCAGCTGATGCTGGACCAGGAGGCCGTGTAGCCGGGCGAGATGGCGATGGCGCCGAAGGTGCCCTCGCTGGTGCTTGTCGGGTAGTAGATGACGCCGCCGCCGAAGCCGGTGACGCTCAGCGAGGAGACGCTCTGCGAGGCGGTGGTGAAGGGGCCGCGGCTGGCCTCCAGGATCGCGGTGGTCGGGGCGGGGCCCCGCTCGTACGGGCTCGCCGCCTGGGCGGCACCGGAGGGTCCGGCCAGGACGCCGCCGGCGACGAGGGTGGCGGCCAGCGCGAACCGGACGGCTCGGGCTGCCACGGAACGGGGACGGGTGGTGGTTGGTGACGACACGTCGGGCACTCCCTAGAGTCGAGCGATATCGACGTCCGTCAGTGTTGGCCCCTACCCGCACCCCCGGCATCGGCGAAATCACCAGTCCCGCCCACCGCTGTTGTGTTTTGACCCCCTGACCTGGGGTAGCAGGGCAGACGCCCGCTCGTAAGCGCTCAGTGGAGGGGTTCCGTTCCTGTGGATGCCAGTAAGCCCGCCGAGGCGGTCAAGAACGCCGTGAAGACCGCCTCAGACAAGATCGCCGATGCCCTGACGCCGGAGGTGCCCGGCGCGCCCGGCAGCGCGACGCCGACCGTCGGCGAGCCGACGACGCCCCGCGACCCGCTCCCACCCAAACCGGAACAGGGTGCGCCACAGACCCGTACGCCCACGGGCGCGCAGACCGGCGTGCCGAAGACCGCGAAGGGTCAGCAGGGCGCGTACCTCACCACGGCCAACGGGGCACGGCTGCGCGACACCGACCACTCGCTCAAGGCCGGGCCGCGAGGGCCGATCCTGCTCCAGGACCACCACTTCCGCGAGAAGATCACGCACTTCGATCACGAACGGATCCCGGAGCGTGTGGTGCACGCCCGGGGCGCAGGTGCGCACGGCCTGTTCACCGCGTACGGCACCGCCGAGGCCCTCACCCGGGCCGGCTTCCTCAAGAAGGGCCGGGAGACCGAGGTCTTCGTCCGGTTCTCCACAGTCCTCGGCTCGCGCGGTTCGGCCGACACGGTCCGCGACACCCGTGGCTTCGCGACGAAGTTCTATACCGACGAGGGCACCTTCGACCTGGTCGGCAACAACATCCCGGTGTTCTTCATCCAGGACGCCATCAAGTTCCCCGACATCATCCACGCCGGCAAGCCACACCCGGACCGGGAGATCCCGCAGGCGCAGAGCGCCCACGACACCTTCTGGGACTTCGTCTCACTGCACACCGAGGCACAGCACCACGCCCTGTGGAACATGTCCGACCGGGGCATCCCGCGCTCGTACCGGACCATGGAGGGGTTCGGTGTGCACACCTTCCGCCTCGTCAACGAGGCCGGGGAGACGGCGCTTGCCAAGTTCCACTGGAAGCCGAAGCTCGGCGTGCACTCCCTGGACTGGGAGGAGGCGCAGATGCTCAGCGGCATGGACCCGGACTTCCACCGCCGCGACCTCTACGACGCCATCGAGGCCGGCGCGTTCCCCGAGTGGGAGCTGGGCATCCAGGTCTTCCCCGACACCCCCGAGGAGACCTTCGCCGGGATCGACCTGCTGGACCCGACGAAGATCGTGCCGGAGGAACTCGCGCCGGTGCAGCCCGTCGGTCGGCTCGTCCTCAACCGGACGCCTACCAACTTCTTCGCCGAGACCGAGCAGGTCGCCTTCCACCTCGGCCACCTGCCGCCGGGCATCGACGTCACGAACGACCCGCTGTTGCAGGGCCGGCTCTTCTCGTACGTCGACACGCAGCTCACCCGGCTGGGCGGGCCGAACTTCACGCAGATCCCGATCAACCGGCCGCACGCCGCCGTCAACGACATGCTGCGCGACGGCTTCCACCAGCACGCCATTCACGCCGGGGTCGCGCCGTACCGGCCGAACTCCCTCGACGGCGGCAACCCGTTCCCGGCCGGCGACGCCGAGCACGCGTTCCTGGACGTGCCGGTGACTGTGGCGCAGGCACCCAAGGTGCGGGCGAACCCGGTCTCCTTCGACGACCACTACAGCCAGGCACGCCTGTTCTGGCTGAGCATGTCGCCCGTCGAGAAGGAACACATCATCCGGGCGTACACCTTCGAGCTGGGCAAGTGCTACCACCAGGCGATCAAGGAGCGTCAGCTCCAGTGCCTGGCCAACATCGACCCGGTGCTGTGCGAGCAGGTCGCCACAGGCCTCGGCCTGCCCGCGCCGCAGCCGACGGTGCCGCTTGCCGACGTCACGCCGAGCCCCGCGTTGTCGCAGGTCGGCCAGGAGTGGCCGGCCGACGGGCGGATGGTCGGCATCGTCGTCGACCCGGCCGGTGACCTCGACGGCGTCGACGACGTCCGGCGGGCCGTGTTCGCGGCCGGCATGGTGCCGCTGCTCATCGCCCCGCACGGCGGCCTGGTTGGCGACCTGCCCGTACAGCGGACCTTCGCCACCGGCCGGTCGGTCGAGCTGGACGCGCTCCTGCTCGCCGGTGCACCGGCTCCCGCACCGGACGCGCTGCCCGCCCGCGACGCCAAGGCCGGCAAGCCGGGCCCGGCGGCCGTCGACCCGCGCGTGCTGCTGCTGGTCGAGGAGTGCTGGCGGCACGCCAAGGCCATCGGCGCCTGGGGTGCCGGCGTCACCGTCCTGGAGCAGGCCGGGGTGGCCGGCACCGCTGGCATCGTGTCGGCGGGCTCCGGCCCCGAGGCGCTGACGGCAGTGCAGCGGCTGGTGGCCGCACACCGGGTGTGGGAGAGGTTCCCCGCCTCGGTCGCCTGACCCGACCCACCAGGGGCTGCCCTCCGCATTGCGCGGAGGGCAGCCCTCGTTTCCGGATCAGCCGAGGTCGGCCAGCCGGGGCACCACCTCGTCGCCGAGGCGCTTGGCGAACTCCACCGGGTGCCGGTCCGGCGTGACCTGCACCTCGGTGACGCCGAGCGCTGCATAGTCGGCGACCTCGGCGAGGAACGCGTCGACATCGTCCAACGGTGACCGGTTGGCGACCACCGTCTTGGCGATGCTGTCGTAGTCGCGACCCTCGGCGGCGCAGTGCTCACGCAGCACGTCCAGCTTGCGCGCCACCTCGCCGCTGCCTTCGGCCGTGCCGAACAGGTTGCAGGCGTCGGCGTACCGGGCCACCAGGAGCAGGGTCTTCTTCTCGCCGCCACCGCCGATCATGATGGGCGGGCGGGGACGGCTCAACGGCTGCGGCGAGTTGATCGTCTCGGCGAGCCGGTAGTGCCGCCCCTCGAACGGCCCGTTGTCGTCGCTCCACATCTGCAGGCAGATACGCAGTGTCTCCTCCAGCCGCTCGAACCGCTCCGCGACCGGCACCACCGGCACGCCGAGGCCGCGCTGCTCCCGCTCGTACCAGGACGCCCCGATGCCGAGGCGGGCGCGACCGCCGGACAGCACGTCGAGGGTCGTCACGGTCTTGGCGAGCAGACCCGGATACCGGTACATCACGCCTGTGACAAGCACGCCCAGCGTCATCCGCTGGGTCTTCGCCGCGACGTAACCAAGCGTCGTGTACGCCTCCAGCATCGGCTCCTCAGCCGGGGCCATCGCGTCCATCTGGAAGAAATGGTCCATCACGGTGAACGACGCGACGCCTGCCTGTTCGGCGGTGGTGGCCGCCTGCGCCAGCGTCGGCGCGATCGTGGCCGGGTCGGCCGGGGTCGAGAAACTCCAGTAGTGCAGACCAAGCTTCATCTCGGCACCTCCGGAGCGAGCCTAGTGGCCCGCCGCGTCGCCGGCACGGCTGTCGACGGTGCCCGCGAGCCGGGTCCGGCGACGTCCATTACCGGTTCATGACATTTCGTGGATCACGCGCGGATATCGCGCTGGCAGCTTCTGGTCTGTGACACCACCGACCGTCTCCCGGCCCGCCGAGCACCGGCCCGACGCGCCGCGTGCCCGATTCCGCCACCGCAGGCCCGGAGCGCTGGCCGCGTCCGCCCCGGCGGCGTCGGGTCGCGCGCAGTGGGCCGACGCGGCGAAGGGCGTCTGCATCATCCTCGTCGTCCTGTGGCACGTCGTCGTCAAGGACTACCTGCAGATCGACTGGCGGCTCGGCGTACCCGTGCCGGGCCTGTGGGGTGCGCTCGGCGAGCAGTTCCTGCCGCTGCGGATGCCCCTGTTCTTCACCATCTCCGGGCTCTTCGCGGCGAACGCCGTCGCACGGCCCTGGCGGAGTGTCGCCCGCAGCCGCGTCGCCGGGTTCCTCTACCTGTACGCCCTGTGGCTGCTGATCCACACAGTGGTCCTCGCAGTGGCGCCGGGCTTCCCCACCGACCGTGCCACCTCCGCCCTCGGGCTGCTGGAACAGCTCACGATCACCCCGTCCAACCTGTGGTACCTGTACGCCCTGGCGCTCTACTTCACCCTCGCCAAGGTGCTCCGGCGGGCGCCCCGGACGCTGGTGCTCGTACCCGCGGCGCTGTTGTCGGCGGTCACCGCGGCAGGCCTGCTCGACACCCCCGGCAACCGCGCCGGCCTCTACCAGAACCTGATCTTCTTCCTCGCCGGCCTGCACCTGCGCCCGCAGATCGAACGGTGGGCCGCGACCGCCACCCGACGCCGCCTCGCGCTGACCTCGGGGGCGTACGCCGTCGCGCTCGCCGCGATGGCGGCGGCCGGCGCGCAGCGGTGGTTCGGCGTGTGGCCGGCCGTCTCCGTCGTGGCGGTGGCCTTCGGCATCACCGCCGCCGCCCGGTTGTGCAGGTGGCGTGCCCTGAGCGACCGGCTGGCCGTCCTCGGACGCATCACCCTGCCCGTCTACGTCATCCACATGCCGGTCCTGGCGCTGCTGCACCGGCTGCTGCACGGGCCGATCTCCGGGCTCGACGAGGCCCACCAGGCCTCGGTGGTGCTCGGCTATCCGATCCTGCTGACCGGGCTCGTCATCGGCCTCAGCCTGGCCCTCCACCGCGCGCTGCTGGCGATGCGCGCCCGCTGGCTGTTCGCCCTCCCCGGCCCCCGCCACGCGACGGCCCCGCGCGAAGCACGCACGGACGCCGCCCCGCGCGAAGCACGCACGGATGCCGCCCCGCACCGGGCATGCACCGAGACCGCCTCGCGCGGCGCACGCGCCGAGGCCGTCCCGCAGGGCGTCCGCGCGGAGGTCGCCGGATGAGCGCGTTGGCCGAGGCGGTGGTCGACCTCGGGGCGATCGCCGACAACGTGCGCACCGTCGCGGCGGTCACCGACACCGCCCTGATGGCCGTGGTGAAGGCGGACGGGTTCGGCCACGGCGCGGTGCCCGTCGCGCGGGCCGCGCTGGACGCCGGCGCCCGGTGGCTGGGCGTGACCTCGGCGGCCGAGGCGCTGGCCCTGCGCGGCGCGGGCATCACCGCGCCGACGCTGAGCTGGCTGCACCGCCCGGACGACGACTTCGCCGCGTTGATCAGCGCGGGTGTCGACGTCGGCGTGTCGACGACCACCCACCTGCACGCGATAGTCGACGCGGCCCACCAGGTCGGCGTGCCGGCGACGGTACAGCTCAAGGTCGACACCGGGTTGTCCCGCAACGGAGCAAGCGGCGACGACTGGCCCGACCTGGTGGCGTGGGCCCGCAAGTACGAGGTCGAGGGCGGGGTCCAGGTTCGCGGCGTGTGGTCGCACCTGGCCGACGCGGACACCCCTGGCAGTCCCGGCCTGCCCCACCAGGTGGCGACGTTCGAGGAGGCACTGCGGGTCGCACGGCACGCCGGCCTCTCCCCCGACCTCGTGCACCTGGCCAACTCGGCGGCGGCACTGTCGGCACCCCGGACCCGCTTCGACCTCTGCCGGATCGGGCTCGCCCTCTACGGCGTGGACCCGTTCGGCGCGGACGGGCCAGGCGAGTTCGGGCTGCGGCCCGCCATGACCCTGCGGACCACCGTGATCAACGTGAAACGGGTGCCCGCCGGCACCGGCGTGTCCTACGGCCCGGAGTACGTGACCGCGCGGCCGACGACGTTGGCGCTGCTGCCGCTCGGTTACGCCGATGGCCTTCCCCGGGCCACCGAGGGGCGCGCCGAGGTGTGGCTCGGCGGTCGACGCCTGCCGATCGTCGGCCGCGTCGCCATGGACCAGTGCGTGGTCGACGCCGGCGCGGCACCCGTGGCGATCGGAGACCCGGTAGTGGTGTTCGGCCCCTCGACCGGGGACGGCAGGGCCGGCCGGCACGGCATCGCCACCACTGGCGACCCGGCCGCGCCGACCGTCACCGAGTGGGCGCGGTGGGCCGGCACCAACCCGCACGAGATCTTGACCGGCGTCGGGGCCCGGGTGGGCCGCGACCACCTCCACGAAAGGGCAGGCAACTCATGACCACACGACTGGCAGTGCTGTACGGCGGGCGCAGCGGCGAACACGCGGTGTCACGCCGGTCGGGCGAGAGCATCCTGGCCGGGCTGGACCGCGAGCGTTACCAGGTGACCGAGGTGCTCATCGGCGCCGACGGTGAGTGGCACGTCGACGGCCATCCGACGCCGCTGCCCCAGGCCCTGCGAGTGGTACGCGCCCAGGACGTGGTGTTCCCGGCTCTGCACGGCCCGTACGGCGAGGACGGCACTGTCGCGTCGCTGCTGGAGTGGCTCGGCGTGCCGTACGTGGGCAACGGTGTGTTCGCCAGCGCGGCGGGCATGGACAAGGGCGTCACCAAGCGGCTCCTCGCCGCGGAGGGTCTGCGGGTCAGCCCCGGGGTGACCCTGCGGCCAGGGGAGGACCTGTCGCCGGCCGACCGACGACGACTGGGTCTGCCGGTCTTCGTCAAGCCGGCACGGGCCGGATCCAGCCTCGGCGTCGTCAAGGTGACGGACTGGGCGAGCCTGCCGGCCGCGCTGGAGCGGGCCCGCGCACACGACCCGAAGGTGCTCGTCGAGCAGGGCGCGAATGGGTCGGGAGATCGACGTGGCCGTGCTGCAACACCCCGACGGTCGGGTGCAGGCCGGGCCGCCCCTGGAGATCCGAGTGGCCGGCGCCGGCTTCTTCGACTACGACGCGAAGTACGACGGAGGGGCGGTCTTCGAGATCCCCGCTCCGCTCGACGCCGCCACCACCGACGTGCTTCAGGACCGCGCGATCCGCGCCTTCGACGCCCTCGACTGTCGAGGGCTGCTGCGGGTCGACTTCTTCCTTGCCGGCGAGGGCGCGGAGCCGATCGTGAACGAGGTCAACACCTTCCCCGGTTTCACTGTCGCGTCGCAGTTCCCGCAGATCTGGCAGCGGGCCGGCATCGGCTTCCCCGCTCTGCTCGACATCCTGATCGACAGCGCGCTCGCCGGTGCGGGCCAGCGCTCGATCGGCGGGCTGCCCCGGGCGGTAAGCGTGGCGTGAGCGGCCATCGCCCCCGTCACGCCAGCGCCATCGCCCCCGTCACGCCAGCGGGCAGGCCTGGGCCGGGCGGGTGCCGTCCGGCCCGACCAGTGTGACAGGGACGAAGAACTGCCCCTGGCCAGCGGCTGTCGCGGCATCGACAGCGGTGCACACGATCTGGTCGACGGCGAGAGGCGACAGCGACCGCACGGCACCCGTCAACCTCACGGTGAGGCCGTCGGTCGTCGGTCCCACAGTGGCCGGCGTGACACCTGCCGGCACCTCGCTGGTGAGCCCCACACGCCGCTCGGCATCGCTGGGGCCCTGCGCGAGCATGGCGAGCACCTCGGCCGGCGGGGGCGACGACGGCGACGGCGTCTTCGTCGGTCTGATCGCCAACGCGACCTGCCCGTCCGCGATCAGGTAGACCCCGACGCTGCCGGACTGGCCGGTCACCGCGGGGCGGCCGTTGATGACGTCGGTGGGCAGGACCCCGCAGCCCGTGGCGAGCAGTGCGAGCAGGAGCCCGACCGCGAGCAGCTGGGCTCGACGGCCGCTCACCGTACGCCTCCGTCGTCTGTCGTGTCCGACGCCAGGCGGGGCAGGCGGAGCGTGAACACCGCGCCGCCGTTCGGGCCGTTGCCGGCAACGAGGCTTCCCGGCTGGCCGTCGTGGCGATGCAGACGCGCGTTCTCCCAGGCGATGGCGAGGCCGAGGCCACTGCCCTCGGATCGGGTCCGCGCGGTGTCGGCCTTGTAGAGGCGGTCGAAGACGTGCGGCAGCACCTGTGCGTCCAATCCCGGGCCCTGGTCGCTGACCTCGATCGTGATCCAGTCCTGGTCGGCGCTCAGGCGTACGGACACCGGCTCGGCGCCGTGGCGGAAGGCGTTTCCGACCAGGTTGGCGACGATGACGTCGAGCCGACGCGGGTCGACACGCGCGACCACGCCCGGCGGCAGCTCCGCCCGCACCCGCTCGGACCAGCCCCGCACCCGCAGGGTCGCGGTGACCGCCGCGGCCACATCGACGTCGTCGAGGGCGAGCCGCGCCGTGCCCGAGTCGAACCTGCTGACCTCGATGAGGTCGTTTACCAGTTGGGTGAGGCTCTGCGTCTCCTGACTGACCAGCCGGGCGGCCCGGCCGGCGTCCCCCGGCAGCCGGTCCGCCTCCTCGTCGAGCACGTCGGTGACCGCCGTCATCGCGGCCAGCGGCGTGCGGAGTTCGTGCGACACGTCGGCGACGAAGCGCCGGGCGTCGGCCTCCATCCGCCGCAGCTCACCGACCTGCCGCTCCAGTCTCCCGGCGGTGTCGTTGAAGGTCCGCGCCACGTCGGCCATCTCGTCCACGCCCCGGACGGTCAGCCGGGTGGACAGGTCGCCCTCGCCGAGCCGCCGGGCCGCCCGACCCAACTCGCGTACGGGCCGCAGCACGCCCCGCGAGGCCAGCAGGGCCAGTAGGACCGCGAGGATCAGGGAGAGCCCGCCGGTCCACCACGCGCGGGTGGCGAGCTGGTCGATGCTCTGCTGCTCGGAGACGAGGCTGCGCACCGAGTAGACCTCCAGCCCGGACGGCACGGAGGTGCCCTCGGAGCGCTCGATCCGCAGCTGGGTGCCGATGAGCAGCACGGGCACCCCGCCGCGGATGGCGCGTTGCCAGGCGATTCGCCCGTTTCCGACCGCCTCCCGCAGCTCCGGGGTGAGCAGGTCGGTCACCTCGTGGCCCGACGACCACAGGTCCCGGTAGCGGACCAGCACGGCCTCGTCGCGGTCGGCGAGGCTCTGGGCCAGTACGTCGAGATCCTGCTGGTTGGACGGCGGGTTGAGGATCGGGTAGGCCTTCGCGATCTGGTCGGTCAACGACGCCACCGCCGCGTCCTGCGCCTGCTGGAGGATCACGGTACGGGCCTGGACGTAGCTACCGCTCGCCACCACCGCCGTGGTGGTGACGCCCAGCAGGGCGAACGCCAGAATCAGTCTGATCCGCAGGCCCGAAGCCCTGGTGCCGAGCCGGCGCCACGGTGTCACAGCGGCCCGAATCGGTAGCCGAATCCGCGGACCGTCTGGATGAAGACAGGCGCCGACGGCTCGTCCTCGATCTTCGCGCGCAGCCGCTGCACGCAGGCGTCCACCAGGCGCGAGTCGCCGAGGTAGCCGTGCTCCCACACGGCCTCCAGCAGCTGCTGACGGCTGAGCACCTGCCCCGGCGTGTGGGACAGTTCGAGCAGCAACCGCAGTTCGGTCGGGGCGAGGCTGACGGGCGTCCCGTCCTTGCTGACCACAAGTGCAGCTCGGTCGATGGTCAGGGCGCCGTGCTGATGCAGGCCGGGCCATTCGCCGTCGGCGCGCCTCGGCTCGACAGCCGTCCGGCGCAGCACCGCACGGATGCGGGCCTCCAGCACCCGGGGCTGCACCGGCTTGACCACGTAGTCGTCGGCGCCGGCCTCCAGGCCCGCCACCACGTCCATGTCGTCATTGCGGGCGGTGAGCATGATGATCGGCAGATCGCCGAGTTGCCGGATCCGGCGACAGACCTCGAACCCGTCCATGCCGGGCAGCATGAGGTCGAGAACCACGACATCTGCCCCGCGCAGCCGTTGCAGCCCCTGCTCGCCTGTCGCCACGGCGTCCACCGTGTGGCCCTGTCGCGTCAGCGCCAGTTGCAACCCGTCGCGGACCGTCTGGTGATCTTCGATCAGCAGGACCTGGGACATGCCACCAAGTATCCCATCACGGAAATACCTCGCTAATCACCGATGTCGGTATGCGTCATGTCAGGAGGTGCGGACGCGAGCGTCCCGGTTGTCCGCCGCGCGCTCCGCGCGCCCGGCGGATGTGTCGGCGGGCGCGCGGCTGCCGCGAAATCCGCCGACCGCACCAGGAACACCGCAGCGCCCACCACCAGCATCGTCAGCCCGAGCGCCGCCACGATTGCCAGCAACGGACCCCGCCGCACCGACGCGGCCAGATCGGGCGCCACCGCCATCGACGCCCAGACCAGGACGACAAGCCCCACCGCGCCCTCGGCCAATCGGCCCGCGACACCGCCGCCGTCCAGCCGGTCGGGCGACCGGAGCGCGGTGCCGCCGGGCCGGGCCGCCAGGGCGGCGGCGGCCAGGCAGAACAGCGTCGCGCTCAGCAGGACGCCGCCGAGCACGTCGCTGAAACGGTGCCAGCCCGCGATCATGGTGGCCGCGCCGATCACCGACACGCCCGCCGTGCCCGGCAGCGCCAGCCACCGTCGGGCCCATCCGGGCAGGACCAGCATGTACGCCAGCAGCAGGGCCGCCGCGACCGCGACATGACCGCTGGGGAAGCTGTTGTGGGTGGTCGAGCTCTGGATCGCCAGATCCGGGCGAGGCAGCGCCGACTTCGCCGCGCCGGACACCAGGACCGCGCCGACGACCAGGGCGGCACCCACGACGCCGGCCAGCAGCCGCCGGCCGAGCAGACCCACCAGCAGCAGTCCGCCGAGCAGCGCCGCCAGCAGGAACGGGTCGCCGAAGGTCGCCAACACTGCCTTTGCCGGCTCCACCAGGTCGGTCTGCTGCTCGTAACCCCCACCCCGCTCGGCGCGCGGCAGGAGCAGTCCGTCCACCCACTGACCGGGGTACGTCCACACGAACAGCACGCCGGTCAGCCCCAGCGCGAGCAGGAAGCACACGGCCGCGCCGAGCAGCCGAAGGCCGAGGGGCGCGGCCACGCGGCCGGGCGGCATCGGTCGCACGGCAGTCGGCGTCGGCAGCGTGGAGACGACCGACGACCGGCCGACGGGGTACGACGATCGAAGCGACATGCCAGTCATCGTCTGTCCGCCAGGTCCGGAATCCGTCCGTGCTGTGTCCTGGTTCTGTCACAACCGCAGGCGACTTTGCGGGAAGAATCGGGCGATCCCGCCGGAAGGACAGCACGCGCAGAGGCCGGTGCCGCCCAACCGACCGTGGCGGTACGGCCTGAAAGCCATTCACATGCTTACATGCAACTATGTTTTACCCAGCCGAGACGCGCCGCCACTAGGGTCGAGACGTCGATCAATGTTTCGGTCGGCGGCACGAAACCATCCGGAGTGAGTGTGGGCAACCGGAAGGGGTGGGGGCATGCAGGGGGTTCCGGTCGCATCGCTGGTCATCGGCATCGCGTCGTCGCCGGCCGAACGCCGGCAGTTGGCTCGGCTGCTCGGCGGGAGCGACGCGTTCCTGATCGTCTCGAACGTCGACCAGGCGCGCGAGTTTCTCGGGGTGGTCGAGATGCCACCGGTCGCCGCGCTGCCGGCACAAACGGTACGCGCCGACGTGGTGCCGACCGTTCGCGCCGACGTGGTGCCGAGCGCGCGCGCCGACGTGGTGCCGGCAGCGCAGCCGCCTCCACCCGACCTGGCCGTCGACTCCGACCGTCGCGTCCTGCGCTGGCGCGACCAGGAGATCGACCTGACCCGGCTGGAGCACGACGTCCTGCTCTGCCTGGTCGACGCACCCGGGCAGGTCTGGACCTACGAGCGGCTGCACCTTGAGGTGTGGGGCAACAGGCACCTCGGGCGGGGGTCCGACATGCACTCGGTCGTGCGGCGGGTCCGCCGCAAGCTCGCCCGACTCGACGCCGCGGCCACGATCGACGCGGTCCGCGGGGTCGGCTTCCGGCTCGCCACCGTCTGAGGCGCCGCACCCAGCAGACCGGCCCGGCAGCACCGCCGCGCGGCGGTGCTGCCGTGGTGCCGTGCTGCGGCGCTGAGCTGATCGATCCGGAGCACCGCCGCCGAGACGATCCGGCCCGCCTGGTCGGTGACCAGGCGGGCCGGATTTGTGCACTACCGCTCAGGCGTCAGCACCGGATCGGAGACAACCCGAAGTTCTCCACAGTGGGAGTGGTGGTGTCGATCTTCGCCTTGCGGGTCTGGGGCTTCCAGCCGTCCTTGGCGACGATCATCGTGAGCGGGTTGTTGCGACGGTCCATCCAGTAGGCGTACTTGCCTGCCGCGTCGGTCGCGAACGTGAACGACATCGCCCACGAGTCGACCTGGACCACCGCGCCGGAGATCGGCGAGGTCGCACCCTGGCAGCTGGTGCCGGTCACCGTACCCATCAGCTTGCCCCAGGTCTTCGGGGGCGTCGCCGTCATGGTCACCTCGACAGGTGCCACCGAGTACGGCGTGTTCTCCTTGATCGCTACCGCACCGGAGTAGGTGCCCGGCTGGTCCACGTTCGCCGTCATCCCGACGGTGACCGTGACCTTCGCACCCGGTGCGAGGGTGACCGACGACTTGTCGATCGTCATCCAGCTGACGTCGGCCGCCGCCTCGGCGCAGCCCTCGAAGCCCGGCAGTACCTCACTGTCGGCAGCGGCGCTGAAGCTGCCCGACGAGCCGCCGATCTTGTAGAAGCCACACGCCGCGCCGCCCCGGTATCGGGCGGTGTTGGCGTTCGGCAGGTTGGACCACGAGCTGGTGGCCGGGTCGAAGGCGAAGCCGGCGTTGCTGATGGCCCCACCCTGCGAACCGCCCACCACGAGGAGCTTGCCGCTTGCCACGGCGTACGAGCTGGCCCAGTTGTCGACCGGCGCGTCCGCGATGGCGGTCCAGGTGTTGGCACCTGGGTCGAAGGCGTAGCTGGCCTTCTGCGCGACGGACCCGTCGTTACCGCCGGTGCAGTAGACGACCCCGTCGATCCCGCCGCAGGAGGCGAACGCCACCGACTTCGGGTAGTTGGCGAGCGTCTCCCAGGCGTTGCTGGCCGGGTCGTACCGGACGACCGAGTTCGACATCGGCAGGCAGCCGGCGGTGGTGCAGCCACCGATGGCGTACAGCTTGCCGTCGACGACCGCCTGCCCGGCCGCAGCCCGCGGCGCCGGGTTGGCGGCCCGTTCGGTCCAGGTGTTCGCCGCCGGGTCGTAGGACCAGGTGGTGCTGGCCGGGCCGTCCGCGCCCCAGCCGCCCGATGCGATGATCTTCCCGTCCACGACGCCCACCGTCAGGGCGTTGCGCGCGGCGGGAAGGTCGGCGACCGCCGTCCAGGTCTGCGCGGTCGGGTCGTAGGCGTAGTTCTTCGTGGTGGAGGCGCTGCCGTCGCCACCGCCGATCGAGTACACCTTGCCGTCCAGGGTCACCACCCGGTTGTCCATGATGTTGGCCGGGTAGTCGGCGATGTCCGTCCACGGCGCGGCCTGCGGGCCGACCGCGGGGGCGGTCACCGTCGGTGCCATGCCGGACGCCTTCGCGGCGAACGACGTCGGGACGTTGAGCCGTTGCGCCGGCGCACCGGCGGCACCGAGCACCTGCTGCCGGGTCACCCGGGATCCGTCCGCCCGCAGCAACTCGAAGCCGTTGTCACGCTCACTGAAGCCGACCTCGACGGGCGCGCCGCCGGTGTTGGTCACGGTGAACTTCTTGTTGGTCTTGCCACCGGGCATCTGGAGCGTCGCGTCCAACTCGGTGGGTGTCACCGACAGTTGGCCCGCCGCGAGGGCGAAGTTCGTGGCGGTCGCCCAGTCGGGCTCGACGTCGACCTGCTTGCTCTGGCTGGTGTAGTTGCCGGCCGAGGCGGTGAACTTGTGCGTGCCGGTGAGCGTCGAGTAGATCCAGTAGAAGCCGTCGGCCAGCCCCGGGTCGTCCGGGGTCGCCACGGTGACGGCCTTCTCGCTGGGCCGGTCGTTGCTGGTGACGGTCGCGCCGTTGATGTAGCTGTCGTCGTTCTTGTCGCGGACGTTGCCGACGACCAGACCGCCGTCGACAGGCACACAGGTGACCTGGCTGCCGATCAGGACGTTGTCGACCTCCCACCACCACTCGTACGAGGCCTCGTAGTAGCGGAAGCGCACCTGGACCTGCGCCTTGTCGGCGGCCTGCGGGATGGGGATCTCGGTGACCCTCGGCCCGCGGACGTCGGTCCGCTGACGGAGCACGTTCGCCCAGGTGGTGCCACCGTCGATGCTGAGGTCGACGTCGGCGGTGTCCAGGTCCAACTGGTTGAAGTCCTGGTTGAACCGGATGACCGGGGCGGTGACGCCGGTCAGGTTGACCACCGGGCTGACAAGCGAGGTGTCCTGGCGGTTGCCCGCACCGTACGCGTCACTGTCGATCATCGCGAAGTTGCCGGAACCGCCGGTCAGGTTGCCCCGCCTGCCGTCGTCGGTGAACTTCCAGACCTGGCCGCTGCCCGCGTTGTCCACGACGGTCCAGCCGGCCGGCGTGGTCGTGCCGTCGAACGTCTCGTACTCGCCGTCGGCGCCGAACTCGTAGCCGGGCGCCGTCGTGCACCTTGTGGTGTCCACCGGCACCGCGACGTTAGTGGTCACGTTCCGCGTGCCGACCACTACCGTCTTGGTGACGGTCTGGTAGCCCGGGTACTGCGGCTCGTACTTCAGGGTGTAGGTCTGCCCGGCGGGCAACGAGATGGTGTAGCGACCGTTGGACGGCGTGGTGTAGTCGTAGACGCCCGACACGCCGGTCACGGTCACCTTGGCGTACAACGGCCAGCCGTGCCCGGAGCCATCGGTGACGGCACCTGTGATGTTGACGCTCGCCACCGCCGTCAGTGCGACGTCGAGCGTCGTGGTGACCCGGTTGGTGATCGTCGCCGACTTCGTGGTGGAGCCGTATCCGAACGCGGAGACGGCGACCTGGTAGGTGCCGGTCGGGAGCTGCGTCGAGTACGTCCCGTCGGCCCCGGTGGTCACCTCCCGCGCGGTCGGGCCGGTGAGGGTCAGGGTCGCGCCGGCGATCGGGGAGCCGGTGGCCGCGTCGGTGACCGTGCCGGCGAGGGTGCCGACGTCACCTGTCGGTGCGGCGTCGAGCAGCGCGAGGGCGTCCAGCCGGCCCTCGCCGTAGACGTTGTTGTCCGCCTCGGTGCCACCGCACTGGCTGTCGGCCTTGTCGATGGCGGCGCCGTTGAGCAGAGCGCGGGTCGCGTCGACGTCACCGACGAGCGACGGTGCGGCCGAGTACAGCAGCGCGATCGCGCCCGCGAGGTGCGGTGCGGCCATCGAGGTGCCGCTGATGCTCGCGTAGGAGCTGCCCGGGATGCTCGACCGGACGTTCACGCCCGGCGCGGAGATGTTCGGCTTGATCTCGCCGTTCTGCCCGGCGCCCCGGGAGGAGAAGCCCGCGATGTTGTTGTTGACGTCGTACGCGCCGGTGGAGTAGTTGCTGACGAGGCTGCCCGGCGACCCGCTGGTCTGGCAGGCGGACCCGCTGTTGCCGTTGGACCAGACACCGAAGATGCCCGACGCGGTCCAGGCCAGCGTCACGTCCTCCATGAAGGGCTCGTTCGACGGCAGCCGGGTGCCCCAGGAGTTGTTGATGATGTTCGGCCGCTTGCTGGCGTCCGGGTTCTGGCCGCCGAGGTCAGTCGGTTCGAGCATCCACTGACCGGATTCGATCAGGGCGGCATCGCTGGGGCAGCAGCCGTTCGCGGCGATCCACTTGACCCCGGGCGCGACACCGATCTGGTTCGCGCCGGCGGAGCCCGCCATGGTGCCCATGGTGTGCGTGCCGTGGCCATCGTTGTCACAGGGCGCGGCCGCGCAGGTGCCGGCGGCGTCGAACCAGTTGTAGTTGTGGTCGAACGTCCCGTCGCCGTTGTTGCCGCGGTAGGAGTTGACAAGCGCGGGGTGGTCGAACTGCACGCCGGTGTCGATGTTGGCGATGGTGATGCCCTCGCCGGTGACGCCGTACTGGGACCAGACGTCGTCGGCGTTGATGTTGGCGATGCCCCACTCGAGGGCGTTCACGGTCTTCTCGTCGGCGCCCTTGACGGTCTCGGGCACCTTGTACTCGACCGGGGCGTAGAGACCCTCGACCTCGCTGTAGGTGGCGAACTTCTGCACCATCGCCAGCGAGCCGCTGTTCACCTTTATGGCGTTCGTGGCCCAGAAGGTCTGGTATTTAGCACCTGAGCTGTCGAGGTCGGCCCGGATCTTGCCCTGGCTCGCGTCGGCGGTCTTTCGCAGCGCCTCGGCGACCGCCGCGCCGCGCTTCGTCCAGTCCTTGATGCTGCTGGCCTTGCTGAGGTCCGCCCGGTCCTTGAACCGGATCCAGAAGTCCCCTGCGCTCTTGGCCTGGAGCTGCTTGGCGAGGTCTGGTCTGATCTTGTCGCCCGCGGCGATGCCCGACCCCATCTGGCCGGGCGCTGCCTGGGCGCTCGAGCCGATGGCGGCCAGGCCTGTGGCGGCGAGGATAACCGCCGCGCTGGCGCTCACCAGTGATCTAGCTGTGCGTCTCCGTTGTGGACGTCTGAACATCGGTGCTGCCTCCCTCAGAACGACCCAGGGGTGTTGTGGGCCATGGTGAGGGTGCGGTTGGTTCGCCGCCGTGCCGAGCTGACGAACCCCTTCATGCCCCTCCATGCACCGCGCGGGTCACGCCGGTTGCCCGAGTGGACACTATGATCGAGAGGAACAGACGATCAAGAACTTGCCGTGAGCAACTTGTCGCTAACGGTTGCCCTGCTGGCGGTGCGCTTGCCAATCACTGTCAGGATCATGACGAGAGCTGGGCAGAAATGCCCATCTATCCCGGGCGGGTGTGGTGGCCGAGGACGATGAAGCTGCGGTGGGCGGGGCGGCTGCGAGCGACGAGCCGTTCCCACTCCTGATCGCGGTGACCCCGTCGGCGACCGAGCGGATCCGGCTCGCGGAACGTCTCGAGGGCATCGCGCCACTGCTGCTGGTGGCCGACCTCGACGAGCTGCGCCGGCTGATCGGGTCGCCGCAGCCGGCCGGGCCGCCCGACGAGTCACCGGCCGGGCCGACGCCCACCGTGGTGGCCGACCTCACCCTGGTCATCGACTCGGCCCGGTCCACCGCACGGTACGGGGCCCGCGAGGTCGACCTCACCCGGTTGGAACGCGCCCTGCTCACCTGCCTGACCACCGAGCCGGTCCGGGTGTGGAGCTACGCCGAGCTGCACCGGTCGGTCTGGCACGACGAGGGGCGCGAGCGTAAGGCCGACGTGCAGTCCCTTGTGAAGCGCCTGCGGCGCAAACTGCTCGACCTCGGCACCGCCACGACGATCGAGGCGGTGCGCGGCGTCGGCCTGCTGCTCACCGACCGGCAGGAGCCTCGGATCGGGCGCGCCTGACGCCTGCCTGATGTGGGCAGCCTCGCAGCGGCCCCGGGGACAACCGTGCTGCCGAACTGGTGCTCGGCTCGAACGCCCCGGTGCCGCCGTCAGATCAGCCCGGCGCGTTCCCACAGCAGCCGACCCGGCCCGGCCACCAGACCGGCGTCGGCGAGGTGGCCGTGCACCCGGGCCGCCGACCAGCGCAGGGTGGCCCGCCAGTGCGGGTTGGCGCGGGCCGCTGCCCGGCCCACCTGCGGCGGGATGCCCACTGCCGCGTAGGCGCTCGGGTGGACGAGGCGGTTGGCGATCGTATAGGCGGCGCGACCGATCAGCAGTCGGGCGTACGCCATCCCGACCGGGCCGGCGGCGGCGACCTGGCGGACCAACTCGTCGCGGGCGAACCGGACGTGTCGCGCCTCCTCCACGACGTGGATGCGCGAGACCATCCGGATCAGCGGTTGCAGCGACTCGTCGGCCATGATCTCGCGCTGGAACGCGTCGAGGATCTCCTCGGCGATGAGGATCGCGGCGTACATCCGGGGGCCGCTTGCGGTGGCCTTGAGGAAACGGCCGAGCCAGTGGTCGACCGGGCTCGCCCGGTAGACGGGGCAGCCCGTCGCCTCGATCAGCCGACCGAACATGATCGAGTGCCGGCACTCGTCGGCGACCTCGGTCAGCGCGTACTGGGCGTGCCGGCTGGTGGGGTCGTCGTCGTAGTACTGCCGGATCAGCATCTGCATGAGGATCGTCTCGAACCACAGCCCGGCGCTGGCGGCGCTCGCCACCTCGTGCTTGGTGAGCTCGACGCGCTGTTCCTCGCTGAGGCCGGACCAGAGTGGAGTGCCGTAGAGGCTGCTGCGGTGCGGCGGGAGCCAGTAGGCGCCCGGGGCGTGCGGTGCGTCCCAGTCGATCTCGACAACCGGGTCGTAGCTGGTCCGCAGCGACGACGTGAGCAGTCGCTCGGCAAGCGCCGTACCCTCGGGTTCCGTCGTCTCCATGGTCCCTCCATATTGACGTGACGACCGGTAACTGTTACGAGTGGTAGCATGCAATCGCCGCGCAAGGATGTCAATGGATCCGACCCGCCGACAGCGGCCGCAGACGGCGAGCCGAAGGTCAAGAGCAACGGCCGTCGCGATCGCTGGGCGGACCACCGCGAGCAGCGCAGACACGCACTTGTCGGCGCCGCCGTGCAGGCCCTGCTGCGGCACGGGCCGGACGTCGACATGGACCAGGTGGCCGCCACCGCGGGCGTCAGCAAGCCGGTGCTCTACCGCTACTTCGCCGACAAGGCGCAGCTCTGGGTCGCGGTGAGCGAAGTGGTGGCGGCCCGGGTCGTCGACGCCATCGCGCCCGCGATCGACCAGGTCCGCGAGGAGCGTGACCTCGTGCGGGCGACGATCGACGCGTACCTCGGCGTAATCGAGTCACAGCCCACGCTCTACCGGTTCCTGATGCGCCAGTCCGGCCAGCCCGGCATCCACCAGGTCGTCGCCGGGACCAGCCGGCAGGTGGCCGCCGGGCTGGCCCGGGTGATCGGCGACCGGCTCCGCGCGCTCGGCCTGGACGCCGGCCCGGCCGAACCCTGGGCGTACGGCCTCGTGGGGTTCGTGCAGGCGGTCGGCGACTGGTGGACCACGCACGGCCAGCCGATCAGCCGGGCCGCTCTCACCGACTACCTGACCGCTCTGCTGTGGAGCGGGATCGAGGGGGTCCGGGCCAGCGCCGACCTGCCACCCGAGCTCACCCGAGCCCACGAGCGGGTCGTGCCGTGAGCTACCACGGCCCGGCGAGCGTCGCGGGCACCCCGGTCCGGGCACACCTCAGCGGGCGGTGGGAGCCGGTCGACGGCCGCTACCACTGGGGTGGTCGAATCGAGCCCGACCCGACGGTGGCGAGTCTGGTGCGCTCCGGCCGGCGCGACGTCGAACTGCGCATCGCCGACCAGGCCCGACCCGCCCGACTGGCCGAGATCGATCCGTGGGGCGGCGTACGGGTCACCGGCGTGGGCGAGCCACCCTGGCCACCACGTGCCGAATCGGAGGACACGGAGGAGTGATGGAGACGGACATCGCCATCGTCGGCGCCGGCTTCGGCGGCCTGGGCGCCGCCGTCGCCCTGCAACGGGCCGGCTTCACCGACTACCTCGTCTTCGACAGGGGCGACGAGGTCGGCGGCACCTGGCGCGACAACACCTACCCCGGCTGCGCCTGCGACGTACCGTCGCACCTCTACTCTTTCTCCTTCGCCCCCAACCCGCGCTGGTCGAACACCTTCTCCAGCCAACCGGAGATCTGGGACTACCTGCGCGGCTGCGTCGACCGCTTCGGGATACGCCCGAAGGTGCGGCTGCGCCACGAGGTGCTCGATGCCCGCTGGGACGACACGCGCCAGCGCTGGCTGCTGCGTACCTCCGGTGGCGACCACACCGCCCGGGTCCTGATCTGCGCGGCCGGGCCGCTGAGCGAACCCGCCGTCCCCGACCTGCCCGGGATCGATGACTTCGCCGGCACGGTCTTCCACTCCGCCCGCTGGCGGCACGACCACGACCTGACCGGCCGCCGCGTCGCGGTGATCGGCACCGGCGCGTCGGCGGTCCAGTTCGTGCCGCAGATCCAGCCGGCCGTCGAGAAGCTGACGTTGTTCCAGCGCTCCCCCGCCTGGATCATGCCGCGGCGCTCGCGCCGCATCAGCCCCGCCGAGCAGGCCGCGTTCCGCGCGGTGCCCGGCACGCAGCGGGCCGCCCGCGCATGGCTCTATCTGGTACGCGAGGGCATGGGCCTGGGCTTCCTGCACCCGACCGTCAACCGCCTCGCCTCGCGGCTGTCCCTGCGGACGCTGCGGCGTCAGGTCACCGACCCGGCCCTGCGGGACAAGCTCACCCCCCGGTACGCGATGGGCTGCAAGCGGGTGCTGATCTCCAACGACTACTGGCCGTCGCTCACCCAGCCGAACGTCGACGTGGTCACCGCAGGCATCACCCGGATCGTGCCGGACGGTCTGGTCACCGCCGACGGTGTGCACCACCGCGCGGACACGATCATCCTCGGCACCGGCTTCCACGTCACCGACTCCCCAGTCGTGCGGCTCATCCACGGCCGGGACGGACGCAACCTGAGCGAGGCCTGGACCCCCAGCATGCACGCGTACCAGGGCACCACAATCGCCGGCTTCCCCAACCTGTTCTTCCTGCTCGGCCCCAACACCGGGCTCGGACACACCTCGGTGGTGCTGATGATCGAGGCGCAGCTGCGCCTGGTCGTCGCGGCGCTGCGCCACATGCGGGCCAGGGGCATCCAGGCCATCGAGCCCACCGCCGAGGCGCAACGACGCTGGACCGAGCGGGTCGACAAGAAGATGACAGGCACCGTCTGGCAGACCGGCTGTTCGAGCTGGTATCTCGACGCCACCGGCCGCAACACCACCATCTGGCCGGGTTTCGCCACCAGCTTCCGGCTGCGGCTGCGCCGCTTCCGTCCGGCCGACCACCGGGTCGTTCCGGCTGACCGCACCCCCAACGAAACAGAACGGGAGCACGCCGATGCGGTATGACCTGGCGGGCAGGACCCTGCTCATCACCGGCGCGGCGCGCGGCATCGGAGCGCGGGTGGCCCGCGACGCCGTCGCCCGGGGCGCGCGGGTCGCCCTCGTGGGCCTGGAAGGCGAGCTGCTCCAGCAGCTCAGCACCGAGCTCGACGCGCACTGGTACGAGTGCGACGTCACCGACCAGACGGCGCTGGACGAGGCTGTCGCCTCCACCGTGGACCGTTTCGGCGGCATCGACGTGGTCGTCGCCAACGCGGGCATCGCGAACCTGGGCACCGTGGCGGTCGGTCCTGTCGACGCGTTGGTGCGTACCGTCGAAGTGAACCTCTGCGGCGTGATCCGCACGGTGAGCGCGGCCCTGCCGCACGTCACCGCCACCCGTGGCCACGTCTTGATCATCTCGTCGGCCGCCGCCTTCGCGGCGATGCCCGGCATGGCGGCCTACTGCGCGTCCAAGGCGGGCGTGGAGCAGTTCGCAAACGTGCTGCGCCTGGAGAGCCGGGCACGCGGCGTCACCGTCGGCACCGCCCACCCGATCTGGATCGACACCGACCTGGTCCGCGACATCCGCGACGACCTGGCGTCGTTCGACGCCACGCTGCGCAGGCTGCCGTGGCCGCTGTCCACAGTCGTCCCCGTCGAGCAGTGCGCAGACGCCCTGCTGCGCGGCATCGAGCGCCGAAAGCGCAAGGTGTACGTGCCACGTTCGCTGGCGCTGGTGCAGGCGCTGCGGCCGGTGGTGCTGAGCGGCTTCTCGGACGCGTTGATCTCCCGTTTCGGCGGCCGAACGATGGTCGGCGAGATGGAGGACGAGGTACGCCAGCTCGGACGTTCCTTCGGAAGGACGTCGGTGGGAGGACGGCGGTGAGCGTCCACGTCCGTCGCGGAGGCAGCGGCGAGCCGCTCGTGCTCATCCACGGCATCGGCCACCGCCACCAGGCATGGGAGCCGGTGTTCGACAGGCTCGCCGCCCACCACGAGGTGATCGCGCTGGACCTGCCCGGGTTCGGCAACTCCCCGATGCCCGCCGACGGCATGCCCGCCGACATGGCCGCCACAGTCGCCGCGGTCCTGCCGGTCCTGACCGAATGGGGGTTGGACCGTCCGCACGTGGCCGGTTACAGCCTCGGTGGGGCGATCAGCCTGGAACTCGCCGCCAGCGGGGCGGTCGCCTCGGCCACCGCCTTCTCCCCCGCCGGCTTCTTCACGCCTGCCGAGCGCCGCCGGGCACTTGCCATCCTCCGGCTGCTGCGGGTCAACTCGTACCTGCCCGCCCCGATCATGCGCGTCGCGCTGCGCTCGGCGTACCTGCGGACGGTGTGCTTCGGGTCGCTCGTGGCCCGCCCGACGCTGCTGGACGCCGACCGCGCGTTCGGCGACGCGCTCGCCCTGCGGCGCGGCCTCGGCTTCGCCGCCGTGGCCCGAGCCGCCCGCGACTACCGCTTCGACGGTGTCCGGCTCGCCGACGCGGCGGTGCCGGTGACCATCGGCTGGGGTGACTGCGACCGCATCTTCGGCGTCCACCAGGCCGAGCGCGCCCGGTCCGGGCTGCCTGCGGCCCGGGTGGTGACGCTGCCCGGCTGTGGGCACGTGCCGATGAGCGACGACCCGGACCTGGTCGCCGCGCTCATCCTGGAGACCACGGGCGCCGTGCCCCGCGCCGACAGTCGATCGCCGGCCGGCAGCGCGGGTCAGGAAAATCACTTCACAGACTAAAAACTTGCAGTACGCGCAAGTTGGCCCCTAGCCTCGCCGACGTGACCGACACCGACAACGCCCCCACCGGACGTCGGGACCGTAAGAAGGCGCAGACCCGTGCCGCACTGACCGCCGCCGCGCTGCGGCTGGTCGCCGAACGCGGCCTGGAGCACGTGACGGTCGAGGAGATAAGCGAGGCCGCAGACGTCTCCTCGCGGACCTTCTTCAACTACTTCGCCTGCAAGGACGAGGCGCTCACCGACGATCCGGCGCTCGACGGCAACCCTGTCGTGGCGCGGTTGGCCACCGTCGAGACGCGGGTGCCGGCGATGCGGGCCGTCCGGCTCGCCCTCGACGAGGTGATCGACGCGATCCAGGCCGACGGGGAGTTGTGGCGACTGCGGCTGGCCGTCATCGCTCAGAACCCCGCGCTGCTGCCCCGGCTGGTGGCCGGCAACATCGCTACCGAGCGGGACATGGTCACGATCATCGCCACCCGCCTCGGTGTGGGCACCGACCATGCCCACCCGCCGCTTGTGGTCGCCGTGACCAGTGCCGCCTTCCGCACCGCGCTGCTGCGCTGGGCCTCCGGCGACGACACCCGGCCCCTGCGCGACTTCGTGGACGAGGCGTTCGCCGCGGTCGCCGCCGGCCTGCCGGATCCGACGACCCCCTCCTGACCCACCAGCCGCCCCGCCGCGTCCGCTCCGGGGCCAGCCAGCAAGCCCCGTCGCGTCCGCATCGGGGCCAACCACTCCGCTACAAACCCGACAAGGGAGCGTCAATGACCACCACCATCCCGCCCGCCGACACCGCCGCCGTCGGCACGCGCATGTCGCGTCGGGAGGTTCTCCAGGCCCTCTCCGGCCTGATGGTCGGCATGTTCGTGTCCATCCTCGCCTCCACGGTGGTGGCGAACGCGCTGCCGCGGATCATCGCCGACCTGAACGGCAGCCAGACCGTCTACACCTGGATCGTGACGAGCGAACTGCTCGCCATGACGGCGACCGTGCCGCTGTGGGGCAAGATGGCCGACCTCTACAGCAAGAAGCTGCTGATCCAACTCTCGCTGGGGCTGTTCGTGGTGGGTTCACTCATCGCGGGCTTCACGCCGAACGTCGAGGTGCTGCTGGTCAGCCGTGTCGTCCAGGGCGTCGGCGCCGGCGGTATGACGGCGCTTGCCATGATCGTCATGGCGGCCATGATCCCGCCGCGTGAGCTGGGCCGCTACGCCGGCATCTTCGGCGCGGTCTTCGGCGTCGGCACCATCGCCGGTCCGCTGATCGGTGGGGTTCTCGTCGACACGTCGTGGCTTGGCTGGCGCTGGTGCTTCCTCATCGGCGTCCCGTTCAGCATCATCTCCATCGCCCTGCTGCAGCGCACCCTGCACCTCCCGGTCGTCCGCCGCAAGGTCAAGATCGACTGGCTGGGCGCTCTGCTCATCACCTCGGGCGTCTCCACGCTGCTGATCTGGTCGTCCCTGGCCGGCAACAAGTTCGACTGGGCCTCCGGCTGGACGGCCCTGATGGTCATCGGCGGCCTGGTCCTGCTGGGATTCGCCGTGTTCGTCGAGTCGCGGGCGGCCGAGCCGATCATCCCGCTGACGATCTTCCGCAGCCGCACGGTCTCGCTCACCACTGTCGCCAGCGTGCTTGTCGGTGTCGCGATGTTCGGCGGCACCGTCTTCCTGTCGCAGTACTTCCAGATCTCGCTGGGCAAGTCACCCACCGTCGCGGGCCTGATGAGCCTCCCGATGATCTTCGGTCTGCTCGTGTCGTCGACGGTGGCTGGCCAGCTCATCACCAAGTACGGCCGGTGGAAGGCCTTCCTGGTGGCCGGCGCCGCGGTGATGACCGTCGGGATGGCGCTCCTGGGCACCATCGACGCCAACACCTCGATCGTCATCCTGTCGATCTACATGGCCGTGCTGGGCATCGGCGTCGGCATGCTCATGCAGAACCTCGTGCTCGCCGCACAGAACGACGTCCCCGCCCACGAACTCGGCGCCGCGACCTCCGTGCTGACGTTCTTCCGCAGTATGGGCGGTGCCATCGGGGTCAGCGCGCTCGGCGCGGTCCTGGCCAGCCGGGTGACCTCGCTGACCACCGAGCGGCTCGGCCCGGCGGCGACCGGCGGCGGCACCGCCGAGGTGCCCGACCTGTCCACCCTGCCCGAGCCGGTGCGGCTCATCATCCAGGACGTCTACGGCATCGCGACCGCCGACCTCTTCCTGGTCGGTGCCCCGATCGCGCTTCTCGCGCTTATCGTCGTGCTGTTCATCAAGGAGAAGCCGCTGCACACCCTCAGCGGTGACGAGCGACGCGCCCAGGAGGAGGCAGCCGCGAAGGCCGCGGTTCACTGAGGCGTACGACGACAGTCGGGGGCGGGCCGGTCGGCCCGCCCCCGTTCTGCGTCCGCCTGCTGGCTAGCTGGCTGGCTGGCTGGCTGGCTGGCTGGCTGGCTGGGGCATTGTCTGCTGCCTTTGCTCTGCTTCAACCCGCGCAACGGTTTCGGGCCGTGAGTGTTGCGTCGGTTGAAGCAGAGCAAAGGGAACGAACTGACACCCACCCCCTCCGACGCCGACGTCTCCGTACTCGCGTTTTGCCGTAACGACAGGGTGCGAACCGGCCGCCACGTAACGTGAGAATGCAGCCGGCCACGGCTGACGCAGGCGTGCACGGGCCGCCGCTGGCGGCGCTCGGCCAACTGCCGAGACGACAGCCCTGCACCGCCGTCGGCCTACTCAGCCGCAGGAGGCGCGGACGATGTCCATGCTGTCGGTATTCAACCCTCGGCACACCGTCGCTCCCCCGGGATACAGCCGCTGGCTCATCCCGACCGCGGCGCTGGCCGTGCACGTCTGCATCGGGCAGGTGTACGCGACGAGTGTCTACAAGAACTCCCTCATCGCCCACTTCGACACCAGTCAGACGGCCATCGGGGCGATCTTCAGCATCGCCATCGTCATGCTGGGCTCGTCCGCTGCGGTGGGCGGCCGGTGGGTAGAGCGCAACGGACCGCGCCGGGCGATGTTCGCCTCGGCCTGTTTCTGGGCCACCGGGTTCCTGGTGGGCGCGATCGGCATCGCCACCCACCAACTCTGGCTGCTCTACCTCGGCTACGGAGTCATCGGCGGCATCGGGCTCGGCATCGGCTACATCTCGCCCGTGTCGACCCTCATCAAGTGGTTCCCGGACCGGCCGGGCCTCGCCACCGGCCTGGCCATCATGGGGTTCGGCGGCGGCGCCCTGGTCGCCGGCCCGCTCGCCCGCCAACTGCTCTCCCTCTACGACTCCGGCTACAACCCCGACAACCCGGCCGCAGTGGCGTCGGGAAGCGCCCTCGTGGCGCTCTTCGTCACGTTCGGCATCGGCTACTTCGTGATCATGATGTTCGGCCCGTTCAACGTCCGCGTTCCCGCGCCGGACTGGCGGCCCGCCGGGTTCGACCCCGCGAGCGTCGCCAGCCGGCCGCTTGTGACGAGGGCAAGCGTGTCCGCGTCGAACGCCGTGCGCACCCGGGCGTTCTGGCTGTTGTGGATCGTGCTGTTCTGCAACGTCACGGCGGGCATCGGCATCCTGGAGCAGGCCAGCCCGATGATCCAGGACTTCTTCCGGGACAACGGGACCACGGCCGTCTCGGTGTCGGCGGCGGCCGGCTTCGTGGGGGTGCTGTCGCTGTTCAACATGGCCGGGCGGTTCGTCTGGTCGACGACGTCCGACCTCATCGGCCGCAAGCCCATCTACATGATCTACCTGGGTCTCGGCATGGTGCTGTACGCGTTGCTCGCCGTGGCCGGGCACTCCGCCACAGCTGTCTTCGTGCTGATCGCCGCCGCGATCATCTCCTTCTACGGCGGCGGCTTCGCGACAATGCCCGCGTACCTGCGCGACCTCTTCGGCACCTTCCAGGTCGGCGCCATCCACGGCCGGCTGCTGACCGCGTGGTCGGCGGCGGGCGTCGCCGGCCCGCTCATCGTCAACGGGATCCTCGACGCGCAGGGCAAGCCCGGCACGCTCACCGCCTCGGCGTACCGGCCCGCGCTGTTCACGATGGTCGGCGTCCTCGCCATCGGGTTCATCGCCAACCTGCTGGTCCGGGCCGTGCCCGAGCGGTTCCACGAGCCGGATCGAGGAAAGACGTCGCCCGTGGCCAAGGCCAGTGTCACCGAGCCGGTCGCCCTCGGCCCGCAGAGCCAACCGCCGGTGCCCCAGCACGTCGGCGCTCAGACCGGCCGGCTCTGGTTGTCGTGGCTGCTCGTGGCGGTGCTCCTTGGGTACGGCATCGTCCAGACCGCGATCACCGCCGCGAAGCTGTTCACCGGCTGACGCGGTCGTACCGGACATCAGGGAAGGCACCCCGAGGGGTGCCTTCCCTGATCGCTGCGCTGTTCAGAGCCGTGTCGTCGACTTCTCGGCGAGGCGCTCCCGCTGGGGCACGACCGTGTACTTCGGATCGCGGGCCGACACCCTGCCCGCCTCGAAGACGCCGAACCGGGTGGCGACCGACGAGGCGACGAGAGCCGCGCCGGAGATCGCCGCGAGGAGTCGGCTGCGGCGGCTGACAAGCGCCGCTGCGGTGCCGACGGCGAGCAGCACCCGGCCGGCCTTCACCAGACGGCCGCTGCGCCCGCGTACGTAGGGCTCGCCGGTCAGGCCCATCCGCTCCAGCCGGTGACCGCCGGCGAACTCGACGGTCGCGGCCGCGAGAGCGAGCCGCCGCAGGGGTGCGGTCTGGGTTGCCGGCGCCGCGATCAGGCCGATCCCGGACGCGGCGGCGAGCGCGCTGCCGGCGAAGACGAACGGCAATGACGGGTACGCCTCATGCCAGGACGGCACGGCGGTGTCGGCGAGCAACACCCCCGTGTACGTGGCAAGTGCCGGCGCGGTGGCGGCGGCGGCCAGGCCGGCGGCGTTGCCGACGGGGAGCGCCAGCCGGCGGGCGAGACCGAGCACGCCGTGCTGCGGGAGCAGGGGCGCGAGCTCGGCGACCGCCGCCACGCCGGCCAGCGGCCCGAAGGCGGCGAGGATCCAGGTGCCGACCGACATCGGCGAGGTCAGCTTGGCGACCCGGAGCATGTGGTGGAACCGGGCCGGCCGCCCGAGGTCGTGGACCAGCAGGTACGTGCTGGCGGCGACGCCACCGAGGGCCGTCCACCGGCCCACCTTGCGCAGGTCGGGGCGCCCGGTCAGCTGAGCGCCCGCACCGATCAGCGCGCTTCCGGCGGCGAGGCCACCGGTGAAGAGGTACCCGGCGATGTCGTACTTCCACACCGGCGGTTTGAGCACCGGCCGGCCGTAGTAGGCGGTGAAGTCGGCAGGCGGCACGGTGAGCTGCTCGCCGTCGCGCCCTCGACGACGGTGCCCGTCGGGTTTGTCGAGGCCGGCCTGGAACTCGCGGAATCGGGAGCCGACGGGTTCGTTCGGTGGTGTCGCGCCGGTCATGGTCGCCTGCCGAGGAACGCGACAGCCGTGACGGCGGCCATCGTCAGTGCGGCGAGGCCTGCGCGTTTCCACATCGCCGGCAGGTCCCGCGTCGTCACCACCGGATCCGGCGGCAACCCGTACACCTCCGGCTCATCCAACAACAGGAAGAACGCACCATCACCACCCACACCATCGTTCGGATCATCCCCGTACAACCGCGCCTCAGGCACGCCCCGCTCATGCAACGCCGCCACCCGCGCCGCCGCCCGCTCCCGCAACTCCCCCAACGGCCCGAACTGAATCGACTCCGTCGGACACGCCTGCGCACACGCCGGCGTCATCCCCACACCCAACCGGTCATAACACAGCGTGCACTTCCACGCCCGACCATCACCCTTACGCTGATCAATCACCCCATACGGACACGCCGAAATGCAGTACCCACACCCATTACAGATGTCCTCCTGCACCACCACCGACCCAAACTCCGTCCGAAACAACGAACCCGTCGGACACACATCCAGGCAAGCCGCATGAGTGCAGTGCTTACACACGTCCGACATCATCAACCAGCGGAAGTCCGTACGCCCCTCCACACCCGTGCCCCGACCCGGCGGCTGCGCACCCGGCATCCCCAGAAACTCCGGCCCGGCCGCCATCCGGGCCGCCGCGCCGGGCGATCCGGGCGGCAGGCCCGGGTTCGTGCCGGTGTCGACAGTGGTACGCGCGCCGACCGCAGCCGTCGCGGGGCTGACCGTCGGCCCGTCCGGGTCGCCTCCGAACGCCGGGGTCGCCCAGCCTGCCGAGCGGGGCTGCTCGACGAACGCGACGTGTCGCCACGAGTTCGCGGTCAACGCTCCGGTGTTGTCGTACGACATCCCCAGCAGGTCCAGACCGCTCTCCGGGACCAGGTTCCACTCCTTGCAGGCCACCTCGCAGGCCTTGCAGCCGATGCAGACGCTCGTGTCGGTGAAGAACCCCATCCGCGGCGGCGCGTCCACGTAGCCGGCGTCGGGCGCCGGGTCGAGCGGGCCGTACAGGGCGTTGGCGTGGGGCATCGGTCAGGCCTCCTGGTCGCTGCTGCTGTCGGCGACGTCGGTCGTGACCATCGGTGGGTAGCGGTGGCTCAGGTTGCCCGACCGCCGCCGGTAGTCGAAGACGAGGTCCAACAGGGCCTGTCCTCTCGGGCGTCGTCCGGGCTGTACGTCACACGTGCCGACCTTGCTCTCCTGGATCAGCACGTTGGGGTCGAGCGTGATGCCGAACAGGTCGTTCGCCGAGTCGCCGGTCACCAGGCCCTCGTAGCCGAAGTGGTACGGCAGCCACACCTGGTGGATGATCCGGCCGTCCACCCGCAGCGGGGTGATGCGGTCCGTCACCAGCACCTTCGCCTCGATGGCCGCGCGGGTGCTGATCAGGTGTGCCCAGCCCAGATGGGTCAGCCCGCGCAGGACCGCCAACTCCGGCGACACCTCGACGAACATCTCCGGCTGCAACTCGGCGAGGTGCGGCACCGTACGGCTCATCCCGCCCGCCGTGTGGTGCTCGGTGAGCCGGCTGACCGTGAACACGTACGGGAAGACGTCGCTGTGCTCCTCCGGCGGGCTCGGGTTGAGCGTGTTGATCGGGTGTGTGTAGACCTTGCGGGTCGGGTTGGCCTGCTGGCGGTAGAGCGGGTTGCGCACCGGCGACTCGACAGGCTCGTAGTGCGTGGGCAGCGGCCCGTCGAGGACGCCGCTCGGCGCGTACAACCAGCCCTTGCCGTCGCCCTGGAGGATGAACGGGTCGTCGCCGGCGATGCCCGCCACGCCCGAGGTGTTGGGCGGCGGCCGGTACGACGGTGGCTTCGTCTTCTCGAAGTCCGGCACGTCGTAGCCGGTCCACTCGCCCTTGTCCGAGTCCCACCAGACGTACTTCTTGCGCTCGCTCCACGGCCTGCCGTCCGGGTCGGCGGAGGCACGGTTGTAGAGGATCCGCCGGTTCGACGGCCAGGCCCAGCCCCACTCCGGAGCCACCAGGGACTGCTCCGCGCCGGGCTTGCGCCGGGCGGCCTGGTTGACGCCGTCGGCGTACACGCCTGTGTAGATCCAGCAGCCGCCGGCGGTGGAGCCGTCGTCGGTCATCTCGGTGTAGCTCGACAGCGGTCGGCCGCTTGCCACGTCATACCCGTTGATCTCGTACAGCACGGCCTCGGCACTGGGCTCGGCATTCGGGCCGTGGGTTGGGTAGTTCCAGTTCAGGTCGAGCAGCGCCCGATCGCGGGGGCGGGTCGACTGCGCCAGGCGTTCCCGGATGATGCGGCCGAGGTGGTAGAAGAACCACAGCTCGGAGCGGGCGTCGCCCGGCGGTTCGACGGCCTTCTCGCGCCACTGCAACAGCCGCTGCGTCTGGGTGAACGTGCCCTCCTTCTCCACGTGCGAGGCGGCGGGCAGGAAGAACACCTCGGTGCGGCACTCCTCCGGCACGATCTCACCGGTCTCGATCTCCGGCGCGTTCTGCCAGAACGTCGCACTCTCGATCATGAACAGGTCGCGGACCACCAACCAGTCCAGGTTCGCCATGCCGAGCCGCTGCGCGCGGCCGTGCGCCGAGCCGACCGCCGGGTTCTGACCGAGCAGGAAGTACCCCTTGATCTTCCCGTCGATCATGTCCAACACCTGCTGGTACGTGCCATGGTCGCCGGTCATCCGGGGCAGGTACCCGTAGCAGTAGTCATTCTCGGCGGTGGCCGCGTCACCCCAGTACGCCTTGAGCAGGTTCACCCCGTAGGCGCGGGCGTTGCCCCAGAAGCCCTTCTGGCCCGGGTGCCGGATGCTGTCCACCCACTCGTCCAGGGTGGGGTGGTCGGCGTGGTGCGGCATCGGCAGGTAACCCGGCAGCAGGTTGAACAGCGTCGGAATGTCCGTCGAGCCCTGGATGCTGGCGTGCCCCCGCAGCGCCATGACCCCGCCACCGGGGCGCCCCATGTTGCCCAGCAGCAGCTGGATGATCGCCCCGGTCCGGATGTACTGCACACCCACGCTGTGCTGTGTCCAGCCCACCGAGTAGACGAGCATGCTCGTTCGCTCCCGGCCGGAGTTCGCCGTCCACGCCTGCGCCAGTTCGAGGAACTTCTCCTGTGGGATGCCGCAGACCCGCTCCACCATCTCCGGCGTGTACCGGGCGTAGTGCCGCTTCAGGATCTGGTAGACGCAGCGCGGGTGCTGCAACGTCTCGTCCCGCTGGGTCTGCCCGCCCACCGGCGCGCCGTGCGACTCGTGTTCCAAGCCGGCCGCGGTCTCCCGCTGCGTCTCGGTGTCGTGGACCGAGCCGTTCTCCTCGTTCCCCTCGTACTGCCAGCTGGTCTGGTCGTAGCTGGCGTTGTCCTCGTTGAAGCCGGAGAAGAGCCCGTGCAGGTCCTCGGTGTCGCGGTACTCCTCGGTCACGATCGTCGCGGCGTTGGTGTAGGCGACCACGTACTCCCGGAAGTCCAGCTCGTTGTCCAGGATGTAGCGCACCACCCCACCCAGCAACGCGATGTCCGTGCCCGCCCGGATCGGCAGATACGAGTCAGCCACCGCACTGGTACGCGTGAACCGCGGGTCGACGTGGAACACCTTCGCGCCACGACGCTTGGCCTCCATCACCCACTGGAAACCCACCGGATGCGCCTCGGCCATGTTCGAACCCTGAATCACGATCAGGTCGGAGTTCGACAGGTCCTGCTGGAACTGGGTGGCGCCGCCGCGACCAAAGCTGGTCCCCAGACCGGGGACGGTGGCGGAGTGTCAAATACGAGCCTGGTTCTCGATCTGGAGCGCCCCCATCGCGGTGAACAACTTCTTGATGAGGTAGTTCTCCTCGTTGTCGAGCGTCGCCCCACCCAAACTGGAGATACCCAGCGTGCGGTTGAGCGGCCGGCCCTCGTCGTCGACGTCCTCCCAGGTCTCGTCCCGGGCCGCCAGGACCCGATCGGCGATCATGTTCAGCGCCGTGT
>NZ_JBIAZG010000010.1:0-216263 GCF_042898885.1 Micromonospora sp. NPDC000316
TGATCGTTCAGTGTCGCGGTCATCACGGCACCCTCCTCACCAGGCACAACGCCCGGCAGGTCAGGCCGGAAACACCTTTAGATCCACAGACCCCAACCTCGTTGGCAGACGACACGTGTTGTCCGCTGGCGCGGGCGGCCGGGGGCGCGGGTGCGGATGGTGGCGGCACCCTCCGGGGGCGGGGTCCCAGGACGGCGAGGATCCGGCGGACCTGGCCGGTCAAAGGTTCTGGAGTCACGGCAACGTTTGCTGGGGTCGAGGGCGTAAGTAGTGGCCGTGAGATTGAAGCTAAGGGTGCGGGTGGCTGATGCCTGATCGCGAGGATGAGGAGGTGACAGCCTTTGTGCGGGCGCGTTACGGATCGCTGCTCAGGACCGCCTTCTTGCTGTCCGGAGACCGAGGGAGAGCCGAGGATCTGGTCCAGACGACGCTGGCCAAGACAGTTGGCCGCGGCCGGCGTTCATGGGATGTGCGAGCAGTTTGTACGCGTCGCCGCGGGGGTCTGCGCCAGCTCGACCTCGGCGACGGTGTGTCGGTTCTCCGGAGAGCACGCGGGGGTGGCTCCCCGGAGAACCTCGCTGGGCCTGGGGTCAGGCCGTCTTCTCGGTGGGGCCGGCGTCGGCCGCCTCGGCGGCGGTGTCCTCGTCGGCCGGCTTCTCGGCCGCAGCCTCGTCGTCGGCGGGCTTCCCGGCGTCGGCCGTCGGTGTCTCTTCCGCGCTGGCGGTGTCGGCAGGCTCTGCGGCGGCCGGCGTGGCGTCATCCTCGGCCGGGGTCGCGGGCTTCTCCGCGGTAGCGGCCTCGGCCTCCGCCGGCGCGGCACCGAGGGATTCCGCGGACACCGGGTCGGTGACCTCCACAGCGGCGGCGACCTGCTTCTCGTCGGCCGGCTCGACCTCCTCGCCGTCCTCGTCCTCCGACTCCTCCGTGTCCTCTTCCTCGTCCTCCGACTCCGCGTCTTCGTCGTCGTCCTCTGCGGAATCGGCGGAGGCCCGCTTCGGGCTCGGCCAGGTGAACTCGATCTCGACGGAGATCTCGCCGTCCTCGTCCTCGATCTCGAACTCACATTCGACCTCGTCGGGGACCCGTACGGTGCCTGCGGCGCCGAAGAAGATCCGCCCATCGGATTCCAGTTGACTGGCGAGTTGGCGAAGCCAGGCGGCCAGATCGTCGCGCGACACGTTGCGGGAGTCCTCGAAAATCTCCATACGATCATGCTCCCACCCGCCAACAACCCCGCTGCGGGCTCCCTGGCGTCCACCCCGTCGACCCCGGCCCTACGCACCCCGCCTGCGACGGCACGCCCGCCCACGTGACCCTCTAAACCGGAGCGACACTTCGCCACTGCCTGCGACGATGTCGCCTGATCACCTCGATACACACCTAGCCGGGCGGACCGGGTGGTCCGCCCGGCTACGGCTGCGCTAGTCCCCGGTCAGCACCGTGAAGGTGAATCCGGCGCTCGTGGGGCGGCGCGACGGAATGCCGCACTTGACCCGACGTCGCACCTCGTTTCTGCTGAGGCCGAGCCCCTGTGCGATGAGCCGTTCCGGGCGTACCGGCACCGGATCCTCGAAGATGACCTCCACCTGGAGCGGCCACACCTCGTCGGGCACGGCGGACGGGACGTCCAGATGCCAGGCGCCCGCCCAGTCCAGGGTGAAATGGCTGCGCCGGGCGAGCAACGGATCCAGTAACCGGGACGCCACCAGCTCCGGGTCGTTGACGCGGTAGCCCTCGAGTTCGGCCGGGTTGAAGGCGCTGACCGGCGTCCGCTCGTGGACGGTGAGTTTGCTGGTCCGATCGCAGGACACGCAGCGGATCAGCAGCCACACGTCAAGCAGTTTGCCGTTGGCGTTGACGCGGAATCTGCCCTGGCCGGTGGTCGCCGATTCCGATCGGCAGTCCACGCATCGGATGGACAGGAGCGGCAGCCTGGTCCGACGAACGACCCAGGGCAGCACGGTATGCGGTTGTGAAGACACGACTCTCCAGACCTGACACGAGGCCGGGGTTTACCCACGGCCTCGAACGCTGTGGGAACGGGCGCACATGGGCAGCCCGCAGGAGCCGACGGGAGCGTCGGCTACGGATGAGCGCAAGAAGGTGTCAGGTCTACAGAGCGGGCGGGGTCACGCGGTTTGTCCTCTGTCTTCGCTGGATGCGGTTGGCCGGCAACCTATGGGAACGCGAAGGCCACGCTCAACTGGTTTTCGTGCGGGCCACGCACGAAGTACGGATTTGACCCTCGACCGGGTCGAGGCCAGAGCATCGGCCGCATGACCGACACCGATCAGCCGACGCCCGACCCGACGATGACCCGCATCATCGAGGCGGTCCAGCTCGGCCAAGCCGGCGCGCGGGCACAGGCCCGTGACCAGCTCACCGCGCTGTGGGACGAGATCGGCCCCACCGGCGACGCCTTGCACCGCTGCACCCTCGCCCACTACCTCGCCGACCTTCAGGACACCGTCGAGGCCGAACTGGTGTGGGACGAACGCGCGCTGGCCGCCGTCGCCGACCTCACCGACGAACGTGCCCGGCGACACGACGACGCCCTGCGGGTGCGGGGTTTCCTGCCATCGCTGCACCTCAACCTCGCCGACGTACACCGGCGGCTCGGTCACACCGGGCCGGCCCACACGCATCTGGCCGCAGCCCGGCAGCTCGCCGACACGCTGCCCGAGGATCCCTACGGCGACATGATCCGCGCCGGGATCCGCGGTGTCGCCGAGGCACTGGCTTCCGATTCGACGCGACGCCTCGATGCCGCGCCGTGAGGAAGGGACCCTTGTACAACACCAGGCGATAGGAAGGTGCCCTTCCTTACCGCTTCACAATCCCCGGTTGCGTTGACGTGGGGTCGCTGCGAGGGTCGACTCGTGACTGCGGTGAGCGGCGCCGACCTGCTTCGGGCGGCCGACGAGATGACACGGGTGCTGCACCCGCAGCGGGAGCGCGACTGGTCGGTGCCGGCCGGCACGCTGACCTGGAGCTGCTGGACCACCGCCGCACACATCGCGCACGATCTCCTCGCGTATGCCGGGCAGGTCACCGGCCGCCCGCAGGACGCCTACCTGCCGTACGACCTGCGGGTCTCCCCCACCGCGAGCCCGGCGCAGGTGCTCACTGTGGTGCGGGCCTGCGCCGGGTTGCTGGCCGCTGCGGTCGACACCGCCGGGCCGGATGTGCGGGCCTGGCATTTCGGCCTGTGCGACCCGGCGGGCTTCGCCGCGATGGGCGTGGCGGAAACCCTGCTGCACACGTACGACATCACCGCAGGGCTGGACGTGCCGTGGCGACCGCCGCAGGAGCTGAGCGCGTTGGTGCTGCAGCGGCTCTTCCCGGACGCCCCCGGCGGCGACGCACCCGACGTGCTGCTGTGGATGACCGGTCGCGGCGAGCTGCCCGGCCGGGAGCGGCGTACCTCCTGGGGGTGGCGGGCCGCCGTGCACTGACCTCAGGGGGCGGTCAGCGTGTGCCGGTGACCCTCGAGGGGGAAGGGCGGGCGGGCCGGCGCCACCTCCTGGAGCAGGTAGCCGCTCTTGAGCGCCACCCGGCAGGATGCGACGTTGTCGACCTGGTGCATCAGGTCAATGTGGGGCAGCTCAGGAAACCGGTCGAACGCCCAGCCGCTGAGCATCGTGACCGCCCGTGGGGCGACCCCTCGACCGCGCGCCCACGCCGCCGTCCAGTACCCCACCTCGGCTCCTGGCCGGTAGAGGGCGGTCCGCTTGAGCACCACGTTCGCTACCGGCGGTCCGTCGTCGGCGTCGATGACCGCGAACGTGTACCGGCTGCCGTCGTTCCAGTCGGTGTCCACCCGATCCAGCCACTGCCGGCCCTCGGCGGCGCTGGTCACCGGAACCCGGGTCCAGTGGCGCAGCACGGGATCCCGGTAGGCGGCGAGCAGCGCGTCCAGGTCGTCCGGGTGCCAGCGGCGCAGGACGAGTGCCGAGGACGTGGACTCGATCAGCATCAGCACAGTCTGCCGTCGCTCGGCGCGACCGTGGGGTCAGCTCCGGCCAGGGCGCGTGCAGGTAAACGCCGACGCGGCGTGGAGGCCAACTCCGACGCGCCGTGGAGGTCAACCCCGGCGCAGCCAGCGCGGCCACCAGCCGCGTCGGGGTCGGCGCGGTGGTGCGACGGCGGTCGCCGGCTCGGTGGCCGGCGGGCGGATCTCGCGTCGGGTGCGCTCGGCGCGCCAGCGGTGGACCACCTCGTCGGTGTTCACCAGGCGCACCACCACCCGAGGGCCTTCCGGGTTACGCATCCAGGCCACGATCTGCGCGTTGAGCTGCCCCACGAAGTCCCGTACGGACTGTTCGGTGGGCAGGTCGCGGACCTCGTCGGGGACCTGTTCGACGCGGCGGCGCAGTTGCAGCGGGGTGGGCAGCAGCAGGTCGCTGGGCAGCGCCTCACGCTCCAGGAAACTCTTGATCCACCACGACTCGTCGTAGGGCGCTCCCCGGCCGGGGATCGGCTTGCCCATGCCGGGCAGGTCGTCGAACTCGCCGCGTTGCACGGCTCCCCGGATCTGCGCCTCCACGGCCGCGTCCCACGCTTCGGTCACCCTGCGGCACCTCCCCTGGCCACCGTAACGCGCCGCCGCCGGCCGGCGGCACGCACCGCAACGGATCAGCGCGGCCGAGCCGTCGACAATTCCCGGCGGACGTCCACCTGGTGGTTCACGCCCCGGTGACCGGTTCGGCGTGGCAGGCCACCGCCGCTGAGGTGGCTCTGGGCCGGAGACACCGGCCCGGCCTACGGTCGGTGCGGGTGATCGGCGATCGGAGGACAGCAATGGTGAGTTCGGGTGCGTTGCTGGGCATCACGCTTGTGGCGTTGGGGTTGGTGCTCACGCCCGGCCCGAACATGGTCTATCTGATCTCCCGGTCGGTGGCGCAGGGCCGCCGCGCCGGGTTGATCTCCCTGCTCGGGGTGGCCGCCGGGTTCGGCGTCTACCTGGCGGCGGCCGTCGCCGGCCTGGCCGCCGTCTTCGTCCTGGTGCCGACGCTGTACGCGGTGGTGAAGCTCGCCGGGGCCGGCTACCTGCTCTGGCTGGCCTGGCGGACGCTGCGCCCCGGTGGGCAGTCGCCGTTCACGCCCGCGCCGCTGCCGCCGGACCCACCCCGTCGGCTGTTCACCATGGGCCTGATCACCAACCTGCTCAACCCGAAGATCGCCATCCTGTACGTGTCGCTGCTACCGCAGTTCATCGATCCGGCGCGGGGGCACCTGGCGGCGCAGAGCCTGCTGCTCGGGCTGACCCAGATCGTCGTCGCGTTGAGCGTGAACGCGCTTATCGTGCTGACCGCCGGTTCGCTCGCCGGGTTCTTCGCCCGCCGGCCGCTGTGGCTGCGGGTGCAGCGCTGGGTGACCGGCACGGCCCTCGCGGCGCTGGCCGTGCGCATCGCCACCGACCGCTCCCGCGCCGCCGTCGCCACCGGCTGACAGCCCGCCGCAGCACCCGGCCAGCACCGGCGCAGCTCCGCACTCCGGTCCGATCAACGTCCGGTGCCAGCTCAGCCCCACGTCGGGCCGGCTCACCCCACGTCCGGTGCCGGCTCAGCCCCACGTCGGGCCGGCTCAGCTGCCCGGTTCGCGGTGCCGGCGGACCATGCCGGCGGCCAGCGGCGCGGCGTCCAGGTCGCCGGCGGCGAGCCGACTGGCGAGGGTACGACGCACCAGCCGGTCGGCCAGCGCGGGCGCGTGCCGGCCGACGGCCATCTCCAGCCGGCCGCGGGTCGTGGTCGCCACGTCCCGGGGTGCCCGCCGGGCGGTGGCGGCACGCAGGATCGCCGCGACGACACCTTCGACGGGCTCCGGCCGGGACACCCCGCGCAGGGACAGGCCGGCCTCGGCGGTGCTGTCGTGGATGGGTGAGGCCACCATGCTCGGGTAGACGACGCTCACCCCGACGTGGGTGCCGACCTCATGGCGCAGCGCGTCGGCGTACGCGACGAGTGCTCGTTTGCTGACCCCGTACGCGGCGGCGAGCGGCAGGGGCAGGACCGCCATCCGGCTCGCCACGAAGATCACCCGTCCGCGGGCGGCGATCAGCGGGGGCAGCGCCGCTGCGGTGGTCCGCCACGCGGCGAGCAGGTTGACCTCCAGTTGTTGGCGGACCACCTCGTCGGGTGGCAGTTCGGCAGGGGCGGGGCCACCCACGCCGGCGTTGTTGATCAGCAGGTCGAGCCCGCCGAGCCGGTCGACGGCGGCCCGTACGGCCGGTGGCACGGCGTCCGGGTCGGTCAGGTCGCAGCCGAGCACCGGCGGCTCGTTCTCGGGGTGCAGGTCCAACCCGACGACGCGGGCGCCGGCGGCGCTCAGCGCGACGCCCAGGTGCCGGCCGAAGGTCCCGCTCGCTCCGGTGACGAGCACCCGGCGGCCGGTCAGCGTGCGGCCCGTCACCGCCGGGCTCCCGAAGGTGCCCGACGGCCACCGGCGGCCAGCTCGCGGCCCAACTCGGCCAGGTACGCGTCGAAGTCCACACGCATCGCCGGGCGACGCTGACCCCAGCGGGCGGTCGCCGCCCGCAGCTCGGCCCGGCAGGCGGCCCGCTGCCGGGCCGGGTCGGGCAGCGCGTACCGGCCGGCGAGGTGCGCGGCGATCAGCTTGGCCTGCGCCTCCACAAGGGGAAACGCGGACCCGGTGGACTGCATCAGCCCGACGAACGTCAGGCCGGGGGCCTCCGGGTGGAAGACGTGCCGGTACAGCGGCAGGGTGTCGGGGCCGCCGCCGAGCAGCGCCGGGTCGAGGAACGGGATCTCCACCCGGTAGCCGGTGCACCAGACGATCAGGTCGACGCGGTCGCTGCGGCCGTCAGTGAACTCGACTCGGTCGCCGTGCAGGGCGGCGACGCCAGGTCGGGCCTCGACGTCGCCGTGGGTCAGCCGGGACAGCAACCCGTCGGACAGCGTCGGGTGGTCCTGGAGGAAGCCGTGGGTGGGTGCGGGCAGCCCGTAGCGGGTGGGACTGCCGACGGTGGCGCTCAGCATGGTCTGGCTGATGCGCTGGCGCAGCCGCCACGGCAGCCGGCGGGCCAGCGCGCCGTTGAGGGTGTCCGAGGGGCGACCCAGCAGGTATTTGGGCACCACCCAGACGCCTCGACGCAGCGACAGCAGGGTGCGCTCGGCGGTGTACGAGGCGTCGACCGCGATGTCCATTGCGGAGTTGCCGCCGCCGACGACAAGGACCCGCTTGCCGGCCAATTGCTCGGGGCCCCGGTAGTCGTGGCTGTGCAACTGCTCGGCCGTGCAGGCGCCGGGGTACGCCGGGTCGGGCAGTCGGGGCACCCGGTTGTGGCCGTTGGCGACGACCACTGCCTCGACGGTGACCTCGACCGGGCCGTCCGGGCCGCTGGCGGTCACCGTCCACGTGCCGGCGGGGTCGCGGGTGACCCGCTCGACGGTGTGCCGCAGCCGGATGGCGTCGTGCAGGCCGAACCGGTCGGCGTAGTCGGCCAGGTAGCCGGCGACCCGGCGGTGGTCGGGATAGTCGGGCCAGTCGGCGGGCATCGGGTGGTCGGCGAACTCGGTGCGGCAGCGGCTGGTGTTCAGGTGCAGCGTGCGGTACGCGGGCGAGTCGGGCGCCCCGTACACCCAGAGGCCGCCGACCTGGTCGGCGGCCTCGAAACACACCGCCGGCACTGCCGCGTCGCGCAGTGCCTTGACGGCGGCGAGTCCGGCCGCGCCAGCGCCGATCACCGCGACCCTGGGTGGTGCCTGCATCGCTACCCCCATTTAATCCAACGTCCGATGGATAATCGTCGCGCGAGGGCGGCCCGTCAAGCCGTCGGCGCCCCGTACAGCCCGTCCAGCAGGCGGTGCACGAACGCGCGGAACTCGCGCCGCTCCCGGGCTCCCGGGGCGCCGGCGGCCAGCGCCACCACGTGCCCGTGGGTGGCCCACACCAGGCTGCGCACGGTGACGTGCGGGGTCGGCTCGGCCAGGGCGCCGGCCGCCGCCGCAGCGGTGAGCAGTTCCGCCACCAGCCGATACAGCGGCTCGGCGTAGCGCTGGTCCAGCTCGGTGTGCCGCTGCGGCTCCAGCCAGCGGCGCAGCCACAGCGCGGTGGTCTCCGGGTGGTCCTCCAGGAAGTCGACGAACACGTCGACCAGATCGTGCAGCGCCCGCCGCGCCGCGTCCGGCCCCGCGTCGAGCGCCTCGCGCGCCCGCTGCGCGGCCTCGACCAGCACGTCCCGCTCGGCGGTGAACACCCGGGCGAAGCAGGCGTCGTACAGCGCGGCCTTCGTACCCGTGTGGTGCGCGACAGTGGCGACGTCCACGCCGGCGGCGGCGGCGACCTCCCGCAGCCCGACGGCGTCGAAGCCGCGTTCGGCGAACAGCGCGGTGGCAGCGGTGAGGACCACCTCGCGGGTCGGTCGGGTCTCCTCGCGTCGGGGCCGACCCGGGCGGCGTCGGGGCATGGTCATGGGCGCCATTCTGCCCCTAGAATCCAGCAACCGTTGGATTCCCCCGAGAGGACGCGGCGATGACCGGGCTCGACCGGCGGCCCGTGGCCGCCACCGACGCGACGCTGCCCCGCGGCCCCCTGGCCGGTTTCGCGGCCGGCTCGCTCGGCATGGGTGTCTGGGTGACAGTTCCCGGCCTGCTGCTGCTCTACTTCCTCACCGACGTGCTGGCCGTCGGGCCGTGGCTGGCCGGTCTGGCGCTGCTGCTGCCGAAGATCGCCGACGTGCTGCTGCACCCCTGGATCGGCCACCGCGCCGACGTCGAGCAGACCCGCCGGGGCGACAGGCGACGGTTGCTGCTGCTCGGTTGCGCCCTGCCTGTCGCGTTCGCCGCGCTCTTCGCGGTGCCCGGCGGGCTGACCGGAGCGCCGGCCGCCGCGTGGGTGGCGGTGTTCTTCGTCGCCGGCAACCTGCTCTTCGCCGCCTACCAGGTCCCCTACCTGGCCACCCCTGCCGACCTGCGGATCGGCTATCACGAGCGCACCCGGCTGATGGCGTTCCGGATGGTCGTGCTGACCCTGGGCATCCTGGTGTCCGGGCTGCTGGCGCCACTGCTGACCGGCGGTGACGCCGCCACCCGGGGCGGCTACCAGCGGATGGGCGTGGTCCTCGCGGTCGGGATGCTTGCCGCCATGCTTGTCGGCGTGGCCGGCATCGCCCGCCTGCGCGGCTCCGCGGCGACCCCCACGCCGGCGGGGCACGGCGGGTGGCGGGCGTTGCGCACGGCGCTGCGCGACAGGCAGTTCCGCTGGCTGGTCGCCGCGTACCTGGCCATGTCGACCACCACCCACCTGGTGCTGGCCGGGGTGCCCTACTACGCCGAGTACGAGCTGCGGGCGCCCGGCCTGACCACGGTGCTGGTGGCGGCGTTCGTCGCGCCCGCGCTGCTGGTCACCCCGGCCTGGCTGGTGCTGGCCCGCCGCGTCGGCAAGCAGCGGGCGCTGTTGGGCGCGCAGGGCGCGTTTGCGGTGGGCTCGCTGGTGCTGGCGGTGGGTCGGCCGGCCGGGCTGCCGCTGCTGATCGGCGCGGTGGCGGTGCTCGGGGTGGCGTTCGCCGGCATGCAACTGCTGCCGTTCTCGATGCTGCCCGACGTCATCCGCGCCGCCGCCGGCGCCGGCGCGGACACCAGCACCGCCGGAGCGACCGGGGCCGGCACCTACACCGGGGTGTGGACGGCCACCGAGGCCACCGGCGCGGCGCTGGGCCCGTACGCGTACGCGCTGTGCCTGGCCGTGGGTGGTTTCGTGGCCTCGACGGCCGGTGAGTCGCCGGTGCAGCCGGACGCGGCGCTCGCGGCGGTCCGTTACGGCTTCGGGCTGCTGCCCGCGGTGGCGATGGTGGCCGCTCTGCTGCTGCAACGCCGCTACACCCTGGACGCGACGGCCCGGGCCGCGACCTGACCTGTCGGCCGGCTCGACCGCCGCCAGGTGACCTGACCGAGTGCGGGATCGCTCATCTAGACTGCGACCTCGATGGACGCCCAGCCCACCCCCGCCGACACCCGCCCGTGCGCCCACTGTGGACGGCCGGTGCCGCAGCGTGTCGGCGCGGGCCGACCGTTTCGCTACTGCCGGGACAACGACGGCGCCTGCCAGCGGGCCTCCCGCAACAGCCGGATGCGGCACCGCAACGCCCCCGGCCTGCCCGGACAGGTGGCCCGCACGTGGGAGGCGGTGGATCGGCTCGACCAGGTCGTCGAGACGTTGACCGAGGCGCTGCACGCCGAGTTGTCCCCGGTGGGTGTGCAGCGGCAGGTCGCCCAGGTGCGTGCCGAGGCCGCCACCGAGATCGCGGCGGCGCAGACCGAACGCGACGAGGCCCGCGACGACGCCGAGAACGCGGCGGCCGACGCCGCGCGGGCACGTGAGCAGGCCCGCGCCGCCCTCGCCGAGGCCGACGACGCCCGGCAACGCGCTGAGCGGGCCGCACGGCAGGCCACCGCCGCCGACGAGCGGGCGCAGCACGCCGAGGCCGCCCGTGACCAGGCGCGGCACGACGCCAGCGCCGCCGAGGCCCTGCGCGCCCAGGCCGAACACGACCGGGACCAGGCCCGCGCCGAGGTGCGTGACCTGCGGGCGGAACGCGACGCCGAGCGGCAGCGGGTGGCCGATCTGACAGTCGAGCGCGACGGGTTGCGCGCCGACGCCGAGCGGGCCACCCGGGTCGCCGCCGAGGCGACCGAGCGGGCCGGGCGGTGGCAGAGCGAGGTGCAGGACGTTCGCCGCCAGATCGACCAGGCCCGCGCCGACGCCGCGCGGACCCGCGCCGAGGCCGCCGACGCGGCCCGCGCCCGCGAGCAGGCCGACCGGGCACGCGACCGCGCCCTCGTCGCCGCCCGCGAGGCCGACGACGCCCGGCAGGAGGCCGCCGAGCTCGCCGCCCGGCTCCGCGCGGAGCTGGCCGCGACGGCCGCGCAGCGCGACGCCCTCGCCGCCGACCTGACCGCCACCCGGCAGGCCGCGGCCACCGCCGAGGGCCGGCTCACCGCCCTGTCGGTACGCCTCAACGCCGCCGAAACCGACCGTGACCTGGCGCAGCGGCGGGTGGCGCAGCTCGGCGACCAGGTCAGCGACCTCGCCCTGGCGCTGGCCCGACTCGGCGCCGCCGCCCCCGACGGGGCCGCCCGCTGACCGCTGCGGGCGGTAGGGTTGCCGGCCGGTGGGGTGCCGGCGCAACCTTCGCCGCGTCCGGGCGGTTAACATCCCCGGTGGCAACCATCACCCGCCACCGCCGAGACCTGCCCGGGATCACCCTGTCGGGTAACCGGCCAGGCCGGGCTACCCTTGGTTCCGGCCCACCCGTGGGTGCCTCACGCCCTCGGGCGGGAATGGGGCGACGGGAAACCACCGTTACACCCAGAAGACCAGCACCACGAACGAGGGGAAGTCGATCATGGGCGAGCGTATGCTGCGCGGAAGCCGGCTGGGCGCGGTCAGCTACGAATCCGACCGCAACACGGAGCTCGCGCCGCGCCAGACCCGCGAGTACCTCTGCGCCAAGGGCCACCAGTTCGAGGTGCCGTTCGCCGTCGACGCCGAGGTCCCGACGACCTGGGAGTGCAAGTTCGACGGCAGCGTCGCTCGGCTCGTCGACGGCAACGAGCCGGAGCAGAAGAAGGCCAAGCCGCCGCGTACGCACTGGGACATGCTGCTGGAGCGGCGCTCGATCGCCGAGCTCGAGGACATCCTCGCCGAACGGCTCCAGGAGGTTCGGACCCGCCGCGGCCGCGCCTGAGCAACCGCACCACACGTGACGGGGCCCCCGGGGAAACATCCCCGGGGGCCCCGTCACGTGTGTGTTCAGCGGTTGCCGGGCTCGACGATCTCACCCTCGATGGCCCGGCCACCGTCGACGACGACCGGCTGCTCCGGCTCCGGACGCGGCGTCGGTTCCGGCGCGCCCTGGCGCACCCGCACCGTTCGCGGCCCGAACAGGTCACCCGCCACCATCGACGACACGCGCCGCTCGGCGCCGCGTTGCACACCGGCACGGGCCAGGCGGCGCACCGGCGGCAGCATCAGCAGCAGCCCGACCAGGCCACTGACGAGCCCCGGCACCGCCAGCAACAGCGCGCCGGCCAACCCGACGAGGCCGTCGGTCACCTGCCGTCCCGGCGGTTGCCCGGCCTGCGCGGCGGTGCGGAAACCCCGCCAGGCCCGCATCCCCTCACGACGCAGCAGCACCAGCCCCAGCAGGGACGCGGCCAACACCAGCAGCACCGCCACGCCGAACCCCACCGCCCGCCCCAGCAGGACGAACACCGCCAACTCCAGCATCACCGCCAGCAGCAGGGCAACCGGTACGAACCTCAGTCCTCGCCGCATCTCACCTCATCGCCATTCGGCGGCACACCGACACGCGCCGCTCATCCAGCATGACACGGCCACGCTCACGGCCACCGCACCTGACCGGTGGGGGTGCCGTTCACGCTCCGACGTACCGCCTGACGCCGGTCCTGCACACCCCAGCGGGTTATCCGCCACAGCGCCTCGGCCACGATGCGCGGGCTCATCTTGCTGTCACCGCGTTCCCGCTCGGCGAATGTGATCGGCACCTCAACGATCCGCACACCGGCCTGGTGGGCCAGGCGGGACAGCTCCACCTGGAACGAGTAGCCCTGCGAGCACACCGACTCCAGGTCGATGGCGTCCAGGGCGCTGATCCGGTACACCCGGTATCCGCCCGTGGCGTCGGAGACCGGCATGCCCAGCGCGAGGCGCGCGTACAGGTTGCCGCCGCGCGACAGCAGCAGCCGCCGCAGCGGCCAGTTCACCACCCGCGCCCCGCTGGTCCAGCGGGACCCGATCACCACGTCCGCGTCCCGGGCGGCCTCCAGCAGCGCCGGCAGGTCCTCCGGGGCGTGTGAGCCGTCGGCGTCCATCTCCACGACCGCGTCGTAGCCGTGCTCGCGCGCCCACCCGAAACCGGCCAGGTACGCCGCGCCGAGACCCTCCTTGCCCTCGCGGTGCAGCACGTGCACGTGCGCGTCGTTCTCGGCGAGACCGTCGGCGATCGCGCCGGTGCCGTCGGGGCTGTTGTCGTCGGCGATGAGGATCCGCACGGCGGGGGTGGCTCGGCGGACCCGACCCACGATCTCCGCCACGTTGTCGGCCTCGTTGTAGGTGGGGATCACCACCAGCACCCGGCCCACGCCGGGCACCTCGTCCGGACGCCGGATCGTATCGGTCGCCTGGATCACGGTTCCTCCGCTCCCGCCGGCTCACCGGCTGTTGCTACCCGGCCACGACCCGCTGCCGGCGGCGCAGCACCCCCGCGCCGACCAGGGCGGCCACGGCCAACCCGGCCAGGGCCAGCTCCGGCCACCAGCCGAGACGGGTGGCGAGCGTCCGTCCGTCGTCGAGCCGCAGCTCCCGCACCACGACCTCCCGGGTGTTGAACCCGGTGGCGTCGCTTACCCGCCCGTCGGGGGCGACGAACCCGGACACCCCGACCGTGGAGGCCATCAACGCCGGCCGGCCGTGCTCCACCGCCCGCAGCCGCACCATCGCCAGCTGCTGGCGGGCCTCGGCCACGTCGAACGTGGCGTTGTTCGTCTGCACCACGAGCAGCTGCGCGCCGCCGGTGACGGTGTCGCGGACCACCTCGTCGTAGGCGACCTCGAAGCAGATGACGTCGCCCAGGACCACCGGGCCGGCGCGTACCACGCCCGGGGTGCTGCCCGGCACGAAGTCGTTGCGGACCAGGTCGACCTTGTCGCTGACCATCCGCGCGATGTCGCGCAGGGGCACGTACTCGGCGAACGGCACGGGGTGGCGCTTGGTGTAGAGCTGCGACATGTCGGCGCCGGTGTCGGGCCGCCACAGGATGCCCGCGTTGCGGACCTGCCCGGGGTCGGGGCCGAGCAGCACCGCGCCGACCAGGATGGGCGCGCGGATCGCGTCGGCTGCCTGGGAGATGCGGGCACCGGCGGTGGGATTGCGCAGCGGGTCGATGTCGCTGGAGTTCTCCGGCCACACCACCAGGTCGGGTTGGCGTTGCGTGCCGGCGGCGACCTGCCCGGCCAGCTCGATTGTGGCGTCGACGTGGTTGTTGAGGACAGCCTGCCGCTGGGCGTTGAAGTCCAGCCCGAGGCGCGGGACGTTGCCCTGCACGATGGCCACGGTGACCGGCGCGCCGTCGCCGGCGGAGGCGACAGGCACCAGCAGGCCCGCCGCGACCACTGCCACCGCCGCGGCGGCCGGCGCGACAACCGGGGTCCAGCGCGACCCGGCGCCGATACCGCCGTACGCGCGATCGTGGACGTCGGTGTCGTCAGGCGTGGTGTCGGTGGGTGTGCGGGTGGCGCTCCACGTGGCCCAGGCGCGCCACGCGGCGGTGACCAGCAGCCCACCGGTGAGGGCCACCGCGAAGGTGACAAGCGGTGCACCGCCCAACGCGGCCAGGCGCAGCAGCGGCGACTCGTCCTGGCTGAACGCCAGCCGGCCCCACGGGAACCCCCCGAACGGGGTGCGGTCGCGCAGCGCCTCCTGCCCGACCCACAGCAGCCCGGTCAGCGCCGGCCACGCCCACCGGCTGCGGTCGGCGAGCGGCGACACCCAGGCGGTGGCCACGCCGAGCAGCGCCAGGTAGCCGGCCTGCAGCAGCGACAGCAGCACCCACGGCAGGTAGCCGGTGTGCAGGTTCGTCCAGGCCAGCAGCGGCCCGAACAGCGCCACCCCGGTGAGGAAGCCCACGCCGGCGCCGGCGCGCAACCGCCGCCGGTGCGCGGCGGCGGCCAGCAACGCCACCCCGACGGGCGCGAGCGGCCACACCCCGTACGGCGGGAACGCCAGCAGCAGGGCCAACCCGGCGACGACCGCCATCGGCACGGCGACCTTCAGCGGCAGCGGCCGTCCGGCGGCTACCGGACGTGGCGGCACCGCCGGGGAGTGGGTCTCGTCCCGGTCCAGCATCGTCACCGCAGCATCCCCTCGATCACGGGGCGAAGGCTACCTGGCCGGCGGGCACATCGGCCGCATCGGGCTGCCGGGCACAGACCGCCCGGCGGACATGAAATCGGGGCGCGGCTCGCGCCGCGCCCCGATGCTCCCAGGCCCTCCCCGGCCGGTGTGGCGAGGACGAGGAGCGCCGACCTTCGGACCGACCGGACGCGGACTGGCTGCCCCCGCCGGGCCGTTGTCTACTGGCCGTGCACCTCACCCTGCCCGTACACCGGTAACCGCGACCGGTTCGCGCCGCCCCGCCGACCCCCGCCCGCTGGACCTGGCCGCCGCGACGATGACGCTCAACTGTCGCTCGGCCAGCGGACGAAGGGACGAAGCGAACAACAGCCGCTTCCCGTGGTAGGACTCAAAGACGGTACGTGCAACACCCCGCCTCCTGTCAACCCACACCCGGCCTGTCGTGTGTTGCGCCACGGCGTGTCGGGGCGGTGAGTGTCACCGCGTACCCAGATGCTGGCGCAGCAGCGCCCCCGCCGACGCCGGATGTTCCTGGGCGAGCAGCCCACCGGCGGCCAGCACGTAGTCCACGTCCACCACGGCGCGGGCGGCCCGTGGCAGCGCCCACCCGCCGGCGTGGTCGGCGAGGACCGTCGCCAGCACCTGCGCGGGCACCGGCTCGGCCGCGTACCGCAGCACCCCACCCGAGCCCACCAGCAGCCGCACATCTCGCAGATCCCGGCCGGCCCGTTCCCCGGTGGCGGCGCCCCGGGCGTGCCGCCGCAACGCGACAGTCGCGGCGAGGGTGGCGATGCGCCCGTCCACGGCCCGCTCGGCGTCGTCGGCGGCCAGGAACGCCGGGTCGGCGGCCCGCCGTGCCGCCGCGGCCGTCAGGTCGTCGGCCTCACCGGCGGCGAGCAGCCGCTCCTCGACGGCGGCGCGTACGACGCCGGGGGCGCTCCACCGCATACCCAGGTCCCCCTCGACGGTGCGGGCCCGCCACAGGCTGCCGGCGACCTCCCGGCCCGGCCCGGTGGCCCGCTCGTCGGGGGTGAGCACCGAGTACACGTCGGTGGTGGCCCCACCCACGTCGACGACGGCGAGGTCCCCACCAATGGTGTCGGCCAGAACCTCCACGCCGGTGAGCACCGCGTCGGGGGTGGCGGCGCGCACCAACCGGGCGAACCGGCTGCCCTTCGACAGGCGTTTGCCGCCGATGACGTGGCGCAGGAACACCGCACGGATCGCCGCCCGCGCCGACATGGGCGCGAGCACCCCGATGCGCGGCAGCACGTTGTCCGCGCCCGTCACCGGCACCCCGGCGGCCTCCAGCAGCCCGGTCAGCTCCGCCCGCACGTCGCCGTTGCCGGCCAGCACCACAGGCACCCGCCAGCGGGCGCGGGCCAGCCGCGTCGCGTTGTGGACGATCGTGTCGGCGTCGCCGCCGTCGGTGCCGCCGACGAGCAGCACCACGTCGGGTCGGGCCGCGCGCAGCGCCGACAGGTCGGCACCGCCGAGGCGCCCGGATGCCACGTGCACCACGTGCGCGCCGGCGGACAACCCGACCCGCCGGCCGGCCTGCGCGGTGACCAACGGCTCGTAGCCGATCACGGCCAGCCGCAGCCCACCGCCGGCCGACGAGCACACGTACCACGGCACGTCGCGCGTCTTCAGCCCGACGGTGGCCGCCGCGACCGCGGCGTCCAGGCCGTGCAGCACATCGGTGCCCACAGTGGTGGGCGCGGCCGCCGCGCCCACCAGGACACCGGCGGCCAGGTCCACCACCGCCGCCTTGGTGTACGTCGAACCGACGTCCGCGCAGACCGCGAGGGTCACGACACCGCGGGTACGACAACGGTGCCGGTCGCGGTGACCGCCACGATCGGCGGGTCGAGGACCTCGGCGGCGGACTCGGAGCGGTCCGGGCGGCCCCGACACACCACCGCGCAGGACAGCTCCAGGGTGCGGCTGCGGCTGCCCACCTTCGACACCCGCGCGGTCACCTCCACGACGTCACCGGCCCTGATGGGCGCGAGGAACCGCACGTCGGCGTAGCCGGCGAACAGACCCTCGTCGCCGTCGGTACGGATGCACACCTCCGTGGCGACGTCCCCGAACAGACCGAGGGCGTACGCCCCGTCGACGAGGTTGCCCGCGTAGTGGGCGTGCGCGTACGGCACGTACCGCCGGTGCGTCACCGTCAACCCGAGCCTGGAGCCGGTCATGCCATCGCCTTCCGCTGCGTGATCAGGGCGTGCACGAGGTAACTGGCCACCTCGCCGGGCGTGGTGCCCCGACCGAAGATCCGATCCACGCCCAACTCGTCGGTCATCGTCTCGTCGAAGCGGGGACCACCGACGATCAGCAGTGGCCGCCGGCCGGCCGGCATCGCCTCCCGGAACGCCGCCGACATCTCCCGGGTGTTGTGCAGGTGCGCGTCGCGCTGGGTGACAACCTGCGACACCAGCACCGCGTCGGCCTTCTCCACCCGCGCCGCCTCCACCAACTCCGGCACGCTCACCTGCGCGCCCAGGTTGGTGACCTTCAACTCCCGGTAGTACTCCAGGCCCTTCTCCCCCGCGATGCCCTTGACGTTGAGGATCGCGTCGATGCCCACTGTGTGCGCGTCGGTCCCGATGCACGCCCCGACAACTGACAGCTTGCGCCGCAGCCGCTGCTTCACCACCGTGTTGACCTCCTTGGCCGACAGCAGCGCGAAGTCCCGCTCCACCACCTGCACCGCGTCCAGGTCGACGAGGTGGTTGACCCGCCCGTACACGACGAAGAACGTGAACCCGTCACCCATCGGTTTGGCGTGCACCACCATCGCCGGGTCGATGCCCATCCGGTTGGCCAACTGCACCGCCGCGCCCTCGGCCCGCTTGTCGTGCGACACCGGCAGGGTGAACGACACCTGCACCATCCCGTCGCCTGTGGTGTCCCCGTACGGCCGCACGATCTGCTTACTCACGCCGCCGCCTCCAGGATCTCGGTGGCCGGGTTGTAGTAGTCGGCGTCGTGCGCGGCGACCCCGGCGAGGCCCTTGCCGCGGTCCGCCGGCCGCTTCATGATCCCGAACGTGCCCTCGGCGATGGCCGTGAGCAGTGTCTGCTCCCCGATGCGTTCCAACAGGTCCAGCGCCTCACCGAGCACCTGGTTGGCGCGCCGCCTGATGAACCCGCCCGGCGCGGGCACGAAGTCCTCGTGCAACCCGCCGGCCGCGCCGAGCACGTACCGCACGTTCTGCAGGGCGATGTCCCGGTCCGACAGCCACGGCGTCACCACCGCCTCGGTCATCATGCCCACCAGCAGAATGCCCTGCCCGGTCATCGCACCCGCCAGGTTGAAGAACCCGTCGAGCAGGTTGCCCCGGAACACGTCACCTGTCATGTGCTTCGTCGGCGGCATCCACTTCAGCGGCGCCTCCGGGAACAACTCGCGGGCCAGCAGCGCGTGCGCCAACTCCAACCGGAACGACTCCGGCACCTCCGGGTTGATCTCGAACGCGTGCCCCAACCCCAACTGCCAGTCCGCCAGCCCCGCCTCGTGGGCGAAGAACTCATTCAGCAGCTGCGACACCGTCACCGTGTGCGCCTCGTCGACCGCGTCCGCGGTCGTCAGGTAGTTGTCCTCACCGGTGTTGATGATGATCCCGGCGCGGGCGTGGACCTGCCGGGAGAACCGCTGGTCGACGAACGTGCGGATCGGGTTGATGTCGCGGAACAGGATCCCGTACATCGAGTCGTTGAGCATCATGTCGAGGCGTTCCAGCCCGGCCAGGGTCGCCATCTCCGGCATGCACAACCCGGACGCGTAGTTGGTCAACCGCACGTAGCGGCCCAACTCCCTCGACGACTCGTCAAGCGCCGCCCGCATCAGCCGGAAGTTCTCCTGCGTGGCGTACGTGCCGGCGAAACCCTCCCGGGTCGCGCCCTCGGGCACGTAGTCCAGCAGCGACTGCCCGGTGGAGCGGATCACCGCGATCACGTCCGCGCCGGCCCGCGCCGCCGCCTGCGCCTGCGGGATGTCCTCGTAGATGTCGCCGGTCGCCACGATCAGATAGATCCACGGCCGCTGCGCCGGGTCACCGTGCCGCTTGACCAGACGGTCCCGCTCGGCGCGCCGCCTGTCGATACGCCGGACACCCGCACCGACGGCCTTGCGCGCCGCCGACCGCGCGACTGTCGCGGCCCGACCGGTGGGCACCGCGAACCGCACCGACCCGGCCGCCGCCTTCTGGGCCAGCAACGTCACGTCCGTGCTGCCCTCCCGCGCGAGGGCGTCGAACACCGGCACCGCCACCCCGTGGCCCAACCCGACATCCGCGACGACCGCGTCGACGAGCCGGTTCACCCACGGAATGCCGTCCGGGTCGGCGCCGCTCACCCCGGCCAGGCGCAGCACCGCCCGCTCCACCGACACAGTGGTGTGACTACGCGCCAGGTCCACCACCGGCTGCCCGGCCCGACGCGCCAACTCCCGCGCCCGCGCCACCAACACCGGGTCAAGATCAAGCTTTCCGGTCACGCCACACCGCTCATCTGCTCGCTCACGACGACCCTTCCTCGTAGATGACCTCACCGCGCAGCACCAGCCGCCGGCACACCGGCAGCGGCGTCGGGTCGTCCGGCCCCCGCAACTCCGGATCCTCCGCCAGCAGCACCGGCAGGCCCCGCTCCACGCCGGCCGGCGTCGACCACACCGCGAACGTCGCCGGCGCACCCAACGCGAGGACCCCCTCGACGTCCAGGTGCACCGCCCGCCACCCACCCCGCGTGTGCGCCGCGAACGCCGACCGCACACTCATCCGCTGCGCCGGATTGTGGTGCGCCGCCGCCGCCCGCACCGACCCCCACGGGTCCAGCGGCGTCACAGGCGAATCCGACCCGAACGCCAACGCCACACCCACCGAGTGCATCGCACCCATCGGGTTCGACTCCAACGACCGGTCCAGACCCAGCCGCGACTCGTACATCCGGCCCGCGCCACCCCACAGGCGGTCGAACGCCGGCTGCATGCTCGCCACGACCCCGTACTCCACGAACCCGGCGATCAACCGCTTACTCATGATCTCGGCGTGCTCGATGCGGTGCCGGGCCTCCCGCAGCCGCTCCACACCCAGCGTCCGCGCCGCCTCCGCGAAACCCTGAAGCACCGTGTCGATCGCCGCGTCACCTATCGCGTGGAACCCGCCCTGCATGCCGTGCGCCGCGCAGTCCAACAGGTGATCGCGCACCTGCTCGGCCGACACGTACCCGTGCCCACAGCCGTCACCGTCGCCGTACGGCTGCGACACGTGCGCCGTCCGCGAACCCAACGCCCCGTCGGCGAACAGGTCACCACCGGCGCCCACCGCACCCAACTCCCGGGCCCGCGCCGCGCCACCCAGCTCACCCCAGTACCCGTACACCTCCGGCAACCCATCGCCGGAGATGCCCAGCAGACCTGTGAAGTCCTCCTCGTCGGAGATCTCCGGCCCGCCGCACTCGTGCACCGCCGCGATGCCCAGCGACGCCGCGTGCGCGAGCGCCACCCGCTGCGCGGCCACCCGCTGTGCCCGACTCACCGACCCCTGCGCCGCCGCCCGCACCACGTGGTGCGCGTCGCGCCGCAGCCAGCCTGACGCGTCGTAGCCGGCCGCGTCGGGCGCCTGCGGGCACGCCGCCAGCAGCGCCGACGACACCAACGCCGAGTGGATCGACGCCTGCGACAGGTAGACCCGTCGACCACCGGCGGCCCGGTCCAGCGCCGCCGCGTCCGGCAACGTCGCATCCGACCAGCCCGACTCGTCCCAGCCGTGCCCCAGCACGACCGCGTCGGCAGGCAGCCCCGCCGCGTACGCGGCCACCGCGTCGAGCAACTGCGCGGCCGAGCGCACCCCGGACAACTCCAGGCCGGACAGCGCCAACCCGGTGTCGGTGGCGTGCACGTGGGCGTCGACGAACGCCGGCGTCACCAGCGCACCACCCAGGTCCACCACCCGGTCGGCCGGCGGCGCGTCACCGTCGGTGCCCAACCAGGCGATCCGCCCACCGGAGACCAGCAGCGCGGTCGCGCTCGGATCGGCGGGACAGTGCAGCACGCCGCCGCGGTACAACGTCGAGGGGTTCGTCATGACCTCAGTCTGCCGCCAACCGCGCCGCGAAGAGCTGACGCACCCCCGGTTCGGCGCGCAGCAGCCCCAACGCCAACTCCGCGTGCCCCGGCACGTACCCGTTGCCCACGAGCATCGTCACGTCCGCCGCCAACCCCTCCGCGCCAAGCGCGGCGGCGGAGAAGCTCGTCGCCATCGAGAAGAAGATCACCGTGCCGCCGTCAGCCGTGGCCAACACCGCCCCGTGCTCACAGCCCGGCACGTCCACGCACACCACAGTGACGTCCGCCGGGCCCCCCAGCGCCGTGGTCACCGCCACGGACAGGCCCACCGGATCCCGGGCGTCGGCCAACGCCACAGCCGAGGCCAGACCGGCGGCCGTCAGCGCGTCGCGCTCCGCCGCCACCGGCACCACCCCGACGGTACGCGCCGCACCCGCGCGCCGCGCCGCCGCGAGCGACAGCGACCCACTCTTACCCGCCCCACCGATCACCGCCACGCGCACCGGGCTCGGGTCACCGGCGCGACGCCGATCCTCGACGTAGCGCGACACCACCCGCGTGGTCAACGCCGGCGCCCCGCACACGTCAAGCACCGCCAGGGACAGCTGCGGGTCCTCGTCCTCGGGCAGCACCGCGGCGATGGAACGCGCGAACAGGATCGCCCACCCGTCGCACGGCACCTGCTCGCTGCGCCCGTCCCAGCGGGCCAGCCCATCGGTCACCACAAGCGGCGTCAGCGTCAGTGACACGAGCGTGGCGACCCGCTCCCCGGGCTTGAGCCCCAGCGGGGAGCGCCGACCGGCCTCCTCGACCGTGCCGATCAGCATTCCACCGGAGCCGGTCACCGGGTTCTGCATCTTCCCCCGGGCAGAGATGATCTCCAGGACCTCGGCGCGCACGGCGTCCCCGTCACCGCCGTGCTTCTCCGACAACTGCCGGAAGCTCGCCGCGTCCAGGTTGAGCCGCTGCACCCGGATCCGCACCTCGTTCGCCGCGATCGTCGGCGATGCGTCCAGCCGCCAGGCCGCCTGCGGCAGCACCCCCGCTGGCTCCACGACGCGGTGCAGTCCCACCGGTGACGTCACGCCGACCTCCCCTGTCCAGCCGCTCGAAGCCCCGGTCAAGGCTCGCGTAACGGGAAAACTTACGGCAGACTAGTTTCTATACCGAATATTTTCCAGTAGCCTTCGGGCCCGTTGACCACCCCCAGCACCGAGGAGGGGCCGTGACCCAGACCCAACCGGTTGAGACCGTCCCCCAACCCCGCCACGCCCCGGTCGCCGAACCGACCGCCGGGCAGCCCTACGAATACCACCGCCGCCCCCTTGTCGAACCGGACTGGACGCGCTTCCCCGGCTGGCGACACGTCACCCGCGACCAGTGGGAATCCGCACAGTGGCAGCGCGTCAACTGCGTCAAGAACGTCAAGCAGCTCCGCACCGTCTTCGGCGACCTCATCGACGACAGCTTCTACACCGACCTCCAGGCCGACCAACAGGCGCTGGCCACCATGTCGATGCTCGTACCACCACAAATGATCAACACGATGGTGCCGTTCGCGCCCCTCACCACCGAGGCGCTGCTCGCCGACCCCATCCGCCGCTACATGATCCCGGTCGCCTCCGACCGCCGCACCGACTGGCCCTCACACCCCTACGCCAGCCGCGACAGCCTCCACGAGCACGACATGTGGGTCGCCGAAGGGCTCACCCACCGCTACCCCACGAAGGTCCTCGCCGAACTGCTCTCCACCTGCCCGCAGTACTGCGGGCACTGCACCCGCATGGACCTCGTCGGCAACTCCACCCCCGCCGTCGACAAGCTCAAACTCACACTCAAGCCCGTCGACCGCTACGACGCGCACATCAGCTACCTCAAAGCCCACCCCGGCGTCCGCGACGTCGTCGTCTCCGGCGGCGACGTGGCAAACGTCCCGTGGCGCAACCTCGAGTCGTACCTCATGCGCCTGCTGGAACTGGAGACGGTCCGCGACATCCGGCTCGCCACCAAGGCCCTCATGGGCCTCCCCCAGCACTGGCTGCAACCCGACGTCGTCCAGGGCCTGGAGCGCGTCGCCCGCACCGCCGCCCGACGTGGCGTCAACCTCGCCATCCACACCCACGTCAACCACGCCCAGTCCCTCACCCCACTCGTCGCGAAGGCCGCCCAGACCGCCCTCGACGTCGGCGTCCGCGACGTGCGCAACCAGGGCGTCCTCATGCGCGGCGTCAACGCCACCACACCCGAACTGCTCGACCTCTGCTTCGCGCTCCAGGGCGAGGCCGGGATCCTGCCGTACTACTTCTACATGTGCGACATGATCCCCAACGCCGAACACTGGCGGGTCCCCGTCTGGCACGCCCAGCAACTCCAGCACGACATCATGGGCTACCTGCCCGGCTACGCCACCCCACGGATCGTCTGCGACGTGCCCTTCGTCGGCAAGCGCTGGGTGCACATGCTCACCGACTACGACCGCGACCGCGGCATCTCCTACTGGACCAAGAACTACCGCACCTCCATCGAGTCGGCAGACCTGGAAGCGCTCAACAAGCGCTACGCCTACTACGACCCGATCGACACCCTGCCCGACAGCGGGCAGCAGTGGTGGGCCGACCACCGCGACGACTGACCCACCCGACGCCCCCGGAACACTCCGGGGGCGTCGTGCGCGCTCAACCTCCGGCCAGGACCTCCGACAGCGGCGCCGGCACCAGACCCCGCTCCCGCAACCCGGCCAGGACGTGCGGCAACGCCTCGTCGGTCATCGAGGCGTTCGCCTCGGTCACATGCATGATCACAATCGAGCCGGGACGCACCGTGTCGAGCACCGCGCGCACCAGCGGCTCCCACGACCTGGCGAACGGATCCCCGCTCACCACGTCCCCGTCGACCACCGTCAGCCCGAGCGGAGCGAGCGCGTCCAGCGCGGCCCTGTCATGGCACAGCCCCGGAAAGCGGAAGTACCGGGTCTGCCTACCCCCGTACGGCTCGAGCACCCGGAACGTCCTCGCCACGTCCTCGGTCATGCCGCTCGCCGCCACCCTCGGCAGGTCATAGCAGTCGCCGGTGAACGCCAGATTCCCGTAGGTGTGGTTTGCCAACTCGAACCGCGGGTTGCCGGCGATCCGCCGGGTGACCTCCGGATACCGCTGCACCCACTTGCCGGTCAGGAAGAAGGTCGCCGGCACCTGCTCCCGTTCCAGCAGGTCGAGGATGCGCAGGTTGGCGTACGACCGCACACGCCCGCTCCGCAGGTTCTGCAGCATCCCGTCGGTCATGTCCGCGTCGAAGGTCAACGCGACCCGGTCGCCGACACGCGGCCCGTGATCGACCACCGGCGGCCTGGTCCCCGTCGGCGTCGCACCCGGCACGCCGACAGTCGGCGGTCGCTGCGTTCCCGTGCTGCCGCTCAGCGCCGGCGAGGGCGTGCCACCACCTGGTGACGGCGGGACCGACGGAGCGACGAAGACCGGCGGCTGCGGTGCCCGGGAGGGCGGGGCCGCGCACCCGGCGGCACCGAGAGCGGCAGCCACCACGAGCGCCCCGAGCACCGGGCGGAGCCGAGAGCGGATCACGGCGTTGATCATCGCAGACGTGAATGCGATTCGGTGCCCCCGACCCGACGGCTACGTGGCCTGGGGCCGGTACGGCCGGCGACGACCCCACCGAAGCGCTACGACGCTGGTTCGGGCCCGATGGTGTGGCAGCGACTACGCCGGACCGCCACGCGGCGCGTACATGATCACCGCGACGCCGAGCAGGCAGAGCGCCGCGCCTGTCACGTCCCACCGGTCCGGGCGGAAACCGTCCACCACCATCGCCCAGCCCAACGAACCCGCCACGAACACCCCGCCGTACGCGGCCAGGATCCGGCCGAAGTTCGCGTCCGGCTGGAACGTCGCGACGAAGCCGTAACACCCCAGCGCGACCACACCTGCGGCGATCCACCACAGGCCGCGCTGCTCCCGCCAGCCCTGCCAGACCAACCAGGCCCCGCCGATCTCGGCAAGCGCGGCCAACACGAACAACACAAGGGAACGGAGCACGGTCACCCCGCGACCCTAACCGGAGCGCACGCACGGGTCCCCGGGCGACAGCACGCCCGGGGACCCGTGGACAACTCAGGTCACTTCGTGAAGGAATCCTTCGCGTTGCGACCCGCGTCCTTCATGTTCTGACCGGCCTGCTTGGCGCGTGCGTCGCTCTTGTCGCTGGCGCCCTCGCCACGCATCCGCTCGTTGTCGGTCATGTCGCCGACCCGCTCCTTCGCGGCGCCGGCCATCTGCTCGACCTTGTTCCGTGCCTTCTCGGTGAAGCTCATCGCGCCTCCTCGGTCTGGCGATCGGTCCTCACCCGCTTGCCCGCTCCCCGGGTGCCGAAACCGGCAGTGCCGGTCGGCACACCCCGTAAGGCATCCTAGGAAGATAGGTGGGATGGTGAAGCTGCGGCAGCCAGGTGCCGCAGCTTCCACGATGGTTAACTTGCCGCATGGGAGAGCTCCTGCTGATCCGGCACGGCGAGACCACCTGGAGCGCCACCCGCAGACACACCTCGTACACCGATCTGGAGCTGACGCCCGACGGCGAGCGGCAGGCGCGAACCCTCGCCGCGTTCCTGGCCGGCCGGCGGTTCACCACTGTGCTGGCCAGTCCCCGCTCGCGGGCGCTGCGCACCGCGCAGCTCGCCGGGCTCACCGTCGACGCCGTCGACGAGGACCTCAGCGAGTGGAACTACGGCGAGTACGAGGGCCGCACCACAGTCGACATCCACGACGATGAGCCACACTGGAACATCTGGACCGACGGCTGCCCCGGCGGGGAGTCCCCCGCCCAGGTGGGCGCCCGGCTCGACCGGGTGCTGGCCCGGGTCACCCCACTGCTCGACCGCGGCACCGTCGCGCTTGTCGGCCACGCACACAGCCTGCGGGTGCTCGGCGCCCGCTGGATCGGCCTGCCCCCGTCCGCCGGCGGCCTACTGCGGCTGGACACCGCAACGGTAAGCGCGCTCGGTCACGAGCACGACCGGCCGGTCATCCTTCGGTGGAACCAGCCGGCTCCTCCGGCACCCGGGACCGCGACCGACTCGGTGCCCCAGCGCTGATCTTCGGCGGCCGGTTCTCGTACGGGGTGGACAACACCACAGTCGTCCGCGTCGTCACGCTCGCCGACGTGCGGATCTCCTGGAGCACCCGCTCCAGGTCGGTCGGGCTGGCCACCCGCACCAGCAGCATGTAGAAGTCCTCCCCCGCCACCGAGTAGCAGGAGTCGATCTCGGGCAGGTGGGCCAGCCGCTCGGGCGCGTCATCCGGCTGCGACGGGTCGAACGGGCGGATCGCCACGAACGCCGTCAACGGCAGGTCCAGCGCCTCGAAGGAGACCCGGGCGGCGTACCCCTTGATCACCCCGCGTTGCTCCAGCCGGCGCACCCGCTGGTGCACGGCGGACACCGACAGCCCCACCCTCTCGGCCAGGTCGGTGTACGACAGGCGGCCGTCAGCGGTGAGCGCGGCGACGATGGCGCGGTCGATCTCCTCCACGGCGAGCAACCTACCGGGAAAACGGCGCGGCGGCGACGAGAAACCCGCCCGGCCGGTCGCGGCGGGCGGGTGCGGTGGAAGCCGCCGCACCCGCCAGTAGCCCGTTCAGCCCTTCGCCAGCGCCCGGGAGATCACCATCCGCTGGATCTGATTGGTGCCCTCCACGATCTGCAACACCTTCGCCTCGCGCATGTACCGCTCCACCGGGTGATCGGCCACGTAGCCGGCGCCGCCGAGCACCTGCACCGCGTCGGTGGTCACCCGCATCGCCATGTCGGTGGCGAAGAGCTTGGCCTTGGCGGCCTCGGTGGAGTACGGCCGCCCGGCGTCGCGCAGCCGGGCCGCCGCGAGGGTCAGCGCGCGGGCCGCCGAGATCTGCGTCGCCGCGTCGGCGAGCAGGAAGCCCAGCCCCTGGAAGTCGATGATGGACCGGCCGAACTGCTGCCGCTCACGGGCGTAGGTGACCGCGTAGTCAAGGGCCGCCTGGGCCAGCCCGACAGCGCAGGCCGCGATGCCCAACCGGCCGGAATCCAACGCCGACATCGCGATCGTGAAGCCCACCCCCTCGCCGCCGATCAGCCGATCGGCCGGGATCCGCGCCTCGTCGAAGGCGATCTGTGCCACGGGTGAGGAGCGCAGACCCATCGTCCGCTCGGCCGCCTGTGGGGTGACGCCGGCCGTGCCCGCGTCGACGAGCAGGCAGGAGATCCCCTTCGGGCCGGCCCCTCCGGTGCGACAGAACACGTTGTAGAAGTCGGCGACCCGGGCGTGGGTGATCCACGCCTTGGTGCCGGAGACGACGTACGCGTCGCCGTCGCGGACCGCCCGGGTGCTCAGCGACGCCGCGTCGGAACCGCCCTGCGGCTCGGAGAGGCAGTACGCGCCGAGCAGCTCGCCACCGAGCATGTCCGGCAGCAGCTTGCGCTGCTCGTCGGTGCCGAAGGCCGCCACCGGATAGCAGGACAGGGTGTGCACGCTTACCGCCTCGGCGACCGCGAGCCACCGGCTGGCGAGGATCTCCAGCACCTGGAGGTACACCTCGTACGGCTGGGCGGCCCCACCCTGCTCCTCGGGGTAGGGCAGGCCGAGCAGGCCGGCCCGGCCGATGGTGCGCAGCACGTCGCGGGGGAACTCGGCGCGCTCCTCGAAGCCGGCGGCCTTCGGCGCGAGCTCACGGTCGGCGAGCTCGGTGGCGAGGTCCAGCAGATCGTGGGCCTCGTCGGTGGGGAGGATCCGGTCGACAGTCATAAGGCGATGAGCTCCGTGGGGGTGGTGTTGAGCCGTTGCACGCCGTCCGTTGTGCAGACGACGATGTCCTCGATGCGGGCGCCGTGCCGGCCCGCGAGGTAGATGCCCGGTTCGATGGAGAACGCCATCCCGGCTTCCAGGGGCCGGTCGTTGCCGGTCACCAGGTAGGGCTCCTCGTGACCGTCCAGCCCGATGCCGTGGCCGGTGCGGTGCAGGAACGCGTGGCCGTAGCCGGCGGCGGCGATCGGTTCCCGGGCCGCGGCGTCGGCCGCCGCGCCGGTGATCCCCGGCCGCACGGCCGCCACGGCGGCGCGCTGGGTGTCGCGCAGCACCGCGTAGTAGTCAAGGAACTCCGCCGGCGCCGGGCCGCCCGCGACGTAGGTGCGGGTGCAGTCCGAGCGGTAGCCCGACGGCATCGTCCCGCCGATGTCCACGACGACTGGCTCGCCGGCGCCGATCGGCCGGTCCGACGTGCCGTGGTGCGGGCTGGCCCCGTTGGGGCCTGCGGCCACGATGACGAAGTCGACGCTCACGTGCCCCGCGGCCCGGATCGCGGCGGCGATGTCGGCGGCCACCTCGGCCTCGGTGCGCCCGGGCCGCAGCCATTCGCCCATGCGCAGGTGAACCTCGTCGATTGCCGCGCCGGCCTCGGCGAGCGCCGCGACCTCCGCCGGGGACTTGCGGATGCGCAGCTCGCGCAGCACCTCGGAGGCGAGCCGCTGCGCGGCGCCGGGCAGCGCCGCGCGCAGCGCCAGGACCTGCTCGGCCCACGTCCGGTCGGCAACCCCCACCGCCGCCGGCGGGCCGTCGAGGGCGGCGATAACCAGGGGGTACGGGTCGACGCCGTCGGCGTGGTCGACGATGCGCAGACCGGTGGCCTGGGACGCCTCCGCGGCCGGACGTTCAAGTGTCGGCACGATGAGCGTGGGCTCCCCCGAGGCGGGCAGCACCAGGCAGGTGAGCCGCTCCCCCGCGCGGGCGTCGTAGCCGGTCAGGTAGCGCAGGTCGGAGCCGGGGGTGAGCAGCAGCGCGTCCAGACCGGCGGCGGCGGTGGCGCGCTGCGCGGCGATCAGACGGTCGGACGGGTACAGCTCGTCGATTCCCACCCCGTCAGCTTAACGGTCGTTTGGGCATCGCCAGAAGCCGCGCGGGGTCGACCGCGGGAAATCCATCGGGGTTGATTGACGCCGACAGTTAACACTCTTTAAGATTTGGCTGCCTCGAGGCCACACCCGCGTTTTCGCACCTCCCGCCCGTGACAACCCTGCGCGGGCGGGCGTCGTCCCCCGCCCGGGAAGGCCCCACCGATGTCCTCACCACTGCGCCGCGCCCTCGCCGCCGGCCTGCTCGCACTGGCCACCGCCAGCGCCACCCTCGCCATCGCACCCACCGCAGCCCATGCCGTGGTGCTGCCGAACAACTTCAAGAGCGTCGGCTACATGCCCTCCTGGGCCGGCAACGTCAACACCGTCCAGTACAACAAGCTCACCCACATCAACTACGCGTTCGTGCTGCCCAACAACGACGGCAGCCTGCGCCCGGTGGAGAACCCCAGCAAGCTCTCCTCGCTCGTCTCCCTCGGGCACGCCAACAACGTCAAGGTGTCGATCGCTGTCGGCGGCTGGAACGACGGCAACGACTCGGCCTTCGAGGCCCTCGCCGCGAACTCCGGCACCCGGACCGCCTTCGTCAACAACCTTGTCAACTTCGTCAACCAGTACAACCTCGACGGTGTCGACATGGACTGGGAGTACCCCGACCCGGGCACCTCGGCCAACAACTACACCCAGCTCATGACACAGCTCGGCAGCGCCCTGCACAGCAGGGGCAAGCTCCTCACCGCCGCAGTGGTCTCCGAGGGCAGCTACGTGCAGGGCGTACCCACCGCCGTCTTCGCCCAGGTCGACTGGCTCAACATCATGGCGTACGACGGCGGCAGCCCACACGCCAACTACGACTGGTCGATCGCCAGCATCAACCTGTGGAAGTCCCGCGGTCTGCCCGCCAGCAAGGCCGTGCTCGGCATCCCGTTCTACAGCCGCCCCGGCTACTACACGTACTCGGCGCTCGTCGGCATGGACCCGGCAAACGCCAACCGGGACTGCACCACCGTCGGCGGCGTACAGCAGTGCTACAACGGCATCCCCACGGTCAAGCGCAAGACCCAGTGGGCCCTCGCCAACGCCGGCGGCGTCATGAACTGGGAACTGTCGCAGGACACCACAGGCTCGACCTCGCTTGTCAGCGCCATGTACGACACCATCATGGGCGGCACCACCCCGCCGCCGACCGGCCGCACCGGCCGGATCACCGGGATCGCCGGCAAATGCGTCGACGTGGCCTCGGCGAGCACCGCCAACGGCACCGCCATCCAACTCTGGGGCTGCAACGGCACCAACGCGCAGACCTGGACGGTCGCCGGTGACAGCACCCTGCGGGCGCTCGGCAAGTGCGCCGACATCACAAGCGGCTCCACCGCCAACGGCGCGAAGATCCAGCTCTGGGACTGCAACGGCACCGGCGCCCAGGTGTGGCAGGCGCAGTCCGACGGCACGCTGCGCAACCCGCAGTCCAACAAGTGCCTGGACGCCAGCGACAACAGCTCCGCCGACGGCACCCGGTTGCAGATCTGGGACTGCTTCGCCGGCGCCAACCAGCGCTGGACCCTCCCGGCCTGACGTGCCCCCAAGGTCCCCGGTCGACGCCCAGCGTCAGCCGGGGATCCTTGCGTGCTCGTGGGCCAGGGCGAGCATCTCGTCCACCGATCCGGCCGGATCGGTGACCGGGAACTGCACCGCTCTGATCACCGCCGCCGAGTCGACCAGCAGCGTCAGCCGCTTGAACCGGGTCACCCCACCGGCGCGGAAGGTCGGCAGCAGCAGCCCGGCCGCGAGCAGACCATCCTGATCGGACAGCAGCGGGAACGGCAGCTTCGCGTACGCGGCGAAGTCGGCCAACTGGTCCGGACGCTGGGTGCTGATCCCCCGCACCTGGACCCCGGCGGCCCGGAAATCCGGGAACCGGTCGGCGTACGTGGTCGACTCCAGCGTGCAGCCGCGGGTGCCGGGAATCGCGGCCCAGCCGGGCGGGTAGCCGTCCGTCCCCGGCGCGTACGCCCCGGGAAAGAGGTAGAGGACGGTCCACGCCTCGGCGTCGGCCAGCGCGACCGGGCGGCCGTCGGAGGCCGGCAGGACGGCCGTGGGCAACCGTCGCCCGGTCAGGTCGCGCACCCGGCGTGCCTCGGCCGACGCCATGTCGGCGGTAGCGGTCAGTTCACCGTTGCCCATCACATGCCGCGTTCCCCAGTCTTGTAGGGCGATCAGCACCGGCAGAAGCCCCTCGCCCTTCGGCGTGAGCAGGTAGTCGTGGCGCGGTGGGTGCCGGGAGTACGGGCGACGCTCCAGCACGCCATGCTCGACCAGCGCGGCGAGGCGCTCGGTCAGCGCCCGTCGGCTCACACCCAACTCGCGCTGGAGCGCCTCGAAGCGGGTCGTCCCGCCGGCCACGTCCCGCACGATGAGGAACGTCCACCAGTCCCCCAGGACGCCGAGCGCCTGCGCGATGCCGCAGTCCGCATCGGCCAGATCTTCCCGCCGCACCCCTACCTCCCCTCTCGCAAGATGACTATAGTCCGTTCCAGATTGGAACGCACTGGTGCGACGAACGGGGGCCGACGGGGATGCGCGTCGACAAGCGGGCCGGGGTGTTCTGGCGGTGGTGGACCGCCGGCACGACCAGCATGGTCGGGTCGGCGGTCGGCGCGGTCGCGCTGCCGCTGACCGCGCTCACCGTCCTCGACGCCTCCGCCTTCCAGATGGGCCTCATCGCGGCGGCCAGCTACGTCGCGTGGATCGTGATCGGGCTACCCGCCGGTGTCTTCGTGCAACGACTGCCACTGCGCGGCGTCCAGGTGGGTGCCGACCTGGCCCGCGCGGTCGCCGTGGCCTCGATCCCGTTGGCCTGGTGGTGGGGCCACCTCACCGTCGCCCACCTGGTGGTCACCGCGCTCGTCGTCAGCTTCGCCACCGTGCTCTTCGACGTGGCCAACTCGACCTTCCTGCCCAGCATCGTCGAACGCGAGCAGTTGCAGTCGCGCAACAGCCTCACCTCCGGCACTCACGCCGCCACGCTGCTCAGCGGCCCCTCCCTCGGCGGGATCGCCGTGCAGACGCTCGGCGCGGTGCCCACGCTGCTGGTCGACGCGACCGGCTACGTCGTGTCGGCGGCCCTGCTGCGGACCCTGCCGGCCAGCCGCGCCGACGTCCCGGACCGCTGGCCGCCGATCGGCAAGCTGATCCGCGAGGGCTGGCGCTTCGTCGCGTACCACCCGGTCATGGGTCCAAGCATGTGGGCGGCGACGGCCATTAACCTCGTCTGCGGCGCACAGTTCGCGCTCCACCCGCTCTACCTGGTCCGCGACCTGCACGCCCCTGCTGGCCTGGTCGGCGTCCTCCTCGCCGTCGAGGGGGTCGGCGCGCTCGTCGGGGCGGCGCTCACCACGCGGATCACGGCACGGATCGGCACCGCCCGCGCGCTGATCGCCGCCGGGTTCACCACCGTCGCCGGGGCCTTGGTGATCCCGTGGGGCACCGGCTGGTTGGCGTACGCCGCATTCGCCGCCGGCAGCATCGTCTTCTCCCTCGGCACGGTGGTGCTCAGCGTGACCACCCGGACCTACCGGCAGATCGCCAGTCCGCCCGACCTGCTCTCCCGGGTGATGGCGACGGTGCGGTTCGTCTCCTGGGGCGCGATCCCCGTGGGCGGACTCCTGGCCGGGGCGCTGGCCGGTCCGCTCGGCGCCCGGGTCACCCTGCTCGTGTTCGCGGCCGCCGTGGTGGGCGCGCCTCTGGTGCTGCTGCTCTCCCCCGTCCGGCACCTGCGTGACCTCACCGACCACGACCGGGACGATCCGCAGCACACCGAGGCGCTGGTCGCCAGCCGGTGACCGCCTGGTCAGGACGCTGCGCCGACAAGTCGGCATCGACGCGTCGTTCCCGAGCCGGGCCGGGTCCGGGCGGCCGGTGGCCCGGCGCGCGGTTTCCCTGGTCGGAGGGCGTCACGGGCCATAGCCTGGCAAGGGGCGTCCGACCGGGCGCCGCGACCGGAGGGACCACCGTGGCAGCGAACGGGGCGAGCCGGGCGGCGACCCGCCGTCGCCGGCAGTTGTGGGCCGGGGTCCTCGCGCTCGCCGGCCTGGTGCTGCTGGTCATCGGCCTCACCGTGGCCGACGGTGTGGCTGCCTGGATCGAGGTGCTGGCCGCCATCCTGCTGCTGGTGACCAGCTACGTCGTGCAGCACCTGGCCCGCCGGGAGACCGTCTACCGGCCCGACGAGCAGCGCTGACGGCCGGGCGTACCAGTGATCGTCGGAGGGTTGTGCCAGGCTGTCCGGCGTGGCACACCGATCCCCGATCCTGCTGATCGACGCACCCAGCCTCTACTTCCGGGCCTACTTCGGCATTCCGGAGTCCGCCGCCCGCACCGCAGACGGCACACCCGTCAACGCGGTCCGTGGCTTCCTCGACATGCTCGCCACCCTGATCCGTGGGCGCGGCGCCGACCGGATGGTCTGCGCCATGGACTACGACTGGCGGCCGGCGTGGCGGGTCGATCTGCTGCCGTCGTACAAGGCGCACCGGGTGGCCCCGCAGGGCGGCGAGGTCGTCCCGGACACGCTCTCCCCGCAGGTGCCGATGATCCTGGAGGTGCTGGCCGCGATCGGCATCACAGTCGTCGGGGCGACCGGCTACGAGGCCGACGACGTGCTCGGCACGCTGTCGGTGACCCAGCCCGGCCCCGTCGAGGTGGTCTCCGGCGACCGCGACCTGTTCCAGCTCGTCGACGACACCCGGCCGGTCCGGCTGCTCTACATCGGGCGCGGCGTCGCCAAGCTCGACGACTGTGACGACGCCGCGGTGCGCGCCCGCTACGGCGTGCCCGCCGACAGGTACGCCGACTTCGCGGCGCTGCGCGGCGATCCCAGCGACGGCCTGCCCGGTGTGCCGGGCGTCGGCGAGAAGACCGCCGCGCGGCTCATCGAGCGGTACGGGAGCATCGACGGCATCCTGGCCGCGCTCGACGACTCCGACTCGTCCTTCGCGCCGGGCCTGCGCACCAAGCTGGCCGCAGCCCGCGACTACCTGGCCGTCGCGCCGACGGTGGTCCGGGTCGCCCTGGACGTGCCGCTGCCGGAGCTGCCCACCGCGCTGCCGACCGCCCCGGCCGACCCGGACCGCCTTCTCGAACTGGCCGGCCAGTGGAACCTGGCCGGCTCGACCCGCCGCCTCGTGGACGCCCTGGCCGCCCGCGCCGACCACTGACACCGGCCGGCGCTGGCCGGCCCTGTTTCAGCCGCAGAGTTCGGCAGCGCGGTCACCGATCGCGCCCATGGCGTACCGCTGCATTCCAGGGCCGAAGGTGATGCGGGTGGCGCCCAGCCGTGCCAGCTCGGCCACCGACTCCCTGCTCGGGTCGGCGGCCATGTTGATGGGGCCGGCGATGCGCTCCCGCAGCGCGGGGAACACCTCCGGTGGCGCGAGAATCGGATACACGCAGTCGGCGCCGGCCGCCACGTACAGCCGGGCGCGGGCCACGGCATCCGCCGGGTCGCCCGTGCCGACCAGGAACGTGTCGACGCGCGCGTTGATGACGAGCGCGTCACCCGCCGCCGCCCGCACCTCGGCCAGCCAGTCCGCGTGCCGCTGCGGGTCCTTGAGCGTGGCGTGCCCGTCGGAGTCCTCCAGGTTGCAGCCGACCGCGCCGGTCTCCAGGAGCCGCTCGACCAACTCGGCGGGGGCGAGCCCGTAGCCGCCCTCGACGTCGGCGGAGACCGGCACGGAGACCGCCCGGACGATCCTCGCCACCGCGGCGAACATCTCGTCCGGCGGTGTCGCGCCGTCCTCGTAACCGAGCGAGGCGGCGACCCCCGCGCTCGGGGTCGCGAGCGCCGGGAAGCCGGCGTCGGCGAACACCCGGGCGCTGCCCGCGTCCCACGGCCCCGGCAGGACGAGCGGGTCACCGGGGGCGCGGTCGTGGTGCAGGGCGCGGAAGGTCGAGGCTGTCATCGGTGGGGCCTCCTGTGGACTCAGGCGGTGTATCCGCCGTTGGAGTCAAGCACGGCGCCTGTGACGTAGGAGGCTGCGGGGCTGGCGAGGAAGGCGACGACCGCAGCGGTCTCGGCGGGGTCGCTGACGCGTTGGAGCGCGAGGCTGCCCACCATGCGCTCGAGCACCTCCGGGTTCGGTGGCTCCATGCCGGTGAGCATGAGCCCGGCCTGCACCATGTTGACGGTGATGCCGCGCGGCGCGAGGTCGCGGGCGACACCCCTGGTGTAGCCGACCAGGCCGGCCTTGGTCGCGGCGTAGTCAGCGAGACCGGGCACCCCGACCCGGGCGCCGATTCCCGAGCCGATGTTGACGATCCGTCCGTTGTCCCGCAGCACCTTCGCCGCCGCGCGGATGATCGCGATGACGCCCGTGTAGTTGGTGGCGTGCATCCGGTCCAGAGCGGCGATGTCGGCGTCCGGGTCGTCGACGGTTCGGCCCTGTTCGATGGAGATGGCAGCGTTGTTGACAAGGATGTCCAGACCGCCGAGCTGGGACACCACGTCGTCGATCAACCCCGGTGCGCGCAAGCTGTCCGCCTGGTCGTTCTGGAGGGCGAGGGCACGTACACCCTTGCCCCGCAGCTCTTCGACGACGGTGGCGGCCTTGTCGGCGGAGCCGACGTAGGTGATCGCGACGTCCGCGCCGTCGTCGGCGAGCGCGCGGGCGGTGGCCGCGCCGAGACCGCGTGAACCGCCGGTGACGAGCGCGACCTTGCCCTGGAGAGTCCGTGCCATGAGTTTGTCCTCCGTACGAGGGGGAATTATTGACTGCTCGGTCCACCATACGGTTGGTGGACCGAGCAGTCAATAATTGCTACGCTCGTCACATGGCCAGGCCACGACAGTTCGACGAAGAGCAGGTGCTGCGCGCCGTCCGCGACCAGTTCTGGGACGCCGGCTACGCGGCGACCTCGCTGGAGGACCTGATGCGCGTCAGCGGGCTGGGCAAGGGCAGCCTCTACGGCGCCTTCGGTGACAAGCACCGGCTGTTCCTGCGGGCGCTGCGCGAATACACCGACACCAGCGGCGGCCACCTGCGCGAGATGCTCGCGTCCGCTCCCCGCGCCCTGGACGCGCTACGGGCGTTCGTCCTGGCGCCGGTCGGCGACCCGAGCGCCGCCCGGCGCGGCTGCCTCATGGCCAACAGCACCTGCGAGCTGGCCGCCGCCGACCCCGACGTTCTCGCGGAGGCGCGGCGCACCTACGAGGCGACGACAAACCTGGTGGCCGACTGTGTCGTACGCGCCCAGGCCGAGGGTGACCTGTCGCGCGACGTCGACCCCGTCGAGACGGCACGCGCACTGCTCGCCGCTCAGCAGGGCATCGTGTTCATGGGGCGGACGGGGCTGGACATCGCCACGCTCACCGCTACCGCACGCACCCTCGCCGCCACGCTCCTGCCCGAGGCCTGAGACCGGCGGCTCAGGAACAGAAACCCGATTACTTGATCTTGCGGGTGGATCGGACCACGATGTCGTCGTACTCCGGGTGCTTGCCCAGCCACTCGGCGAGGAACGGGCAGATCGGCACGACCGTGCGCCGCTTGGCCCGGGCGTCGTCCATCACCGCGCGGGCAAGCGTCGACCCGACACCCCTGCCCTCGAAGGCCGGATCGACCTCGGTGTGGGTGTAGGCGATGATGGCGCCGGTCAGCTGATAGGTGACGAAACCCGCGACCCCGCCGGCCTCGTCGCGCGCCTCGAACCGCTCCCGCGTCGGCGCGTCTGTCACGGTGAACTGCACAGGCCCATCCAAGCACAGCCGGTTTCGGCGGCCGTACGCCGTCACCACGCGCAGGGCGGGCCCACCCCGCGCGAGGGTGGGCCCGCCCTGCGTACGCCGTCAGGGGCGTCGGCGGCCGTACGTGCCGGCGACGATGGCCACGCCGATCGCCGCGAACACGACCTGGATCAACAGTTCGATCCAGTCGATGCCTGCGGTGTCGTCCACGCCGAACACACCTGCCACCACGGTGCCCAGGATCGCGGCCAGCACACCGATGGCCAGGGTGAGCAGGATCGGGACGTTCTGCTTGCCCGGCACCACGAGCCGGCCGAGGGCACCGATGATCAGACCGATGATGACGGCGGCGAAGAAGCCCGTAATCTCCACGGGAACCTACCTTCCTCAGTTGTGTCGACCATGACGTGTTGGCGTCAGGGACGCCTTTGTGCCCCCGGTCGGATGCAGGCGAAACCGGCGATCGGCGCGCACGCCGATTTGTCACGCAACTGTCATGAGCCGTACGACCGCGCCGCACGGTAGGCGGCCGAGGTCACAGCGGGACGATGAGTGGAGCGAAGTCGGCGCGGGTGAGCGGTTGTTCGGTGAGCGAGCCGTCGGCGCGGGGCACGCCCAGGGGCTTGCCGTCGCGCAGGAACGTGACGGTGGCGACGTCGTCGCGGCTGGTCAGGGTGCAGACGATCTGCCCGAAGGCGAGGACCTCGTCGCTGCGGCCGACGTCGTGGCCCGGTTCGTCGACAGCGATCTGGGCCTGGGCGCCGTTCACCGTCGCCCCGGCGGCGGTGACCGCTCCCGCGAGCGCGCTGGTCAGGTCGTCGTCCCGTTCGACGGCGGTGGGCCCGGCGAGCAGGTGCCGCAGGTGCTCCTCGACCGTCGGCGGGCGGTCCACGCGCCGGACCACGGGGACGATGCGGTTGTCGCGGACCAGGCAGAGGATCTCCACGGCGCTGCCGGGCGGGGCGGTGGTGGCGTCGGTGGGTGCCGCCGTGCTGAGGAACGGCCCGCGCGGGGGTTTCACCGGCCGGGCCGCGTCGTCGGTGGGGATGCCGCAGCCGGTCAGCAGCGCGGTGAGCGTCAACGCGACGACAAGACGGCGGTTCACGGCAGGCTCCCGGCCAGTGTGACCCGGAAGCAGGCGCCCCCGCCGGGCCGGTCGCTGAGGGTGACGCGGCCGCCGTGCGCCGCGGCGTGCTGGGCGACAAGCGCGAGCCCGAGCCCGGCGCCGTCCCCGGTGCCACGGGTGTGCGCGGCGCGCCCCCGCACGAACCTGTCGAAGATCGCCTCACGGTCCTCGACCGGCACTCCGGGGCCGTCGTCCTCGACCTCGATGACACCGGCACTGCCGTCGCGGCTCAGCCGGACCATCACCGGACCACCCCCGTAGGTCACCGCGTTCTCGAGCAGGTTCGCCAGGATCTGGGCGACCCGCCGCCGCTCCACCTGCCACGTCGCCGGCACGTCGGCAGTGAGGTGGACAAGGGTGGCGGGCAGGTCGAGGGCCCGGCAGGCGTCCCGGGCCAACGCCACCACGTCCACGGGGGCCCGGTGTGCGGGCTGGTCGCTGCGGGCCAGGTCGATCAGGTCGTTGACGAGCCGCTGGAAACGGTCGATCTCGGCGGCCACGAGCCCGGCGGCGACAGCCGTCCGTTCGTCCTGGTGCTCGCGGCGACGCGCCAGGACGCTTGCCGCCGCGGCAAGGGTCTGCAGCGGTGAGCGCAGTTCGTGGCTGACGTCGGCGGCGAAGCGGCGATCCCGCTCGATGCGGTGCTCGAGCCGGTCGACCATCTGGTTGAACGACGACGACAGGCGGGTCAGGTCGAGGTCCGTGGCCGGGTCGAGGCGGGCGGTGAAGTCACCTGCGGCGATCTTCTCGGCGGCGTCGGCGACAGCCGTCAGCGGCCGCAGCCCGTGCCGGGTGGCATACCAGCCGAGCGCGGCACCGGAGCCGGCCACCATGATCGCGACGGTGGTCAGCGCGAGCGCCAGAACCTGGAACGTCTGCTCCAGCTCGCGCAGGGAGTTGACCTCGAAGTACGTCGACGTCGCCGACAGCGGCACCCCGACCACGAGGGCGGGCTGGCCGTCCAGGCGTACGCGCTGCAACGCCGGCTGCCCGGCGGCGACGATCCGTCGCAGGTCGGCGGGGATGGCGGTGGTGGTGCCCGAGTCGACGGTGCGGGCGTACCACTCGCCGTCCAGGTGCAGCACGGGCCGCCGGCCGCCGCCGGTGTCCAGCGAACGGAGCACCTCCACCACGTCGGGCGTGCCCGTGTCGAGCCCGGCGCGCACGACTGTGGCGTCGAAGTAGGCGGCGCGCAGGGCCGTGCGCTCCCGCTCCTCCAGCAGCGACCGGCGGACCAGCTCGTACGAGACGAGGGCCATCGACGCGGCAAGCAGGAACGCCCCGACGGCGAACGCGGCGGTGACGCGGGTGCGGAGTCCGAGGTGGAGTCTCATCGCTGCAGCTTGTAGCCCATACCCCGCAGGGTGACCAGGTGTCGTGGCGTGGCCGGGTCCCGTTCGATCTTCTGCCGCAGCCGACCCACGTGCACGTCGACAAGCCGCTCGTCACCCAGGTCGTACCCCCAGACCCGTTGCAGCAACTGCTGGCGGGACAGCACCCGACCGGCGTGCTCGGCGAGCTCGCACAGCAGCCGGAACTCGGTGCGGGTGACCGGCACGGGCTGGCCGGCCCGGCGGACCTCCCCCGCGTCGGGGCTGATCTCCAGGTCACCGAAGGCGAGCACGGGCACCGGTTCCGGTTCGGCGACGGCGGCGCGGGCGCGGCGGCGCAGGGCCCGCAGCCGAGCGGTCAACTCCTTGATCGCCACCGGCTTGACCACGTAGTCGTCAGCCCCGGCTTCGAGAGCGGCCACGATGTCGTGGGTCTCGTCGCGGGCGCTGACCACCACGATCGGCACGTCGTCGTCGCGGCGCAACTGCCTGATGCACTCGAAACCGTCGAGGCCCGGCAGCATCAGGTCGACGAGCACGTAGTCGGCCGGATCGCGGCGCTGGGCGCGCAGGCCCTCCTCGGCGGTGGCCGCGCCGACGGCGTCGTACCCCTCCTCCTCCAGCGCGAGCAGCAGCGCCAGGCGGATGCGGTCGTCGTCCTCGATCACCAGTACGGCCGTCATACCGGCATCATCCCCAGGCCGCACGTCGCGGGGCCAACCGCGTCCGCCGGCTGGCGGATTTGTCACGCAACTGTCATGGATCCGCGCGGTGATCGCCAAGCCGGCCCGGCACGGTCGTGGAGGTCAGGTCCGCGAGGGAAAGGGGTACGCCCATGACAGAGTCACCGGCGCCGCCGTCGTGGACACTGCCGCTGGTCGAGGTGTGTATCAGCGAATTCGACCTGGCCGGTCTGCCGGAGACCGGAGCCGTGTTCGACCGGCTGCTTGCCCTGCGGCCCGCACGTGTCGTGGTGGACCTGTCACGGTGCCGGCACATCGACGCCGCCGCCATCGGGCTGCTGCTCGACGTGCACCGGCGGCTGATCCGCGCCGATGGGGTCCTCACCGTCCGCAACCCGAACCCCCGCATCCGGCGCATCCTGCACACGGCCCGCCTCGACCAGGTCCTGCCGATCGTCATCGACGTGGAGGCCGGCGGCGCCGAGCCGGCGGCGCCGTCGCCGATCGCCCACGGGCGGGCGCCGGTAACTGCGCGTCACTGACCGTCGACCGCGACAGGAGGCAACATGAGCATCAGTGGACTGGTAAGCGCCCTCGTCGTCGGCCTCGTCGTCGGGCCCCTCGGTCGGCGCGTCGTGCCCGGCCCGCACAGCGTCCCGCTCTGGGTAGCCCTGACCGTCGGCGTCGTCGCCGCGCTCGTCGGCTCCACCGCCGCACGGCTCGCCGGCGTCACCACGCAGGGGTTCGGCTTCCTGGAACTGCTCCTGCAGGTCGGCGTGGCCGGCGTCGCCGTGGTCCTCGTCGTGGCCACCACCGGTCGCACCGCCCCGCCGACTCCAGAGCCCTGACACACGCAACTCGCACCGCCGATTCAGCCCGCACCGAGATCGTCCGCGGCCGGGCACGGACGTAGGAAGGACAGCACCATGACCGTCGTCCCCGACGACGACCTGATGACCCTGATCTGCGACATCTGTGGTGACTCCCTGCGGGCCACCGCGTGCGTGCTGCCCGACGCGGAGGTCGTCTGGACGCTTGTCTCCGAACACGGCTGGAGTGGCTCTCCCTTCGCGACAGGCCCACACCGCTGCCCGCACTGCAGCCTGCTGCCGGCCTCGCGTGGTGGGACGGCGGCGTGCGGCGACCACGGCCCGGGCGGCATCCTCGGCATCGACCATCTCGACGATGTGACAGTCGTCGCGGCCACCGGGGACATCGACCTGGCCTCCGGGGACACCCTGCGCTCGGCCCTGCGCCACGCGGCCGAGATGGGTGGACACGTTGTGGTCGACCTGAGCCGCGTGCATCTCATCGACTCGACGGGCCTCGGCCTGCTCGTGCGCGCCCACCAGGACGCCCGCGACCGTGGCGCCACGCTCAGCCTCGCCGCGCCGTCGCGGTTCATCCGCACCGTCCTGCACACCATGCGCCTGGACGGGGCTCTGCCGATCTTCGAGAGTCGCGACGACGCGCTCGCCCACCTGGCGCAGGGCGCGTCCGTGTCGGGCACCCGCGCCTGATCAGGGCCCATCCACCAGCAAGGAGCTCTCTCGTGCACATGCCATGGCCGCTGCCCGACGACTTCGGGTTCGCCGCCGGTCCGCCCGAGCCGGGCAGCGCGGACCGGCGCCTGGAGGCGCTCGTCGCGCAGCGGCTGAGCATCGACTCGACCACGCGGCGGCAACAGATAAGCGTTGCCGTGCAGAACCGGGTGGTCATCCTGTCCGGGCTGGTGAGCGACGCGAACGCCCGACAGATCGCCGCGGACCTCGCCTGGGACGTGCCGGGAGTCTTCGACGTCTGCAACACGCTGCGGCTCGGCGACAAGCGTCGCACCCGTCGCTGACCGCTGCGTGCCGCCGTCGCCACCTCGCACCAGCCGGTGATCGCGGCGCGCGGGCGCGTAGCCTCGGCACATGCGGTTCGCACGCTCGGTGAGGGGGCACGGTGGCTGACGCCGACGACGTACGCCGCCTGGCTCTGGCCCTGCCGCACGTGGTGGAGGTCGACAGCGACGGCTTCGACTTCCGGGTGGCCGACAAGGGCTTCGTCTGGTCCTATCCCGAGCGCAGCCCGGGGAAGCCTCGCCTGATCCGCACCGACATCGCCGTGCTGTACGTCGGCGACGAGGCCGAGAAGCAGGCGCTGCTGCTCGGCGAGCCGGGCCTCTTCTTCACCACGCCCGGCTACGACGGGCTGCCCCTGGTGCTGCTGCGCCTGCCCGACGTCGACGTCGACCGTCTCGGCGAGCTGGTGTCCGACGCGTGGCGGATGCGGGCGCCGGACGCGCTCGTCGCCGACCTCGACGATCCCGCCGCGCTCTCCGGCTAGCGACCACGCCGACGGCGGGGCGGACAGCGGCAAATCACGACATGAGTACGCAACCCGCCTGACACATTGACGCGGATCTCGGCGTTCGATTACCGTGCGGACTGAGAGAGCGCTCTCTCAGTCGACCTTCTCCTCAATTCAGACGCAACGCGCCTGTCCAGCACGGACCCGGCGCGCGATGGAGGCACCATGAAACCTCCCGTCCCCCACCGCCGATGGGTCCTGGCCGCCACCACGGCCCTGGTCCTGGCCGTCGGCGGCCTCGCGATCCCCCTCACGCGCGCCGCCGAGGCCGCCCCCGTCGGCGCCGGCAGCTACACCACCACCCCGGTCGGCCCGCTCCCCACCGGCTGCGGCGCGATGTCCAGCAACCCCCGGCAGTTCGCCACCACCAACGCACCCGCCGGCGCCATCCCCACAAACGACTGGTGGTCCTCGCTGCTGTGGAAGCGCACCGACTGCTCCTTCAGCGAGCCGCTGCACGCCCACCCGATCTCGTACGACACGTTCACCGACGGCCTCGGGTTCTCCGCCAACTCCACGCCCGCCATCAGCGGCACCGCCACCGGCGTCGGTGAGTTCCACTACCCGTACGTGCAGGACATCCGGGTCGGTGTCGCCGGGCTCGGCGCACCCCAGGTCAAGGTCGACGGCTGGACCGACTGGACGGTCAGCCCACACTGGAGCGACGGCACCCGCACCCTGCGGGCCACAATCGGCCACGGCCTGCCGTTCGCGTACTTCCAGAGCACCGGCGGCGACGCGGTGATCAGCACGAGCGGCAACCCCGAGGTCTGGTCCAACAGCGGTGCCACCATCGGGTTCCGGGTCAACGGCCACGACTACGTGGGGTACGCCCCGAGCGGCGCGAGTTGGAGCGTCGGCTCCGGCCGGATCTCGTCGGGCCTGGCCGGGCGCGGGTACTTCTCGGTGGCCCTGCTGCCGCCGACCTCCAGCGCGTCCGAGCGCGCCGACCTGGCCGCCACCTACGGCCGGTACGCGCACGCCCACGTCACCGGCACCACAGTCTCGTACACCTACGACCCGGCGACGAGCGGGCTGAACACCACGTACGCGTTCACCACCACCGCCCGGGAGGGCACCGCCACGCAGACGGTGGTCAGCCTCTACCCGCACCAGTGGAAGTCGCTCACCGGCTCCACGGCGATCACTCCCACGTACCCGTCGGCGCGGGGCAGGATGAAGGTGCTCACCGGGGTCAGCCAGTTCCGCACCGCCATGAAGTTCCAGGGCGTGCTGCCGGAGTTGCCGGCCGTCGGCGACGGCAGCGGCGCCGACCTGGCGACGCTCAACGGTCACCTGGCCGCCGCCCGCGCCAACCCGATGGACCAGCGCGGCAACGACACCTACTGGACCGGCAAGGGGCTCGGCCGGGCCGCCCGGCTCGCCGAGGTCGCCGACCTGGTCAACGACACGGCCACCCGCGACAGCGCGCTGAACGCCATCCGCAGCACGCTCACCGACTGGTTCACCGCCTCCAGCGGCAAGACCAGCCGGGTCTTCTACTACGACGCCAACTGGGGCACCCTGATCGGCTACCCGGCGTCGTACGGCTCCGACCAGGAGCTCAACGACCACCACTTCCACTACGGCTACTACATCGCCGCCGCCGCGACGCTCGCCAAGTTCGACCCGTCGTGGGCCTCCACGAGCCGCTACGGCGGCATGGTGGACCTGCTGATCCGCGACGCCAACAACTACCGCCGCGACGACACACGTTTCCCCTACCTGCGGGACTTCGACATCTACGCCGGCCACGACTGGGCCTCCGGGCACGGCTCGTTCGGCTCCGGCAACAACCAGGAGTCCTCATCGGAGGGGATGAACTTCGCGAGCGCCCTCATCCAGTGGGGACAGGTCACCGGCAACACGGCCGTCCGTGACGCGGGCGTCTTCCTCTACACCACGCAGGCCGCGGCCATCCAGGAGTACTGGTTCGACGTCAGCGACCAGAACTTCCCCGCCGCGTTCGGGCACTCGACTGTCGGCATGGTCTGGGGCGACGGCGGCGCGTACGCCACCTGGTTCAGCGCCGAGCCCGAGATGATCCAGGGCATCAACCTGCTGCCGATCACCGGCGGGCACCTCTACCTGGGCAACAACCCGGCGTACGTGCGCACCAACTACGCCGAACTGGTCCGCAACAACGGCGGGCCGCCGACGGTGTGGCAGGACATCCTCTGGCAGTTCCAGGCCCTCGGCGACGGTGACGCGGCGCTGGCGAACCTACGCGCCAACCCCAACTACACGGTCGAGGAGGGGGAGAGCCGCGCGCACACGTTCCACTGGATCCGCAACCTCGCGGCGCTGGGCACCGTCGACACGACCGTCACCGGCAACCATCCCCTGAGCGCGGTCTTCTCCCGCAACGGCTCACGCACCTACGTGGCGTCGAACCCGACCGCGAGCCCGGTCACCGTCACGTTCTCCAACGGCACCAGGCTCACCGTGGCGGCCGGAAAGACGGCCACCACCGGGGCGTACACCTGGAGTGGTGGCAACGCCTCCGGCGGTGTCACCCCGACGACGCCGCCCACCACGGCCCCGCCCACCACGGCGCCGCCGACGACGCCACCGCCCACCACGGCGCCGCCGACGACGCCTCCCCCGACCACGCCGCCGCCCAGCTCGGGCTCTCCGACCCGGTACCTGCTGGCCGGTGGCGGGCTGGGCGCCGCCGGAAGCGCGACCACGACGACAGTCGTGGCCGCGAACGGAAACCACGACGGTACGCCGACGAACGCGCGGGTCTTCACGGCGACCGGCCTCAACCTCGCCTACAACGGCGGGCAGACCGCGTTCGACCTGTTCCTCGACGCGGGCACGGCGGTCGGCAACGGCGTGCAGGTGCGGATCTCCTACGACCTGACCGGCAACGGCAGTTGGGAACGGGTGGAGACCCTGCGCTACTTCGCCACCGACCCGGTTCCCGGCTACGAGCACTACACCCAGAGCGCCGGCCTGGCCTCGGCCACCGGCACGTTGGGCGCGCTGGCAAACGGCACGGTCCGGGTGGAGGTCTGGTCGGCGATCGGCAACAACCCCACCACCCTGGGCATCGGCAACCAGTCGGTGCTCCGGCTCCCGTACTCCTGATCATGCTCACGGGTCGCCGTCGGTCGCACCTCGGCCGACGGCGACCCGGCCGCCGTGGCGGCTCGACGGCCGGTCGTCGGGTGCCGCGTCGCACACCCTCCAAGGCGTCCTAGGAAGTTATCGCAGTGGCCGGTGGCCCCCCTGTCGACGTTGGTCGGCGGGACCACCGGCCACGTCGGGTTCACAGCGGGGAACGACCACAATCTCGCGAACGTCGCCAAACACGCAAACGGGTATCCACGCCGAGGATCGGGCGGGGATTCCGCACGCCCGGAGTGACAGCCAAAAAGTTTTGTGGGGTTCCTACAATTGAGCGGCGATTGGTTCGGTGGTTGCGCCATGGCGCTAGCCGCTCCCAGCCGGAAAAGTGATCACTAGCGGGAGCTGTCGTCTCGCGGCCTGCACATCATGGTCTACCAAAGGGGTCGTCGGGTGTTCAACCGTGTCGCCATCGTCAACCGTGGTGAAGCCGCCATGCGGCTCATCCACGCGGTCCGAGAGCTGGCCGCGGAGACGGGCATCCGGATCGAGACCGTCGCCCTCTACACCGACGTCGATCGCACCGCCACCTTCGTCCGCGAGGCGGACATCGCCTACGACCTCGGTCCGGCGTCCGCACGCCCCTACCTCAACCTGGCGAAGCTGGAGCGCGCCCTTGTCGAGACCGGGGCCGACGCCGCATGGGTCGGCTGGGGTTTCGTCGCCGAGGACCCGGCGTTCGCGGAGCTGTGCGAGAAGATCGGCGTCACGTTCGTCGGCCCGAGCCCGGACGCCATGCGCCAGCTCGGCGACAAGATCGGCTCGAAGCTGATCGCCGAGGAGGTCGGCGTACCTGTCGCGCCGTGGAGCCGTGGCGCCGTCGAGACGCTGGACGCCGCCCGCGCCTCGGCGGCCGAGGTCGGCTACCCGCTGATGCTGAAGGCGACCGCCGGCGGCGGTGGACGCGGCATCCGCGTGATCCGTGACGAGGCCGAACTTGTCGACGCGTACGAGCGCACCAGCCAGGAGGCGGCGCGGGCGTTCGGCAGCGGCATCGTGTTCCTGGAGCGTCTGGTCACCGGAGCCCGGCACGTCGAGGTCCAGGTGATCGCCGACGGGCAGGGCACCGCGTGGGCGCTCGGCGTACGCGACTGCTCGGTGCAGCGGCGCAACCAGAAGGTCATCGAGGAGTCGGCGTCACCTGTGCTCAGCCCCGAGCAGGCAGCCGAGCTGAAGACGTCCGCCGAGCGGCTTGCCATCGCCGTCGGCTACCGCGGCGCGGCCACCGTCGAGTTCCTCTACCACCCCGGCGATCGACTGTTCGCCTTCCTGGAGGTCAACACCCGCCTGCAGGTCGAGCACCCGATCACCGAGCTGACCACCGGGTTCGACCTGGTCAAGGCCCAGCTGCACGTGGCTGCGGGCGGTCGGCTCGACGGCGAACCGCCGGCCGAGCGCGGGCACGCCATCGAGGCCCGGCTGAACGCCGAGGACCCGGATCGGGACTTCGCGCCGTCGCCCGGACGGATCGCACGGCTGGACCTGCCCAGCGGCCCCGGCATCCGGGTGGACACCGGTGTCAGCGAGGGCGACACCATCCCCGCCGACTTCGACTCGATGATCGCGAAGATCATCGCGTTCGGCCGCACCCGTGACGAGGCGCTCGGCAAGCTGCGCCGGGCCATGGCCGACACCACGGTGATCATCGAGGGCGGCGCGACGAACAAGAGCTTCGTGCTCGACCTGCTCGACCAGCCCGAGGTGATCGACGCCAGCGCCGACACCGGCTGGATCGACCGGGTCCGGGGCGAGGGCCGGCTCGTCACCCACCGGCACTCCGCGGTGGCACTGGCCGCCGCCGCCATCGAGTCGTACGAGGAGGAGGAGCACGTCGAGCGGCAGCGGCTGCTGTCGACGGCCTCCGGCGGACGCCCCCAGGTGCAGCACACAAGCGGCCGCCCGCTCGACCTCAAGCTGCGCGGCGTCACCTACCGCCTGCGGGTGGCACGCATCGGCGCGCACCGGTTCCGCGTCGGCATCGAGGCGGGCGGCACCGTGCGCACCGCCGACGTCGAGCTGGACCGCTTCGACAGGCACACCGGCCAGATCGTCGTCAACGGCATCCGGTACCGCCTGCTCACCGGCACCCACGGCCCGACCCATCTCGTCGAGGTCGACGGCGTCACGCACCGGGTCAGCCGCGACGAGGGCGGCGTCGTCCGCTCCCCCATGCCGGCGCTTGTCGTCGCCACACCACTGGAGGTCGGCGCCGAGGTCGAGGCCGGCGCGCCGGTGCTGGTGCTGGAGGCCATGAAGATGGAGACGGTGCTGAGGGCGCCGTTCCGGGCGCGGCTCAAGGAGTGCGCCGTCTCCGTGGGCAGCCAGGTGGAGTCGGGCGCGCCGCTGCTGCGGCTCGAGCCGCTCGGCGACGAGGCCGGCGACAGCGTGGCCGACCCGAGCGCCACCGCCGCCGTCGAGCTGGACCTGCCGGCCGCCGACGACGAGGTGTCGGCGTACGAGCGTGCCCGGCGCGGCCAGGAGGATCTGCGCGGCCTGCTGCTCGGATTCGACGTCGACCCGCACGACGACCGTCGGGTGCTCGACGACTACCTCACCGTGCGGGGGACGGCCACCGAGGAGGGCCACCGGCCGCTGGCCGCCGAACTGGACCTCATCGAGGTCTTCGCCGACCTGGCCGAGTTGAGCCGCAACCGGCCCACCGGCGACGACGGCGGCGCCCACGTCCGCAGCGCCCGCGAGTACTTCCACACCTACCTGCAGAGCCTCGACGTCGAACGGGCCGGGCTGCCGGACGCCTTCCAGGCCAGACTCGCCAAGGCGCTCGGCCACTACGGTGTCACCGACCTGGAGCGCACAGGCGACCTCGAAGCAGCCGTCTTCCGGATCTTCCTCGCCCAGCAGCGCGCCACCGCCGACGCCACTGTCATCGCGACGTTGTTGCGCGCGTGGCTGCGGGAGACCCCGCCGGACGAGGCGCTGCGGGAGCCGGCCGGCCTGGCGCTGGAGCGACTGGTGGCCGCCACCCAGGTCCGTTTCCCCGTCGTCGCCGACCTGGCTCGGGGCGTGGTGTTCGCCTGGTTCGCCCAGCCGCTGCTGCGCCGCAACCGCGCCCGCGTCTACGCCCAGGTCCGTGGGCACCTGCGGCACCTGGACGCGCATCCGGACGCGCCCGACCGCACCGAGCGCGTCGCGGAGATGGTCCGCAGCACCGAGCCGCTGGTCCGGCTGCTCGGCCAGCGCCTCGTCCGCGACCACCTCGACAACACGGTGATGCTGGAGGTGCTGACCCGGCGGTACTACGGCAACCGGGCGCTCACCAGCGTGCGTACCCACGAGGTCGAGGGCTGCTCGTTTGTGGTCGCCGAGCGCGCCGACTCGAGCGTGGTCTCCACGGCGGTGCGCTTCGACGCGCTGGGCGTCGCGCTGCGCGGGCTGGCCGAGTTGGCCGGCGGTGAGGGCGCCGTCGACGCCGACATCTACCTCGGCTGGGAGAACCAGCCGGAGGACTTCGACGCGATGGCCGCCGCCCTGCTGGAGGTCGTCGCCGCGCACCCGGTGCCGCCGCGGGTCCGCCGGCTCACCACCACCGTCGCGGGTCGCGGCGGGGCGGTGATGCACCACCACTTCACCTTCCGCCCGTCAGACGGCCAGCTGACCGAGGATCGACTGATCCGCGGCCTGCACCCGTACATCGCGGAGCGGATGCAGTTGGAGCGGCTGCACCGGTTCGACCTGACCCGGCTGCCGTCGTCCGACGAGGAGGTCTACCTCTTCCAGTGCGTGGCTCGGGAGAACCCGTCCGACGAGCGGCTCGTCGCGTTCGCGCAGGTGCGGGACCTGACCGAGCTGCGCGAGCAGGACGGCCGGCTGGTGGCGCTGCCGACTGCCGAGGACACCATCGCCGCCTGTCTCGACTCGATCCGCCGCGCACAAACGCTGCGACCGTCGAAGACGCGCTTCACCACCAACCGCATCGTGGTGTACGTCTGGCCGCCGAGCGAGCTGACCCGCCAGGAGATGGAGATGATCGCCGGGCGGGTGCGTCCGACGACAGTGGGCGCCGGGCTGGAGGAGATCCTGTTCATCGCCCGCCAGCGTGACCGTCGCACCGGCGAACTGACCAAGATCGCTGTCCGGATCACGTTCGACGCGGCGGGTGGCGCCGAGTTGACAGTCGGCGAGCCGCCTGTCGAGCCCGTCGAGCCGCTGGACGAGTACCGGCTGAAGGTGCTGCGGGCGAGCAGCCGCAACACCGTCTACCCGTACGAGCTGACCGGCCGCCTCGGTGACTTCGTCGAGTACGACCTCGACGACGACCACGTGCTGGTGCCGGTGGACCGGCCGAAGGGGCGCAACCGCGCCGCGATCGTCGCCGGTGTCGTCACCACGCCGGCTCCGCTGCACCCGCAGGGCGTCACCCGGGTCGTGCTGCTGGGTGACCCGACGAAGTCGCTTGGCGCGCTGTCGGAGCCGGAGTGCCGGCGGGTGATCGCCGCGCTGGACCTGGCCGAGACCATGCGGGTGCCGCTGGAGTGGTGGGCGCTGTCGGCGGGTGCGCGGATCTCGATGACCTCGGGCACCGAGAACATGGACTGGGTGGCCGCGGCGCTCAAGCGGATCGTCGAGTTCACCCAGGCCGGCGGCGAGATCAACATCGTGGTGGCGGGCATCAACGTCGGTGCGCAGCCGTACTGGAACGCCGAGGCCACGATGCTCATGCACACAAAGGGCGTCCTGGTGATGACGCCGGACTCGGCGATGGTGCTCACCGGCAAGCAGTCACTCGACTTCTCCGGTGGCGTGTCCGCGGAGGACAACTTCGGCATCGGCGGCTACGACCGGGTGATGGGGCCGAACGGGCAGGCGCAGTACTGGGCGCCGAACCTGACAGCCGCGCGGGACGTGCTGATGGCCCACTACGACCACACGTACGTCGTGCCCGGCGAGACCTCACCCCGGCGGGCGACGACCACCGACCCGGTGGACCGGGACGTCTCCGACTTCCCGCACGACGTCGCGAGCAGCCCGTTCCGTACGGTCGGTGAGATCTTCTCGGTCGAGTCCAACCCGGACCGCAAGAAGCCGTTCGACATCCGGACGGTGATGCGGGCGCTCGCCGACCAGGACCACCCGGTGCTGGAGCGGTGGGCGGGCATGGCTGACGCGGACACGGCTGTGGTGCAGGACGTCCACCTCGGCGGCATCCCGGTGTGCCTGCTCGGCATCGAGTCCCGGTCGGTGCCCCGGCGTGGGTTCCCGCCCACCGACGGCCCGGACACCTACACGGCGGGCACCCTGTTCCCGCGCTCGTCGAAGAAGGCCGCGCGGGCCATCAACGCGGCCAGCGGCAACCGACCCCTTGTCGTGCTGGCGAACCTGTCCGGCTTCGACGGCTCACCGGAGTCGATGCGCAAGCTCCAGCTGGAGTACGGCGCCGAGATCGGCCGGGCGATCGTCAACTTCGACGGCCCGATCGTCTTCTGTGTGATCTCGCGTTACCACGGTGGCGCGTTCGTGGTGTTCTCCAAGGCGCTGAACCCGAGCATGACGGTGCTGGCGTTGGAGGGGTCGTTCGCCTCGGTGCTCGGCGGCGCTCCCGCCGCGGCTGTGGTGTTCTCCGCCGACGTCAACGCCCGTACGGCCGCCGACGAGCGGGTACGCGCCCTCCAGGGTCGCGTCGCCGCCGCGTCCGGCACCGAGCGCGCCGCGTTGACCGCCGAGTTGGACGAGTTGCGGTCGTCGGTGCGCGCGGAAAAGCTCGGCGAGGTGGCAACGGAGTTCGACCGGGTGCACAACATCCAACGCGCCGTGGAGGTGGGCTCGGTGGACGCCGTCATCCGCGCCGCCGAACTGCGTCCGCGCATCATCGAGGCCATCGAGGCCCGCCTGCGCTAGTCCACGCTGCACCGACGGTGCCACGGTCGAGGGATCGACCGTGGCACCGTCGTTTGTGCACGTGGCTGGGCCGTCGAAACTTTCAGTCATCGGATGTTCGTGGCGTTGCAGCTCACCCGGCTGATTTCCGGAAGTTTTCAGTGTTGACGCGGCCCATCGACAGGCTTAACGTTTCGAGCAGATTTCCGGTTCCCTCCGCGGGACCACAGGCGCCACCCTGACCTGTCCACACCCCGGCACCCGGCGCCGACTCCACTCACCGCTCACCAGACACCGGGGCCGCACCCTCCCTTCAAAGATCGACATTTGCCGATCAATATCGAGAGGAAGGCAGATGAAGCCAAGACGGTGGATCAGCGCCGGCGCCGTCGCCGTCGCGACCGCTGCGGCGCTGAACGCGGTGCCCGCCACCGCGAGCCGACCGTACGACCCGACCGCGCAGACCCTCGGCGCACTCGGCCAGCGCCACGGCCTGCACATCGGCACCGCCGTGAACGCCATGGCCCTCAACGACGCCACCGACCCGCAGTACCGCCGGTTGGCGGCCACCGAGTTCTCCTCGGTCACCGCCGAGAACGCCATGAAATGGGAGAGCCTGGAGCCGACCCGGGGCACCTACGACTGGGCCGCCGCCGACCAGCTCGTCGAGTTCGCCAAGCGCAACAGGCAGAGCGTCCGGGGGCACGTGCTGGTCTGGCACAACCAACTGCCCGCCTGGCTGACAAGCGGCGTCGCCGACGGCAGCATCAGCAAGCAGCAGCTGCGTGACCTGCTGCGCAAGCACATCACCACTGTCGTCAGCCGCTACAAGGGCAAGATCTGGCAGTGGGACGTCGTCAACGAGGCCGTCAGCGACCCGTGGGACACCCCGTCGACACTGCACTACAAGGGCTTCTGGGCACAGAACCTCGGCCCCGACTACATCGCCGACGCGTTCCGCTGGGCCCGTGCCGCCGACCCCAAGGCGCTGCTGTTCTACAACGACTACAACATCGAGGCGTTCGGCTCCGGCAACCCCGCCGACGACAAGACGCAGTTCGTCTACGACATGGCCAAGGGGCTGCGGGCCAAGGGCGTCCCGATCGACGGCGTCGGCTCACAGGGCCACCTGGGCACCCAGTACGGCAACTTCGACACCCTCCAGGTGACGGCCGCGCTGAAGCGGTTCGCCGGGCTCGGTCTGGCCACCGCGTTCACCGAGGTCGACGTGCGCAGCGAGATGACCGAGGCCGTCCGGGCCGGCAACGCAGCCGAGATCAACCCCCGGTTGCAGGCGTCGGCCGCCAACTTCAGCGTGCTGATGAAGGCGTGCCTCGCCGTCCGGACCTGCCTGTCATACACGGTGTGGGGTTTCAGCGACAAATACTCGTGGGTGCCGGAGTGGTTCAGTGACCCGCCGGAGGGCATGGCCACCATCTACGACGAGAACTACCAACCCAAGCGGGCCTACCAGGAGATCAAGTCCGACCTGATCTTCGCCGGGCCTCCGTACGTGCTGCCCCGCAGCACGCCGAGGCCGCACCGCTGAGCCGACGCGGGCCGGGTGTGGGGCTGACCTCCCGCACCCGGCCCGCGTCTTCGCGACCGCTCGATCGGTCGACCCGCAGTAGGATCAGGGGCACCTCGCCGAAGGCCGTCGCCTCCCCCACCCGGAGCCCGCATGCCCGAGCAGCCGGGCGCCGACAGCACCCGATCCCGGTGGCACCCGCGCGGGCTCGGCCGGCTCCGCGCCGGGGTTGTGGCCGATCCCTCCTACCGACGTCTCCGCCGCGCCCTCACCGTCGGCTGCCTGGTCGTCGCCGTCGCGATGCCTGCCGGATCGTCGGTCACCGGATGGCCGGCCACCGGTGCGCCAGCCGCCCGATCGCCGGTCGCCGGATCGCCGGTCGCCGGATCGCCGGTCGCCGGATCGCCAGCGGCCCGATCGCCTACTGTCGACGCCCCCGCGCCCACCATCCTGCGGATGCTCCAGATGAACCTGTGCAACAGCGGTCGCGCCGGCTGCTACACCGGCCGATCGGTGACCAGGGCCGCCGAGGTGATCGCCGCCGAGCGGCCCGACCTGGTCACCCTCAACGAGATCTGCCGGGACGACGTACCCGCCCTGCGACGCGCCCTCGCCAAGGCGTACACCGGAGGAACCGTCGTGTCCGCCTTCCAGGCGGCCGGCGACCGCCCCAGCGGCGCCGACACCTGGTGCCGCAACGGCCAGTCGTACGGCATCGGGTTGCTGGCACGCCTGCCGACGCCGGACACCCCCCACACCGTGCACAAGGGAATCCACCCGGCGCAGGACGTCGCGGACCCCGAGGAGCGGGCCTGGCTCTGCCTCGACGTCGCCGGTGCGCTGCACGCCTGCACCACCCATCTGGCGGCCACCAGTCGCACCGTCGCGCTCGCCCAGTGCGACCACCTGTTCGACGAGATCCTGCCAGCCCTCCGAGGCAGCACCGGCTACGCGCCCACAGTGTTGGCCGGCGACCTCAACCTCCGCGAGGACGGCGACCCGGACGTGCGGGCCTGCACACCGCCGGGCTTTCTGCGGGTCGACGACGGCGCGCTGCAACACGTCCTGGCCAGTGGCGACATCACACTGGCCGGCACCAGGTCGGTGGTCATGGACGGCGCGACAGACCACCCAGCGCTGCTGACCACCCTCATCGTCGACGGCAGGCCCACCAGTCGTTGACGCGGCCCCGACGGACGCGTCAGGGCAGCAGGACGACGTGCAGGTGGCGCGGGCCGTGCACCCCCTCCACCCGGATGAGCTCGATGTCGCTGGTTGCCGACGGGCCGCTGATCCAGGTCAGTGGGCGGTGTGGCGTCAGTCGGGCGAGCGCCTCGGGCACGGTGGCCACGACCTGACCGGCGCGGACCACGCAGATGTGCCGGTCCGGCAGGAGGCTGAGCACCCGGCGGCCCTGGTCGGGCGAGCCGTCCAGGACGACAGTGCCGGTCTGGGCGATGGCGACCGCGGCGGCGGTGACGACGGCGTCCGCGGCGCCGATCCGCGCGTTGTCGAGGCCGTCGTCGGGCAGCGCGGTCACCGTCGGCGGCAGCCACGCCGATGGCAGACCCGGGGGTACGACGATTGTGGCGCCCACGGGCAGGATGCCGGCGATCGTGTCGGCGACTGCCGCTTCGGCGACCCGGTGCACGTGTGCCCGGTAGTCGGTCAGCCGCTCCACCAACTGGTCGAGGTCGAGGGTGCCGGTGTGCTGGTAGTCGCGGGGCACCTCCACCGGCACGGCACCGCCGGTGGCGAGCGCGGCCCGCAGCCGGCCGAGGACGACGTCGCGCGAGGTCACCGCTCCGCCCACCAGTCGCGGAACGTCTGCGCCGGTGGGTCCGGCAGGTCCCGGCTGCTGGTCCAGCCGTTCAGCGGCGGCGGCAGGCCTCGTCCGCGCCGGCCGGCGAACCGACTCAGGCGGGCGGCGCGCTGCCCGGCCGCGTACAGCCGGGGGTGGTCCATGGCGTACGCGGCGGCGGCCATCGCCATCGACTCGGCGGTGGGCCGGCGATGCGACTCGACGGCCTCGGCCCGCAGGTGCACGAGCAACTCCGGAATGTTGATTTTCACGGGGCAGGCGTCGTAGCACGCGCCGCACAGCGTCGAGGCGTACGGCAGTGAGGCGTTGTCCTCGATGCCGGTGAGCTGCGGTGACAGCACCGCCCCGATCGGCCCCGGATACACCGACCCGTACGCGTGCCCGCCCGCGCGCTCGTACACGGGGCAGACGTTGAGGCAGGCCGAGCAGCGGATGCACCGCAGCGCCTGCCGGCCGACCTCGTCCGCGAGCACCGCGCTGCGCCCGTTGTCCAACAGCACGAGGTGGAACGCCTGCGGCCCGTCGCCGGGGGTGACGCCTGTCCACATCGACGTGTACGGGTTCATCCGCTCCCCCGTCGACGCCCTCGGCAGCAGCTGGAGGAACACCTCCAGATCCCGCCAGGTCGGCACCACCTTCTCGACACCCAGCACGGTGATCAGCGTCTGCGGCAGGGTGAGGCACATCCGGCCGTTGCCCTCGGATTCGACGACGGCGAGCGTGCCGGTCTCGGCAACGGCGAAGTTCCCGCCGGACACCGCCACCGGCGTACTCAGGAAGGTCTGTCGCAGGAAGCGGCGCGCGGCGGCGGCGAGGGCCGCCGGGTCGTCGGTGAGCGTCGGGTCGACGCCTGGCATCTCGCGCAGGAAGATCTCGCGGATCTCCGCCCGGTTGCGGTGGATCGCGGGGACCAGGATGTGGCTGGGCCGGTCGTCGCCGAGCTGCACGATCAGCTCCGCGAGGTCGGTCTCGACAGGGGTGATACCGCCGGCGACGAGGGCCTCGTTGAGGCCGATCTCCTGGGTCGCCATGGACTTGACCTTGATGACCCGGTCCGCGCCCGTCGCCTGGACGAGGTCGGTGACGATGCGGTTGGCCTCCACCGCGTCCGCCGCCCAGTGCACGACGCCGCCGGCCTCGGTGACCCGCGCTTCGAGCTGCTCCAGCAGCTCGGGCAGGCGGGCCAGGGTGTCGGCCTTGATCGCCGCGCCCGCCGCCCGTAGCTGCTCCCAGTCGGGCAGCTCGGCGATGACCGCGCCGGACTTCGCCCGGATCGTCGTCGTCGCGTGCCGCAGGTTGCGCCGCAACTGCGGGTCGGCCAGGCTGCGCCGCGCGGCGGCCGGAAACGACTCCGTGCCGCGCAGGTGGCCCACACCCGGCGGTGCGGTCGCCGGCATGCCGAGGAACGTGCGGCGCGTCATGGCCGCACCGCCGGCCCGTTGGCGGCGCCGGGTGCCGCGTGCTGCTCGGTGGAGGCCAGGATCTCGGCGAGGTGCACCGTGCCGACCCCGGTCCGCAGCCGCGACAACCCGCCGCCGATGTGCAGCAGGCAGGAGGCGTCGCTTGCGGCGCACACGTCGGCACCGGTGGAGATGACGTGACGCATCTTGTCGGCCAACATCGCCGTGGAGGTCTCCGCGTTCTTCACCGCGAAGGTGCCGCCGAACCCGCAGCACTGGTCGGCGGCCGGCAACTCGACCAAGGTGAGGCCGCGCACCGCGCTCAACAGTTGTCGCGGCCGGTCCCCCACGCGCAGCATCCGCGACGAGTGGCACGTCGGGTGGTACGTGACCCGGTGCGGGTAGTACGCGCCCACGTCGGTCACCCCGAGCACGTCGACAAGCAACTCGGACAGCTCGAACGTCCGCCCCGCCACCGACTCGGCTCGCCCGGCGAGCCGTTCGTCACCCGCCCGCCGGGCCACCATCGCGTGCTGGTGCCGCACCGACCCGACGCAGGATCCCGACGGCGCGACGATCACGTCGTAGCTGTCGAAGACGTCCACGTGCCTGCGCACCAACGGCACCGCGTCGCGCTGGTAGCCGGTGTTGACGTGCATCTGCCCGCAGCAGGTCTGACCCGGCGGAAAGACGACCTCGTGCCCGAGCCGCTCCAACAACCGCACGGTCGCGATGGCCGCCTGCGGGAACATGGTGTCGGCCAGGCAGGTCACGAACAGCGCGATCCGCACGGGCCACCTCCACCTGTCAGGCCATTCTGCGCCACCGGCACCGGCAGCACGGGGCGGGGTGTCGCCGTCATGGTCGGACGCGCAGGTGGGTGACACCGCCGTCGACATCCAGCACCGTGCCGGTGGTGGATCCCGATCGGGGCGACGCCAGGTAGAGGATCGCGTTCGCGACCTCCTCGGGTGTCACAAGTCGTCCGATGGGTTGGCGTGCCTGCAACGCCACGCGCTCGGCGGCCGGATCGTCGGCCTGCGCCAGCAGGCGACCGACCCACGGTGTGTCGGCCGTTCCGGGGCACACGCAGTTGACCCGGATGCCCTCGCGGACGTGGTCGGTGGCCATGGCGAGGGTCAGCGACAGCACGGCGCCCTTGCTGGCCGAATAGAGCGCCCGGTTGGGCAGGCCATTAAGCGCGGCGATGGACGAGGTGTTGACGACCGACGCGTGCTCCGAGCGGCGCAGCCACGGCAGGGCGGCGCTGACCACCCGGGCCATGCCGACCACGTTGACGTCGAGCACCAGGTGCCACTCGTCGTCGGTGTTGTCGGCCACCGTGCCTGTCGCGCCGACCCCCGCGTTGTTGACGACCACGTCGATGCCACCGAGCGCGGCGGCAGCCGCACGCACCGCCTCCTGGACCGACGCACGGTCGGTCACGTCTGCGGTGTAGCAGGCGATGCCCTCGTCCATGCCGCTCGCCTCGAGGTCCAGGATCGCCACCCGGGCACCCCGGGCGAGCAGTTGCACGGCGGTGGCGCGACCGATGCCGGACGCGCCGCCGGTGACGATCGCGGCCAGCCCGGCGAACTCCTCGGTCATGCCGCCACCATCGTCTGGCGGGCGCGGCCCAGGCCGGCGATCTCCAGCTCCACCACGTCACCGGGGCGCAGGTAGGGGTGATCCGGAAGGCCGAGCGCCACCCCGGCCGGAGTGCCCGTGTTGATCACATCGCCGGGGTACAGGACCATGAACTGGCTGAGGTACCAGACGACGTACGCGACCGGGAAGATCATGTCGCTGGTGGACCCGTCCTGGCGCAGAACCCCGTTGACCCACAGCCGCAGCGCGAGCGACTGCGGGTCGTCGACCTCGTCGGCCGGCACGAGGCTCGGCCCCAGCGGGTTGAACGTCTCGCAGCTCTTGCCCTTGTCCCACTGGCCTCCCCTGTCGAGTTGGAACTCGCGCTCGGAGACGTCGTGTGACAGCGCGTACCCGGCGACGTGCCGCATAGCCTGCTCGGGCGAGTCGGCGTACCGGATTGTCGTGCCGACGACGACGGCGAGTTCGACCTCCCAGTCGGTGCGGGTGGAGCCGCGCGGGACGTGGACGTCGTCGAACGGCCCGACAATCGTCATCGGGTCCTTCATGAACACCACGGGCTCGGCGGGGAGCGGCGCGCCGGTCTCGGCCGCGTGGTCGCGGTAGTTGAGGCCGATGCAGACGATCTTGTTGGGCCGGGCGACGGGCGCGCCCACGCGCAGCGCGGCGGCGTCGGGCAGCTCGGCCAGGTCGCCGCGACCGAGCGCGGCACGAGTACGCGCGATCCCCTCCGACGCCCAGAACGCCCCGTCCAGATCGGCCGTGAGCGACCGCAGGTCGTAGGTCGTGCCGTCGTGCTGGACCACCGGGATCTCCCGACCGGTCGGGCCGAGCCGCTGGAAGTTCATCGCCATCTCCTCTGTGAACGTTCGCGATCATTCAACACCGATCGCCCCGGCGTCGCGTACCCGAACAGTGACGCCATATATCGACGCTCTTGCATGTCTTGCGTCGGCTCGTGTAGGAAGACCTCAGCACCATCGGGTGCTGTTTCCTGGGGAGGAGCAACGATGAAACACGCTCTACGCCGCCTGCGAACCGTCGCGGTAGCGCTCGGCGCCTGCGCGTTCGGGTTCACCCTGCTGCCGTCGCCCGCCGCCGCCGAGGCGCCCGTCCAGCCTCTCGCGCCACGATCCGAGCGGGCACCCGAGTCGAGCCAGTTCTCGGCCGAGGGTGTCACCACCGTCGGCGAACTCCGCACCGTCTCCGGCGCCCTCTCCGACGCACGCGACGACCGGACGCAGGTCATCCGGCACCCCGGCGCGACGTACATCAAGGTGCACTTCAGCGCGCTGCGCCTGGGCCCTGCCGACTACGTCACCGTGTCCAGCCCCGACGGACGGGAGAGCTACCGGTACGACAGGGAACTGAGCCGGTCGAGCGGATCGCCCTACACCACCGACGGGCAGCCGGGATTCTGGGCGATGTCGGTCGACGGCGACACGGCAGTGGTGACGCTGCACAGCAGCGGCCCCTCGCGCGGCACCGCGGCGACGATCGACAGGTTCTGGCGCGGCTACGACCCCACGGAGATCACCCAGCGCAACTTCTCCACCCAGTCGGTCTGCAGCACCGACGCCCGCCGCGACGCGGTCTGCTACCAGAGCAGCCACCCCACCGAGTACGCCCGTGGCCGGGCGGTGGCACGCCTGCTGATCAGCGGCGGCGGGATGTGCACCACCTGGCGCGTCGGCAACACCAACCGGATGCTTACCAACAAGCACTGCTTCTCGACCCAGGCCGCCGTGAGCGGCAGCGAGATGCAGTTCAACTACCAGTGCGCCACCTGCGGCGGCGCGAACCCGGGCGCCGGCACCAAGGTCAGCGGCGCCACCCTCTACAAGGTGAGCAGCGGCGGCTCCAACCAGTTGGACTACGCCCTCTACTCGGTGAACAACTTCGCAAGCATCCAGAGCTTCGGCACCCTGTACCTGGCGACGAGCGCCACCACCACCGGCACCCGGATGTACGTCCCCGGCCACGGCGACGGCAGCCCGAAACGACTGTCGATCTACGAGGACACCCAGGGCGGCGCGACGTGCACCGTCAAGAACGCCAACTACAACACCTGGAACATCAGCTACAGCTGTGACACCTCCGGCGGCAACTCGGGCTCGCCGGTGCTCAACGCCGGCCACCGGGTGATCGCCCTGCACCACCTCGGCGGCTGCCCGTCCAACCAGGGCGCGAAGGCACACCTCATCTACAACGAGATCGCCAGCCTGATCGACAACAACGGCTGACAGCCCACGGGCCGTCGGGGGTGCGCGCACGCGCCCTTGGCGGCCCGTTCGGCGACCGCTCGTCCCCGTGCGAGACCGGCCTGGTGAGCTGACTGTCGAGTCAGCGGGGCGGGTTGTCCCGGCGCGACGGAAACGGGGTGCCGGGCTGGCCGAGGGTGGAGCGGGCGCGCAGCCCGACCGGGTCCGGCGCGGCCACCGGCGCCGCCGGCTGCTCCGGAATCCGGCGTGCCTGCAGGTACGCCGTTGCGGCCCGGTCGTCGTCGGTCGGCGCGGCGAGCAGGGCGTAGAGCAGCCCGACCACTCCGAAGACCACCGCCAGGACGATCGGCACCAGCAATGCGCTCACCCCGGCGCCGGCCACGCTGCCCTGCCCCTCGTGCAGGTGCACCGAGAGGGCACTCATGCCGGTGAAGTGCATCCCGTTCACGGCGATGCCCATGACCAGGGCGGAGGCGAAGATGACAAGGCCACGCCGGACGGTCATGGCGAGCCACAGCGCGACTGTGGACGCGACGACAGCGATGACCACCGAGAGCACCACCCGGACAGTGTCGTAGCGGAGGCTGCCGTTGAGGTGCATCGCCGCCATGCCCGTGTAGTGCATGGCCGCGACACCGGCGCCGGTGAAGACACCGCCGGCGATCAGCCGCACCGGGTTCAGCCGGCCGGTGCCGACGATGGCCAGGCCGATGCCGACCGCCACGATGGCGATCGCGGTGCTGGCGGCGGTGAGCGGCACGTCGTACCGGATGCGGGTACCGGCGACGGCGAAGCCGAGCATGGCCATGAAGTGCATCGCCCAGATGGCGGTGCCTCCGATGGCCCAGGCCGACAGGAGCCCCCACCAGGCGCGCTGGCCGCCGGTGCGGGCCGTACGGATGCGGCCGGCGCACACGAGCCCGAGGATCGAACCGAGGACGGACAGCGCGTAACTCAACGCGGGTGTGATCCACCCGTACTCAAAATGATTGATCTCCGCCATGGCGGTCTGCTCCCCACTCGTTACCCGCGCGTATGTGCGGCGCTCGGGCAATGATCAGGGGTGCTGGGAGCAGGCGCAACAGTGCCCCCGGGCTATCCGGGGGGTGTTGTTGTGGTGACCGTCCGATGCGTCGATTCACCGGCGGCCCTGACCGAAAACGATCGTCAGGCTGAGGTGTGGTACGCGAGTACGCCCCGGTTGATGGCCGCTATTGCCTGCCGGGCCGTCGAGCGCAGCTCCGGTGCCGCACCGCCAGAGTCGGCAAGTTGACCGAGCAGGTCGACGACCTGCCGCGCCCACCGGACGAAGTCGCCGGCCGGCATCTCACCGTCGATCTCGTGCCCGCTGCCGAGCACCTTGGCCAGCGCCTCACCCCGCGCCCAGCGGTAGACAGGCCAGGCGAAGCCCAGATCCGGCTCCCGGGTCGCGGTCAGACCGCGCGCCGCCTCGTCGGCCTCGATCTCGCCCCACAGCTTCAGCGTCTCGTCCACCGCGTCGGCCACCGGGCCGCGCGGCAGCGACGCCCGCTCGTCGACGTCGCGGCGCGCCTCGAAGACCACAACGGACACCGCGGCGGCCAACTCGGCCGGCGACAGCCCGTTCCACACGCCCCGGCGCAGACACTCGGCCACCAGCAGGTCCGCCTCGGTCCAGATCCGGCCGAGCATCCGACCCGCGTCGGTGACCGCACCGTCGCGGGCCAGGTAGCCGCGCTCGGTCAGCAACGACACGATCCGGTCGAAGGTCCGCGCGAGCGACCCCGTACGCCCGGACACCCGCTCACGCAACTCCTCGGTATCCCGTTCCAGGCGTCGGCGGCGCTCCGCCCAGCGGGCGTGCTCCTCCCGTTCCGGGCAGGCGTGGCAGGGATGGTGACGCAGTTCGGTGCGGAGCTGGGTGAGCTGGTGGTCCTCGCCCGACGCCTGCCGGGACCGGCCACCGCGCCGACCGCCGTGCCGGTCCAGGCCGGTGCCACTGACCTCGGCGGCGAGATCGCGCCTGGCCCCCGGCGAGCGGTGGTTGAAGTGCTTGGGCACCCGGATGCGGGCCAGCACCTCGGCCGGTGTGGTGAAGTCGCCGGGACTGACCCGCCCCGCCCAGCGGTCCTGGGTGAGCACCAGCGGGCGCGGCTCGCCGAACCCGCCGGTCGCCGGGTCCAGCACCACGGCCAGCCCGGCTCGCCGACCCGACGGCACCCGGATCACGTCGCCGACCCGCAGCCGCTCCAACGAGGCCACGGCGGCGGCCTTGCGCTGGGTCTGGCCCTGCCGGGCGATGGCCTTCTCCCGGTCGGCGATCGCCACCCGCAGCGCGAAGTACTCGTCGAAGTCGCCGTGGTGGCAGGCGGCCTCCGCGCCGTACGCCTCGATGGTCTCGGTGTTGCGCTGCACCTGCCGGGCCAGGCCGACCACCGACCGGTCCGCCTGGAACTGGGCGAACGACGACTCCAGCAGCGCGCGGGCCGGCTCCGCGCCGACCGTGCCGACCAGGTTCACCGCCATGTTGTACGACGGCCGGAAGCTGGACCGCAGCGGATAGGTGCGGGTGGAGGCGAGCCCGGCCACGTGGCGCGGGTCGGTCTCCGGGGACCACACCACCACGGCGTGCCCCTCGACGTCGATGCCCCGCCGACCGGCGCGGCCGGTGAGCTGCGTGTACTCCCCCGGGGTCAGGTCGACGTGCGCCTCGCCGTTGTACTTGACGAGCCGTTCCAGGACCACGCAGCGGGCCGGCATGTTGATGCCCAGGGCGAGGGTCTCGGTGGCGAAGACCGCCTTGACCAGGCCACGGACGAACAGCTCCTCGACGATCTCCTTGAACACCGGCAGCATCCCGGCGTGGTGGGCCGCGAGGCCGCGCTCCAACCCGTCGAGCCACTCCCAGTAGCCAAGCACCGTCAGGTCCTCGCCCGGGATGGCGGTGACCCGCGACTCGACCACCCGGCGGATCTCGGCCCGTTCGTCGGGCGAGGTGAGCCGCAGCCCGGCGGCCAGGCACTGCTGCACGGCGGCGGCGCAGCCGGCCCGGCTGAAGATGAACAGGATCGCCGGCAGCAGACCCTCGCGGTCCAGCCTGTCGACGATGTCGGGACGCATCGGGCCACGCCAGCGCGGGCCACGGCGGCCGGCGCCCGGCCCCGCGCTGCGCCCCTCCCCCAACTCCAGGCGGCGCACCGTGTCGCGGGTGTAGCGCAGCAACTCCGGGTGCACGTCGTGCTTGCGGGCGGCGTCGGCGTCGTGGAACAGGTCGAACATCCGCTTGCCGACGAGCATGTGCTGCCACAGCGGCACCGGCCGGTGCTCGCTGACCACCACAGCGGTCTCGCCGCGCACGGTGACAAGCCAGTCGGCGAACTCCTCGGCGTTGGACACCGTGGCCGACAGCGACACCAGTGTCACCGAGGCGGGCAGGTGGATGATCACCTCTTCCCACACCCCGCCACGGAAGCGGTCGGCGAGGTAGTGCACCTCGTCCATCACCACGTACGCCAGCCCCTTGAGGGTGCTGGAGCCCGCGTAGAGCATGTTGCGCAGCACCTCGGTGGTCATCACCACCACCGGCGCGTCGCCGTTTATCGCGTTGTCGCCGGTGAGCAGGCCGACCTGCTCGGCGCCGTACCGGGCGACCAGGTCGTGGTACTTCTGGTTGGACAGGGCCTTGATCGGCGTCGTGTAGAAGCACTTGCGCCGCGTCGGTGGCGTCGACGCGTCGTCGGCCGCCGCCGGGTCGTCGGGCCGACCCCGCAACGCCAGGTGTACGGCGAACTCCCCGACCACCGTCTTGCCGGCGCCGGTCGGGGCGCAGACAAGCACCCCGCTGCCCCGTTCGAGGGACTGACACGCCTCCCGCTGGAAGTCGTCGAGGTCGAACCCCAGGTCAAGGGCGAACTCGTCCAGCGCCGGGAACTGTGAGGCCTGCGCGGCCCGGCGGCGCGCCGCTGCGTACCGCTCGGCGGGGCTCGACATGGCACCAAGATTAGTGCGTGCCGGCACACGACACCCGACAAGGCCGTCCGGAGGGGTCGTCGGCGGCGGTCGGTAGGGTGCACGACGTGCCGGACCACGCCGAATCGCCCCAGACCAGTCCGCCGGGCAGTGTCGAGGACGCCGCTGCCCCCCGGGCGTCCCGACGGCCCGTCAAGGCGGTGCTCTTCGACTTCCACGGCACTCTGGCCCAGGTGGAGGAGCCCCGGCAATGGGTGCTGGAGGCCGCGGCAGCGTGCGGGGTCACTCTGGACCGGGTTCGCGCCACCTCGCTCGCCGACCGACTCCTGACCGCCGGACGGGCCGGCGGGCCGCTGCCGGCACGGGTGCCACCCCGGCTGGCCGAGTTGTGGGCCGATCGGGATCTCTACGCGCACGCCCACCGGGCCGCGTACACGGGGCTGGCCGAGACGGTGGACGCCGGCATCGAGGGCTTCGCCGACGCGCTCTACGAGCGGCTGCTGACCGCCGAGGGCTGGCTGCCCTACCCGGACACCGCCCCCACGCTCGCCGCGCTGCGCGACGCCGGCGTGCGGGTGGCGGTGGTCAGCAACATCGGGTTCGACCTGCGGCCACACTTCGACACCTGGGGGCTTACCGACCTCGTCGACGCGTTCGTGCTGTCGTACGAGGTGGGTCGCTGCAAGCCCGACCCGGCGATCTTCTGGCGGGCCTGCGGGATGCTCGGCGTCGACCCGGAGCAGACACTCATGGTCGGCGACACGCCTGCGGACGCGGGCGCGGTGGCCGCCGGCTGCGCGGTGCTGGTCCTGCCGGCCGCCGACCCGGGCCGGGAGAACGGGCTGGGCGCGGTGCTGGACCTGGCCCTGCCGGCCTGAACCGATTCGCCCCCGGTCAGTCCGGGATGCGGATCACCGGCAGGTCACCGTCGCCGTAGCGGTCCTCGCCGGTCAGGATCGAGGCGTCGTGGTCGAGCACGGCGAGCACCGTGGTCGCCAGGTCGGCGCGGCCCGTCACCGTCCGCCAGAAGCTGAGCTCGTGCCAGGAATGCCCCGCCGTGGAGATCATCTCGCAGGCGTCAAGGGTCAGCAGCCGGTGCAGGGTCGCCCGGTCTTTCGGGTCGCTGACGATCGCCATGGCCTCCGCCGCTGTCACAGCGGTGACGCCGAACCTGTTGCGGTCCTGGATGACCTCGTGCAGCGGCTCCCCGACATGCACCGACCCCGCCAGGTACGCCAGCAACGCCGACCGGTCCAGCACGAGCCGAACGGGCCGGTCGTCCTCGTGCGTCACGCGGCCGGCTGGTCGAGCGTGCCCGCGGCGTCCAGCGCGTGCTGACGTGCCCGCTCCCGAAGGGCGCTGCGGCGCTCCGGCGACCACTCGGCCTCAACCGCGGCACGACGGGCACGTGCCTCGGCCACGCCCTGCTCGGTGATCTCGATGCCCTGATGGGCCAACTCGGCGTCGAGGGCGTCCAGACGCATCCGGTCACGGACGGCCCGGGTGATGTAGGCGCTGGCGTTGGCCTCGCGCTCCAGGCGTTCCGCCACGTCGGGTGGTACGGAGATCGACAGCTTCCGCATCGCGCTGGTCATACCCGCGACGGTACGCCGGTAGCACCGCGTTGGCGACCACTACTGCCGTGTCGGTGCGAACGACAGGCATCGGAAGCCGCCTGAGAGCGGCAGCCGCCGATCGCCTAGCGTCATGCCGTGACGGAGACCCTGCTGCCCGCCCCACACGCGGGCAACGCACCGCCCGAGCGGCGCGGCGGCGTCGTCGCCGTGGGCCTGGTGCTCGGCGGGGCGCTGTCGGTGCAGTTCGGCTCCGCCGTGGCCGCGCTGCTCTTCCCACGCACCGGGGTGGCCGGCGCGGTGACCCTCCGGCTGGCGATCTCGGCCGTTCTGCTGCTCGTCGTGTGCCGCCCCCGACTGCGCGGGCACGACAGGTCGGCGTGGCTCGCGGTGGGCGGCTTCGGGCTGGCGTTGGCCGGCATGAACTCGCTGTTCTACCAGGCCATCGAACGGATCCCGCTCGGCCCGGCGGTGACCCTGGAGGTGCTCGGCCCCCTGGCGCTGTCGGTGTTCAGCGCCCGCCGGCTGGCCAGTTGGTGCTGGGCGGGCCTGGCGCTGGCCGGGGTGGCGCTGCTCGGGCAGGGCGGCTTCGACCGGCTCGACCCCGTCGGCGTGGCCTTCGCGTTCGGCTCGGGAGCCATGTGGGCCGCGTACATCGTGCTCAGCGCCCGGGTCGGCGGCCGGTTCCCGGGCGCGGACGGCCTGGCGCTGGCACTGACCCTCGCCGCGCTTGTCACCCTCCCCCTCGGGATCGTCGACGGCGGTGCCGCGCTGCTCGATCCGGCGGTGCTGGCGCTCGGCACGGCCCTCGCGGTGCTCGCCTCCGGGCTGCCCTACACCTTGGAGTTGCTGGCGCTGCGCCGGATGCCCACCGCCACCTTCGCGGTGCTGATGAGCCTCGGCCCGGCGATCGCCACGCTCGCCGGCTGGCTGGTGTTGCGGCAGGCGCTGACGCTGCTGGAGTGCGCCGCCATCGTGCTTGTCATCGCGGCGAGCATCGGTGCGGTACGGGTCAGCGCAGCAGCCGCACCGCGCCCGGCACCGCACTGATCGTCACCGGCAGGGCCAGCGACCGCTCCCCGTCGGCGTACCCAACGATGCCCTCGGCCGCCAACTCCACGGTGCGGGCCCGGTAGCTGGTCACCAGCGGGTGGTGGACGTGGGTGCCCTGGTAGATGCGCGGCTTGACCCGGATCAGGGTCAGCCGGTCGGCCCGGCCGGCCACCACCACGTCGAGCAGCCCGTCGGTCGGGTCGGCGTCCGGGCAGATCCGCATCCCACCGCCGTACGTCGGGCAGTTGCCCACTGCCACGAGAACCGCGTCCACCTCGTGCGGCACCCCGTCGAGGCGCAGCGTGTACCGGCGGGGTCGCAGCCGGGCCAACTCGACAAGTATCGCCAGGTCATACCGGCGAGGGCCGCGCGGCCACCGCATCCGGTTGGCCCGCTCGTTGACGATCGCGTCGAATCCCGCCGCGAGGACCGCCCCGAACCAGCGTTCGGTGCCCTCGCCGTCGACCATCCGGGCCAGGTCGACGGCGTGGGTCCGCCCGGAGCGCAGCGCGTCGACCATCACCGCCACCGCCGCGAGAGGGTCGGCCGGGAACCCGGTGTCGACGGCGAAGTCGTTGCCGGTGCCCGCCGGCACCGGGCCGAACGGCACGCCGGTGCCGGCGACCGCCTGCAACGCCTGGTGCACAGTGCCGTCCCCACCGATCGTGACAAGCGCGCCGGCCCCCTCGGCGATCGCGACACGACACGCCGCCTCCGCCTCGCCCGGCCCCGACGCCGACAGGAGCCGCACCTGTCGGCCGGCGGCGGCCAGCCCGTCCAGCAGGCGGGGCAGCAGCGCGCGGTGCCGTCCCCGTCCGGCCGTCGGGTTCGCCAGCACGGCGACGGGGCCACCGGCGAGCGCGCCGGGCTGGTGATCGTCTGCGGTCACGGGCAGCACCGTACCGCCCGCCCGCCGGTCGTGGCGGTGGGCGGTGGCGGGCTGACACGGCGACGCCGCCCCCGGCAGGCGGGGACGGCGTCAGCGGAACCAGTCGGCGCGCGGCCGTCAGGTCATGTCGTCGTAGCGACGCTCGATCGGCGCCGGCTTGGCGATCGGCTCGGGGGCGCCGATCGGTGCGGTCGCGTCCACCCGCTGCCCGGCCACGACCGGATCCGCGTCGAACTCCAACGGCGACACCTCGTCGTCGTCGAGGCCGGCGTAGACCTCCTTGCCGCGCCCACGCCGCTTGTCGTTGAGGAACGCGATGCCCACCGCCACGAAGTACAGCAGCGACAGCGACAGCGCCAGCAGCGTCATGCCGAACGGACCCGGATCAGGGGTAGCGATGGCAGCGAAGGCGAAGCAGATGAAGATCACCGCCCGCCACCAGCTCAGCAACCGGCGGGCACTGGCCACCCCGGTGAAGTTGAGCATCAGCAGGATGAGGGGAAACTCGAACGCCACCCCGAACAGCAGGATCATGTTCGTGACGAACGAGATGTAGCGGGTGACCTCCAACTGGGTGGAGAGGCCCGTTACGCCCGCCTCCAACAGGAACGCGAGGCCCTTGTCCACGACGAGGTACGCCAGCAGGGCACCACCGGCGAACAGCGGGGCCGCGATCGCGACGAAGACGTACGCCCACTTACGCTCGTGCCGGTGCAGGCCGGGAGCGATGAACGCCCAGAGCTGGTAGAGCCAGACCGGCGAGCCGGCGATCAAGCCGATCCAGAGCGCCAGCTTCAGCTTCAGGATGAAGCCGTCCGCCGGTGACAGCTGAAGGAACTGCTGACAGTTACCGAACGCGTCCCGCGCGTCCGGAAGGCTGCAGTACGGCTCCTTCAACAGGTTGAACGCCGGCTGGGCCAGGAAGAAGCCGAGGATCAGGCCGGCGACGATCGCCAGCGAGGCGCGGAACAGTCGGTCACGCAGCTCGCGGACGTGCTCGATGAGCGTCATCGAGCCGTCGGCGGCCCGCTCGAATGCCTTTGGGCCGCGCTTACGCAGTGCGAAGGCCACGGTGGTGGGGCCTCTCGGTCAGTTGTCGCGGACGCGGTGCACCGGGTCGGCGACCGGCTGCTGCGGCGCCTGCTGGTACGGCGCCTGCTGCGGCTGACCGACGTACGGTGCCTGCTGCCCGGCGTTCGGCGGCAGCGGCTGGTAGCCGGCCTGCGCGTCCGCCTTCTCGGCGAGGTTGTCGCGGTCGTCGTCCTGCAGGCTCTTGGTCTCGGCCTTGATGATCCGCAGCGAACGGCCGAGCGAGCGGGCCGCGTCGGGGAGCCGCTTCGCACCGAAGAGCAGGATCAGCACAACCACGAGAACCGCGATGTGCCACGGCTTGAGGGCACCCATGAGAAGCTCCAGTCGGTCTGTGTCCGGGGGTGGTACGCAGCCCATCGTACGTGCGGACGAGCCGATTGCCACCTGCGGGGCTGTGATGGTCCTGGCCCGGTCGGGTGAAGTCTTGACCAACCACGATGATCCGTCAACCGACGCCGAACGGTCGCTCCGGGCCTCCTGCTCGCCCTGTGCGGCAAGGGCGCTGACGCGCGTCGATCAGCCGCGCTTGGCCTTGATCAGGGCGAGGCGTTGCTGAGCGGTGTCGAGCTGCCGCTGGACCCCCTCGGCGCGCTGCTGCAACGCCTCGGCGGTCTCCCGCAGCATCTCGGCCTCGCCGGCCCGACGCTGCAACGCCACCGAGGCGCGTCGCAACTGGGGCAGTCGGGTCAGCACCGGTCGTACGGCAAGCGCGAGCACCACGAGCGGGAGCAGCACCACCGCGAGCACGATCCACGTCAACACGCCGGTCAGCCTACTGTGTGCGGCCGGCCGTCGCCGGATCGGCCGACGGCACGCCGAGCGGGCCGGACGTCGCGGCGGCGGAGGTAGCCGCGCCGGGCGTGGCCAGGTCGGCCTCCGGCCGCCGGGGCGTGGCGGTGGGCACGGGCACGGCGTACGCGTCGAGCGCGGCGGCGGTGGTCGCCCGGACCTGCTCGGCCAACTCGACGGGGGCGACCACAGTGACGTCCGGGCCGAGACCGAGCACGAACCGGCGAGCCCAGCCCAGGTCGGTCACCCGCAGCGAGACGAGCCACTGGTCGCCGTCACCGGCCTCCACCCGTTCACACGGGTAGTACTCGGTGATCCACCGCTCGCCCCGCCCGATGCGCAGGGTGATCAGCGGCAGGTCGGGCGACGGGCGGAACACGCCCTCGCTGAGGTCGTGCGGGACGGCCTGCGGCGGAACGGCGGCCGGCTCCTCCAGCTCGACGATCGCGTCGATCCGGTCGGCGCGGAACAGCCGGACCGCCTCGGCACGCCGGCACCACGCCTCCACGTACGCCCGGCCGCCGACCATCAGCATGCGCAGCGGGTCGATGACGCGGTCGGTGGTCTCGTCCCGCGCTGCCGTGTAGTAGGTGATCCGCAGCGCCCGGCCGCCCTCCACGGCGGCGCGCAGCGCCTCGACGCGCCGGTTGTCGCCGGGCAGCCGCACCGCCACCGGCGCGCCCACCAGGTCGCCCGCGGCGTCCTCGATCTTGGCGAGGGCCCGTTCGATGGCGTCCCGGTTGGCCACCCCGGGCGTCTCGGCGAGCATCCGCAGCGCCACCACGAGCGCGAGGGCCTCGTCGGGGGTGAGCCGCAGCGGCCTGTCGATCCCGGCGTCGTAGGTGATTGTCACCCGGTCACCGTCGAACGCCATGTCGATCAGGTCACCGGGGCCGTAGCCGGGCAGCCCGCACACCCAGAGCAGCTCCAGGTCCTCCCGGAGCTGGCGTTCGGTGACACCCAGGTCACCGGCCGCCTCGGCGATCTCGATGCCGGGCCGGGCAAGCAGGTAGGGCACCAGGTTGAGCAGCCGGGCCAGCCGGTCGGCGGAGGCCCGGGAACCGCCCCGGGCAGCCGGCCGGGTCACCGGGCACCTCCCGTGGCGGCCAGCTCGTCGTGTCGGGCGGCGATCTCCTTGAGCCGCTGGATGACCGCCTCGCGGACCTCCGGCGGGTCGAGCACCCGCACGTCCGGGCCGTAACCGACGAGTTGACCGGCAAGCCCGTCCGGGTCGGCGTACGGCAGGACCAGCCGGTCGCCGTCCGGACCGGCGGTCACCTCCACCGCCCAGCGACGCAGACCGGCGGCCCGGCCCGGCGCGGCGAGCACTGTCGCACGGCCGGTGCGCTCCACCGGGCCCGACCAGCGCGCCACGTGGCTGATCAGGTCGACGCCGGCCGGCGGCTCGTAGGCGCCGGGCGCGCCTGTCACCCGGACCGCGCCGACGACGCGGGACAGGCGGAAGCAGCGGGCGGCCTCGCGGTCCAGGTCGTGGCCGACCACATACCACCGGCCACGCCAGCAGACCACGCCCCAGGGCTGCAACCGCCGACGGCTCGGCGCGTCCCGATCGGGTACGCGGTAGTCGAACCCCACCTCGCGACGGTCCCGCGCGGCGGTGGTCAGCGGCGCGAACGACGGGTCGACGGTGACCATCGGCTCCAGACCCAGTGTGGCCTGCGGATCGACGTCCACCCCCGCGGCGCGTAGCTTGGCCAGCCCGGACGACGCGGCCGCCGCCAACCCGGCGTGCTGCCACAGGCGAGCGGCGATGCCCACCGCGGCGGCCTCGTCCGGCTCGAGCGGGATGTCGGGCAACGCGTATTCACGGTGGGCGATCCGGTAGCCGGGCTCGGCGTCGAAGACACTTGCCGTGCCGGTCTCCAACGGAACACCCAGCTCGCGCAGCTCGGCCTTGTCCCGTTCGAATTTGCGCTGGAACGCCTCGTGGTCACGCGCGTCGTCCGGATCGTGCTCGTAACCGGGCACGGTCGCGGCGATCTGCGCGGCGGTCAGGAACCGTCGCGTGGACAGCAGGCAGATCACCAGGTTGACCAGGCGTTCGGTGCGGGTCCGCGACACGGGTAGACGCTAGCAGCCGACACCGCCGAGGCGTGCACCCGCGCGGGGTGTGCCGCACACTTGTTCGGATCGGTGGTGATCATCGCGCCTACCGGGCGCGGCACTGACGCCGGCCATAGTGTGGCCCTCATGGCACAACCGGAGATGAAGACCGAGAGCGAGAGCGTCGGCACGGTGGTCGTCGCCGGCGCCGCCAACCTCGCCATCGCCATCGCCAAGCTGGTCGCCGGGCTGATCTCCGGCTCGGCGGCGATGCTCTCCGAGGCGGCGCACTCGATCGCCGACACCACCACCGAGGTGCTGCTCTTCCAGGCGCTGCGCCGGGGCGCCCGGCCGGCGGACCCCCGCCACCCCTTCGGGTACGGCAAGGAAAGCTACGTGTGGGCGTTCTTCGCCGCGATGTTCACATTCGTGGCCGGCGCCGGTTTCGCCGTCACCCACGGCGTCACCACGATCCTCGTACACGAGCACAGCGGCGACTACCTGATCTCGTACGTCGTGCTGGCCGTGTCGTTCGTCATCGAGTCGATCTCGCTGGCGCGGGCCGTGCGGCAGGTCCGCCGCGAGTCCCGGCGCTGGCAGACCACCCCCCGGCGGTTCCTGCGGCTGACCGCCGACACCACAGTCAAGGCGGTCTTCCTGGAGGACAGCGCGGCCCTGATCGGGCTGCTGCTGGCGGCGCTCGGTGTGGGCCTGTCCGAGGCCACCGGCGACGAGGTGTGGGACGGCATCGCCTCGATCCTGATCGGGGTGCTGCTGCTGATCGTCGCCGCCATCCTGGCCAGCAACAACCTGTCGCTGCTTGTCGGCCGGGCGGTCCCGGAGCGGCTGCGCCGCGAGATCGAACACGACCTGGCCGGCCTGCCCGAGGTCGAGCGGATCGACACCCTGCTGACCATGCAACTCGGCCCGGACGACGTGCTTGTCGCCGCGAAGGTCGACTTCCGCGACGAGGCCACCGGCGCGGCCATCGAGGCCACCGCCGACGAGGCCGAGCGGCGGCTCACCGAGCGGTACCCGGAGATCCGCTACGTCTTCCTCGACCCCACCCGCTCGCTGCCCGGGGCCGCTGGGAAGGCCCGCGACACCCAGGCCCGGCCGAACGAGGACGCCGGCGGCGAACCCGACCCGACCTGAGCCGGCGGCACCCGGACGCGGGACGGCGGGCACCCGCCGCTAGCGTGCCCGTCATGGTGCGATGGCGGGCGGGGACGGTGGCGGGGCTGCGACGGCAGTGGACCGGGGCGGTGGAGCTCGACGTCGACCTGCCCGACGGCACCCGGATGCGGGCGCTCGCCTATCCCGAGCTGGTCGGCACGCCCGAGCCCGGCGACCGGGTGCTGCTCAACGCCGGCGCGCTGCTGATGGGGTTGGGCACCGGCGGGTACGCCCTGGTGGTGGCCCTGCCGGACCGACTGCCGCCCGACCCGCCGCAGGCCCTCGACACCCGCGACGCCGGGCACCTCGTCAAGGCCCGCTACACGCCGCTGCAACCGATCCTGCTCGGCGTCGACGAGGAGGCGTCGCCGCACCGTGACGTGCTCGCCGACGCCGACGACCTGGGCGGGATGCCCGTGGTCACCGCCGATCTGCACTCGGCGCTGCCGGCGATCCTGGCCGGCATCCGGGCCGACGCTCCACAGGCCCGGGTGGCGTACCTGCTGACCGACGGCGGGGCGTTGCCGGCCTGGTTCTCCCGCACCCTGGCCGGGCTGCGCGCCGACCTGGCGGGCACGATCACCGTCGGGCAGGCGTTCGGCGGCGATCTGGAGGCCACCACCCTGCACGGCGGGCTGCTCGCCGCCCGCCACGTGCTCGACGCCGACGTGGCAATCGTGGCGCAGGGGCCGGGCAACCTGGGCACCGGCACCCGGTGGGGATTCTCCGGAGTGGCCGTCGGCGAGGCCGTCAACGCGATCGTCACGCTCGGCGGTCGGGCGGTCGGCTCACTACGGATCTCCGACGCCGACGCCCGCCCCCGGCACCGGGGCGTGTCGCACCACAGCCTCACCGCGTACGGCCGGGTGGCGCTTGCTCCCGCGGATCTGGTCGTGCCGGAGGGCCTGGCCCCGGCGCTGGCCGCCGAGGTGGACAGGGCGCTGGCGCCGCTCGCGGCCCGGCACCGGATCGTGCGGGTGCCCACCGCCGGCCTCGACGCCGCGCTGCGGGCCAGCACCGTGCCGCTGTCCACGATGGGCCGCGGCCTCGACGCCGACCACGCCTACTTCCTGGCGGCAGCCGCCGCCGGCCGCCACGCGGCAGCCCACCTCCCCCACCCGTCGATCACGGACGGGGAAAGAGTCGGGCGGTCAGGAGAGGAAGATCAGGGCTAGCCAACCGCCGACGAGGAGCGCCAGGGCCAGGGCCAGCACCCACGTCGGCACCGTGTATTCGCCGCGTCGGTTGCGGTCGATCTCGGCGCGGATCTTCTCCCGCCGGCGTTCGACCCAGTTCTGCCGCGCGGTGCCGCTGTCGGGGCGGTCGGAAGGTCCAGAAGTCGTCATGGCGCGCCCAGCCTACCGGGCCGGTCGGCCCCACCGGTGATGACCACCGGCAGGGCCGACACACCCGTCACATGCTGGCGATGAGCCGTTCCACCCGCTCGTCGTACGCGCGGAACGGGTCCTTGCAGAGCACTGTGCGCTGCGCCTGGTCGTTGAGCTTCAGGTGCACCCAGTCGACGGTGAAGTCCCGCCGCTTCTCCTGGGCGTGCCTGATGAACTCGCCGCGCAGCCGCGCCCGGGTGGTCTGCGGCGGGGTCTCCTTGGCCTCGAAGATCTCCGGGTCGGTGGCCACCCGGTCGACCTCGCCGCGGCGCTCCAGCAGCCCGTAGAGGCCGCGACCGCGACGCACGTCGTGGTAGGCCAGATCCAACTGCGCCACCCGGGGGTGCGACAGCGGCAGGTCGTGCTTGCGCTGGTAGCGCTCGATCAGCCGCAGCTTGCTCACCCAGTCGATCTCCCGGGACACCGGCTCCAGGTCGCCGGTCTCCACCGCGCGCAGAACCCGGCCCCACAGCTCGACGACCCGCTTGGCGGCCTGGTCGCCACCCCGGCGCTCGACGAACTCGGTGGCCTTGGCCAGGTATTCCTGCTGGATGTCGAGCGCGCTGACCTCCTTGCCGGAGGCCAACCGCACCTTGCGCCGGCCGGTGATGTCGTGCGACACCTCGCGGATCGCCCGGATCGGGTTCTCCAGCGACAGGTCGCGCATCACCACCCCGGCCTCGATCATCCGCAGCACGATGTCGGCGGTGCCGACCTTGAGCAGCGTGGTGACCTCGTTCATGTTCGAGTCGCCGACGATGACGTGCAGCCGCCGGTACCGCTCGGCGTCGGCATGCGGCTCGTCCCGGGTGTTGATGATCGGGCGGCTGCGGGTGGTCGCCGACGAGACGCCCTCCCAGATGTGCTCGGCCCGCTGTGACAGGCAGTAGACCGCACCGCGCGGGGTCTGCAGGACCTTGCCGGCCCCGCAGATCAACTGCCGGGTGACAAGGAACGGGATGAGCACGTCGGCGAGTCGGCCGAACTCGCCGTGCCGGGAGACCAGGTAGTTCTCGTGGCACCCGTACGAGTTGCCGGCCGAGTCGGTGTTGTTCTTGAACAGGTAGATCTCACCTGCGATGCCCTCGTCGTGCAGACGCTTCTCCGCGTCGACGAGCAGCCCCTCCAGGATCCGTTCGCCGGCCCGGTCGTGGGCGACCAGGTCGGTCACCGAGTCGCACTCCGGTGTGGCGTACTCCGGATGCGACCCGACGTCCAGGTAGAGACGGGCCCCATTGCGCAGGAACACGTTGCTCGACCGGCCCCAGGACACGACGCGTCGGAACAGATACCGCGCGACCTCGTCCGGGGACAGCCGCCGCTGCCCGCGATAGGTGCAGGTGACGCCGTACTCGGTCTCGAGGCCGAAGATTCGCCGCTCCATGGTGTGACATTAGCCGCCCGGAGGCCCCGTTTGTCACTGTCACACCACAGGTGGTACGCCGGGCGTGGTCACATACCGGTTGAGTGCGACATTCCGTCCGGCCCGAGGCTCGCCACGAACCGCTGGCACGTGTCGTACTCCGGCAGCATGCCGCGCTCCCGGGCCTGCGCGAGGGTCGGCGCCGCGTCGTCGCGGGCGGACAGCAGCGGGACGTCGGCCGGCCAGTCGATGCCCAGCTCCTCGTCCAGCGGGTGCACCCCGTGCTCGCCGGTCGGGTTGTACGTGGCCGAGCAGAGGTAGCTGAGCGTCGCGTCGTCGGTAAGCGCGCAGAAGCCGTGCCCGAGGCCCTCGCCGATGTAGACCGCCCGCCTGTCGGTGTCGTCCAGCCGGACGCCCTCCCACCTGCCGAAGGTAGGCGAGCCCACCCGCAGGTCCACGATCACGTCGAGGACGGCGCCGCGGACGCAGGTGACGTACTTGGCCTGGCCGGGCGGCACGTCGGCGAAGTGGATGCCGCGCACCACGCCGCGCGCCGAGACCGACATGTTGGCCTGGGCCAGGCGCAGCGGGTGGCCGACGGCGTCGGCGAGCCTGTCGAAGCGGTACCACTCCATGAACATGCCGCGCGGGTCGCCGTGCTGCTGGGGGGTGATCTCCCAGGCGCCCTCGATGCCCAGCTCGCGGATCTTCACCGGCCCACCTGCCGCTCGTGCTTCTCGGCCAGCAGGCCGAGCAGGTAGTCGCCGTAGCCGCTCTTGATCAGCGGCTCGGCGAGAGCGCGCAGCTGGTCGTCGTCGATCAGGCCGGCCCGCCAGGCCACCTCCTCGACACAGCCGATCTTCAGGCCCTGCCGCTCCTCGATGACCCGGACGAACTCGCCGGCCTGCATCATCGAGTTGAACGTGCCGGTGTCCAGCCAGGCGGTGCCCCGGTCGAGCAGCGTGACGGACAGCTCGCCGTTCTCCCGGTACGTCTCGTTGATCGCGGTGATCTCCAGCTCGCCCCGGGCGCTGGGGGTGAGCTTGCTGGCGATCTCGACCACCCGGTTGTCGTAGAAGTACAGGCCGGGCACCGCGTAGCGGGACTTCGGCCGGACCGGCTTCTCCTCGATCGAGAGCACCCGGCCGTCGGCGTCGAAGTCGACAACGCCGTACGCCTCGGGGTTGGCCACCGGGTACGCGAACACCCGGCCGCCGACCAGGTCGCCGTGTGCGGCCAACTGCCGGCCCAGGCCGACGCCGTGGAAGATGTTGTCGCCGAGGATCAGCGCGACGGACTCGTCGCCGATGAAGTCGGCGCCCAGCACGAACGCCTGCGCGATGCCCTCCGGGCGGGCCTGCGTGACGTACTCCAGCCGCAGCCCGAACTGGCTGCCGTCGCCGAGCAGCCGGCGGAACTGGTCCTGGTCCTCCGGTGTGGTGATCACCAGGATCTCCCGAACCCCGGACATCACCAGGGTGGAGAGGGGATAGTAGATCATCGGCTTGTCGAACACCGGCATCAGCTGCTTGGACACTGCCCGGGTGATCGGCCAGAGCCGGGAACCAGTGCCGCCAGCGAGTAGGATTCCGCGCACCGGGGGAGCTTAGCCGCACCACCAAGCTCCGGCATGTCGGCGGTCTGCCGCCGTCAGCCAACCCATCGGTTCGCGTACACTCCTGGACCCGTGAGGATCCTCGTCACCGGCGGTGCCGGCTTCATCGGTTCGGAGTACGTCCGCATGCTGCTGGGCGTGCCTGGTGGCAGCGCCTCGGGCGTGCCCGCGGTCGATCCCGCCACCGTGACAGTGCTCGACAAACTGACCTACTCGGGCAACCTGGCGAACCTCGACCCGGTGCGCGACGACCCCCGGCTGCGCTTCGTGCAGGGCGACATCTGCGACCCGACCGCCGTCGACGAGGTGGTCGCCGGGCACGACGTGATCGTGCACTTCGCCGCCGAATCGCACGTCGACCGCTCGATCGCCGGCGCCGCGCCCTTCGTCACCACAAACGTGCTGGGCACCCAGACGCTGTTGGACGCCGCCCTGCGACACGGCACCTCCCGTTTCGTGCACGTCTCCACCGACGAGGTGTACGGCTCGATCGACGAGGGCTCGTGGACCGAGACGTGGCCGCTCGCCCCGAACTCCCCGTACTCGGCCTCGAAGGCCGGCTCGGACCTGCTGGCCCTGGCCTACCACCGCACCCACGGCATGGACGTGGTGGTCACCCGCTGCTCCAACAACTACGGGCCGTACCAGTTCCCGGAGAAGGTCATCCCGCTGTTCGTCACCAACCTGCTCGACGGCGGCACCGTTCCGCTCTACGGCGACGGTGGCAACGTCCGCGACTGGCTGCACGTGCACGACCACTGCCGGGGCATCGCGATGGTCCAGCAGAAGGGCCGCGCGGGCGAGGTCTACAACATCGGCGGCGGCACCGAGCTGACCAACAAGGAGCTCACCGGCCTGCTCCTGGACGCCTGCGGCGCCGGCTGGGACCGGGTCGTCCCGGTCGCCGACCGCAAGGGCCACGACCGCCGCTACTCGCTGGCCATCACCAAGATCAATCAAGAGCTGGGGTACGCCCCCAGCATCGACCTCGCCGACGGCCTGGCGCAGACCGTGCAGTGGTACCGCGACAACCGGGCCTGGTGGGAGCCGCTGAAGGCGGCACCGACCGCATGACCCGACCGCTCGTCACCGGCGTCGGCCGTGCCATCTGGCCCGGCCCGCACCGGTCGGTGTTAGCGCTGGGTGGCTGGGATTCCGACCGGTTCCGGCCGATCAGCGACGACCTGTCCTCCCGTTCCGTCCCCCGACGGGCGTACAGTCTGCTAGGGCACGGCCGTTGGGCCGCCATGGGTGTGCCACCCCTCGAGGGCTGGCGCACCACCCTGGCCGCCGCGTTCGCCTCCGCCGCTCCACCCTCCTCGTGGAAGGTCGCATGAAGCTCACCCTCGTCACCGGCTTGACCGGCTTGATACTGCTGGCCACGATCGTCGAGCTGCTGCGCCGCCGGCAGCTCCGCGAGAAGTACGGCATGCTCTGGCTCGGCGTCCTGGTGATCGTCATCCCGCTGTCGCTGTTCCCCCGCCTGCTGGACAACGTCGCCGAGTTGCTCGGAGTCGCCTCCGGCGTGAGCCTTGTGCTCTTCCTCGGCATCGTCTTCCTGCTGCTGGTCTGCGTGCACCTCAGCTGGGAGGTCAGCGCCCTGGAGGAAGAGACCCGCACCCTGGCCGAAGACTTCGCTCTGCTCCGCGCCGAGATCGACGCGGACCGGGCGGCCCGAGACGAACTGGTGTCGCACGATGGTTAACGGCAAGCGGGTCCTGATCATCATCCCGGCGCTCAACGAGTCCGGCTCGATCGCCGAGGTGGTCGGCGAGGTCCGAGGCGAGTTGCCGGGTGTCGACGTGCTCGTCGTCGACGACGGCTCCACCGACCGCACCGCCGCCGTAGCCGCCGCCGCTGGCGCCCGGGTCGCCAAACTGCCCTACAACCTGGGTGTTGGCGGCGCCATGCGGCTGGGCTACCGCTACGCCCGGGACCACGACTACGACGTGGCCATCCAGATCGACGCGGACGGCCAGCACGATCCCCGATACGTGCCGAAGCTCGTCGACCTGCTCGACGAGACGGATCTGGTGATCGGCGCCCGGTTCGCCGGTGAGGGCGACTACACCGTCCGCGGCCCCCGCCGCTGGGCCATGGTCATGCTCTCCGGCGTGCTGTCCCGCGTCGCCCACACCAAGCTCACCGACACCACCTCCGGGTTCCGGGCCGCCAACCGTCGGGTGATCGACATGTTCGCCACGTGGTATCCGGTGGAATACCTGGGCGACACCGTCGAGACGCTCGTGCACACCGCCCGGCGCGGTTACACCATCCGGCAGGTGCCGGTGGCCATGCGCAAGCGGATGGCGGGCACCCCCAGCCACTCCCCCGCCAAGGCCATGATCTACCTCGGCCGCGCGTTCGCCGTGCTCACGTTGGCGCTCATCCGCAGGTGATCCGGCGGCTCCTGAGTCTGGTCCCACCGGGCACCCTCGCCGTCGGCGCGGGCCTGGCCCTTCTGGGGCTCGCCTCCTACGTTCACCTGGCTGTCGCCGGGCACAGCCTCACCGTCGCGGACTACTCGTCGCTGTCGGTGCTCTGGACGATCGTCTTCACCCTCGGCATCGGCCTGTTCATGCCCGTCGAGCAGGAGGTCGCCCGGCTCGTGGCCGGGCGACACAGCCAGGGCCTGCCGCCCGGGCCGGTGCTGGCGCGGGGGGCCGCTCTGGCCCTCGGCCTGCTCGTCGCCATCGTCGCGCTGATCATCGCCGCGCGGGGGCCGCTCACCGACCGGTTCTTCGCTGGCGACAGCCGCATGGTCACCGTGCTGATCGGGTCGCTCGCCGCGCTCGCCGTCGCGCACACCACCCGCGGTGTGCTCTCCGGCCTGCAACTGTTCCCCTGGTACGGCACCCAACTCGGCGTCGACGGCGGTCTGCGCATCGTTCTCGTCGCCGTACTCGGCCTGACCGGCGTCACCTCCCCCATCTGGTTCGGCGCGGTGCTCATCGTCGCGCCGCTGATCGGGGTGGCGCTCACCGCCCCGCCGGTGCTGCGTGCCCTCGGCGGTGGCGTCCCGATGGCCTGGGCGCCGATACTGCGCGGCCTCGGCCTGCTCATCGTGTCCAGCCTGCTCTCCCAGGTCGTGGTCAACATCGGCGTGATCAACGTTCGGGTGCTGGACCCGTCCGACGTCGCCACCGCCGGTGCGCTGCTCTCCGCGCTGGTGCTCGTCCGGATCCCGCTGTTCGTCTTCGCCTCGCTCCAGGCCTCCCTGCTGCCCGGCCTCGCCACGAGCGCCACCACCGGCGACCGCACCGGCTTCCACAGCCTGCTGCGCCGGGCACTTGGTGTGGTCACCGCGCTCGGCCTCACCGGCGCCGTGGTCGCCGTGCTGCTCGGGCCATGGCTGGTGCAGACCCTCTTCGACGCGCCGGACGTCCTCGGCCACGGCGACTTCGCGTGGCTCGCCGCAGCCACCCTCGCCTACCTGTGGGCGATGGTGCTCGGCCAGGGGTTGCTCGCCCTCGACAGGCACCGGGCCCAGGCCGCGGCGTGGGCCGTCGGCGTGGCGGCGCTCGTCGTCGCCACCCTCGCCCCGGTCTCCACCGCGCTGCGGGTCGAGCTCGGTTACACCATCGGCTCCGTGGTGGTCGCCGCCACCATGATCGTCCTGCTTCGCGCCCGCACCGCCAATGCGGATTCCGTCCCGTCGCCGACCCGCGAGGCTGTCACGCCGGGAGTGCCCGGAGGGGCCTGACCCCTCGAGGTCAGTGGTCACACTGGTCGCCGGGTCCATCATCACCTCGACCTGGTCCGCACCTCGCGGTTGCCGCGGGCTCAGCGTGGTGGGTGGGGGTGGGCGTCGCGCAGCGCGGTGTTCTGACGGGTGATCGACTCGGTTCCCTGGAAGTCGGGGTGTCCCAGCACGTCGGATGCCCCGATTTCCAGGAACGCGAGCCGATCATGGCTGTTCTGGGGTGACGCACCGCACCGTGGCGTCGGAACAGATACCCCCGGGGGTATGTTGGACCGAGACAGTAGGGTGTGGAACATACCCCCGGGGGTATGTTGGCGAAGGAGGTGGGTGCACATGGAGATGGGTCCGATCATGCTGAAGGACGCGCTGACCCGACTGAAGCGGGCGCAGGGGCAACTCGGCGCCGTGATCGCGATGATCGAGAACGGTGACGACTGCAAGCAGGTCCTCACCCAACTTGCCGCCGTGTCCAGCGCTGTCGACCGAGCGGGCTTCAAGATCATCGCTACTGGCATGCGGGAGTGCCAGGCTGCCCGTGGGCGCGGCGAGGAGCCGCCGATGAGTGAAGAAGAGCTCGAGAAGCTGTTCCTGGCCCTCTCCTGACCTACCGGAGATCGTCGCGCGCCGGGGGGACGCCCCGGTGCATTCCACGTCCCCCTGGGTACGCCGCCTGTGCGACAGGGGTTGAAAGAGCCGGCGAGACGAGGGCACACCGCCGAGCCAGCCTGCCACTGGGTGAAGCGTGCCCATCCACGCCGCCGCCCCTTGGGACGCCCGTCCTAGTGACGGTGTGCCACTGCGGCGGGCTGGTCGTACGCCCGATGGCGACGACAGGCACCGGCGCTGCCCGGCCGGTCGCCCTGAGGCCCGGCTCGGGCCGACACCGCGCGCTGACCATTACCGCAATCGAGCGAGGAGATAGAGCAGTGACTGACCTGAGTGTGGAGGTCGTGCAGACCTCGTCCCTGGGCGACCGCAGCTATCTTGCCCACGACGGCCAGGTGGCCATCGTCGTCGACCCGCAACGCGACATCGACCGTCTCCTGGCGCTGGCCGGCAGCCTCGGCGTACGCATCACCCACGTCGCCGAAACGCACCTGCACAACGACTACGTCTCCGGAGGGCTCGCCCTCGCCCGGCTCACCGGCGCGACGTACCTGGTCGCGGGCGACGACGACGTCGACTTCGAGCGGCGGCCGGTCACCGACGGTGACGCGATCACTGTGTCGGAGCGGATGCGGTTGCGGGTCGTGGCCACCCCCGGGCACACCTTCCACCACCTGTCCTACGTCCTCGATGGCGACGCCGGCCCGGTAGGGGTGTTCACCGGCGGATCCTTGCTGTTCGGCACCACCGGCCGCACCGACCTCCTCGGCAAGCAGCACGCCCACACCCTCGCCGAGCAGCAGTACGCCTCCGCGCACCGGCTGGCCGACCTTCTGCCCGACGGCGCCCAGGTGTGGCCCACCCACGGCTTCGGCAGCTTCTGCTCCGCCACCCAATCCGACGCCCCGGAGTCGACGATCGGTCGGGAGCGCACCGCCAACCCGGCGCTACGCCTCGAGGCCGACGACTTCGTCCAGGAGACCCTCGCCGGGCTGGACGCCTACCCGGCCTACTACGCGCACATGGGTGCCCGTAACACCGCCGGGGCCGACCTCATCGACCTCACCCCGGTCGCCGCCGCCGACCCGGCCGCGCTTGCTCAGCGGATCGCCGACGGGGAGTGGGTGGTCGACCTGCGCTCCCGCAAGGCGTTCGCGCACCGACACCTCACCGGCACCCTGAGCTTCGGCCTCGACGGCCCCATGTCGACCTGGCTGGGCTGGATGGCACCGTGGGGCACACCGATCACCCTGCTCGGCGACAGCGAGCAGCAGGTCGCCGACGCGCAACGGGAACTGGCCCGCATCGGGATCGACAGGCCCGCCGCCGCGGCGACCGGCAGCCCCGAGCAGTGGGCGGCCGACGACGACAACCGGCTGACCACCCTCACCACGGCGACCTTCGCCGACCTCGCCGCCGCCCGCGCCGGCAACCCCGACCTGCCCGCCGCAGACGTGGTGCTCGACGTACGGATGACAAACGAATGGCGTACCGAGCACATCGACGGCGTGGCCCACATTCCGCTGCCCGACCTGCCGCACCGCCTCGACGACGTACCGGCCGGCACGGTGTGGGTGCACTGCGGCTCCGGCTACCGGGCGGCGGCCGCCAGCAGCCTGCTGCAACGAGCCGGCCGCGAGGTCGTGCACATCGACGACGCGTACGCCGCAGCCGCTGACGCCGGCCTGCCCACCGTCCCCGGAAACTGACCCGTCCCCGAAACCGAACAGGAGCACCCGCACCACATGACCACGCCCACAAGCACCCCGGCCAGCCTCGACGTCGCCGCCCTGCAAGACCTCGTCGGCACCGTCCACGCGCCTCGGCTGATCGACGTGCGCACCCCTGCCGAGTTCGAGAGCGCACACATCCCCGGCTCCTACAACGTGCCGCTGGACCTGCTGCGCGAACACCGCGACGAACTCCGCGCCCACCTCGACGAGCAGGTCGTGCTCGTCTGCCGCTCCGGGCAGCGTGCCGCCCAGGCCGAGCAGGCCCTCGCCTCTGCCGGCCTGCCGAACGTGCGGGTCCTCACCGGCGGCATCACCGCCTGGCAGGCGGCCCGCGCGCCGATCAACACCGGCAGGCCCCGCTGGGATCTCGAACGGCAGGTACGCCTCGTCGCCGGCAGCATCGTCCTGGTCGCCGTCCTCGTCAGCGCCCTTGTCGAGCCGGTCAAGTGGGTCGCCGCGTTCATCGGCGCCGGCCTCACCTTCGCCGCGCTCAGCAACACCTGCGCCATGGGCATGATGTTGGCCAAACTCCCGTACAACCGTGGCCCCCGCACCAGCCTCGACCAGGTCGTCAGGGCCATCGCCGCGGACCAGCGGTAGCACCATGCGTTGTCCGTGCAGCACACGTTCCCGGCCGACCGGTACGGGTCGGCCGGGAGGGGGTGACGCATGATCGCCGCGATCGGGTTCGGCGCCCTCGTGGGTGTCCTGCTCGGCCTCCTCGGCGGGGGCGGCTCGATCCTGGCCGTCCCCGCCCTCGTCTACGGCGCCGGCCTCACCCTCGCCGCGGCCGTACCCACCTCACTGCTCGTGGTCGGCATCTCGTCGGCCACCGCACTGCTCCCCCGGCTGCGCGCCGGCCTGGTGCGGTGGCGCCTGGCCGCCATCATCGGCGGCACGGGCGCAGCGGCGACGTTCGCCGGCGCCGCCGTCAACCGGCTCCTCGACCCTCGCGTCGTCCTCGGCGGCTTCGCCGTCCTCATGGTCGTCGCCGGCGTCCGGATGCTGCGCGACACCGACGACTCCGGCGGCGACTGCGCGCTGCCCGACGGCGGCGTCAACTGGCGCGGTTGTCTCCCGAAAGCCGCCGCCGCCGGGCTCACCGTCGGCTTCCTGACCGGCCTGTTCGGCGTCGGCGGCGGCTTCCTCATCATCCCCGCCCTGGTCCTGCTGCTCGGGCTGAGCATGCCGGCTGCCGTCGCCACCTCACTGGCCATCATCGTCATCAACTCGGCCGCCGGGTTCGCCGCCCACGTCGGCGACGCCACCATCGACTACGGCATCGCCACGGCCTTCACCGCCGCCGCCATCGCCGGCTCACTTGCCGCCAGCCGGATCGCCACCCGGCTGCCCACCCACCGGCTGCAACGCGCGTTCGCCTGGCTCGTCTTCGCCGTCGCGGCGTTCGTCGCCACCCAGGCGCTCGTCAACCCCGCTGGGGTCTGATCCCCGGTTCGCCGCGGGCCGGTGCTGCCGGCACGGCCGAGCCCGGCCCGCCCGCCGGCCGCGTTGCGGGCCGGCGGCGCATGTCGCACCGCCGGCCGATCTACTTGCCGTCGGCCGGCTTGTCCTCCAGGTCGGCGGAGCCCGCCGACGACGTCGGCTTGTGCGACTCCGTCGCCGGCACCGCCGGCGTGTCCGGGCCACCCGCCGCGCCGGGCTGCTCGGCGGCGGCGACATCGCCGTCCAACAGCGCCGTCAGGGCCGCGCCGGTGATCCGCCGGAACGTACGACCCACCCGCTGGCGGTCCAGCACCGCCACCTCGAGCTGGTTGGCGGCGATCGTGCGGGCCGCGCCGCCCTCCCCGCCGACGGCGCTCAACGCCTGCAGCGCCACCCGGGCGGCCTCGGAGAGAGACATGTCCGGACGGTGCTGCGACTTCAGCACACCGGTGATCGCCTCGGCCTGGCCACCCATCGCCATCCGCCCCGGCTCGTCGTTGACCGAGCCGTCGTAGGTGAGCCGGTACAGCTCGTCATCCTCGGCGGTCGCCCCGACCTCCGCCACGCAGATCTCCACCTCGAACGGCTTCGACTGCTCGGTGAAGATCGCCCCGAGGGTCTGCGCGAAGGCGTTGGCAAGCGCGCGGCCGGTGACGTCACGCCTGTCGTAGCTGAGCCCGTTGAGGTCGGCCATCCGCACACCGGCCCGGCGCAGGTTCTCGAACTCGTTGTAGCGGCCGACCGCGGCGAAGCCGATCCGGTCGTAGATCTCGCTGACCTTGTGCAGGGCACTGGAGAGGTTCTCCGCGACGAAGAGCACGCCGCCGGAGTAGCTCAGGACCACCGCGCTGCGGCCCCGAGCGATGCCCTTGCGGGCCAACTCGGAACGGTCGCGCATGATCTGTTCGGGCGAGGCGTAGAACTGCATGGCCACGGCGGCGGTTCTCCTTACGGCGCTGTGCTGACGACTGCTGACGGGTGGGGGTGGACGGGGCTCAACCGCCCGGGTTCTCCATCCGGCCACTGACCACACCTTCGGCGATCGCCGCCGTCTCGGGGTCGGTCAGCCGGCGGGTGCCCTCGGCGGTGGCGGTCATCACCACCGGATAGATCCGGCGGGTCAGGTCCGGCCCGCCGGTCGCGGTGTCGTCGTCGGCCGCGTCGTAGAGCGCCTCGACCGCGAGACGTGTCGCGTCCTCGACGGACAGCCCGGCCCGGAAACGCTTCTTCAGGGCCGACTTCGCGAAGAGCGAACCGGAGCCGATCGCGTCATAGCCGGTCTCCTCGTACGGGCCACCGGTGACGTCGAAGCTGAAGATCCGCCCGGCCTTCGCCGGGTCGGCGCCGGCCAGATCGAAGCCGGCGAACAGCGGCACCACAGCGAGGCCCTGCATGGCCGCGCCCAGATTGCCCCGGATCATCGAGGCCAGCCGGTTGGCCTTGCCGTCGAGCGAGAGCATCGCGCCCTCGATCTTTTCGTAGTGCTCCAGCTCCACCTGGAACAGTCGCATCAGCTCGATGCCGATGCCCGCGGTGCCGGCGATGCCGACAAGCGAGTACGCGTCGGCGGGGTGCACCTTCTCGATGTCGCGCTGGGCGATCAGGTTGCCCATGGTGGCCCGACGGTCGCCGGCCATCACCACGCCACCGGCGGCCGAGATGGCCACGATTGTTGTCGCGTGCGGCGCCAGGTCGGCGGCCATGCCCGGCGGCAGCGGTCGCCGACCGGGCAGCATCTCGGGGGCCACCCGGCTCAGAAACGTGGTGAAGGAGGACGTCCCCGCGTTGGTGAACACATCTGGTAGACGCCCGGATGGATCAAAGCCCGCTGCCACGTGGTTCCTCTCAGGTACGTGATCGCCCTGGCCAGCCTCATGGGACTGTCACGGAACTGGCCAAGACCACCGTTGCAGTTGAAGCAGAGTATCCCGCGCACCCATCCGGTGCGATGATCGTGGTCCAGATGTTCCGGATCGGGGCGCTCACAGATGGCGCAGACACCGCCCTGCTCGGCGAGGAGCTCCTGGAACTCCTTCTCCCCGACGCCGTAACGCCGCCGCAGGTGGTATTCGCGGTTACCCCCGTACAGCCGCTCTTTGGTCTTCCTGGTCTTGGTGTTGTGGCAGGGCTTGCAGTAGGTGGCATAGCCGGAGGTGTCGGCCCGGTTGCGGGGGAAGGCATCGAACGGCTGGACCGCGCCGCAGGCCGGGCAATATCTGTGCCCCTCCGGCACCACGCGACCTTCGCGCACCTCGCGGTCGAACTTCGCCCTCACCCGACGCGCGTAGCTTGCCTTGGACCGCTCGTTGAAACAGAGCTTGCAGTAGCTGCCCCGCCCGCCAGGCCTCTTCGAACTCGCACAGAACTGATCGAGCGCCTTCCATTCGCCGCAATCTCGGCAGCGACGAAGGCCGTCTCGATCATCACTCGTTCGCGACATGTCCGATTTAACCCTATATGCTCACTGACCTCCCTTTTGTACGTAACCCCTCACGAACTCCTCGGCGTTCTCTTCGAGGACGGAGTCGATCTCGTCAAGGAGGTCGTCGACGTCCTCGGTGATCTCGGCGTGCCGCTCGGCCACCTCGGGGTTGGCCTCGGTGGTGACGTCCTCGATCTCCTCGCCCTGGCGGGACTTGCCGGACTGCGACTGGCCGCCGCTGTCATGAGTGGCCATTGCTGCCTCCTCCACGATCGTCTGCGATGAACTTACCTCGCCCGGACGACGAAAAGCCCGCCGCGCGCCGGGTTGCGGCACACGACGGGCATCCGGACGCGAGTTCAGCCCCCGGTCAACGTCTCCAGCAGGTCCTTGGCGCTTGCGCACTTGTCGAACAGCGCCCCGACGTGCGCGCGGGTGCCCCGCTCCGGCTCCATCATCGGCACCCGGACCAGCGACTCCCGGCCCACGTCGAAGATCACCGAATCCCAGCTGGCGGCGACCACCTCGGAGGCGTACTGGGCGAGGCAGCGGCCACGGAAGTAGGCCCGCGTGTCCTCCGGGGGCTCCGTCATCGCGCTGCGGGTCTCGTCGTCGGTGAGCAGCGTCTTCATCGCCCCCCGCGAGACCAGCCGGTTGTAGAGGCCCTTCTCCTGCCGGACGTCGGAGTACTGCAGGTCGACGAGCTGGAGCTTGTGCGCGCCCCAGCCGAGCTTCTCCCGCTCGCGGTAACCCTCCAGCAACCGCAGCTTGGCCACCCAGTCCAGCTCGTCGGCGCAGAGCATCGGGTCCCGGCCGAGCCGGTGCAGGACGCTCTCCCAGCGGTCGAGCACGTCGGCGGTCTGCTCGTCGACGTCTGTGCCGTAGCGGTCGTCGACAAAGGACCGCGCCCGCTCCAGGTACGCCCACTGCAGGTCCAGTGCGGTGAGCCGGCGACCGTCGCGCAGCCGCATCCGGTGCGTCAGGGAGGGGTCGTGGCTTACCGCGCGCAGCTCGCTGACCGGGTCGGCGATGCCGAGGTCGGCGGGGAGCGCCTTCTCCTCGATCATGGCGAGGATCAGCGCGGTGGTGCCGACCTTGAGGTACGTGGAGATCTCGGAGAGGTTGGCGTCGCCGATGATGACGTGCAGCCGGCGGTACTTGTCGGCGTCGGCGTGCGGCTCGTCGCGGGTGTTGATGATCGGCCGCTTGAGCGTTGTCTCCAAGCCCACCTCGACCTCGAAGAAGTCGGCGCGCTGGGAGATCTGGAAGCCGCTCTGCCCGCCGTCCTGCCCGATGCCGACGCGGCCGGCGCCGCAGACGATCTGCCGGGTGACGAAGAACGGCGTCAGGTACGCCACGATGTCGGCGAACGGGGTCTGCCGGCGCATCAGGTAGTTCTCGTGGGCGCCGTAGCTGGCGCCCTTGTTGTCGGTGTTGTTCTTGTAGAGGTGGATCGGCTGGCTGCCGGGGATGGTGGCGGCCCGGCGGGACGCCTCGGCCATCACCCGCTCGCCGGCCTTGTCCCAGCGCACCACGTCGCGGGGCGTGGTGACCTCGGGGGTGGAGTATTCGGGGTGGGCGTGGTCCACGTAGAGCCGTGCGCCGTTGGTGAGTATCACGTTTGCCAGGCCGAGGTCCTCGTCCGCGAGGGCTTCGGCGGGGTCGTAGGCGGCGCCGGAGTAGGTGAAGCCGCGGGCGTCGCGCAGCGGCGACTCCTCCTCGTAGTCCCAGCGGGCGCGCCCGCCCCGGTTGAGCTCGGGCCGGGCCCCATAGGCGTTGACCACCTGGGACGAGGTGACCATCGGGTTGGCTCCGGCCTGGCCGGGCACGGAGATGCCGTACTCGACCTCGGTGCCCATGATCCGTCTTACGCTCATCGACCTACCCGCTTCGCTCGCCCGACCAGTCCCCCGTCACGTCGAGCGTAGTCCGACAGTTCGGGGACGGGGGCGCGCCGGTGCAGCGGGTTTCCCGGTGTCGCCCCGTCACTGCTTGATGATCATGGGTACGGTGCTGACCCGGGTGCGGAGTTCGGGGTGCGTGGTCAGCAGTTCATCGACACGTCGCTGCGCGGCCGGATCGCTGATCAGCAGCCGGATCGGGCCGCTGGTCTCGCGCAGGATGCTGCTCGTGCGATCAGGTTCGTCGAAGATCGGCAGGTAGATGGCCGGTTCGGTCTGCGCGGTGGTGCCCTGCAGGGCGGACAGGCAGATGGACTCGGCGTAGCCGCGGTAGCCGGTGCGGTCCAGGACCACGGTGACCGTGCCCGGTACGGCCGGGTGGCGGCGGTACGCGGCGGCGCAGACCTTGCCCACTCTCGACGGTTTATCGGCGTCGATCTGGACCCAGAGGTGGGCCCAGCTGTGCTTGTCGACGACGAGCAGGCTGCCGCGCCAGCCGGTGAGCCCGCAGAGGGTCACGGCGGTGAGCACGGCCAGGGCGGCGGCGAGCACGGGAATCGCGGTGGCCCGGATCGGCGACGACCGGACGGCAGGGGCCGGGACGGGCAGCAGCCGGACCAGGGCGGCGCTGCCGACGATCAGCAGCACGGTGGCGAGGTGGACGCCCTTCATGAAGTAGTACCCGGGCTCGACGCCGGTGAGGACGTTCACCAGTGCGATGGAGAGAGCGAACCCGACGGCCACCAGCACGGCGGCGAGGTGCCGGCGCCAGGCCGGGTCGGCGCGGCGGGCCTGGATCGCCAGGGCGATCAGCACGATCGGGGTGAGCCCGAGCAGTGCCCGCCACGCCTCGACGAGTTCCCGGCCCGCCCTCGCGTCGAGCGCCTCGGTCTGACCCGCGCCGAACACGCCGAGTAGCAGGGGCAGGGGCGCGAGCACTGCGGTCACCAGGCCGACGGTGAGCAGCGTACGGCGGACCTGGACGAGTTCCCGGCGGTGCCCGATCAGCCAGCCGAGCACCAGCAGCCCGGCCGGCGGAAGGAACAGGTAGTAGGTGAAGCCGATCCCGGTGAGCAGGGCGCCGAGCAGGACGAGTTGTTCGCGGTTGCCGGCCAGCGGGCGTACGACAAGGGCGGCGAGGGCGACGGCGAGGATGAGCCCGAGCACCTCACTGGGGTAGCCGGCGATCAGCAGCCGGGGCATCTGACTGCCGAGGAACAGCGCGCCGACCACAACTGTGAGGACGACGCGGTGCAGCGGATGCGACGGGCCGGGCAGCCGTTGGGCGGCCCAGAAGAGGGTGAGCACGAGCAGGCCGACGGTGGCCAGGCACCACCACGCGTAGTGGGTGAGGCTGCTGATGCCGCCAGGCGTGCCGGTGGCCGAGCGCAGGTTCGCGTCGAGCAGCGCGCTTGTCAGGTGCCAGCCCTGCGGGTAGCGGGTGAGCAGGGAGACGATGTCGTCGCGGGCGGCGGCCGGGTCGAGGAAGACGTACCCGCCGAGGCGGCCGACGGCGTCGACGAGTGCCGCGTGGCGGAAGTTGTCCTCGCCGAGGCCGAGCAGGCCGAGGCGCCCGGCGAGGGTGCCGGCACGTAGCCAGGGCAGGGCGAGGTAGCCGACGGTGGCGATCGAGGCGACGATCGGCAGCAGGTCGGCCCAGCCGGGGCGGGGCAGGGTGGGGCGTCGGCCGGTGGCCGCCGCGGTGAGGGTGAGCACTGTGAGCGCCGTGCCGCCGACCGCTACCGGGTGCAGCCCCCAGGGCCAGACCGTGAAGAGCAGGCCGGCGGCGGTGCTGGCGCCGACGAGCAGCAGCGCGGCGAGCAGCAGCCGGTCGAGCAGGGTGCGGCCGCCGCGCAGCAGGCTGGCCGTGGCCAGCAGCACGAGCGGGGGCAGCAACCAGGCCAGGTGCAGGGGGTACGCCGTCGCGGGCACCAGCCAGGCCGCCACGAGCGCGACGAGGAGCCGACGGTACGGGCGGACGGGCGACGGGTTGCCCCTGTCGACCGTCGGAGGTGCCGACGGGTCAGTGACGGTGAGCTCGGACGACACGCGGATCCTCGACGGTTCGGAGAGTTGGAACGCCACAGCGTAACGGTCATATGGGTACGCGTGGGGGCCGGCGCGTCGTGGGGGGGTGACCGGTGAGGCCCGGGACGCGTCGCGTCCCGGGCCTCGGTGGTGCTACCGCTGACTCAGAGGTATTGGCCGGTGTTGCTGGCGGTCTCGATGGACCGGCCGGCCTCGGCGCCCTTGCCGCCGGAGACGAGCGTGCGGATGTAGACGATCCGCTCGCCCTTCTTGCCGGAGATGCGGGCCCAGTCGTCGGGGTTTGTGGTGTTGGGGAGGTCCTCGTTCTCGCGGAACTCGTCGACGCAGGCGTCGAGGAGGTGCTGCAGGCGCAGGCCCTTGCGACCGGAGGTGAGGAATTCCTTGATGGCCATCTTCTTGCTCCGGTCGACGATGTTCTGGATCATCGCGCCGGAGTTGAAGTCCTTGAAGTAGAGGACTTCCTTGTCACCGTTGGCGTAGGTGACCTCGAGGAAGCGGTTCTCCTCGGTTTCGGAGTACATCCGCAGCACCACGGCGTCGATCATCGCCGCGACGGTGGCCTGGGGGTCGGCTCCGTGCTCGGCGAGGTCGTCCGGGTGCAGCGGCAGCCCGGAGAGGATGTACTTGGAGAAGATGTCCTTCGCCGCCTCGGCGTCCGGCCGCTCGATCTTGATCTTCACGTCGAGCCGACCGGGGCGCAGGATCGCCGGGTCGATCATGTCTTCCCGGTTGGAGGCGCCGATGACGATGACGTTCTCCAGCCCCTCCACGCCGTCGATCTCGCTGAGCAGCTGCGGAACGATTGTGTTCTCCACGTCGGACGAGACACCGGAGCCACGGGTCCGGAAGATCGAGTCCATCTCGTCGAAGAACACGATCACCGGAGTGCCCTCGCCGGCCTTCTCCCGGGCTCGCTGGAAGATCAGCCGGATGTGCCGCTCGGTCTCGCCGACATACTTGTTGAGCAGCTCCGGGCCCTTGATGTTGAGGAAGAAGCTTGTGTGCTTCTCCTTGCCCTGCCGCTCGGCGATCTTCTTGGCCAACGAGTTGGCCACCGCCTTGGCGATGAGCGTCTTGCCACAGCCGGGCGGGCCGTAGAGCAGGATGCCCTTGGGCGGACGGAGCTGGTGCTCGCGGAACAGGTCCGCGTGCAGGAACGGCAACTCCACCGCGTCGCGGATCTGCTCGATCTGCGACTGGAGGCCACCGATGTCGCTGTAGTCGACATCCGGCACCTCCTCCAGGACCAGCTCCTCGACCTCGCTCTTCGGGATCCGCTCGTACGCGTACGCCGAGCGGGGCTCGATCATGAGCGAGTCGCCGGCCCGGATCGCCGAGCCGATGAGCGTCTCGGCGAGGTGCACGATGCGCTCCTCGTCCGAGTGGGACACCACAAGCGCCCGGTCACCCGGTCCGCCGTCGGGTCCCTCCAGGATCTCCTTGAGCATCACCACCTCGCCGACCCGCTCGAACCCGAACGCGTCGACGATGTTGAGCGCGTCGTTGAGCAGGACCTCCTGGCCACGACTCAGCTCGGCGGTGTCCAACGAGGGCGAGACCGCGACCCGCAGTTTGCGGCCGCCGGTGAACACGTCCACCGTCCCGTCGTCGTGCTTGGCCAGGAAGACGCCGTAGCCACTCGGCGGTTGCGCGAGGCGGTCGATCTCCTCCTTGAGCGTGACGATCTGCGTGCGAGCCTCCTTGAGGGTGCTCACCAGCCGGTCGTTGTTCTCGGTCAGCCGCGCCAACTGTGCCTGGGTGGCCGCCAGCCGCTCTTCGAGCTGCCGGACGTGTCGGGGGCTTTCGGTCAACTTACGCCGCACCAGAGCGAGTTCCTCCTGAAGGAACGCGACCTGCGTGGAGAGATCGTGGGCTTCCTTCTCCCACCGTGCGGCGCGCGAGTCCGCGTCGTCGCTGCGTGCTGCCACGTCCCACCTCCCCGGGGGGCTTGAACGTACTGAGCTAACACTAGCCGCTATGAGCCCGATTCGGTCCCACGCAACACCCTCGTCACTGAACCTTGATCGCCAAGGGGTGGTCTGCCGGGTCGGTACGGGCGTTCGGGTACCGTCGGGTGGTGGGACGGGAGAACATGGGGGGTGCACCAATGGCCGAGGTCGCGACCGACCAGTTGCAGGTCTGGGTGGACCAGGATCTCTGCACGGGTGACGGGCTCTGCGTGCAGTACGCGCCGAAGGTCTTCGAGTTCGACATCGACGGTCTGGCCTACGTCAAGGGCGCCGACGGTGAGCTGCGGATGGCGCCGGGCAGCCGGGTCGACGTGCCCGAGCACCTGCGACTCGAAGTGATCGACTCCGCGAAGGAGTGCCCGGGCGACTGCATCCACGTCGTCCGCGGCGACGGCGTCGAGGTCGCCGGTCCGGACGCCGAGGACGACTGAGCCACGCCGGCCGGGCCGCACGGCCCGGCCGGACCCGAAAGGGGTACGCCTCAGAGCATGGGGCGGCCGACCACCGAGGCGACCAGCCGGGCGAACTCCTCCAACCGGGCGATCTGCCCGGCCCCGCCGTCGTCGAGGGTCTTGCCGAAGCGCAGCGCGTCGTGCCGCGGCGTGCCCGCCATGTCCTCGCTCGGCGGTGCCTCGTCAAGCGAGGTGAGCAGCAGGTACACGTCGATGCTGTCGACGCGGATCTCGCCGCTTTCGAGGCGGTTGAGTCGCCGCCGGCAGCCGACCTCGGTCACCGTGGAGACCGGCACCACCCGCAGCGACGAGGTCATCGACCCCGGCGGCCCCTCCCCCGGCGGCACGTCCTCGCCGTGCCAGAGGATCAGCCGGCTGCCGTCGCAGACGACGACCTCCTGCCACACGCCGTTCACCTCGTTGACGAAGCGTTCCAGGGTGAAGCCGAGCACCGACGCGCCGCGCAGCACGCCGCCGAGTGCCTCAAGGGCGACATCCGGGTCGCGCAGGTAGGCCCGCGCCGCCGACTCCAGGTCCTGGTAGGGAGACCAGTCCGGAAAGACCGCGGGAAGATCACCGCCGCCGTAGCCCGGTCGGCTCATGCCGCCGCCTCCCCCCGGTCGCCGGCGCCCTGCTCGATGGTCACGGCCTGTCCATCTCCCCCGTCACGTCGGGCTGTGCGCCTGCCGCCTGCGCGGCGGCGGCCTGTCGGGCCGCCTGCGCCTCGCGCAGGTCCTGGCGGCGCTGCGCGTACGCCTCGGTGCCCTTGCTGGGCTTGCGCCGACGCGGCGGCGCGGTGACGCCCGGGGCGAGCTTGCGCGCGGAGACCAGGAACGCGGTGTGCGCGATCATCCGGTGGTCCGGGCGGACGGCGAGGCCCTCGGCGTGCCAGTCGCGCACCAGCGACTCCCAGGCACGCGGCTCGGTCCAGCCGCCGCGCTCGCGCAACGCCTCGACCAGCTCGGAGAGCTGCGGCGTGGTGGCCACGTAGCCGATGAACACGCCGCCGGGCACCAGCGCCCGCTCGACCATGTCGAGGGTCTCCCAGGGGGTGAGCATGTCCAGGATGATCCGGTCGAAGCCGGTCTCCTGGCACTGCGCGACGTCACCGACGTGCAGGTTCCACGCCGGGTGCGGCCCGTTGAAGAACGCCTCGACGTTGCGCTTGGCGATCTGGGCGAAGTCGTCGCGCAGCTCGAACGAGTGCAGCTCGCCCTCGCTGCCGACGGCCCGCAGCAGCGAGCAGCTGAGCGCGCCCGAGCCGGCGCCGGCTTCCAGGACCTTCGCGCCGGGAAAGATGTCGCCCATCGCGACGATCTGCGCCGAGTCCTTCGGGTAGATCACCTGCGCGCCACGCGGCATGGACAGTACGTAGTCCGAGAGCAGCGGTCGCAGCGCGAGGAAGGCGGTGCCGCCGCCGGTAGTTGTCACCACGCTGCCGTCGGGCAGCCCGATCAGCGCGTCGTGCGCCAGGATGCCGCGATGGGTGTGGAACTCCTTGCCGGGCTCCAACGTCACTGTGTGCATCCGCCCCTTCGGGTCGGTCAGCTGCACCCGGTCGCCGGGCCGGAACGGGCCCCGGTGCACGGGTGTCAGCGCCGGGGTGGCGGCGTCGGCTGCGACGGTGGAGGGAGTTGCGGTCACGATGTCATCTTCCGGTTGGGTTCGAGGAGCTGCGCCAGATCGGCGATGTGCAGAATGCCGACGACATCTTCGCCTGCCGTCACCACGTACTGCGCGGCCGGGTGGGTCTGCACGGCCTCCATCACCCGCTCCCCGTCCAACCCGACCGGCAGGGTCGGGAGCGTGCCCAGTGACCGGGCGACAGCGTCCACCGCCAGCCACGGGCGACGCTCGGCGGGCACGGCTGCGGCGGCGGCCGGGTCGACAAGCGCGACCGGGCGGCCGGTGGAGTCGGTGACCAGCAGCGCGGCGGCGGGTTGCCCGCCCTCGGCGCGCCGCCGCTCGGCCTCGGACAGCGGTGTGCCTGTCGCCACCGGCCAGGCCGGCCGCGCCAGCCGGGACAGGTCGATCAGCGGGAACCGGCGGCTGACCCGGGCGGCCCGTATCGACTGCCCGGCGCCCCGCCAGAGGGTGACGGCGACGAGCAGCATCAACGGCAGCGCCAGCGGCGCCAGATAGTCGGCGAGGGTGAGCAGCAGGACCAGGGCGGCGGTGCCGACGGCGACCACGCGGCCCGCCCAGCCGGCGACCTCGGTGCCACGGTGCCGGTCACGGGTCAGGCCCCACACGGCGGCGCGCAGCGCCCGACCGCCGTCCAGCGGCAGCCCGGGCAGGATGTTGAACAGCGCGACGATGATGTTGCTCAGCGCGAGCTGGAAGGCTAGCTGGTGCGCCACCGTGCCCTGCGGCAGGGCGAGGGTGGCTGCCACCGCGATGACGGCGAGCACCGCGGAGACCGCCGGACCGGCCAGCGAGACGAGCAGGTCGACCCGGGGCGTCGGGGCGTCCCGATCCATCTCGGTGTACCCGCCGAGCAGTTCCAGGGTGATCCCGCGCACACCGATGCCGTAGCGCCGGGCGGTGAGCGCGTGGCCCAGCTCGTGCAGCAGCACCGAGCCGAGCAGTGACACCACGAATCCGAAGCCGATGAGGTAGCCGCTGATCTGCGGCAGATCCAGCTGCCGGCGGGCGAATTCGGCGTAGAGCACGGCGACCAGCACGGTGAGCAGGACCATCGAGGCGTTGAGGTGCAGCGGCACCCCGAACACCCGCCCCACGCTCAGGCCGGGACGCCGGTCGGGCCGGCGCTGCGGCCGGGATGTCTGCTCCATCGCCACGATGCTACGGACCGTCGGCGGGGCGGGGCCGGGCGGCGGTCGCTGTCATACCGGTGCCCTACCCTTTGCGAATATGACGGCGGAACCGGTCACCACCCCCAAACTCCCCTTCCCGGCAGAGACGCCACCCACGGTGCGGGCATCGCTGTCCCCGTCGCGGGCTGCGGATTTCAAGACGTGCCCGCTGCTCTACCGGTTCCGCAGCATCGACCGGCTGCCCGAGCGGACGACCGTCGAGCAGGCCCGGGGCACCCTTGTGCACGCCGTGCTGGAGCGGCTGTTCGACCTGCCCGCCCAGGCCCGCACGCCTACCGCGGCCGGTGACCTGGTGGCCCCCCAGTGGGACCGGCTGGTCACCGAGCAGCCGGAGTTGGCCGCGATCTTCGACGGCGGGGAGCCGGCCGGCCCGGTGGAGTTCCTGCGCTCGGCGACGGGGCTGCTGGAGGGTTACTTCGCGGTGGAGGACCCGACCCGACTGGAGCCGGCCGAGCGAGAGAGCCTGATCTCCGCGGTGGTCGACGACGAGTTGCTGATCCGGGGCTACCTCGACCGCCTGGACGTCGCTCCGGACGGCGCGCTGCGGGTGGTCGACTACAAGACCGGTGGCGCTCCGCGCGAGGCGTTCGAGGCGCGGGCGCTGTTCCAGCTGAAGTTCTACGCCCTGGTGCTGTGGCGCACCCGGGGGGTGGTGCCCAAGGTGCTGCGGCTGCTCTATCTGCGTGACGCCGAGGTGTTGGATTACACGCCCGACGCCGATGAGCTGGTTCGCTTCGAGCGCACTGTGGTGGCGCTGTGGCGGGCGATCGAGCAGGCCACCGCCCGGCAGGATTTCCGGCCGCGGCCGAGTCGGCTCTGCGACTGGTGCAGCCACCAGGCGTTGTGCCCCAGCTTCGGGGGCACTCCGCCGCCGTTCCCGGTGGCGCTTGCCGCCCCCGATCCGCTACGCGACGCCCGGAGCGCTCCGGTGGCGCCCGGCGCCGACGAGTGACGGTCCGCCGCGGGCGCCCACCACACAAGGGCGCCTGCGCGCCCGATTGAGACGACGCCGCGCCGGTCGGGGCACGACGAGCGGCCGGCCTCTACGGTGGTCCGCGACGCACCGGTACGCGTCCCACGACGCATCGCCGCGTCGAGGCGATGACCGGTGCGTCACGAGGCGTCGACGCGCAAACGGGAGACGAGATGACCGATCGGGTGGCCCCGGTGCGGCCGGTGCGGATCCTGCTCGCCGATGACCAGCCACTGCTGCGCACCGGGTTCCGCATGGTGCTGGGCGCCGAGCACGACCTGGACGTGGTCGCGGAGGCCGGCGACGGGCTGGAGGCGGTGGAGCTGTCCCGGCGGCTGCTGCCCGACGTGGTGCTGATGGACATCCGGATGCCCCGCATGGACGGGATCGCCGCGACCCGTGCCATCGTCGACTCCCGGCTGCCGGTTCGGGTGCTTGTGCTCACCACCTTCGACCTGGACGAGTACGTGGTGGGCGCGGTGCGCGCCGGTGCCAGCGGGTTCCTGGCCAAGGACGTGCCCGCCGAGGAGTTGATCGCGGCGATCCGCACGGTCGCCGGCGGGGACGCGGTGGTGGCGCCCCGGATCCTGCGGCGGCTGCTGGAACGCTTCGCCGACCTGCTACCCGACCCGGCGGCGACACCGGCTGCGGCGCTCGACGCGCTCACCGACCGGGAACGCGAGGTCCTGGTGCAGGTGGCGCGCGGGTTGTCCAACACCGAGATCGCGGCGGTCCTGTCGGTCAGCGAGACGACGATCAAGACTCACGTCGGGCACGTGCTGACCAAGCTGCGGCTGCGTGACCGGGTGCAGGCGGTGGTGTTGGCGTACGAGTCGGGGCTCGTGCGACCCGGGTCGTAGCCGTCGCCCGGCGGCTACCCCGCCCGGCGTACCCGAGGATCCCTCCGTGGGGGGGACGGCCCTGTTGCCGTGGTCACCTACCGTGACCGGAGACAGCTCAACGCGGTTGACCCTCCTGTGACGTGAGGCGGAAGGTTCGTCTCTGGTGCTGAGAAACGGTTCGACCGGCCGTCACCTCAGGGGCAACCCTGACCCGGCGTGGGGGTGCACCCGCAGCCGAAAATCCGCTCCGGGTCCGCCCGTGGGCGGACGGGTTCGGCGCGAACAGCGCTGATGATTGAGCTGTCACGCCGGGCCATGGGGGGCGGCGTGAGATTCGGACAGACGGAACAGACGGAAGAGGTATATGACGTGACCGCGACGGTAGGCCAGCAGGCGCAGGCCGCGGCCCGGGCGAACGACGTGTGGAAGGTGTACGGCAGCGGCGAGGCGCAGGTCATCGCGCTGCGGGGGGTCAGCGCGGAGTTCGAACGCGGCCAGTTCACCGCGATCATGGGCCCGTCGGGTTCCGGCAAGTCGACGCTTATGCACTGTCTGGCCGGCCTGGACTCGGTGACCCGGGGCGAGGTGGCGATCGGTGAGACCACTGTCACGGGCTTGGGCGACGCGGGGCTGACGAAGCTGCGCCGGGACAAGGTGGGGTTCATCTTCCAGCAGTTCAACCTGCTGCCCACGCTCACCGCCAAGGAGAACATCCTGCTGCCGCTGTCGATCGCCGGTCGTAAGCCCGACCCGGCCTGGTACGACACGGTGATCGAAACGGTCGGTCTGCGCGACCGGCTGGACCACCGGCCGGCGCAGCTCTCCGGCGGCCAGCAGCAGCGGGTGGCGTGCGCGCGGGCGCTGGTCTCCCGCCCTGAGGTGATCTTCGCCGATGAGCCGACGGGCAACCTGGACTCGCGTTCCGGCGCGGAGGTGCTCGCGTTCCTGCGCAACTCGGTCCGCGAGCACGGGCAGACGATCGTGATGGTCACCCACGACCCGACCGCCGCCGCGTACGCCGACCGGGTGGTCTTCCTCGCCGACGGGGAGATCGTCTCGGAGCTGATCGAGCCGACGGCCGAGACGGTGCTGGACACCATGAAGAAGCTGGACACTCCCACCGAGGTGGGCAACTGATGTTCCGGGCGACGCTGAAGAGTCTGCTGGCCCGCAAGGTCCGGCTGATCCTGTCCGGGCTGGCCGTGGTGCTCGGGGTGATGTTCGTCTCGGGTGCCTTCGTGCTCACCGACACGCTTGGCCGTTCCTTCGACTCGATCTTCGCGGACGCCTCCTCGGAGATCGACGTGAACGTCGCGGCGAAGCCGAAGGTGGAAGTCAACGAGATCGAGGGCGAGCAGACCGCCAACCCGCTGCCCGCCTCCGTGGTGGAGCGGGTCACGCAGGTGCCGGGGGTGGCGTCCGCGACCGGCGTCGTGGCTGCCGACGGCGCCCGGCTGATCGGCAGCAACGGCAAGGTGGTGACCTCGTTCGGTCCGCCGCAGTTGGGCCAGAACTGGACCGGCGAGGGGTCGCTGCTCACGTTGCGGGAGGGGCGCGCCCCGCAGGCCGACGACGAGATCGTGATCAACAAGGCGCTTGCCACGGCGGCGAAGGTGCAGGTCGGCCAGAAGGTCGGCGTGCTCACCGCGTTCGAGTCGAAGAAGCGGGACTTCACACTGGTAGGCGTCTTCGGTTACAGCGGTGACCGCGACTCGATCGGTGGCGCCCACGAGGTCTACTTCACCACGCCCGTGGCGCAGCGGCTGATGCTCGGCGAGCCGGACGTGTTCAGCAGCATCACCGTGCGCGGGGCCGGTGGGGTCTCCGACGAGGCGCTGCGCGACGACGTGGCCCGCGCGCTCGGCGGCGACTTCGAGGTGAAGACCGGCGAGCAGGTGGCCGCCGACGCCGCCGCCGGCCTGAAGGAGGGTCTGTCCTTCTTCAACAAGATCCTGCTCGGGTTCGCCGCGGTGGCGTTGCTGGTGGGCACCTTCCTGATCCTCAACACCTTCTCGATCATCGTGGCCCAGCGCACCCGGGAGTTGGCCCTGATGCGGGCCATCGGGGCCAGTGGCCGACAGATCATCGGCTCGGTGGTGCTGGAGGCGATCGCCGTGGGGCTGATCGCCTCGGTGCTCGGCCTGGCCGCTGGCATCGGGATCGGCGCGCTGCTGGCGTTCCTGTTCGGCAAGCTGGCCGGCGGCCTCACCCTCGCCGGCATCGGCGTGCCGGCGGCGGCGGTGATCGGCTCGTTCGCCGTCGGTCTGGTGATCACCGTGGTGGCGGCGCTGCTGCCGGCGCTGCGGGCTTCCCGGATTCCGCCGATCGCGGCGATGCAGGACGTGGCCACCCCGGACCGGCCGTTGACGAAGGTCACCGTGGCGGGGTCGGTGGTCACCGGCATCGGCGCCGTACTGCTCTTCCTCGGCCTCAGCGGCAACGCGGGCGGCCAGACCCTGGCCACCATCCTGGGTGGGGTGTTGTTCGCCTTCATCGGCGTGGCGCTGCTGACCCCGTTGCTCAGCCGGCCGGTGGTGAGCCTGCTCGGGGCGGTGTTCTCCTGGTCGGTGCCGGGCAAGCTGGGCCGGCTCAACTCCGGGCGTAACCCGCGGCGCACCGCGATCACGGCTGCCGCGCTGATGGTCGGCATCGCGCTTGTCACAGGCGTCACGGTGATCCTCGACTCGGCCAAGGGCAGCCTCGGCGCGCTCGCCCAGGACAACATCAAGGCCGAGCTGGTGATCGCCGGGGCGCAGGGCGGCCCGCGTCCGCCGAGCTTCGACCCGGGAGTGCTGGACCAGGCCAAGACCCTGCCCGGCGTGCAGATGGTCGACGGCGAGTACGGCGACATGGCGAAGCTCGACGGCGAGAGCACCTGGGTCGGTGCGAGCAGCGACATCGCGTCGCTGCGGCAGATCTTCAGCGCCAAGCCCACCGCCGGTGACATCGACCGGCTCTCACCGACGCAGATGCTTGCCAGCTCGGACACCGCCGCCGCGCGTGGCTGGTCGGTGGGTTCGACGGTGAACGTGCAGTTGACCCGGGGCGAGGCGCGGACGTACACGGTAAGCGGCATCTACGAGTCCGGGCAGCTGTTGAACCCGGTGGTGCTGCCGGTGACGGCGGCGAAGGACTTCGCGATCCCGCAGCCCTTCCAGGGTTACATCCAGCTGGCGCCCGGCACTGCGGTGGCCGACGTACAGCCGCAGGTGGAGTCGCTGCTCGCGGACAGCCCCGAGGTGTCGGTGGCCGACCGGAACGCGTTCATCGACCAGCAGACCGGTCAGCTCGACGGGCTGCTCACGATGATCCAGATCCTGCTGGCGTTGGCCATCGTGATCGCCGTGCTGGGCATCATCAACACCCTGGCGCTGTCGGTGCTGGAGCGGACCCGCGAGCTGGGCCTGCTGCGGGCGATCGGCCTGCGCCGTGGCCAGACCATGGCCATGATCACGGTCGAGGCGGTGGTGATCTCCGTGTTCGGCGCGCTGCTGGGCGTGGTGGTCGGCACCGGTCTCGGCGCCGCGGTGGTCGAGGCGCTCAAGGACGAGGGGATCACCGACCTGATCCTGCCCTGGGGGCAGATGGGTGTCTTCCTCGGTCTCGCCGCGATCATCGGGGTGGTGGCCGCGGTCCTCCCGGCCGTCCGGGCGGCCCGGATCAACGTCCTGGGCGCCATCGCCCACGACTGAGCCTCCGGACGACGGGCTCCTGCTGCCGCACACAGCGTCAGCAGGAGCCCGTCTCATAACTCGGAGTTGTCAGCGGCGCTGTCGGCCACGGCCGTTGTTCTGTGCCTGCCCGCCGTTCCTCGGTCGCTCAGCGGGTGCCGGCGCCTGTGCGGGCACGCTCGAGCTCGGTGCCAAGCTGGCGGCCTGCGCTCGACTCTGTTGCTCAAGACGTATGTGCCGGCTGTGCTGCCTATCGAGTTCTCTTACCCATGGAGTTTCCCGGTTGATCTCCCGCCGGCTGGTCATCCGTACGCTTCTGGTCCTCGCAGTCTGCGCCGCAGCGGGAACACTGCGCGTGTTGTCGCTCAAAGCGTGGATAACGTGTTCCATCTGCCGGTTCGCCGTTACGTCCCGATCACCTTCGAGCAGGCGTCGGCTGGTGGCGAGATGATCGCTGGTCCTCATTGATTGAGAGGTGCCTTCGACTTGCCGAAGGTATAGGTAAGTCTCACTTCCCTGCCCGCCGACGCTCTCCAGGAAGGTCAGCGCCCCTCCGCTTCCTCCGGCACTCAAGGCATCCACGGTGAGGCGCTCGATCGTGGAGCGATCAGGTTGGGCCTGCGCGTAAAGCCATTGCGCCGGACTGGCGTTGACCTGGAGAGTTGCGGCCGTCAGCGGCGTTGGGAACTGTGCGCCGATGTTCTCGTTGGCGGTGGTGAGCTGAAAGAAGAGCTGACGGTCCCTACTCAGGACTGTGTCGAAGTGTTGCGGCGAATAGGGCATTGGAGTTTCAACGGAAGAGTTTTCGTCCCATTCAGCGGGACCCTCGACAGAGTTGCCTACGTCCTGATACTGGGGGCTTTGCTCTTCGGACACGATTCTCCTGCCTTACGACAAGGGTTTAGGGAAAAGAGCCGTTCTCAGTTTCGTAATCTGAGAACCAGTGGCCACGACACCCCGGCTGGGCACCGGACGCCAACCGGCATGACCACCACCCCTACGCAACCAACCACGTACCGGTTCACCCTTGGATCGATGAAGGTGTGCCCGCCGAGGCTGGCGTGGGCCAGGCACACCCCGACCTGACTCTTTTCGATCCGCTCGGGCCGTGCGGTCACCGCAAGCCCGCTCTAGCGCTCCGGACGCGCTCCGGCCCGATCGACAAGCAGATCCGCGAGGACCTCCAGGTCCACGCCGGTCAGGCTCTCCACCTGGTGTACGCCGACAGTGCTCGCCAGCGGCACCTCCGCGGGTACGGCAAGCACCGCCGCGCCGGAGGCGAGCGCACTGGCCACCCCCGTCGGAGAGTCCTCGATCGCCACACACCGCTCGATCGGCACGTCGAGCAGTCGAGCCGCCGTCAGGTACGGCTCGGGATGCGGCTTGGCGGCCACCACCTCGTCGCCGCAGACAACCGCGTCGAAGTTGTCCCGACCCAGGGTGTCCAGGGCGATCTCGACGAGCGCCCGGCCGCTGGAGGTGACAAGCGCCGTGGGGATGCCCGCCGCGCGGACCGCGCCCAGCAGGGCGAACGCGCCCGGCTGCCAGCGCAGCCCGGTGCGGAACAGCTCAAGGATCCGGGCGTTGATCCACGCCGCGCTGATGTCGGCATCCCGCTCGGGCTGGCCCAGGTCGTCGTGCAGGATGCGCATCGACTCGGCCATGCTGGTGCCGGTGATCGACCGGCGGCCATCCTCGGACAGTTCGCCGCCGTACTCCCGGGCCAACTCCTGCAGCGCGACGTCCCACAGCTTCTCGCTGTCGACAAGCGTGCCGTCCATGTCGAAGAGCACGGCGGCGGGGTGATGGCTGCTCAGCGGATCCTCCAGGGTCGTGGTCGGCACCCGCGATCCTGCCAGGGCCGGACGCGGTCCGTGCCGCCGACGGGCACCGGGGTGACACGGGCTACGCCGCTCAGCCCAGGCCGCAGGCCTCCAGCGAACGCTCGTAGCCGCGGAAGAACGAGTCGGTGCGCTGCTCGGAGGTGCCGTGCGACCCCTCCGCGAACCACGGCTGGTCGGGGTCGTCACCGACCGCCGCCACCCCTTCCCGGAACTCCTCCAGGTCGCCCTCGGCCAGGGTCAGGGCGCCGGAGCGCACCGAGTCGCCGAGGTACGCCCCGGCCATGCAGTCGGCCTGCAACTCCTGCTGGATGGTGAAGCTGTAGTTGATGCCGAGTCGCACCTGGATGCCGTGGGCGTACTCGTGGCCGAGCAGATAGAACACGAACGCGTCACCGACCTGGCGGAACGCCGCCACCGACCAGTTGACGTCGTACGCGATGAAGTCGCCCCGCGAGCAGTAGACCGCGTTGTTGCGGGGCAACGGCTGGCCGCCGCAGGACACCTCGCCGGCCCGCTGGTACGGGACGATCCGCCGGATCGGCTCGAACCGCTGCCCCGACGCCTTGAACTGCGCGGCCCAGTACCGCTCGGCCACCGACTGCGCGTCGGCGACGTCCTGCTCGAACTCGGCCACGCTCGTGGTGCTGTCGGCCCTCGTGGTCTCCGCGCCCGGCGACGCCTGCGACTGGCCCGGTGCCGGACGCTCCCCCTGCGGCTCGGCCAGCCCGCCGCCGGCGCAGGCGAGCGACACCAGCGCGGCGGCCAGCAGACCCACAAGTGCACCCCGCGCGCCGCGACCCGCCCGTGCCCTCACTGAGCCTCCCTGCTGTCCGTACCGAACGGAGCAGTACCCCCACAACGAGACCACCATGCCCGTCACCCCTTGCACGTTCACCGGGGCGCCGCGGTTCACAGCCATCGGTGATCATGACGTTAGCGATCTCAGGATCGGCGGGTCGCAGCAATAACTTCATGATCCCCGGGGGTAGAGGGTGGGGCCGTCAGGGGCTGGCGGCCAGGAAGACGAAGGCGGCCAGCAGCACCAGGTGTACGCCGCCCTGCAGCACGTTGGCCCGGCCCGGCACCACTGTCAGCACGGCGGTCACCGCGGTGAGCGCGAGCAGTGCCAGCTGGGTGCCGCCGAGGCCGAGCAGCAGCGGGCCGTCCAGCCAGATCGAGGCGATCGCGATGGCCGGGATGGTCAGGCCGATGCTCGCCATCGCGGAGCCGAGCGCGAGATTGAGGCTGATCTGGACGCGGTCGCGGCGGGCGGCGCGGCCGGCGGCCAGGGTCTCCGGCAACAGCACCAGCAGGGCGATGATCACGCCGACGAACGCGTGCGGCAGGTTCGCCGCCGCGACCCCTGCCTCGATGGTCGGCGAGACGGTCTTGGCGTCACCGACCACCGCGACGAGTGCCACAAGCAGCAGGCCCAGGCTGACCAGCGCCGCGCGGTTGGTGGGCGGCTTGGCGTGCTCCTCGGTCTCGATGACCTTGCCCCGGCTGTCGACCGGCAGGAAGTAGTCGCGGTGCCGGCCGGTCTGCACGAGCACGAACAGCCCGTACAGGGCCAGCGATGCGACGGCGGCGAAGACGAGCTGGGCCGGGCTGAACTCCGGGCCCGGGCGGGCCGTGGTGAAGGTCGGGATGACCAGGCTGAGCGTGGCCAGGGTGATCACGGTGGCCAGCGCCCCGCCGGTGCCCTCCGGGTTGAACACGGCCACCCGCCGGCGCAATGCGCCGAGCAGCAGCGACAGGCCCAGTATGCCGTTACAGGTGATCATGACGGCGGCGAAGACGGTGTCACGGGCAAGCGACTGGGTCTTCTCCGGCCCGCTGATCATCAGCGTGACGATAAGTGCGACTTCGATAACGGTGACCGCGACGGCGAGCACAAGCGACCCGTACGGCTCCCCCACCCGGTGCGCGACCACCTCGGCGTGGTGCACTGCCGCCAGCACCGCGCCACCCAACAGTGCCGCGACCACCACCACGATAGGACCGGGAAGTTCTCGTCCCCATGTCGCGATCAGCATCAGCACCGCGAGCACGGGTACGACAACAGTCCAGTCGGACAGGCGGAATCGACGCAGGGCTGGCATGCCTTCAAGAGTGCCAGGTCACGTGATCATGTCGCCACCATCGACCACATCGGCAGGAGTGTCAGGAATCTCGGCGGAGCATGATTCGTAACCGATAGGTTACGCTTCCGACGTGGACGAGGTGGCCTCCGCGATCGCCGATCCGGTGCGGCGGCGCATCCTGACCCTGCTGCGCGGCACGCCGCTGCCCGCGGGCGACATCGCTGAGCGGTTCGCGATCAGCCGACCCGCGATCAGCCGACACCTGCGGGTGCTGCGCGAGAGCGGGCTGGTCCGCGACGACCTGGTAGGCCGCAAGAGGATCTACCGACTCGACCCCGGGCCGCTCGCCGCACTTGTCGACTGGCTCACCGAACTCGCCTCACCGGCCCCGTGGGAACGGCACCTCGACGCGTTGGAGACCGAGGTCTATCGAACCCGCCGAGAGAGCCGCACCCGCGGCCCGGCGGAGCACCGAAGGGAGCACACGGCATGACCCGTACACCCGCCGGACGTCTGTTTCGCACCGCCACCGGCCACGATCTCGTCCTCACCCGCACGTTCCGCGCCCCGGCGGCGGACGTGTGGGCCAGCCTGACCGAGCCGGAGCGCACCGCCCGCTGGTTCGGCCCCTGGGAGGGCGACGCCGCGCCCGGCCGGACCATCCGGGTCCAATTGGCGTACGAGGAGCAGCAGCCCTGGTGCGAGGTCCGCATCGAGGAGTGCGAGCCTCGGCAGCGCCTCGCCGTGTCGATGATCGACAGCTACGGCACCTGGCTGCTGGAGATGGCGCTGACCGAGACCGACGGCACCACCGAACTGCGGTTCGCCCAGCACCTCACCACCCTCGACGGCATCGCCGAGGTGGGCGCCGGCTGGGAGTACTACCTGGACATGCTCGTCGCCTCCCGCGACGGCTCGCCCCGGCCGGAGTTCGACGACTACCACCCGGCGATGCAGCCCTATTACCAGGCGCTGGCCGCCGACGCCGCCGCACCACACGCTTAGCGGCCGACCTCCCGCCGCAGCGCCGCGACCTCCTGCGGGGTCGGCCTCCGCCACCGTCCCGACGCGTCCACGTCCACCCCACCGATCCTGCCGTACGCCGCGCCGTCCGGCCGCGACGTGCTGGCCGTACGCGACACAGCGGACCCGGTGCGCGCCCACGATCACGCCTTGACACCCTGATCGGATGCGATCCACCGACCACCTCGCCACCAGCCGCTACGCGCGGATGCGGTGGAACACGCCGCTGTCGGAGGAGCACGCCGCGCTGCTGCTGCGGCGACTCGACGTCCGCCCCGGCGCACGCGTGCTCGACCTGGGGTGTGGCTGGGGCGAGCTGCTGCTCAGGGCCGTCGCCGCCGGTGGCGTGGCCGGCCCGGTCGCGACGCGGGGCGTCGGCGTCGACACCGACGAGACCGCCCTTGCCCGAGGGCGGGCACTCGCCGCCAGCCGGTCGCTGAACCGACACGTCGCCTTCGTGATGGGGGAAGCGGCGGCCTGGCAGGAGCCGGCCGACCGGGTCCTGTGCATCGGCGCGGCGCACGCCTTCGGCGGCGCCGGCGCGGCCCTCGACGCGCTCGCCTCGGTGGTCCGGCCCGGCGGTCGACTGCTGTTCGGCACGGCGTACTGGCAGCGCCAGCCCACGGCCGAGGCCGAGCAGATCTTCGGCGCGGACATCACGGACCTCGCGGGCCTCGTCGAGGCTGCCCGCGAGCGGGGCTGGCGGCTGCTGCACGTGAGCACCGCCGACCAGCGGGAGTGGGACAACTTCGAGTCGACCTGGCTCGCGGGCCGGCAGGAGTGGCTGCTGACGTACCCGCAGGATCCCCGCGCGGCGCAGGTCCGCGCCGAACTCGACGACCGGCTACGCCAGTACGTCGGCTGCTACCGCGACGTCGTCGGCCTCGCCTACCTCGTCCTGGGTCACTGACCCTCTGTCGTTGACCTCGATGGCTACGCTGCGCGGGGTGAGCGGCCGACCTCGCCTCGCCCTGCACTGGCGGATCGTCGTCGTGTTCGCCGGCACAGTGCTGGTGTGGCTGTTCCTCTCTCACGATGCCCTGCTCGGCCGCGACTACAGCCGCACGACCCACGTCGCCCGGGCTGTCCTCACGACGGCGCTTGTCGTACCCCTTGTGGTGGCCGCCCGGCGTCTGCTGGACCGGCGTCCGTGGGCCGGGCTCGGACTGCCCCCGCTGCGGGCCGGTTGGCGGCGCCTGCTGCTCGGCATGGTCTGCTGGCTCGTTCCGGCCGCGATCGGGTTCGCGCTCTGCCTCGGCCTCGGCTGGGTCGAGATCAGCCTGCGGACGTCACCGGGCGACGCCGTGCGCGTGGCGGCCCTACTTGTCGTGCTCGTCTTCCTGTACGAGGCACTGCCGGAGGAACTGGTCTTCCGTGGCTACCTGCAACACACAGTCGCCACCCGCTTGCCGGCCTGGCAGGCGGCCGTCGGGCAGGCCGCGCTGTTCACCCTGTTCGGGTTTCTTGTCGGGGCCGCCCGCTCCCCCGATCGGCTCGCGCTGTTCTTCGTCTTCGCGCTGCTACTCGGTGGCTTCCGGGCCGCCACGGGTGACATCTGGGCGGGCATCGGTTTCCACGTCGCCTTCCAGACGGTCGCCCAACTGTTCGGCGACGTCGGCGGCGTCTTCGACGTGCGGGGCGCCGACGTCCTGGGCGGCGTCGCGATGGGGGCCATACCGTTCGCCGTCGGTTGGACCGTCGTGCGACACCTCTACCGGGACCGCCTGGCGTGGCGGGCCGTCCGCCCGGAGACCGTTTCCTGAGGCGTCCCGGCGACGACCGGATTCCAGCCCGTGGACGCAGCCGGGCGCACCGCTTGACGACGCTCATACATCAGAGGTTTACTGCGTCAGCGATGGTAATCGATATAGTGTGAGCGCTCACACTTGTCGCTCGGAGTCGTCGGCTGGCTCCACGCACCATCCGGACACGACCACACCACCTCGGCCGAGCATCGGCGGCTTGGCTTCCGCACCACCGCCACCCTGGCCCTGGCGTGCCCGCGGGCACATCCCGGGGTCGCCGCTCAGCAGAGGAGCACGCGCATGCGTTCCCGTCCCCGTGTGTTGGCACTCGTCACCGGCCTGGCCGTGATGCTGGCCAGCCTCGTCGCCCTACCGGCCCCGGCCTCGGCCGCCCCCCTGACCAAGGTCCTGGTGTTCAGCAAGACCGCCGGGTTCCGCCACTCGTCCATCCCCACCGGCATCGCGGCCATCCAGCAACTCGGCGCCGCCAACGGGTTCACAGTGACCTCCACCGAGGACGCCGGCCAGTTCACCACCTCCAACCTGGCCCAATACCAGGCGGTGGTCTTCCTGTCGACGACCGGCGACGTCCTCAACGCCAGCCAGCAGTCGGCGTTCGAGGCGTACATCGCCGCCGGTGGCGGGTACGTCGGCGTGCACGCCGCCGCCGACACCGAGTACAGCTGGCCGTGGTACGGCGGGCTGGTCGGGGCGTACTTCGACTCGCACCCGGCGATCCAGACCGCGACCGTACGGATCGAGGACCGGACGAACCCGTCGACCGCCCACCTCGGCGACACCTGGGTCCGCTCCGACGAGTGGTACAACTACCGCACCAACCCCCGGTCGAGCGTGCGGGTCCTGGCCAGCCTCGACGAGTCGTCCTACAGCGGCGGCAACATGAGCGGCGACCACCCGATCACCTGGTGCAAGGCGTACGGCGGCGGGCGGGCCTGGTACACGGGTCTCGGGCACACCGAGGCGTCGTACAGCGACCCCAACTTCACCCAGATGCTGCTCGGCGGCCTCCGCGTCGCCGCGGGCGCGGTCACGGCCGACTGCTCGCCGCGCACCACCACCCCGCCGCCTCCGCCCAGCGGATCGAGCCTGCGGGCACGGGCCAACAACCAGTACGTCAGCGCCCCGAACTCGACCACCGCGCTGATCGCCAACCGCAGCGCCATCGGCACCAGCGAGCGGTTCGACCTGGTCGACCTGGGCAACGGCAACGTCGCGCTGCGCGCCAAGAGCAACGGGCAGTTCGTGGCCGCCGAGAACGCCGGCGCCGCCGCGCTGATCGCCAACCGGGCCAGCGCCGGCGCGTGGGAGACGTTCCAGCTCGTGCGCAACTCCGACGGCACGGTCAGCCTGCGGGCCACGGTGAACAACCGCTACGTCGCCGCCGAGAACGCGGGCGCGTCCGCGCTTATCGCCAACCGGACCTCGATCGGCCAGTGGGAGAAGTTCGACCTCGTCACCGGCTGACCCCACCCCCGGTTCGCCTCTCACCACCCCCACCCGGCCGTGGTGCGCCCCCGCACGCCCGGCCCTGGTCGTCGAGGAAGGACGATCATGCTCTCGTACCCCCGGCGCTGGCCCCGGGCCCTCGTCGCGGCGTTCACCGCCGCCGCGGGCGTGCTCCTGGCCGTTGCCGCACCAACCCCCGCCCAGGCGGTGGTGATCCCCGCATCCGACTACCAGCAGGTCAAACTCGCCACCGGCTCGGCGGAGCTCGGTGAGGCCATGTCCCTTGCCGTCCTGCCCAACCGCTCGGTGCTGCACACCGCCCGCAACGGCGTCCTGCGGGTCACCGACGTGGCCGGCAACACAAAGGTCTCCGGGACGCTGTCGGTCTACACGCACGACGAGGAGGGGTTGCAGGGCGTCGCCGTCGACCCCAACTTCGCCACCAACCGGTGGATCTACCTCTACTACTCCCCCACGTTGAGCACCCCGTCCGGGGACGCCCCCACCACCGGCTCGCAGTCGGACTGGGACCGGTGGAAGGGGCACCTGCGGTTGTCCCGGTTCACCCTCAACACCGACGACACGCTCAACATGGGCAGCGAGAAGATCGTGCTCCAGGTCGCCAACGACCGTGGGCAGTGCTGCCACGTCGGCGGTGACCTGGACTTCGACGCCGCCGGCAACCTGTACCTGACCACCGGCGACGACACCAACCCGTTCGAGTCGTCCGGCTACGCGCCGCTTGACGAGCGGACCAACCGCAACCCGCAGTTCGACGCCCAGCGCACGGCGGCCAACACCAACGACCTGCGGGGCAAGCTGCTGCGGATCAAGCCGCAGACCGACGGCACGTACACGATCCCGGCCGGCAACCTGTTCGCGCCCGGCACTGCCAACACCCGCCCCGAGATCTACGCGATGGGCCTGCGCAACCCGTTCCGGATGAGCGTCGACAAGGCCACCGGCGTCGTCTACCTCGGCGACTACGGGCCGGACGCCGGGTCCACGAACTCCAGCCGGGGCCCCCAGGGTCAGGTCGAGTTCAACCGGATCACGGCGCCCGGCAACTACGGCTGGCCGTACTGCACGGGCACCAACACGAGCACGGAAACATACAACGAATACACGTTCCCGTCCGGGCCGTCGCAGTCCAAGTACAACTGCACGGGCGGGCCGACGAACAACTCGTTCCGCAACACCGGCCTCACCACGCTGCCCGCGGCGAAGCCGGCCTGGATCAAGTACGCCGGCGACTCCGGGTCGCCGTCGGAGTTCGGCAGCGGCTCGGAGTCCCCGATGGGCGGGCCGGTCTACCGGTACGACGCGTCGCTCAACTCCAGCATCAAATTCCCCGCCTCGCTGAACGGGCAGTTCTTCGCCGGCGAGTACGGCCGCCGCTGGATCAAGGCCATCGCCGTCAACTCCGACGGCTCCCGTGGGGAGATCTCCAACTTCCCGTGGAGCGGCACACAGGTCATGGACATGGCCTTCGGCCCGGACGGCGCCCTGTACGTGCTGGACTACGGCACCGGCTCCAACAACCAGGCGCTGTTCAGGATCGAGTACATCGGCGGCGGCAACCGCAACCCGATCGCTGTCGCCTCGGCGAACCCCACGTCGGGGGCCAACCCGTTGACTGTCAACTTCTCGTCGGCCGGCAGCTCCGATCCCGAGGGTGGGGCACTGAGCTACCTGTGGACCTTCGGCGACGGCACCACGTCGACGGCGGCGAACCCCACCAAGACGTACACCACGAACGGCACGTACAGCCCCACCTTGAAGGTCACCGACCCGACCGGTCTGTCCGGCACAGCGAGCCTGGTCGTCACCGTGGGCAACACCGCGCCGACCGTGACGCTCACCCTGCCCGCCGACGGGCAGCTGTTCAGCTTCGGTGACACGGTGCCGTACCAGATCACGGTGAGCGACCCGCAGGACGGCACGATCGACTGCTCGAAGGTGAGCCTGACGTACGCGCTGGGCCACGACAGCCACGCCCACCAGATCACCTCGAAGAACGGGTGCAGCGGCACGATCACCGTACCCACGGACGGTGAGCACGACGCGGCGGCCAACATCTACGGCGTCTTCGACGCCGCCTACACCGACAACGGCGCGCTCACCACGCACAGCATCAAGACCCTGCAACCGAAACACCGCCAGGGTGAGCACTTCGGCGCCCAGTCGGGTGTCCAGGCCACCGAGCACACAAGCGCCGAGGGTGGCCGGACCGCCGGATTCATCGAGAACAACGACTGGATCTCGTACCAGCCGTACAACCTGTCGAACGCGACGCGCTTCACCGTGCGGGCGTCCTCGGCGGGCGCCGGCGGCACCATCGAGGTACGCGCCGGGTCGGCCACCGGCACCCTGCTGGGCACCGTCGCGGTGCCGGTGACCGGCAACTGGGAGACCTTCACCGAGGTGTCCGGCGCCATCACCAACCCACCCGCCTCGACGACCACGCTGTACCTGGTGTTCAAGGGCGGCTCGGGCTACCTGTTCGACGTCGACGCGTTCACCTTCACCACCGGCACCGGCGGCACCGCCGGGATCAGCCTGCGGGCGCAGGTCAACAACCAGTACGTCAGCGCGCCGAACTCGACCACCGCGCTGATCGCCAACAAGGCCACCGTCGGGTCGACCGAGCAGTTCGACCGGGTGGACGCCGGCAACGGCACCATCGCCCTGCGGTCCCGCGCCACCGGCCTGTACGTCTGCGCCGAGAACGCGGGCGCCGACCCGCTTGTCGCCAACCGCACGACGGTCGGCGCGTGGGAGACGTTCCAGCTCGTCACCAACACCGACGGGACGGTCAGCCTGCGCGCCACTGTCAACAACCAGATCGTGGCCGCCGAGAACGCCGGGGCGGGGGCGTTGATCGCCAACCGCACGTCGATCGGCGCCTGGGAGAGGTTCATCCTGACCGGCTGAACGGGCGTGGGCCCGGCCGCGGACAGTGTCCGGGCCGGGCCCACGGCGGCGCGACTGGCCCCGCACGGGTACGGCCGGACCGGACAGCCGCTGACGTCGCGGTCGTACACCAGCCGGCGGTCACTTGATAGTGACCTATATCCAGAGTGGACCATGCATCGTGCGGATTCTCGTGGTGGGTGGCAGCGGCCTGATCGGCGCGCATGTCGTGGAGGTGCTGCGGGAGCGGGGGCACGCCGCGACCACTGTGGCGCGTACCGCCCGTGCGGGTATCGACCACCTGGTCGACGTGGAGTCCGCCTCGGTCGACGAGTTGCGCCCGCTGCTGGCCGACCATGACGGAGTCGTCTACGCCACCCGCACCGAGGAGCAACGACCGCTGCCCAAGCCGATCTATCCGCAGTTCCGCCTCGACAACGTCGAGCCGGTCGTGCGCCTGTTCACCGCCGCGCGACTGGAGGGCCTCACCCGCGGGGTCGTCATGGGCTCGTACTACACCTATTTCGACAGGCTGCATCCGCAGTGGCGGCTCGCCGAGCGGCACACGTACATCCGGTGTCGGGTGGAGCAGGCCCGGGAGGGGCGGGAGGCCGCCGGGCCCGATCTGCCGGTCGCCGTCCTCGAACTGCCGTTCGTCTTCGGTCGTGCCGGTGACCGACTGCCCAACTGGGCCGGGCCGCTGGATCGGTGGGCGCGCTCGCGTACACCTCTGGTCGCTCCTGTTGGTGGAAGCGCCGCGGCCTCCGCGCGCAGCGTCGCCGAGGTCGCGGTGGATGCCTTGGAGCGAGCCAGCGGCGACGACATCCCGGTGGCCGACGAGAACCTGACCTGGAACGACATGATCGGACGCATCGCCACGGCGGTCGGTCGGCCCCGCCGGGTCTCGCGGATACCGGCCGGCGCGGCGAAGGCCGCCCTGCGCCTCGGCGGCGCGCTCCAGGCGCTCGGCCGCAGGGAGTCGGGCGTCAACCCGACCTACCTCGCCGACCTCCTGCTCGCCGAGTTGTTCATCGAGCCGACAACCGGCCGACCGCTGGAGCCGGCTGTGCGCGAGACGTTCGGCGAGAGCGCCGTCTAGCCTGCGGCGCTTGCCCGTAATCACAGAGCCCGGCCGTATCCAGGCGGCCGGGCTCTGTCGTTGCTGCTGATCAGGCCGCTCGCCACCGCTTCCTGGAGTCCGCCGCGGTGGTCGTACACACCATTGCCTTACCGGTCTTCGTCACACCACGCGCGCCCTGCTTGGAGCAGAACGCCCCCGGATGCACCGTCGCCACCGACGGCGGTTTCGGCTTCGCCGTCGTGGGCTTCGGCTTCGGCTTCGCCGTGGTCGTCTTCGGCTTGGGCGCTGCCGTCGTCGTCTTCGGCTTGGGCTTGGTGGTCGTCGGCTTCACGATCGGCCGAGGTGTCGTCTCACCGGTGGTGTTCTGCGGGTCCGGTGTCGGGCTGGAAGCGGCAGGCTCTGGAATCGTGGACGGTGGCGCGTCAGGCGTGGCAGTCGCGTCAGGCGTGGCGCTCTCGTCCTCCGCGAGGCGGTCGTTTGCCGGCGAGGCGGTTTGTGTGGCCGCCGCAGCGGGCTTCTTGTCGCCGTCGTTGGTGGTGAGCGCCCCTATGGTGCCGACGCCGCAGCACAGCAGGACCGAGATCGCGGCGGCGATACCAACGGCACCGAGATTGCCGATCTTCTTTTTCGCCGGGTAAGTGGTCACCTCCGGGAGTGTGCTGGGCGGGGTGAGCCGGCGGCACCACTGATCGGGGGCAGTTGACCACCAACGACCCACAGCCGGACCACAGCCGGATCACAGCAGAGGGGCCGGTCGTCGATACTCGCCGGCCGCCTGTCCACTTCGGAACATCGATGCGGGTGGTCGCCGGTGGACGTACCGATGCGCGCCCAACCGGACGGACGCGCGAACCGCCACGGCAAGATCGACCGTTCGGAGGGATCGAGACTTTCTCGCATCCCTTACCGTCGCTACCTATGACCTACCCGTACCAGGCGCCCCCACCCCCCAAGCGGCGGACGCTGCGGACCGTGCTCATCGTCGTGGGCGTGGTCGTCGTGCTGTGCTGCGGCGGCGCCGGCACCGGCGGCTTCTTCCTGTACAAGGGCCTCAAAGCCGCAACCGATCCGGCCCGGCAGGCCGCCGAGGCGTTCGTGGGCGACCTGGAGGCCGGCGACGCCAACGCGGCGTACGAACTCTTGTGCACCGACACACGCAGCGCGTTCACGAGGGACGAATTCGTCCAGGGCGTCGCCAGGCAGCCACAGATCCAGAGCCACAAGGTCAACGGCGTCAACGTGTCGAGCGTCAACGGGCGTACCTCGGGGACCGTGAACATGGCCCTGAAGCTGGACAGCGGCTTCACCGACCGGCGCGCGATCCCGCTGGTGAAGGAGGACGGCGCCTGGAAGGTGTGCGGTCAGCCGTACTGACCCGCAGGCAACAATGAGCCCTCCGCGACCTGCCCTGATCCGTGCCGCCCACCGGAACCTGATTCCCGGGACACGCGTGTCAGAGGCCGTGAGTAGCTTCTATGCGACACGGTCCACACGCCGGAGGAAGGCCGCACATGGAGCTATCGCTCGGGCGAGTCGAGCGCACCGAGACACCTGTCATGTTCGTGGCCGCCAAAGACGGATCAGACGAGATCGGGCCAGCCTGGGACCACCTGGAAGCCCTGCTCGGGTCGCTGCGAGGCCGCAGATTCCTCGGCGTGTTCGACGACGCCGGCATCTACCGCTGCTGTGTCCAGATCCGAGCGGGCGACGATCCTGACCAACTCGGCCTGCAATCAGGCGTCGTGCCGGGAGGCCAATACCTGCGCGCAACCGTGCGCGGTCCCCAACCCGCCGCCTATGCCCTGCTCACCCCGACCTTTGAACAGTTGCGGCGCTCGGGAGACCGAGACGACACTCGCCCGAGCATCGAGTACTACCGCCGCCACGACCGGATCGACCTGCTCATGCCCCTCCGAGGCGGCGCCTGAGTCGACCCGCCGCTGCGCCGACCCCTGTCCACTACCCAACTGATGATCGTCTCGCCGGACGGGTTGCGTCCGGTTGGAGGCATGCCGGCAGGTTGGCCATAGACAGCGACTGATCGCTTCGCGGGACGCCCGACAGCCATTTCGCATCCCAGTTGGCCCCTGCCACCCGACCAGGAGCCAACTCCGATGTAAAAGTTTCTAGACATGATGTCAAAGTCGTCATACTGTGGTCGTGTCAAGAATTCTTTACAGGGGAGGCGACCGTGACGCACGAGGAAAAACGATCCTGGATCATGCTGGTGGTCAGCGTGGCGGGGTATTCCGTCTACGCCGCCATCGTCCTGAGCCGGGCCGACGGTGGACCGCTCACCGCCACCCCGTACGCCGGCGCTCTGCTGTGGACGATCGGCGCGGCCATCCTTGCCAACATCGTGGCCGAGATCGGTATGGGCGTGGTGAACCCGCGCGCTTCCCGGGTCAAGGACGTACGCGACCGGGAGATCGGACGGCTCGGCGACCACGTCGGCCAGGCGTTCGTGGTCATCGGCGCGGTGTCGGCGATGCTGATGGCGCTGGCCGAGTGGGACTGGTTCTGGATCGCCAACGTCATCTACCTGTGCTTTGTCCTGTCGGCGGCGGTCGGCTCCCTGGCCAAGGTGATCGTCTACCGCAGGGGCGTCCCGCAGTGGTGAAGCCGACCCGCGTCACGAACAGCATCCGCGCGCTGCGCTTCGCGCACGACGAGATGACCCAGGCCGAGCTCGCCGACCGGATCGGCGTGACCCGGCAGACAGTCATCGCCATCGAGCAGAGCCGCTACTCGCCGTCGTTGGAGATGGCGTTCAAGATCGCCCGCGTGTTCGGCGTACGGCTCGACGACGTGTTCCAGTACCCCGAGGAGACGGCACCATGAAGGCCATCGTCCAGGACAGCTACGGCCCAACCGACGTCCTCCACCTACGCGACATCGACAAGCCGGCCGTGGGCGACAAGGACGTCCTCGTCCAGGTCCGCGCCGCTGGCGTCGACCCCGGAGTCTGGATCTTCATGACCGGCCGCCCCTATATGGCGCGGCTGGCCAGCGGGCTGCACCGGCCCCGGGTGCCGGTACGCGGCCGGGACCTGGCCGGGGTGGTGGCCGCGGTCGGCGCCCGGGTGACCCGGTTCCGGCCCGGCGACGAGGTGTACGGCACCTGCCTGCGCGGCTCGTACGCCGAGTTCGCGAGCGCGCCGGAGCGGCGGCTGGCCCGTAAGCCGGCAAACGTGTCATTCGCGCAGGCCGCCGCCGCGCCGGTCTCCGGGATGACGGCGCTACGCGCGGTCCGCGACAGCGGCGCGGTGCACCGGGGGCACCGCGTGCTGGTCATCGGCGCGTCCGGCGGTGTCGGGTCGCACGCCGTGCAGATCGCCAAGGCGTACGGGGCGACGGTCACCGCCGTCTGCACGCCGGCCACTGCCGCGTTCGTACGCTCCCTCGGTGCCGACGACATCCTCGACTACACAAGCGAGGAGGTCGACCGCGACGGCCCGATCTACGACGTGGTCATCGACGCCGGCGGCGACCGGCCGTTCTCTCTCCTACGCCGCGCCCTCACCCCACACGGGACGCTGGCGCTTGTCGGCGGCTCGTACACCAAGGGCCCGGTGCTCAGCGGCTACGACCGGCAGATGGTTCGCGCGCCGCTGCTGTCCCTGTTCATCGGCCAACGGCTGCGCAGCGTGAGTGCTGTCGAGCGGACCGAAGACCTGAGCAAGCTGGGAACCCTCATCGAATCGGGGGCGCTCACCCCGGCGGTCGACCGCACCTATCCCCTGAGCCAGGCGGCGGACGCGATCCGACACCTCCGGCACGGGCACCCGGCGGGAAAGATCGTCGTCACCATCTGACCCGATGGGGCGCGTTGCACCGCAGGAGAGGAGTCGAGCAGTTCCTCGGACCCATCACAGCTGGGGCGGGCGATCTGACGAAGGGCCGGCACACTGTCGGCGTCCAGCGGCAGTAGTCGGGCACTGCCGGGAAGATCGACAACTGTCAGGTCGCCGTGCGCCTCGTCTACGCCACCGACGCTCGTCACGCGATGCTCGACAAGGCGCTCTAATTGCCCAGGCCCTGGTGCGACGCCGAGCGTCGCGCCGGGGCCGGTGTCCCTGAGCAGGTGCGGCTTACGCCCAAGCCGCAGTTGGTGTCTCGGATGATCACTGCCGGGCTGCCGTGCCAGTGGGTGGCAGGACTGGTGAGCTGGCCTTTACCGCTGTTGGGCACCCGAGGTCGTCCCGCTACACCGCCTCGTCCTGGTGGCCGGCCGCCGCAGGAAAATCGAAGAGTCGTTCCAAGCCGCGAAGACCGCACCACGCGCCTGCGCCTTGTAGCTCCACCGCGACGACCCCTTCGCACGGCCGGGCTCGTCGTTGCTGCGGATCAGGGCGGGATTCCGGTCGGGAAAGTGACCACCGTGAGCGGATAGTATCGCGGCAAACGTCGAGAGTGGACGGAGCGCGGACATGAACGATGGCGGGTTGCTGGGGTCGCTGGATCAGTGGGTGCGGCAGGGGTGGGGCCGGTTTCTGCTGCTGGTGGCCGCGCTGACCGTCGCGGGGTCGGCCGTGTTCGTGATCCTGACCGTCGTGCTCACCGAGTCCGGCCTCCTTGCCGAAGACTCGCGATTCTGGCACGGCGACCGGCCGGACTGGGCGGGCGTCGTCGGCTTCCTCCTCTGCGTCGCCGGGGTGGCCTTGATGGGCGGCAGTTCCTGGTGGCTGGTGCGCAACGGTTACTACCGGCGTAACGCCCGCGCCCGGGTATGGGGGACGGCGAGTTGGGCTCGTCGCCGGCAACTGGCCCGGCAGGTACGTGGCACCGACGCGCGCCGTGACGAGGATCGGCCGCTGCTGCCCGTGGTCGCGAGGCATCTGATCGACCAGCCGAAGTTCCTGCCGCCGCTCTGCGGGTTGGCGCTGCTTGAGGTCGGGCAGGCGTTCCTCCGGTGGGCACCGGGCTTCGTCCTCGTCGCCGTGTTCGTCGTCGGACTGCTCGCCGCCCTGGCCCCCCTGTCCTTCCGGAGCGCACGGCAGGCGAGCGCGTTCCTCGCCGAGCACGCGGACGGCTACACCTTCACCGAAGCACGCGCCGAACGCTGACGCCAGCGCCTGGCCGGGCGAGCAAGGTGCAGCACGACGACCTTGGGTCCGCCTGGGGCAAGTCGTCGATGTCCACCGGCTGGCCGACCAGCTTCGGACGTCGATGCGGCGGTCGCCGACAGGCGTACCCATTCGCGTCCTGACAGGGCAGAGACGCGGACCTCGACGGAAGATCAACCGTTCGGGGGGATCGAGAGTTTCTCGCATCCCTTACCGTCGCTACCTATGACCCACCCGTACCCGCATCCGGCGCCCCCACCACCGAAGCGGCGGACGCTACGCACCGTGTTGATCGTCGTAGGCGTGGTCGTCGTGCTGTGCTGCGGTGGGGCCGGCGTCGGCGGCTTCTTCCTTTTCAAGGGAGTCAAGGCAGCGACGGATCCGGCGCGGCAGGCCGCCGAGTCGTTCGTCACCGACCTGGAGGCCGGCGACGCGGACGCGGCGTACGGACTGTTGTGCAACGGCACGCGCAGCAACTTCACGAGGGACGCCTTCGTCCAGGGCGTCGCCAAGCAGCCGCAGATCCGCAGCCACAAGGTCAACGGCATCAACGTGCAGAACGTCAACGGGCGTACGTCGGCGACGGTACAGATGGCCCTGACGCTGGATAGCGGCTTCACCGACCAGCGCGCGATCCCGCTGGTGAAGGAGGATGGCGCCTGGAAGGTGTGCGGTCAGCCGTACTGAGGCCTCCCCCGGTTGCTACCGGTGGAAGTTTGAAGGGTCAAGCACTTGGGTGCGCCGGCTGGTGCTGGCCCCTTCGTACGGGAAACCTGGTAGCCGCCCCCACCTCTGCGTTGCGGCTCTCCGGTTAGGCTGCCGGCCTCACGTTGATCGAAGGCACGTGGCGGCGGGGCGACGCAGACGCCGCGAGTGCGAGCAACGCCGCGCCCGCCCCCACCACGCTGGGTGCGGCGGCAGTGGCCGGGGTGCGCTGGACGGCGGCTTACGCCCTGCCGCCATCTGCCACGTGGGATCAGGTTCGGTCCGATGTGGCCGGCCAACTCGACGGTTGGAAACAGGTAGGCGACTCCGTCGCTGCTCGTACCCGTCGTCACTCGGTTAAGTCACCCACCACGTGGCAAATGCGGCATTGGTGCCGACTGAGACGAGGAGCTTTCGCAGCAGCCGAGGTCCACTCCGGATGAGGCCATCTGCAGTAGCTTGCGAGTCATGGCGACTCAGGGCCCGCGCTGAGTATTCGGACGGATGCTTGACGACGGAATCGGGGATGTTCTGGCACCATGTTGCGACACATCATCGATAGTCGACGGGTGCTTGATCCGGCTCGCTGGGGGCGGACAGGCGTCGGCGCGCTGCTGGTCTGTCTCGTTGTGCTGCCTTCCGCTGGATGCGCCCCCTCGGGCCACGACAGTGCTCGGGATAGGGTCTTGGAGAGGGCCGAACAGGTCGCCCACGAAACCGAGCCATGGGCGACCGACTCACTCAGTCTGAAGGGCTGGAAAAGCAACCAGTCCGTGCTCAACCGGCTTGTCGCCGAAACCGAAGGCGAGCGGCTCACCTCCTTGGTCCACGATCCTGACGAGCGTGGGGTGGGCCTACTGGCCACGGTAGAGGTAATGATGGTAGGCCGCGCGTCTGAGGGCTGGCTGGCCGGCGACGAGGTGTACTACAACATTTGCGTGCGCTTCGACGTTCGCCGGGAAACCAGTGGGCCCCGCGAGATCACCCCCGTGCCCGTCGACTGCCCACATGAGGTTCCGGCCACCCGGGCACCTCAGTAACGTCGCGGCAATCGGTCCCGTGATGGCGAGGTTCCGGCCCGTTGGTGTTAGCTAGCTTGAAGCCATCGTGGTAAGGGCAGGCCACCGGCCTACCGCTGACGGCCTGGAGACGGCATGATCATGGGTTCAGCGGCCTTGCGGGCGGCCTCAGGTGCAGGTCAGGACACCTGGTCCCGCTACTTGGCGTTGAAGTAGCTGGCCTCCGGGTGGTGGACCACGATCGCGTCGGTGGCCTGCTCCGGCATCAACTGGAACTCCTCGGACAGCTCCACACCGATCCGCTCGGACCCGAGCAGATCCACGATCTTCGCTCGGTCCTCCAGGTCGGGGCAGGCCGGGTAGCCGAACGCGTACCGGCAGCCCCGGTAGTCGTTGCGCAGGATGCCGGCCAGGTCCGTCGGGTCGTCGTGGCCCAGCGGACGACCGTCGGGCAGGGTCATCTCGCTGCGGATGCGCCGGTGCCAGTATTCGGCGAGAGCCTCGGTGAGCTGCACGGACAGGCCGTGCACCTCCAGGTAGTCGCGGTACTCGTTGCGGGCGAACAGCTTCGCCGCGTACTCGCTGACGGGTTGGCCGACGGTGACCAGTTGCAACGCGACCACATCGAGTTGGTCGCCCTTGGGCTTGAAGAAGTCGGCCAGGCAGAGCCGCCGCTCCTGGCGCTGCCGGGGGAACGAGAACCGGGCGCGCTCCGCGTGCCCGTTCTCGTCGAGCACCACCAGGTCATTGCCCTCGGAGTACGCCGGGAAGTAGCCGTAGACGACTGCCGCCTCCAGCACCTGATCGGAGATGAGGCGGTCCAGCCAGTAGCGCAGGCGCGGCCGGCCCTCGGTCTCCACCAGCTCCTCATAGGACGGACCGCTGCCGCCCCGGGCGCCGCGCAGCCCCCACTGCCCGAGGAAGGTTGCCCGCTCGTCGAGCAGCGCCGCGTAGTCGGACATCGGCACGCCCTTGACGACACGGGTGCCCAGGAACGGTGGGGTGGGCACGGGCACGTCGGCGGCCACGTCGGAGCGGACCGAGGAGTCGTGCAGCTCCGGCAGCGACTCGGAGACGACCGAGCGCTGCCGCTCCCGGCGCGCCCGCCGGGTCGCCAGGGCCGCCTCCCGCTCCGGGTCGATGACCGGGGCGCCGCCGCGCTTGGCGGTCATCACCCGGTCCATCAGGGACAGCCCTTCGAAGGCGTCCCGCGCGTAGTGGACCTGCCCGGGGTACATCGCGCGCAGGTCGTCCTCGACGTACGACCGGGTCAGCGCCGCCCCACCGAGCAGGACGGGCCAGCGCTCGGCGACCCCGCGCGTGGCCATCTCGGCGAGGTTTTCCTTCATGATGACAGTGCTCTTGACCAGCAGCCCGGACATGCCGATCGCGTCGGCGCGGTGCTGCTCGGCGGCGTCCAGGATCGCGCTGATCGGCTGCTTGATGCCGATGTTGACGACCTCGTAGCCGTTGTTGGACAGGATGATGTCGACAAGGTTCTTGCCGATGTCGTGGACGTCGCCGCGCACGGTCGCGAGGACGATGCGGCCCTTGCCGCCGTCGTCGGTGGTCTCCATGTGCGGCTCCAGGTACGCCACAGCGGTCTTCATCACCTCGGCGGACTGCAGCACGAACGGCAGCTGCATCTGCCCGGAGCCGAACAACTCGCCGACGACCTTCATCCCGTCGAGCAGGATGTCGTTGATGATCGACAGCGGGGCTCGGCCGCCGGCCATCGCCGTGTCCAGGTCGGCCTCCAGGCCGTTGCGCTCACCGTCGATGATCCGCCGCTTGAGCCGCTCGTCGAGCGGCAGCGCCGCCAACTCCTGCGCCCGGCTGGCCCGCGCGCTTGTCACGTCGACGCCCTCGAACAGCTCAAGGAAGCGCTGCACCGGGTCGTACCCCTCGCGGCGCCGGTCGTAGACCAGGTCCAGTGCGACCTCGCGCTGCTCGTCGGGGATCTTCGACATCGGCAGGATCTTGCTGGCGTGCACGATCGCCGAGGTCAGCCCGGCCTGCACGCACTCGTGCAGGAACACCGAGTTGAGCACCTGGCGGGCCGCCGGGTTGAGCCCGAACGAGATGTTCGAGATGCCGAGGGTGAAGTTGACCCCCGGGTAGCGGCGGGCAATCTCCCGGATCGCCTCGATCGTCTCGATGCCGTCGCGGCGGGTCTCCTCCTGACCGGTGGCGATCGGGAAGGTCAGCGCGTCGATGAGGATGTCGGACCGGTCCATGCCCCACCGGCCGGTCAGGTCGTCGATGAGCCGGCCCGCGACCCGGACCTTCCATTCCTGGGTACGCGCCTGCCCCTCCTCGTCGATGAGCAGCGCCACCACTGCCGCGCCGTGCTCGCGCACGACAGGCATCACCCGCGCGTACCGGGAGTCGGGGCCGTCGCCGTCCTCGAAGTTCACCGAGTTGACCACGCACCGGCCGCCGAGCATCTCCAGCCCGGCCTCGACGACGTTCGGCTCGGTGGAGTCCAGCATGATCGGCAACGTGGACGCGGTGGCGAACCGGCCGGCCAGCTCCCGCATGTCCTGCGTGCCGTCCCGGCCGACGTAGTCCACGCACAGGTCCAGCAGGTGCGAGCCGTCGCGCGCCTGACTGCGGGCGATCTCCACGCAGGCCCGCCAGTCAGCGGCAAGCATCGCCTCCCGGAACGCCTTGGAACCGTTGGCGTTGGTCCGCTCCCCCACCATCAGCACCGACGCGTCCTGCGCGAACGGCACCGGGTGGTAAACCGACGAGACACCCGCCTCGTGCTGGGGCTCTCGAGCCGGGGCGGTGACGCCGTGCAGCCGCTCGGCGAGCACCCGGATGTGCTCCGGGGTGGTGCCGCAGCAGCCGCCGACGAGCCCCACGCCGTACTCGGTGACGAACCGCTCCAACGCGTCCGCCAACTCCACGGGAGTGAGCGGGAAGTATGCCCCGTCGGCGGTCAGCACCGGCAGGCCGGCGTTCGGCATCACCGACAGGGGGATGCGGGAGTGCTGCGACAGGTATCGCAGGTGCTCGCTCATCTCGGCCGGGCCGGTGGAGCAGTTGAGCCCGATCAGGTCCACGCCGAGCGGCTCGATCGCGGCCAGCGCCGCGCCGATCTCGCTGCCGACAAGCATCGTGCCTGTCGTCTCCACGGCCACGTGACAGATGATCGGCACGGACTGGCCCAGCTCGGCCATCGCCCGCTTCGACCCGACCACCGCCGCCTTGACCTGGAGCAGATCCTGGCAGGTTTCGATGATCAGCGCGTCGGAGCCGCCGACGATCAGACCGGCCGCGTTTTCCTGGTACGCGTCGCGAAGTGTCGCGTAGTCGGCGTGGCCGAGAGTGGGCAGCTTGGTGCCCGGCCCGATCGAGCCCAGCACGTACCGGGGCCGCTGCGGGGTGCTCGCCGCGTCGGCTGCCTCCCGGGCGATCCGGGCACCCGCCTCGGACAACTCCCGAATGCGATGCGGGATGTCGTACTCGGCGAGATTGGCCAGGTTTGCGCCGAACGTGTTCGTCTCCACGCAGTCCGCGCCGACGGCCAGATAGGCGTCGTGCACCCCCCGCACCACGTCCGGCCGGGTGACGTTGAGGATCTCGTTGCACCCCTCCAGCCCGTCGAAGTCGTCGAGCGTGAGGTCCGCGGCCTGCAGCATCGTGCCCATCGCCCCATCGGTGATGAGGATCCGATTGGCCAGCACATCCATCAACGAAGTCCGCACCCGTTCAGGTTAGTGCTGCTACGGTCCTACCCGGCTACCCTCGGAGCCCGATCCCACATTGTGTCGGGCGAATCACCCTGTCCGATTCGGGATGATATGACCGTCCCCCGGCCGGACCGGACCGGCGCGGCCGACGGGCCGGGTCCCTGCCTGGCACGTAGGCTGGCGGACGTGAAGGACAACAGGGACTCCGCCGTGCACCACGGCCCGACGACCGGGCGCGGCCCCGGTGTCGGCCGCCACGAGCAGGGTGAGGTGACGGCGTGACCAAGTTCGACGGACTGCCGGTGCTGAGGTCCCCGGTGGCGATTGCCGCCTTCGAGGGCTGGAACGACGCCGCCGACGCGTCCACCGCGGCCGTCGAGCACCTGGAACAGGTCTGGAACGCGCGGCAGCTCGCCGAGCTGGACCCGGAGGACTTCTACGACTTCCAGGTCAGCCGGCCCACCATCACGATGGCCGACGGGGAGACCCGGCGGGTGGAGTGGCCGACGACCCGGTTCATGGTGGCCAGCCCGGAGGGCACCGACCGTGACGTGGTGCTGATCCGCGGCATCGAGCCGAGCATGCGCTGGCGGACGTTCTGCGAGCAGGTGTTGGAAATCTGTCACAGCCTCGAGGTGGAACGGGTGGTGCTGCTCGGCGCGTTGCTTGCCGACGTGCCGTACACCCGGCCGTTGCCGATCAGCGGCAGCGCCTCCGACGCGCAGGCCGCCGAGCGCTACCAGCTCACGCCCACCCGATACGACGGGCCGACCGGAATTGTCGGGGTGCTGCACGACGCGTGCACCCGCGCCGAGGTCGACGCCGTCTCGTTCTGGGTGCACGTGCCGCACTACGCCAACAACCCGCCCTGCCCCAAGGCCACCCTCGCCCTGCTGCACCGCGTCGAGGAGGTCGTCGACCTGCCGGTGCCGATGGCCGACCTGGCCGAGGAGTCCGCCGAGTGGGAGCAGCGGGTGCGCAGCGCCGCCGAGCAGGACGCCGAACTCGGCGAGTACGTCCGCGAGCTGGAGGAACGGGTCGGCGACGAGGGCATCACCCCGTTGACAGGTGACGAGATCGCCCAGGAGTTCGAGAAGTACCTGCGGCGCCGAGGCGGCTCGGCCGGCCCCACCGCCGGCTCCTGGTAACACCTCCCTCCCGTTGGGTGCGGGCCTCGGACTTTCGAGTCCGGGGCCCGTACTCGTTCTCGCGGTCCTGTTTCGCGTGTCTGGGGTGGCGGCGTCACGCCCGCTAGGGCATCCTAGGAACCTAGCTGTGATCAAGGAGGCGGATGTGCAGATCAACCCCGGGGCCGCCGAGTTCCCCCACCGGCAGATCGCCGCGCAGCTCAAGGCCCAGGTCCGCCGCGGCGACTGGGCGCCGGGCGAGAGACTGCCATCCATCCCGGCCATCGCCGAGATGTTCGGCGTCGCCAAGCAGACCGCGCAACGCGCCGTCGACCAGCTGCGGGTCGAGGGCATCCTGATCACCAAACCCGGCTCCGGTACGTACGTCCGGGGCACCCGGCGCCGACTCAACAGGCTCTCCCGAGGCCGGTACGGCGGTTTCCGCGGCTATCACACCGACCTGGCCGCCCGATACCGCCAGCAACTCGTCTCGGTAAGCCGCGCCCCCGCCCCCGCCGAGGTCGCCGACGCGTTCGGAGTGCCCGACGGCACCGACCTGCTCTGCCGCCGCCACCTCGTACGCACCGACGACTCCCCCGTCGAGGTAGGCGCCTCCTGGTTCCTGCCCACCGACACCGCCGGCACCTCGCTGGAGCGCACCGAGGCGTTCGGGCGCCCGCTCTACCAGGAAGCCGAGGAAGCCACCGGGCGGCGCTACGTCTCGGCCACCGACACGATAAGCGCCCGGCAGCCCAGCCGCGAGGAGGCCGAAACGCTCCAGATCCGGCCCGACACTCCGGTGCTGCACCTGCTGCACGTCGCCTACGACGGGCACCGCAAGCCGATCGAGGTCGCCCAAGCCACCTGGCCCGGCCCCATGACCACCCTCACCGAGGAGTACAAGATCCCCGCCCCAACCCCAGACCCCGACCCCAACCCGGGCCTGGTCCTCGGCTGAGTTCCCCGCCCTATCCCGCCCCGGAACCCGCCCCGCCCCCGGGATTCCGGGTCCACGCGTCGACGCTCCCGCGATCTTGCAGTTTCTGCCCTCACAAAAGGGGCGGAGCAGTCCATACCGGCGACCGAAAGTGCAAGATCGACGGGGCGATGTGCGGACGGAGCATGGGGAGGCAGGGCGAGCAAGACAGGGGCAGGCGGAACGAGCGCAGCGGGGCGGGGCCAGGCGGAACGGGCGGAGCAGGCGGGGGCGGGGGTTTAGAGGCGGATGCCTAGGAGGGCGTCCACCGTGTTCGCGAAGAGGGCCGGGGCGGCCGGGTCATCTGTGGCGCCGGCGAGGGTCGCGTCGGCCCAGCGGTCGGCCACCGCCAGGGCGCCGGGGGTGTCGAGGTCGTCGGCGAGGCGCTCGCGTACCCCGGCCAGCAGTTCGGCCCCCGACGGGCCGGCGGGTGCGGCGGCGGCCTGCCGCCAGCGGGCCAGGCGGTCCTGGGCGACGGTCAGCACGTCGTTGGTCCAGGTGCGGTCGCTGCGGTAGTGCCCGGAGATCAGCGCCAACCGGATCGCCATCGGGTCGACCTTGTCGGCGCGCAGCCGGGACACGAAGACCAGGTTGCCGCGGGACTTCGACATCTTCTCGCCGTCCAGGCCGATCATGCCGGCGTGTACGTAGTGCTGGGCGAACGGCGCCTGGCCGGTGAGCCGCTCGGCGTGCGCGGCGGACGCCTCGTGGTGCGGGAACAGCAGGTCGTTGCCGCCGCCCTGCACGTCGATCGTGTCACCGAGGAGGTTCAACGCGATGACAGCGCACTCGATGTGCCAGCCCGGGCGGCCCGGCCCCAATTCGCCGCCGGGCCAGGACGGCTCACCCTCGCGGGCGCCGCGCCACAGCAGCGGGTCCAGCGGGTCGCGCTTGCCGGCCCGGTCCGGGTCGCCGCCGTTGATCGGGAAGATCTCCAGCATCTGCTCGCGGGTCAGGTTCGACTCGTAGCCGAACCGGCCGGTGGCGGAGATGTCGAAGTAGATGTCGCCGGTGCCGTCGTCGAGCCGGTAGCCGGCCCCGTCCTTGACCAGCACCTCGACCTTGTCGGCGATCTCCGGGATCGACTCGACGGCGCCCACGTAGTGGTCGGGCGGGATGATCCGCAGCGCCTCCATGTCCTCCCGGAACAGCGCCGTCTCGCGCATCGCCAGGACCACCCAGTCCTCGCCGTCGCGGTCGGCCCGCTCCAGCAGCGGATCGTCGATGTCGGTGACGTTCTGTACATAGCGCACGGGACGGCCGGCGTCGCGCCACATCCGCTGTACGAGGTCGAACGTGATCATGGTGGCGGCGTGGCCGAGGTGGGTGGCGTCGTACGGGGTGATGCCGCAGACGTACATGCTGCCCGCGTCGACCGGCTCGCTCGGGTGGATACCCTGCCGTGCCGAGTCGTACAACGCCAGCGGCTCGCCCCTGTCAGGCAGCCGTGGCACCTCGTGTCCCGCCCAAGACTCCATGGCCTCAGCCTAGCTATGCCAGCGGGACGCTCGTGCCGCCCTACCAGTGATCAAGATGACAGCGGGTCACATGGGTGGCCAGGGCACGGCCGGCCAGTCCTCGGGCGGCTGCGGGAACCGCCCGGTCTCCCGCAGACCGTCGATGCGCGCGGCCAACTCGGCGATCTCGCTGATGGTCAGGTGGTCGGCCAACTCCGCGCCGAGATCCCCGGCGACCTGCCCGGCCAGCCCGTCCAGCATCTCCACGGCATCCGGTGGCAGCTGCCGGCCGGCCCAGCCCCACAGCACCGTGCGCAGCTTGGCCTCGACGTGGAAGCTCACCCCGTGGTCCACGCCGTAGATCCGGTCGTCCGCGCCGACAAGCACGTGACCGCCTTTACGGTCCGCATTGTTGATCACCGCGTCGAGCACCGCGAGGCGGGCCAGTCGTGGGTCGTTGGCGTGAGCGAGGGCGTACGCGGCGCCGTCGTCGTCGCGGGCCGCCGCGATCGGGAACCAGCGCGGCGGCAGCTCGTCGGCGGGCACGAACCCGACGAGCGGCTCGGCGTCCTCCGGCTCGTCGATCCAGAGCTGGCAGGAGCCCGGGCCGAACGGGCCGTCCCGCAGCACCGTGGGCGGCACCAGATCCCAGCCGGTGGCCCGGGAGACCAGGTACGCCGACACCTCCCGGCCGGCCAGGGTGCCGTCCGGGAAGTCCCACAGCGGGCGCTCGCCGCGGATCGGCTTGTAGACGCAGCGGGCCGTGGCGCCGTCGAGGGTCAGGATGCCGCGCAGTGTCGTGTTCGACGCGTCGACGAGCCGCCCCTCCAGGTCGAGCGTGCCGTCGCGCAGCAGGCGCAGCGCGGCATCGCCGTCCTGGCGGGGTTGCACGTCGGACGAGGTCACCGGTGGTAACCGTTGTGCCGCGGGCACAGGTGCCCGGCGGGATCCAACGGTTGGCCGCACAGCGGGCACGGCGGCCGGCCCGCGTTGACCACGCGCCGGGCCCGCTCGATGAACTGGCGGGTGGCCTGCGGGGTGAGCCGGACCCGGAGGCGGTCCAGGTCCTCGTCCGGCTCGTCGTCATCGTCGTCGTCGTCGGAGTCGTCGTCCTCGTCGCCCAACTCGACCTCGGGCTCCACCTCGCCGGCGGCGATCGCCTCGATCACCACCGTCGCGGTGTCCACGTCGAAGGCCAGCCCGAGCGTCCCGACCCGGAACTCCTCGTCGACAGGCGTGTCCAGTGGCTCGTTGTCGCCCACCACCGGCGCCAGCTCGGGCAGGTCCACCCCGAAGCGGCGCTGCGCCTCGGTGAGCAGCTCTTCCAGCTTCTCGGCGAGCAGGGACACCTGGACCTTCTCCAGCGCGACGCTTACCAGCCTGCCGCCGCCCCGGGCCTGCAGGAAGAACGTGCGCTCCCCCGGCGGCCCGACAGTCCCGGCGACGAACCGCTCCGGCGGTTCGAAGGCGTGCACCTGGTGGGTCATACCCACGACCCTATCCGGCCCGTCATCGCGTCGCGCACCCCACCGACCCGAATCGCCGCAGGGGCGGCGCGCCCGGCGTACGAGGGGTTGCAGCCGGGCGTGGCGGCCACGCGGGCACTCGTGACGCGGCTCACGGGGTCCCGCCGGCCCCGCCGCCGACGGCGGCGTCCGAGTCGGCCGCGCGGGTCGCCCGCCGGCGCCGTTTGCGCGGCGGCGGCACCAGCGCGGTCAGGTCGCCGCCGGTGTCGTTGAGCCGCACCACGAACGGCCGCAGCGGCGTGAAACGGATCGCGGTCACCGACGCCGGGTCGGCCACGATCCGCTGAAAAAGATCCAGGTGTACGCCGAGCGCGTCCGCCACGATCGCCTTGATCACGTCGCCGTGGCTGCACGCCAACCAGACCGCCTCGGGCCCGTGCTCGGCGCTGACCCGGGCGTCCCACGAGCGCACCGCCGCCACGGCACGCGCCGCCATCGCCGCCATCGCCTCGCCGTCGGGGAAGACCGCGGCGCTCGGGCGCTGCTGGACAACCGGCCAGAGCGGCTCCTTGGCGAGCTTCTTGAGCGGCTGCCCCTCCCAACTGCCGTAGTCGCACTCGATCAACCCCGGCTCCACAGTCGGGGTGGCCTGCGGCAGCGCCAACTCCAGGGTCTGCCGGCAGCGGATCAGCGGGCTGGTCACCACCGCCGCGAGCGGCACCGCCCGCAGTCGTTCGCCGACGGCGGTCGCCTGGGCCCGGCCCGTGTCGTCCAGTTCGACGGGCTGGTGGCCGGCCAGCCCACCGTCCGCGTTCGCGGTGGTCCGGCCGTGTCGCAGAAGCAGAAGGGTCGCCACGGGATCACCCTATGACCTGCTCACGACCGAGGATGTCGCAGGCATCCTCGGTCGTGAGCGAGGGCATCGACGGTCGCCGAGCCGTCACGGCCGGGACGAGCCGATCATGGTCGAGCGTGGCGGGGCGGGCCTGGCCGGCGCGCGGTGCGACGCCGGCCCGGGTGCCGGTCAGCGCACGTCCGTCGCGGGCTGGACGTCCTGCACGAAGCTGTCCGACCGGTCGGCGCCGTACTGGCCGAGCACGTCCAACACGGCCGGCACCGCGTCGCGCTCCACAAGGATCTCGACCCGGGCGCGGTCCAGGAGGTCCTGGTCCAGCCAGTACCCCCGGGGCAGCGCGCGGGCGGCGGGATGGGCGGTCGAGACTGTGGCGTCGGAGACGACGATGGAGGTGGCGCCCGCGCCGAGCAGTGCTTCGCGGAGCTCCCGGGTGGTCGGCAGTCGCGCCGGGTCCACAGTCGCGGTGACGAGTCGGACCTGCTGCGGCGTCTGGCCGGGTCGGGTGGGCCGGGCGGGCGGGGCGGTGGGGCGGTCGTGTCGTTCCCGGCGCCGCTCGGGCGCGCCCGTGCCGTTGAGGCCGGCGACGCCGCCCAGGTGGTAGGCCTCGGTGCCCTGCTGGGCGTGGTCGAGGTTGTCCTGGGTGTCGGCCGGGGCACGTAGGCCGATGACCGACTGCACGCCGGCGGCGATCAGCCAACTGAGCACGAACGAGAAGATCACCACGCAGACCACTCCGGCGAACTGGTGCCAGAGCAGGGATCCGCCGCCGCCGAAGAAGATGCCGTCCTTGCCGAGCGGGTTGGTGCCGCTGTTGCCGAAGAAGCCGACGAGCAGTGAGCCGAGCATGCCGCCGACGAAGTGGACCGCGAGGACGTCGAGCGCGTCGTCGAGCCGCAGCAGGTACTTCAACCGCAGCGCGGTGTGGCAGACGATGCCGGCGATCGCGCCGATGGCGATTGCGGACAGCGTGTTGACGTACCCGGCGGCGGGTGTGATTGTCGCGAGGCCCGCGACGGCCCCGGAGACGCCGCCCACGACGGTGCTGTGGCCGTCCTTGGCGCGCTCCGCGACCAGCCAGACGAGCATGCCTGCGGCGGCCGCGAGGTGAGTGTTGATCACCGCTTGGGCGGCCACACCGTTGGCCTGGAGTCCGTCGCCGCCGTTGAAGCCGAACCACCCGAACCAGAGGATGCCGGCACCGAGGATGGTCAGCGGGATCGAGTTGGGCGGTGCGGCCGTGTGTGGCCAGCCCCGGCGGCGTCCGACGACAAGCAGGGTGGCCAGGACGGCGGCGCCCGCCGAGGCGTGCACCACCATGCCGCCGGCCCAATCCTGGGTGCCGAACCGGGCCAGCCAGCCGTCGGGGTGCCAGAGCCAGTGGGCGATCGGCGCGTAGACCACGATGGACCAGATGGCGATGAACACCACCCAGCCGAGGAACTTCAGCCGGCCGGCGGTGGCGCCGGTGACGAGCGCGGGTGTGATCACCGCGAACATCATCTGGTACGCCACGAACGCCAGGGTGGGAATGGTCACCTGACCGGCGACCACGTGCAGGTGGGGTGCGGGCGGCACCCGCAGGTCGGTGAGCCCGAAGAGTTCGAAGTTGCCGAGGAGGCCGCTGCCGGCGTCGTCACCGAAGGCGATCGTGTATCCCACAAGCACCCAGGTCAGACTGACGACGCCGAGGGCGATCATGTTCTGCTGGAGCATGGCGAGCACGTTGCGGGTGCGGACCATCCCGCCGTAGAAGACGGCCAGGCCGGGGGTCATGAACAGCACCAGGCCCGTGCAGACGAGCACCCAGGCGGTGTCGCCCGAGTTCACCGCTTCCTGAGCGAGCATGGGAGCTCACCTCTCCTCTCGGTACGTCAGACGGTGTGTCGCACCGCGGTGACGACGGACTCCTTGACGCGTTCGTGGTTGGGCACCGGCGCGAAGTGCCGCTTGGGCAGCAGCAGCAACCAGGTGGCGATGTTGAACGGCCCGGTCAGCACCGGGATGCCCAGCGGTGTGAGGACTGTGGCCAGGGCGAGTTGGACGAAGAGGGTGAGCGCGATTCCGAAGAGCGTGTAGACAGTCACGAGCGCGCCGGGTCGGTGCAGCACCGCGCCCACGGCGATCGCCGTCAGCACCGCGTTGAAGCCGAACAGACCCTTGTCCAGGGAAGCCGCGTCGGCGCCGAACCAGAGCGCCAGCAGTGTCGCGCCGACGGCGCCGATCACCGCGAAGAGGGCCGACCAACGGGAGTTGATCAGCAGCGCGATCAGGATGATCAACCCGGTGACCCAGCTGTTGATCAGGAAGACCTGGGACACCCCGCGCAGGAAGGTGGGGATCAGGTCCCAGTCGAAGCGACCACCGGTCAGCTGCCCCTCGCCAGGGAACATCGGCTTCAGGTTGGTGAGCACTGTGAACCTGTCGAACTGGTACGCGGCCATCAGCAGCACCCAGGTGGTCAGCACGAACGGCATGGTGAAGGCGGTAAGCCCCCACGTCTTGAAGATCGTGTTCAGGGCCAGTGTGACCACTGTCGTGGCGATCGCGCCGAGCACCAGATAGAGCCACATCAGCGGCCTGTCGTCCAGGAACGTCGGCACCGCGATGCCGGTCAGGAACGGGCTGAAGCCGAACAGTCCCTTGCGCAGCGAGGCGTTGTCGACCTGGAGGACGACTGCCGTGGCCGTGCCGACGAGCAGACCGACGACCCCTCCCCCGAAGACCCGTGGTTGCCCGCTGTCGATGGCACCCCAGGCGACCGCGACGAGGATCAGCAGGCCGGTGAGCGGGTTGTTCTGCAGGACGACCTGCGCGGGGCCACGCAGGCAGGCGTCGACGAACCCGACCAACGGGTTGTGGTCGGCGAGCCTGTCCCAGCCCTGCACCACTGCGGTCACGACGTTCTCCCTCTCCGTCAACGCCAGCTGAACGCCGGCGGGAAGGTCCTGCCGGTCACCTCTTCCCGCGCGGCCACGCAGAAGGCGCGTACCGCTGCGCGAACCGGCTCGGTCTCCTGCCCCAGGACCTTGAATACGAGCCCCGCGTCGTTCGGCAGCCGGCTGACAGCGCTGGCCAGTGGGGTCTGCTCGTCCCAGAGCGGGGTCGAGGTCCGCTCGAAGACGCGGGCGGCCCGCTCGGGGCTGGTGAGCAGCACGACGTTGCCGAAGATGTGGAAGCGGTCCATCACGCCGACCCGTGCCACCGGGTTCTGCCCGGGGGTCACCACGAACTTCTCGACGAACAGTTGCCGCCCGTCGGGGCGCTCCGCGCGCAGCGAGGAGGAGAAGAGGTCGTAGGCGAACAGTTCGCCGTCGCGGTAGTACTTGCGGCCCGGTTGCAGGATCTCGCCGTAGAGCATTGTGGCGCTCTCCGGCAGCCGCACCCGGGTGTCGGTGGCGAACCGGCTGGCCCGGTACGGGATCACCGGCTCCGGGAGGTATTCGAGGTAGGTGTCCTCGGCCAGGGTGAACGTGTGGGTCTGCGAGCCGTAGTTCGCGTCCATCTCCTGGATCTTGGTGGCGGACTGGGTTACCAGGTGCGCCTGGCTGCCGGGGGCGAGGGTCACGTCCATGTGCAGGCGGTCGCCCTGGAGCACACCGCCGGAGGTGGTAAGGATCATGACGCAGGGCAGCTGCGGCATCTCCTCGTCCCAGTAGAGCGCCCGCTGGACCAGCAGCGGTGACTGCCGGTAGAGGTCGTGCAGGATCGTCCGATCGCCGCGCCGCTCGAAGCCGAGGCGCAGCACACCGACCTTGCCGTTGGACGCCGCGGGCAGCTGGGCCGGTTGGTCCTGGTACGGCGCCAGCTCCCGAGCATTGTCCAATGTGGTCATGCGACCACTTCGGCGTCGAACAGCGCGTTGCGCCGGATCAGCGAGACCAGCTCGTCGACACCCTCGCCCGTCTTGCAGTTGGTGAACACGACAGGCTTGCCGTTGCGCATCATCTCGGCGTCGCGTGCCATGACGCCGAGGTCGGCGTCCACGTAGGGCGCGAGATCGGTCTTGTTGATCACGAGGATGTCGGACTTGGAGATCCCCGGGCCGTTCTTGCGCGGAATCTTGTCACCGGCGGCCACGTCGATGACGTAGATGAAGAAGTCGACAAGGGCGGGGCTGAACGTCAGCGTGAGGTTGTCCCCACCGCTCTCGATGAGCACCACATCGCTGTCGGGGAACCGGGACTCCATGTCCTCCACGGCGGCCAGGTTCATGCTCGGGTCCTCCCGCACCGCCGTGTGCGGGCAGGCCCCGGTCTCCACACCGATGATCCGCTCCTCGACCAGGACCCCGGTCAGCGCCCGCCGGACGTGCTTCGCGTCCTCAGTGGTGACCACGTCGTTGGTGATCACCAGTATTCGCAGCCCGTTCTCCACGAGCCGCGGCACGACAGTTTCGATGATCGCGGTCTTGCCGCTGCCCACCGGGCCGCCGACGCCGATACGACTTGCCGACTTCATGTTGTGTCCTGTCCTTCTCGGTACGGTTCTTGGTTCCGGCAAATGCGGGGTTCAGCTCATGAACATCCGCACGTGGATGTGCTGGTGCGCGGCGGCCAGGACGTCGAGGTGCGGCCCGAAGGTCTGCATGTCGTCCAGCTCCGCGGTGCGTACGTCGCGGTAGTCGTCGGTGACCTTCTCGTTGACCGCGAAGAGGATCGACTGCGCGTCGATATGGTCGACCCGCATCAGCCGGATCGCGGCGCTGAGCACCGTCGACGCCGCGCCGTACTGGTGGGCCGCGAAGGCGTCCTCCTCGGGCACCCCGAGATCGGCGAAGATCACGCCGAGCGCGACCGGGTAGGTGACGGGCGTGCCGCTCGCCGACTCACCGAGCCGCTTCTTGAGCAGCGTCTCACCGACGATCCGGGTCGCGGCCTCGGCCAGCTTGCGCCCCATCCGCACGGACATCGTCCGCATCTCTTCGTTGATCTTGCGCTGGTGGACGGCTTCGTCCGCGCACCGGATCCGGTCGAGGTCCCCGGCCAGGGCGGCCCGGTGCCCGACGAGCAGGGCGACACCGTCCCCGGTGGCGGCGAGCCGGGTGACCGTCCGGACGTAGTCCTGAAGGGTCGTCCGGTCGTGCACGACACCGTGCTCGACGGCCATCTCCAGCCCACTGGAGAAGGAGAAGGCGCCGACCGGGAAGACCGAGTCGCCGAACTGCAACAGCTTCAGGGTTTCGCCCATCGTCCGCACCGTCCCGCCCCGCTCAGTTGAGGTCGGCGGGGAGATGGGAGTGCGGCGTCGAGTCGGCGCCACCGAACAACCGCCGCGACTCGTGCGGCGCGAGGTACGCGATGACCTCGGTGCCGGGGACGAACTCGTGGGTGATGCCGGTGAACGCGTGGGTGCGCATCACCGAGTCCATGACCTTGCGGTCCACTGTCAGCGGGACGTACATCTTGGTGCCCTTGACCACCGCCGGCCAGTGCTGGTTGCCGATCGCGTGACCGAGTTCGACTGCCGAGCGGATGAGCAGCTCCGCCGACTCGCCGCGCAACTTGTCGAGGTGCACCACCATCACCTCGCCCAACTGCACACGGGCTACCACAGCTGTGGCGCTCAGGTCGTCCCAGGCCAGGACGTCGCCGTCGCGCAGCCGGACGCCCCGCGCCAGCGAGACCGACAGCTCGGCCCCGGAACTTGTCATCTTGCGGATGCGGCTCTTCTGGGCGTCCCACTGGTCGAGGACCAGGTCGTCGATGCGCGCTTCCTTCAGCCGCAGCATCCAGTCCGGCTCGTTCATGTTGCCCAGCACCGTCTCGACGAGCACGGGCCTCTCCTTTCCGTTGGTACGCCGCAGCCGCGCACGGCGATGCGGGCGTGCGGGGGAATGTCAGCTGAAGAAGTAGAGCTGGCTCATCGGCAGGGTCCGGGCCGGCGGCACTGTCGCGTGCACGCCGTCCATCGTCACCGCGAAGGTCTCCGGGTCGACCTCGAGCTTGGGGGTGCGGTCGTTGCGGACCATGTCCCGCTTGGTGAGGCTCCGGGTCCGGTACACAGGGATGACCTGCCGTTGCAGGCCCAGCTCTTCGGCGACGCCGGCCTCGTGGGCGGCCCGGGACACGAATGTCACGCAGTTGCGGGCGAGCTGGCTGCCCATCGCGCCGAAGGACGGCCGGTAGTAGACCGGCTGGGGTGTCGGCAGCGAGGCGTTCGGGTCGCCCATGATCGACCAGGCGATCATGCCGCCCTTGAGGACCATCTTGGGCTTCGTGCCGAAGAAGGCCGGCTCCCAGAGCACCAGGTCGGCCATCTTGCCCGGCGTCACCGAGCCGACGACGTGCGAGATCCCCTGGGTGATCGCCGGGTTGATGGTCATCTTGGCGACGTACCGCAGCACCCGGAAGTTGTCGTTGGCGCTGGAGTCCTCGGCGAGCTTGCCGCGCACGGCCTTCATCTGCCCGGCGAGCTGGATGGACCGCAGCCAGGTCTCGCCGACGCGTCCCATGGCCTGCGAGTCGCTCTGCATCATCGAGATGACGCCCTCGTCGAGCAGGACGTCCTCGGCCGCGATCGTCTCGGTCCGGATCCGGCTCTCGACGAATGCCACGTCCGAGGGGACCTGCGGGTTGAAGTTGTGACAAACCATGATCATGTCGTACAGCTCTGCCTGGCTGTTGATGCCGTACGGCACCGTCGGCGTTGTCGAGCTGGGCAGCACGTTCATCTGGCTGGCGATCTTGATGACATCCGGCGCGTGCCCACCGCCGGCGCCCTCGGTGTGGAAGGTGTGGATGGTCCGGCCCTCGAACGCGGCGACGCTGTCCTCCAGGTAGCCGCTCTCGTTGAGGGTGTCCGTGTGGATGCTCACCTGCACGTCGAACTCGTCGGCGACGTCCAGGCAGGCGCGGATCACCGCGGGCGGCGCACCCCAGTCCTCGTGGATCTTGAAGCTCGGCGCGCCGGCCATGATCTGCTCCACGAGCGGCGCCCGGCCGGTGCTGTTGCCCCGGGCCATCAGGCCGATGTTGACAGGGATGTTCTCGAAGGCCCGCATCATCGCCTGGATGTTCCACGGACCGGGGGTGATGGTGACGCCGTTGGTGCTGTCCGTCGGCCCCGTGCCGCCACCCCAGAGGGTCGTCACGCCGTTGCTCAGGGCCGCCTGCGCCTGGAACGGCGTCACCAGGTGCACGTGCGCGTCGATGCCGCCGGCGGTCAGGATGAGGTGCTCGCCGGAGATGGCCTCGGTGCCCGGCCCGGTGATCAACTCGGGGGTGACCCCGTCCATTGTGTTCGGGTTGCCGGCCTTGCCGATGCCGGCGATCTTGCCGTTCTTGACACCGACGTCGGCCTTGACCACCCCGAGGACCGCGTCGACGATCGTCACGTTCGTGATGACCAGGTCCAGGCCGCCCTCGGCGTTCGTGTACTGGTTGTGCACGCCCATGCCGTCGCGCAGCGTCTTGCCGCCGCCGTACATCACCTCGTCGCCGAGGACCCGCAGGTCCTTCTCGATCTCGATGTGCAGGTCGGTGTCGCCGAGCCTGATCTGGTCGCCCGTCGTGGGGCCGAACATCCCGGAATACTCTTGCCGCGAAATCTGGCTCATCGAATCATCTCTCCTGCCCGAGGCTGGCAGCCCTGCGGGGATAGTCGCTCTGCTATTTCTTGCCCTTGGAGTTGTCCTGCTGCTCCGGGCCGAACTTGAAGCCCCGAGTCTTGGCGTTGTGGATCGCCTCGGTCCGGTCCGGTCGATAGCTCGGCGCCGACTGGCTGCCCGTCCACCCCTGCACCAGGCCGTTGAACCCGTACACGCGCTGCAACCCGCCATACGGAATGAGCTGCACAGTCTTCTTGTCACCCGGCTCGAAGCGGATGGACGTCGTGGCCGGAATGTTCAGCCGCTTGCCGAAAGCCGCCTCGCGGTCGAACGCGAGCATCCGGTTGGTCTCGAAGAAATGGAAGTGCGAGCCGATCTGGATCGGCCGGTCACCGGTGTTCTGGACGACGATCTCCGTGACTGGCCGACCCGCGTTCAACTCCAACGGTTGGTCGCTGAGGATGTAGCCGCCGATGGGTCGGAGGTGCTTTGAGTTGGGTCCGGGATGCTGCTTGGTCATTTCTGCTCCGCCTTCCTGGAGACCGCGTCTGCGCTGCTGCGCCTATCGGATCGGTGAGTGCACGGTGACCAGCCGCGAGCCGTCGGTGAACACGGCCTCGACCTGGATCATGGGCAACATGTCCGGCACGCCGGGCATCACGTCGTCGGCACTGAGAGTGCTGCGGGCGTCGTTCATGACCTCTTCGACGGTCTTGCCATCCCGGGCGCCCTCCAGGGCGGCGGCGCAGATCACCGCGACGGCCTCGGGGTGGTTGAGCTTGACCCCCCTGGCCTTCCGGGCATTGGCGACGACTGCCATCGAGAGGATCGTCAGCTTGTCGAATTCCCTTGGTGTCAGATGCACTGTCCTGGTCCTTCACGACTGTCGGTCGGGGCGCCGCCGTCCCGCCGAACGGACTCGCCATCGGGTGAGCGCCAACGCTCGACCCTAATAGGACGCTTTGTCCTACAGATCCGTTTTGGGCGGCTTCAGCTCGAACGTACGCCTCGTCGCTGCGTCGCGGGTCAGAAGCCCACGAATCAGCGCGACCCGCCGTCGGCACGATGCGGGCGACGGGCCCGATCGTCGGTCTGCCACACCTGCTGGATCTGCTCGAGGGTCTTGCCCTTCGTCTCCGGCAGGTAGCGCCACACGAACAGGAACCCGAGCACGCAGGTGCCGGCGAAGAGCGCGAACACGCCCGACCGCCCCAGAGCGTCGAGCATGCTCAGGAAGAACTGCGTGATGAGGTACTCCGAACCCCAGTGCGTGGCCGAGGCGATCGCCACGCACCGGCCCCGGATGCGGCCCGGGAAGATCTCGTTGATGACCGTCCAGGCGACGGGGCCGATCGACATCGCGTAGAACGCCACGAACATGACCACACCCACGAGCAGGAAGATGCCCGCGTCGGTGGGATGGTGCCCTGTCGCTCCGGCGGTCTGCGCCCCCGGGGCCATCTTCGCGAAGCTGACGCTCACCACGACGAGCGACACCGCCATGCCCAGCAGCCCGACCAGCAGCAACGGCCGTCGACCGAGCCGATCCAGGAAGGCGACCGCGACAAGCGTGAAGAGCGAGTCGACCCCGCCGATCGCCCAGGTGGTGGCGGCCAGTTGCGCCTGCGGGGTGTGGAACCCGGCGGCCGAGAAGATCGAGTCAGCGTAGTAGATGATCCCGTTGATCCCGGTGAGCTGCTGGAACAGCGCCAGGCCCACACCCAGCGCCAACGGACGCCGCCACTGCGGCGAGAGCACCTCCCGCCAACCCGCCTGACCGGCCGCGAGGCTCTTCTCGATGGCCTCCAGCCGGTGGGGCACCTTCTGCGCCGGCACTGTCGCCGCCAACGACGCCTCCGCCCGGCGTCTGTCCCCCCGCCCGAAGTACCAGACGGCCGAGTCGGGGATCACCGTGGTCACCAGGGCCAGGGCCACACCCAGCAACACCGCCGCCGCCAGCAGATAACGCCACGAGTTGCCCGCCTCGAACAGTTCGTCGGCCAGATAGCCGATGAAGATGGCGAACGTGGTGGAGAACTGGTAGACCGCGAGCAGACTGCCCCGGATCCGTTCCGGCGCCGCCTCCGCCGCGTACATCGGCCCGGCCACCGAGGCCACGCCGATGCCGAGACCGAGGATCAGCCGCGCACCGAACATGACCCCGATCACCGGCGCGGACGCCTGCGCGATGGTGCCCACCGCGAACGTGGCGGCGGCGACCCACAACGCCCCCCGGCGACCGATCCGGTCCGCCAGGTGACCACCGACCAGGGCGCCCACAAGCGCGCCGGGGGTCACCCAACTCGCCGCCACCTCGACGGCGAAGGTGTCGGCGTCGAAGGTCTGCCGGATGTCGCGCAGAGCTCCGCTGATGACGCCCTGGTCGTAGCCGAAGAACGCGCCGGAGAACACGACGATCGAGAGGACCGCGACGAGGTTGCGTCTCGGCGGCCTCCCCCGCCCGCGCTTCGCGCCGCTGGCGGTCACGGTCGCCCCTCTCCCGCGAGCTGACGGCACGTCTCGCCCGAGACGTCGCCCCGACAGGGAAAGACTAGGTGCGCTCTGAGCGGCTTATCCGAAATGCGGAGAATGTACGACGCCGGCCTCCGAACCCCACTGCGGGGTCGGAGGCCGGCGGGAGCGCGGAGGGGATCAGGTGGCGCTTACCGTGCCCGTCATCAGCAGCGCGAGAACCAGGGTGCCCAGCGCGACCCGGTACAGCACGAAGACGTACAGGGTGTGGTGCGCGACATAGCGCAGCAGCCAGGCGATGGCCGCGTACCCGATGCCGAAGGCGATCACCGTGGCCACGATCATCTGCGCCACGGACGGCGTGGAGGTGCCCGGCGCGGACGGCTCGAAGACGTCCCCGAGGCTGAACACCCCCGACATCACCACCGCCGGAATGGCAAGCAGGAACGAGTACCGCGCCGCCGCCTCCCGGGTCAGGTTGAGCAGCAGACCGGCGGTGAGCGTGCCGCCCGAGCGGGACACCCCGGGGATCAGCGCCATGGCCTGGGCGAAACCCATCACCACGCCGTCCTTCATCCGGAAGTTCTCCAGTGTGCGGGTCTGCCGCCCCCAGTACTCGGCGAACGCCAACACGAACGCGAAAACGATGAGCGTGGTCGCCACCACCCACAGGTTGCGCCCGGCCGTCTTGATCTGATCCTTGAAGACGAACCCGAACAGCCCGATCGGGATCGAACCGACGATGACGTACCAGCCCATCCGGTAGTCGAGGCTGGACCGGACCGACTTGTCCCTGATCCCGACCAGCCAGGTCCGGGTGATCCGCCAGATGTCCTTGGCGAAGTAGATCAGCACGGCCGCCTCGGTGCCGAGCTGGGTGACCGCCGTGAACGACGCCCCGGCGTCACGGTCGAAGAAGATCGCCGAGGTGATCCGCAGATGCCCCGACGAACTGACCGGCAGGAACTCGGTCAGCCCCTGGACGATGCCCAGGACGATGGCCTCGACCCAGGTCACTCCCCGACTCCCGAAAGGTCGAACGCCTCGGCGACGGTCCGCAGGGTCTGCACCCCGGAGTCCCGATCGGCCACGAACAGGCTCACGGACAGCGTCGTCACCCCGGACGCGGCGTACTCGCGCATCCGCTCGGCGATGCGCTCCTTCGGACCGAGCAGCGAGGTGCGGTCGATGAACTCCATAGGCACCGCGGCGGCCGCGTCCCGCTGCCGCTTGGCCAGGTAGAGGTCCTGCACCTCGCGGGCGGCGTCGCCGTAGCCCATCCGGGTCGCGAGCTGGTTGTAGAAGTTCTGCTTGCGGCTGCCCATCCCGCCGACGTAGAGCGCGGCGTACCAGCGCACCAACTCGGCGCAGGACGCCACATCGTCACCGATCACCACCGGCACGGACGGCACCACGTCGAAGCCGGCCAACTCCTTGCCGACCTTGGCCCGCCCGGCGGCGACCGAGGCGAGGTGCTCCTCGGCGTACTCCGGGGCGTAGAACACGGCCAGCCAGCCGTCGGCGATCTCGCCGGCCAACTCCAGGTTCTTGGGGCCGACGGCGGCCAGATAGATCGGGATGTGCTCGCGGGGCGGGTGGAAGCTCAACCGCAACGCCTTGCCGGGGCCGTCGGGCAGCGGCAGCGTGTAGTGCTCGCCGTCGTACGCCACCTCCTTGCGGGCGATGGCCAACTTGACGATGTCGACGAACTCGCGGGTGCGGGCCAGCGGCTTGGCGAAGCGCACCCCGTGCCAACCCTCGGAGACCTGCGGCCCGGACACGCCGAGGCCGAGCCGGAACCGGCCGCCGGAGAGCGCGTCGATCGTGGCGGCCGTCATCGCGGTGGCCGCCGGCGTACGCGCGGGGATCTGCATCACCGCGGCGCCCACGTCGATCCGTTCGGTCTGACCGGCCATCCAGGCGAGCATGCTTGGCGAATCGGAGCCGTAGGCCTCCGCCGCCCACACCACCGAGAAGCCGAGCCGGTCCGCTTCCTGGGCAAGTGCCAGGTGATCGGCTGGTGTGCTCCACGCTGTCTGGTATCCGAGGCTTAGCCCGAGTCGCACTGGTCCTCCCCCATCCGTGGCACAGGTCGCACCAGGTTACGCAATGCCGCAATCGGGTCTCATCACCGGCTCACCGCCAATGATCCCTCGCCGGTAGAGGCACCCGCCGCAGGCGGAACCGGCAGAACCGGCAGAGTTGACGGGAGCGAGGATATCCGTGGCGGCAGGTTCGAAATAAGGTTCACCCATGCAACAGCGACCGCTCGGCCGAAGCGGGCTGGCGGTTTCCCGGCTCGCGCTCGGCACCATGACCTGGGGCCGGGACACCGACGCCGACGATGCGGCCGCCCAGCTGAAGAGTTACCTGGACGCGGGCGGCAACCTGATCGACACCGCCGACGTGTACGGCGACGGCGACGCCGAGTCGGTGATCGGGTCGCTGCTGGGCAGCCTCGTCCCCCGCGACGAGCTGTTGATCGCCACCAAGGCCGGGTTGCGCCCCGGCAGCGGGCGCCGCCGCGACGGCTCCCGGGGCCACCTGCTGCGCACCCTGGACGCGTCGCTGCGACGGCTCGGCACCGACCACGTCGACCTGTTTCAGGTGCACGGGTACGACCCGGACACCCCGCTGGAGGAGACCCTTGCCGCGCTGGACCACGCGGTCGCCAGCGGCAAGGTCCGCTACGTCGGGGTGTCGAACTTCTCCGGCTGGCAGACCGCACGGGCCGCCGCCTGGCAGACCGCCTGGCCGGGTCGCGCGCCGGTGGTCGCCGCCCAGGTGGAGTACTCACTGCTGGAGCGGGGCGTGGAACGCGAGGTGCTGCCGGCGTGCGGCGCGCTCGGCCTCGGCGTGCTGCCCTGGTCGCCGCTGGGCCGGGGCGTGCTCACCGGGAAATACCGGCACGGCCGTCCGGCCGACTCCCGGGCCGCCTCGCCGCACTTCGAGCGGTTCGTGGCGACGTACCTGGAGCCACGGTGCTCAAGCATCGTGGAGGCGGTGGCGACCGCTGCCGCCGGGCTGGGAGTCTCGCCGCTGGAGGTGGCGCTGGCCTGGATCCGGGATCGGCCCGGGGTGACCGCCCCGATCCTCGGTGCCCGGACGGTCGGGCAACTGCTCGGCGCGCTCCAGGTGGAGCGGATCACCCTGCCCGAGGAGATCACCACGGCGCTCGACGACGTCTCCGCCGTACCGGTGGGCTACCCGGAGCGCGACGGCTGACCCGTCGAGCGCCGCCCGGCCGCGGCAGCGGCGTCGGTCACCCCTGAGGGGGTGGCGAACAGCCGCTGGGCTGGGCAGCATGGGTGGCATGGACTACGAATACGCGCCGCTGCGGCTGCCGCCGAACGTCGACCGGTTGACCGCCGCGGCGCAGTTGGCGATCCAGGCGGAGTTCTCGGGATGGGAGTTGGCCCGGGTGCGGCTGTTCCGCGATGGGACGCGGCAGGTGGTGCTGCGCCGTCGGCGGGTCAACCAGCCGCAGCCGGGCCTGTCGTACTGACGCGTTCGCGGGAGCGATCGGCGGACGCACGGGCCCGGCGGCAACGAACGACCACCGCCCTCATCCGCGTGATTCCGCTCCGGCATCACGATGCCGGAGCGGAATCACGCCATGGAGGTGCCCTGCCCGGACGCTGCCGCGCGGCCGGCCCGCCGACAGGCAGGCCGACCGCATCCCGGCGTCGGGGATCGCTCGTCTAGTGCTGGTGCCCGGCGTGGTCGTGGTCGTCGTCCAGCTCCAGGAACGGGTGCTCGTCGAGTCGACCGACAAGCCGGTCGTCGGCCGCCGGCTGGAACGGGCCGACCGCGTCGTCGTCGTCGAACGACTCCAGGTCGACAGGTGTGCCCACCTCGCTGACCATGACCACGCCGTCGAGGGGCTCCAACTCGGGCACGTCGAGCGCGCCCAGCGAGCCGTCGCCGCTCTGGAGCAGCTCCAGCACCGCCTCGCCGACACCCTCCACCGGCGCCGGCTCGTCGTCCTCCGGGGTGCCCTCGCGGCGGGCCGCCTCGGCGGCGCGCAGCAGCGCGGAGACGCTCGGCACCCGGTAGTCGCGGCGCTGGCGCACCGAGATCACGCGGGGGTGCGGGTCGCTGGCCTCGGCGCCGTCGCCGCCGGCGAAACGCTCGTCGGCCTCGTCCGGGTCGATCGAGTCGACGTCCCACGGCGTCACCTCGCCGAACGCGTCGAGCAACTGCTCGTCGTAGGCGAAGGACGCGTTGTTCAACGCCACGTACGCCTGCCAGACGTCGTCGTCGTCGACGCGGCCCTGCGCGGCGCGTACGGCGGCCAGGTGGTGGCGGGCCGCTTCGATCACGCGCTCGAGAGCGGCGTCCAGCTCACCGTGCTGGTCGGTCATGTGGGGCAGTCCCTTCCGATGGGGTGGTAACGCGCCGGGTGCGGTTACCGGACACGGCTAGCAAGTGCGCAGGAACCGGTCGAGAACCCGCACGCCGAACTGTAGTCCGTCGACCGGAACGCGCTCGTCGATGCCATGGAACAACGCGGAGAAGTTGAGGTCGGCGGGCAGCCGCAGCGGGGCGAACCCGAAGCAGCGGATGCCGAGATGGGCGAACGCCTTGGCGTCGGTGCCGCCGGAGAGCATGTACGGCACCGGTCGGGCGCCCGGGTCCTCGGCGCGCAGCGCCGCCGACATGGCCTCGACCAGATCGCCGTCGAAGGTGGTCTCCAACGCCGGCTGCCGCTGGATGTACTCGATGGCGATGTCCGGGCCGACCAGCTCGCGCAACTGCCGCTCCAGCAGCTCGGACTGGCCCGGCAGGCTGCGGCAGTCGATGGTGGCGGTGGCCCGGCCGGGGATCACGTTGTCCTTGTAGCCGGCGTCCAGACGCGTCGGGTTCGCCGTGTTGCGGATGGTCGCGCCGATGATGTTGGCGATCGGGCCGAGCTTGGCGATTGCCGTCTCCGGGTCCTCCGGGTCCAGCTCGATGCCGAGCAGGTCGGAGACCTCCTCCAGGAACGCCCGCACGGTGTCGGTGACCACCACCGGGAAGCGGTGCCGGCCGATCCGGGCCACCGCCTCGGCCAGCGCGGTGACCGCGTTGTCGTCGTGCATCATCGAGCCGTGCCCGGGGCGACCCTTGGCGTGCAGCCGCAGCCAGTCGATGCCCTTCTCGGCGGTCTCGATGAGATAGAGCCGCTGGCTGTCGTTCACCGAGTAGGAGAAGCCGCCGACCTCGCCGATCGCCTCCGTGCAGCCGTCGAAGAGGTCCCGGTGGTTGTCCACCAGGAAGCGTGCGCCGTAGTCGCTGCCCGCCTCCTCGTCGGCGGTGTACGCGAGCACGATGTCGCGCGGGGGACGTACGCCGGTGCGCTGCCAGTGCCGCACCACGGCGAGCACCATCGCGTCGAAGTCCTTCATGTCGATGGCGCCCCGGCCCCACAGGTAGCCGTCGCGCACCTCGCCGGAGAACGGGTGCACCGACCACTCGTCGGCGTCGGCGGGCACCACGTCGAGGTGGCCGTGCACAAGCAGCGCGCCCCGGCTCGGGTCGGTGCCGGGGATGCGGGCCACGACGTTCGACCGGCCCGGCGCGGACTCGTGCAAGACCGCCTCGACGCCCACCTCGGCGAGCTTCTCCGCCACGTACTCGGCCGCGAGGCGCTCGCCGACGCTTGTGTCGTTGTCCCCCGTGTTCGTGGTGTCGATGCGCAGCAGGTCGCGGCAGAGGTCCACGACCTCTGCGGTGGGGTCCGGTCGTGCGGAGGCGGCGTCGCTCGTCATCGCCCCTTCATACCAGCCCGGGGCCGTCGGCGGGTCGGCACACTGGCGCGGTGTGGCGCGGGATCCGGGCCGGTGCGGGACGCGCCGTGGTCGGACATTCAGGCCGGCGGATCCGTGCGACGGTTTCGCGGCACCCGCTTACGGGTACCGCCGCCCACGACCGCACGTCCCCCTGTCGGAGCTTCCGCCCGCCAGTCGAGGAGGGCACCATGTCCGCCGTCCCGCTACCATCGCTGCCGCCCGCGCCCGCCCCCGACGAGGGTTACCGGCCTGGTGGCCGCAGCATCGCCGACATCGTGGACCACGAGCACCGGCAACTGCTGGCGCTGCTGGACCAGCTGACCGGTCCGGGTGCCGCGCCGCGGGACGGGCTGGTCGTGCTCACCGCCGCCCTGTCGCGGCACCTGTCGGCCGAGGAGCAGTACCTGCTTCCGGCGGTGCGGGCGGCGCTGCCGGCGCGGGCCGAGCTTGTGGACGCGGAGATCGACGGCGACGCCGGGCTGCTGGCCGCCCTCAAGGGTGTGACCGACGAGACGCTTACCGATGTCGCCGCGCGGGTCCGCCGGCACGTCGACGGGGTGGGCGCACTCGTCACCGAGCTGCGCGCGGTGGCCACCCCGGAGGAGCTGATCCGGCTGGGTAACCGGCTGGAGATCGCCGAGGAGGCGGCACCGACCCGGCCGCACCCGGGCACCCCCGCCACGCCGCCGTGGAACCGGATCGTCGAGCCGGCGGTGGGCGTGGTGGACAAGGTCCGCGACGCGGTGACCCGCCGACCGACGTACCTGGCGGACCTGCCGGAGCCGCCGCGCGACTGAGACGCGCCGACGACGCCAGTGCATTCAATCTCACCGATTCGCTCCGGCTCTTCCGCAGGCTGCGGCGTGGTCCTACCGTCACCCTATGAACCTGGAGCTACGCCATCTGCGGGTGGTCTGCGCGATCGCGGAGACCGGGAGCGTGACCAAGGCGGCGTCGGCGCTGGGGCTCGCCCAACCAGCGCTCACCGCCCAGCTCCAGCGGATCGAACGGACACTTGGCGGTCCGTTGTTCGACAGGGACCGGCGCGGCGCCCGGCCCACGGCGCTCGGTGAGCTGGTGCTCGCCCGTGCCCGGGTGCTGCTGCCGGCCATGAAGGGCCTACAGGACGAGGCGGCCCGCCTGGCCGGTGCCGGTGACGCGCCGCGCGGCTACCGCCTCGGCGGGGTGAACAGCCCGATCCTGGGCCGGTTGGTGCACCGGCTGGCCGCCGAGCAGCCGCCGGCCCAAGTCACCACGTACGCCTCCTGGTCGGTGGACGAGCTGGCGCAGTTGGTGGCCGGCGGGCGGTTGGACTTCGCGCTGGCCGGCGTGTGCGGTGACGCCACGCCGTCGGCCGAGTTCGGGTTGAGCTGGCGGGAGGTGGCCGTCGACCCGGTGTTGGTGCTGCTGCCCGAGACCCACCCGCTCGCCGAGCGCGACGAGGTGCGCCTGGCGGACCTGCGCCACGAGCAGTGGGTGGCCGCGCCCGGCGACGGCTGCTTCAGCGACTGCTTCGCGACCGCCTGCGCCCGCGCCGGCTTCACCCCCCGCAAGGTGTACGAGACCGACATCCGGGGCTGCGTCGACCTGGTCGACGCCGGCGTGGCGGTGGCTCTGTGCCAGGCGACGTTCCGTCCGGTGGCCGGCCTGGTGACCCGACGGCTGGCCGGGGTCCCCCTGCGGTGGCGGCTGCTGCTGGGATGGCACCCCGACTCGCTCGCCGCACGCGACGCCGAGTTGCTGTTGGCGACTGCCAAGGCGGCGTACACCGACTCGCTGGCGCCGCACCCCACCTACCTGGACTGGCTGCTGCGCAATCCCGGGTTCGGTGTCCGACAGCCCAGCGGGGTCTGATTCCGACCGGCCGGGTACTCGCTGGCCGGCGGCGGTGCGAACCGCCGCCGTCCGGGTATCTGGCGGACATGACCGATCTCTACCCGCCCGCCGACGACCGGGAACTGCTCCGCCAGGCCGCCGCCGCGCACACCGCCGCCACCCGGGCGGTGGAGGCGTTCCTGCGCCGGCTGCCGGAGGTGCCCGACCCCGCCGACATCACCGAGTATGCCAACCTGCTCACCAGGGAGGACCAGACCCGCGGCGACCGGGACGCCGCCGCCGACGCGGCAGGCCTGACCATCGGCAGCCTGGAGCCCGACCAGGGCCAGTAGCGTCACGCGCGACGGTGCCGTCCCCGCTCGGGACGGCACCGTCGCGCATGGCACGCTCAGCGTTCGACGAGCGGGTCGTGACCCAGGTCGAGCAGCGAGTGCCGCCAGGTGTCGTCGGCGTTGCCGCGGGGCGGCTTGGCGTCCATCAGCTCGCGGATCCGCTCGACCGCCTCCCGCATCACCTCGATGTCGTCCGGCGTGAGGTCGACCTTGCGCTTGTTGAGCACCTTGAGGATCTCCCGGCCGGGCTGGGGCAGGTCGAGGTCCGGATTCGACCCGAACGCCTCCTCGCCGGACCCCCGGGTCAGAAGCCAACTGCGCAGCTTCTCCGACGGGACGTTGACCTCGGCGTGGAAGTCCTCCCAGAGCACCTCCACCTCGGGGTCGAGCCGAGTCTCTCGTACCATCAGGTCTCCTCTCCGGGCGGCGGCCCGGACGTCTCCGGGTCGTCCTGGTCGGTCTTCGGATGCAGGCCCTCCGGCGGCACCCGCGTCCGGCGGGGGTTCGCGGTCGGCGACGCCGGGATCGGGTCGGGATGCTCGTCGTCGTCCGGAGGCTCCGTGGGCGTGTGCGGCTCCTCGGGCTGCGGTCGTCGTTCCGCCGGGCTCATCGTGGATGCGAGGTCGTGGCGGCGGTGTAGCCCCGCTCCCCCGCGCTGACGTCGAAGGTGAGCTGCCCGTCGCGGGCATCCACGACGACCTTCTGCCCGGGTGAGATCGCCGACTCCAGCAGCATCCGGGACAGGTGGTTGTCGACCTCCCGCTGGATCACCCGGCGCAGCGGACGGGCACCGAACTCCGGCTGGTAGCCGTGCTCGGCGAGCCAGTCGATGCCGGCCGTGGCGAACTCCACCTGGATGTCCTGGGCGTGCAGCCGGCGGCGGGTGTCCTCCAGCAGCAGCGCGGTGATGTCGCGCAACTGCTCGGCCTCCAGCCGGCGGAAGATGATGATCTCGTCGATGCGGTTGAGGAACTCCGGCCGGAAGTTCTCCTGAAGGCGGCGCATCAGCCGCTCCCGCAGCTCGTCGTTCTCCTGCTCGCTGCCGGGCGCGCCGGTGCCGAAGCCGACACTGCGCTGACTGCCCGTGATCAGCTCGGAGCCGAGGTTGCTCGTCATGATCAGTACGGTGTTCTTGAAGTTCACCGTCCGGCCCTGACTGTCGGTCAGCCGCCCGTCGTCGAGCACCTGGAGCAGGATGTTGAAGACGTCCGGGTGCGCCTTCTCGATCTCGTCGAGCAGCACCACCGCGTACGGTCGGCGACGTACCGCCTCGGTGAGCTGGCCGGCCTCCTCGTAGCCGACGTACCCGGGTGGGGCGCCGACGAGCCGGCTGACGGTGTGCCGCTCCTGGAACTCGCTCATGTCCACCCGGACCATCCGGTCCGCCTCACCGAACAGCGCCTCGGCCAGCGCGCGGGCCAGCTCCGTCTTGCCGACGCCGGTGGGGCCGAGGAACAGGAAACTGCCCATCGGCCGGTTCGGGTCGGCAAGCCCGGCGCGGGAGCGACGCACCGCCTCGGCGACGGCGGTGACCGCGTCGTCCTGGCCGACCACCTTCTCGTGCAGGTGCCCCTCCAGGCGCAGTAGCCGATCCCGCTCCTCCTCGGTGAGCTGGCTGACCGGGATGCCGGTGGCCCGGGAGACCACCTCGGCAATCTCCTGCGGCCCCACCTCGGGCACCTGCGACGAGGTGCCGTCGTCGCCGTTGGCGCGGCTCATCTCCTGCTCCAGCTCGGCGATCCTGTCGCGCAACGCCGAGGCCCGCTCGTACTGCTCGTCGGTGACGGCCTGTTCCTTGTCCCGGCGCACCTCGTCGAGTTCCCGTTCCAGCTCCCGCACGTCCGAGGCGGGGGTACGGGTGCGCAGCCGGACCCGGGCGCCGGACTGGTCGATCAGGTCGATGGCCTTGTCCGGCAGGAACCGGTCGGTGACGTACCTGTCGGAGAGCTCGGCGGCGGCGACGAGCGCCTCGTCGGTGAACCGCACCTGGTGGTGCGCCTCGTACCTGTCGCGCAGGCCGCGCAGGATGGCGATGGTGTCGTCCACGCCCGGCTCGGGCACCAGCACCGGCTGGAAGCGGCGGGCCAGCGCGGCGTCCTTCTCGATGCTCTTGCGGTACTCGTCGAGTGTGGTCGCGCCGATCACCCGCAGCTCGCCTCGGGCCAGCGCGGGCTTGAGCATGTTCGACGCGTCCATCCCGCCCTCGCTGCCGGCGCCGCCGGCCCCGACCAGGGTGTGGATCTCGTCCAGGAAGACGATCAGCTCGTCGCGGTGCGCCCGGATCTCGTCGATCACCTTCTTGAGCCGCTCCTCGAAGTCGCCCCGGTAGCGGGTGCCGGCGACCAGGCCGGCCAGGTCGAGCTGGACCACCCGCTTGCCGAGCAGGGTCTGCGGCACGTCGCCGTCGCAGATCCGCTCGGCCAGGCCCTCGACGATCGCGGTCTTACCGACACCTGCCTCGCCGATCAGGACGGGGTTGTTCTTGGTACGCCGGGACAGGATCTCCACGGCCTGCTCGATCTCGTCGGCCCGCCCGATCACCGGGTCGATCTGGTCGGCGCGGGCCAGGTCGGTGAGGTCCTGCCCGTACTGGTCCAGGGTGGGCGTGCCGCGATCCGGCTTCGGGCCGTTCATCGGCCCGCGCTCGGCGTTGGCGGCCTGCAACGACTCGGGCTGGATCCGACCGGCGGCGAGCATCCGCCCGGCTGGTGACTCCGGGTTGAGCGGCAGCGCCATCAGGATGTGCTCGGGGCCGATGTAGTTGGCGCCCATCGCCCGGGACAACTGGTGGGCGTCGAGCAGCGCCCGCTTGGCGGCTGGCGTCAACGACAGGTTGGGCGGCACCTCCCCGCGCGGCGCGCCGTCGCCCTTGCCACCGAGCGCGTTGAGCAGGGTGTCCGGGTCGGCGCCGGCCCGGCTCACCAGGTCACGCAGGGGTTCGCGTTGCAGCGCCGCCCAGAGCAGGTGATCGGTGTCCAGGTCGTTGCTCTGCCGTTGCGCGGCCCGCCGGGCCGCGTCGGCAAGCATCTCCCGCGCGTCGGCGGTCATCAGTCGGGTGATGTCGACCCGGTGCGGTGGCCGTCGTCCTCCCTCACCCCGGCCGAAATATCGGGCCAGGAATTCGTCCCACGGGTCGGAGCCAGCGTCACCGGGTCCCATCATGTCTGTCCTCCGCAGTCGGGCGCGGCATGGTCGGCAGGGGCTACCCGGCACCCGGCCCGACAAACACCCCGGAGTAGTGGCGCGGCGGCGTTCTGGAGTGGCGTCGGCCCGACACCGGCCGGTGGTGGCAGGCTTGCGGCATGAATGAGAACCCGCTACTGATCGTGGACGGCGCCAATGTGGTGGGCTCCCGGCCGAACGGGTGGTGGCGGGACAGGGCCGGGGCCGCCGCCCGGCTGCGGGACTCCCTCGCGCCGGTGGCCGCGACAGGCCTGCCCGCCCGGCTGACGGCACCCGTCGAGGTCGTGCTCGTGGTCGAGGGCGCGGCGCGGGACGTGCCCGGCATCGACGACGTCCGGGTGGTCTCCGCCCCCGGTTCGGGCGACGACGCGGTGGTCGAGTTGGTGCAGGCCGCGCCGCAGCGCCGACGGCTTGTGGTCACCGCCGATCGGGAGCTACGCGAGCGTGTCACGGCGCTGGGCGCCGAGGTGTACGGCCCGCGCTGGCTCCGCGACGCCCCCGCCAACACTTGAGAAGTTCTCGCACTGGGACTCCCACAGAACGGACTCCCGGCACTTCAGGGCGGCAACCGGACAGCCGGGCAGGAACACCACCAGGGCGGAGGTTTTCCCACGATCGCCGATAGGCTCTAATGGAGATCTCCCCGCCCCCAGGAGGTTCCACCGTGGCGAGCGTCGCCGAGCTGAAGGCTGCCATCGATGTCGCCCTCCAACAGATCGGTGACGGGCAGACAGCCGTGCAGGCCGCCGGCGAGAAACTGTCCGAGGCCCAGCAGACCCTCGCCGGCGCGCTGGAGGGCAGTGGGCACGAGACGGTGGAGGCGGCACAGGCGTCGCTGACCCAGGCCAGCCAGGAGCTGGAGGAGTGTCTCGCCGCGACACTTGTCGCGGTGGAGCAGGCGCAGCTCTACGTCGCCACCCTGTAGGCCGCCATGTCCATCATCGAGGACGTCGGTGGGCAGGTCCGCGCCGCCAGCGAGGAGTTCCCGATGGGGCTGCTCGGGCAGGCGCTGGAGAAGTTCGGCCTGGCCGCCGAGCGGTTGCGCTGGGTGCGGCAGGAGTCGGCAAACCCGATGGGAGTGCCCGAGCTGTCCGCAGCCACCGAGCACGCCGAGAGCGCCAACTACGCGCTGCGGGTGGCGCAGGAGCAGCTCTCGGCGTACCTGGCGGCGATCGGGCTGGCCGGCGACGGCGCGCCACCACCCCGCCCGGAGCAGCGTGCGACACGACACGACACGCCGCCGGAGGCCGGGCCGACCACTGTCGCGCCGGAGACTGCCGAGCAGGTTCGGATGCGCCGCTGGTGGTCGGTGCGGGTGACGGAGCTGACCGGCGGGCGAGACGGCGGCGCCGACGAACCCGACGAACGACTGGACGACACCCACGAGTTGCTGCGTCGGGTGGTGCGCGGGGTCCGCGCCGGGGACCGGGACCGGCTGCGCACCGAACTGCGCCGAGCGCAAGCCGACGTCGGCCTGGGGATGGCCGCGCTGGCCCCGCCGCTGCTGCGCGAGCTGGCCGGCGAGTTGCTGGGGCATCCGCCACGCGCCGCCGACCTCGCGCGGCTGCGCGGTGAGCTGGACGGACGGGTTCGCGACCTGCTTCCCGGGCTGCCATCGCCGGTGCTGGAGACGCTGCTGTCCCGGGTGTGCCGGATGCCTCCACCGCGGTCGTCCGGGGAGCCTCCGCACGCCGCCGACTCCGCGGTGACCGCCGGCGTGGCAGCCGGGCTGCTGCTTGCCCGGCTGGGCCGCGACCTGCCCTCCGGCCCGACACCGGCCACCGCCGACCCGCAGCGCGCCGCCACTGGCCCGCCGCCCTCTGCCGCAGGCAATCAGGCCGCCGCCGTTCCGCGGCCGGCTGGTGGCCACCGTCCGGGCGCGGAACGGCAGGGTCCGGGCGCTGTGCGGCAGGGTCCGGGCGCTGTGCGGCAGGGTCCGGATGCCTCCGGTGGCAGCGGTGGCCGCCAGCACGCCACCGGGATGCCGCCGCGTGCCGGCAGCCCCTGGCGGGACGCGCCGGCCCGCCGGGGCTCCGATGGCTGACCGGCGCAGCCAGCTCGCCGCACGGGTCCGGGACACGCTCGCCGAGGCGCTCGGTGCCACCCGTACCCGGCTGTCCGCCGCGCAGGCCGACCTGACCGCCGGCCGGGAGCGGTTGGTCCGGGTCCGCCGGGCGGCCGCGGCCGTGCCGGAGCGGGTGGGCGGTCAGCGGGACCGCCGCCTCGCCGAGATCGACACCCGGTATGCCTCCCGGATCGCCGAGTTGGCCCGCCATGCCGCCGACGCCGCCCGACGGGAGGCTCCGGGCTGCGCGGGTGCCGACTGGCCGGGCTGGCGACCCACGCCCGCCCGGCGGGCCGAGCCGCCCGGTTCGCTGCGGGTCGGCACCGTCCCGATCGACGAGGTCGACCCGGTGCCCGCGCTGGTGCCGCTGCTCGACGCCGGGCACGTGCACCTCGCCGGGGACGACCGCGCCGGCTGCGACGCTGTCGTGTCCGCGCTGCTGCTGCGGGCCGCCGGCCGCGCCGAGCCGGGGGCGGTCCGACTGATCGGGTACGACCCGGAGCACCTCGGCGGTGGCCTGGCCGGGTTCGCGCCCCTGGGCACCGCGGGGCTGCTCACATTCGTCGGCCCCGGCGGGCTGGGATCGCTGCTGGACGACCTGGTCGAGCAGATCCGCCGGATCAACGAGACGGTGCTGGCCGGTGAGCACGGCTCACTGCGGGAGTTGGCCGCCGCGACCGGCCGCCGTCCCGAGCCGTGGCGGGTGGCGGTGCTGCTCGGCGGCGACGAGCTCAACCGGCACGAGCGCGGGCAACTCGACAGGGTGGTCCGCACCGGGGCCGCCTGCGGGGTGCACCTCGTGGTCCGGGGCGTACCGCTGCCGGACGACCCGACGGTGACCCGGGTGGTGGCCGACACGTCGGGCACCCGGATCGGCGGCCCGTCCGGCCTGCCGGTGCGGCTGGACCCGCCGCCGCCGGCCGCGCTTGTCACGGAGACCTGCCGGGCGATCGCCGCCCAGGTGAACGCCGGGCCGCCGCCGGCCCCGTTCGACGACCTGCTGCCGCCGCCGGAGCTGATGTGGCGGGAGGATTCGGCCGGCGGCCTGACCGCACCGATCGGTGAGGGACCGCAGGGCCGGGCGGTCCGGCTGACCCTTGGTGACTATCCGCCGCACGCCCTCATCGGTGGGCCGTCCGGCACCGGCAAGACCAACCTGATCTTCGCGTGGATCGGCGCCCTCGCCGCCCGCTACTCCCCCGCCGAGCTGGAGTTCTATCTGCTGGACTTCAAGGAGGGGGTGTCCTTCGCCCGGTTCGCGCAGGGCCGGCGGGACCCGAGCTGGCTGCCGCACATGCGGCTGGTCGGGATCAACGTCAACACCGACCGGGAGTTCGGGCTGGCGCTGCTGCGCTTCCTCACCGAGGAGCTGCGCCGACGCGCCGACGCGGCCAAGAAGCACGAGGTCACCAAGCTGGCCGAGCTGCGTGCGGTCGACCCGACGGGGCACTGGCCCCGGATCGTCGCGGTGGTCGACGAGTTCCAGATGCTGCTGGCCGGCCGGGACGTGGTCGCCCGGGAGGCGGCCGACCTGCTGGAGGACCTGGCCCGGCGGGGCCGCTCGCAGGGCATCCACCTGGTGCTCGCCTCGCAGGACGTACGGGGCATCGAGGCGCTGTGGGGTCGCCCGGCGCTTGTCGCCCAGTTCGCGCTGCGCATCGCGCTGCCCAAGGCGTTGCGGATCCTCGCCGAACGCAACGACGCGGCGCAGTCGCTGCCGCGCTGGCACGCAGTGGTCAACGCCGAGTCGGGCATGGTGGAGGGCAACGAGGTCGCCCGGATCCCGGCGGCGAGCGACTGGGAGACGTGGAGCACCCTGCAGCACCGTCTGTGGCGGATGCGCCCGGCTGACGCGGCGCCGGCCCGGCTCTTCGACGGCGACGCGATCCCCCGGCTGACCGACGCCCCGGACTTCCGGGCGTTCACGGTGCCACCGGACGGGCGTTCGCCCCGCAACCCGGTGGCCCTGCTCGGCGAGATCATCGACGTGCAGGCCCGCTCGGCGGCGCTGCGGCTGCCGCGCGCCCCGGGCCGCAACCTCGCGGTGCTGGGCACGCGTGTGGACGAGGCGTGCGCGGTGCTGGACGCGGCGGCCCGGTCACTGGCCCGTCAGCACCCGCCCGGCACCGCCCGGTTCTCCATCGCCTGCCTCGACCCGGACGCCGACGCCGTCGCCCGCGCGCTCTACGACGACCTGGCCGACGACGCCGCCTGGTACGACGAGGAGACCGTCGGCGAGTTGATGGCCGAGACGGCCGACGGGCTCACCGGCCCCGGCAGCCCGCACTACCTGCTGCTGTTCGCCGTCGACGCGGCCGCCGGGGCGCTTGCGACGCGGGCCGCTCGGCGTACCGGCCTGGAGCATCTGCGCCGGATCCTGCACGACGGGCCGGAGCGGCGGACCCACGTGCTGGCCTGGTGGCGGGGGGTGGCGCGAATGCGCGCCGACCTCGGCGGTCCGGGGGCCCGTACCGACCAGATCGGCGCCTGGGTGGCGCTCGACGCGCACGGCGACGAACTGGGATCGTCGCTCTATCCGGGCACCGGTGGCCCGGACTGGTATCCCCGCCCGTGGCGCGGGCTCTTCTTCGACCGGGCGGTGCACCGCACCGGCCAGGTGATCATCCCTTATGGTCCGTCGCGATGAACCAACCGGTGACAAGTGAGACGTACGCGGCGCAGTTGCGTCGGCTGGCCGAGCTGACCGCGCGGGTACGCGAACAGCGCGCCGAGGCGCACACCTGGTACGAGCGGCAGTGCGCGGCTGCCGAACGCGCCGTCGCCGACGCCGCCGAGCAGGTGCGCCGCGCCGAGGAGGAGTTGGTCGCCGCCCGCGAGGAGCAGGAACGCGTCGACGCCGAGGTGGCGCACCTGTGGCAGCAGGTGCGGGTCCGGCTGGGCGCTCGCCGGCTCGCCGGGCCAACCGCGCCGGCGGCCGGCAGCGGGGCCACCGACCCGGTGCTGCTGCTCGGCCGAGCACGCGACCTGCTCAACCGGGCGGGGCAGCCGGGCGAGCTGCCGGGCTCGGCTAACCCGCTGCTGGCGCTGTGCGGTGTGGCCGGCGCCGTGCTGGCGTACGCGCTGGGTGTCGGCGCGCGGGCGCTCGGCGTCGGGTACGGCGGTGATCTGGCGGTCGGAATGCCGGTGTTGGCGCTTGTGGTGACCCTGTGCGGGCCGCTTGTCGGCCTGGTGCCGGCGCGGGTGTTGGCCGATCGCCGGCACGCGGTGCTCGGGCCCCGCCCGATCATCGTGGTGCTCGGCGCTGGCCTGCTCACCACCGCGTTGCTGCTGGTGCTGGGCAGCTGACGACGATCCAGGCCGAGGTCGTCCACATCGGGGTGTCGAATAGCCGACCCGAGCGAAGGCCAGCCGGGGCCGGAACTTCGATACGGTACGCGCGATGGTCAGCTTCTTCCTCAGCTGTCACCGCGACGACGACAGCTTCGTGGCGCGGTTGATCGACGACGCGCTGACCGCCCGATTCGGCAGCGCCAGCGTCTTTCGCCCCGAGGCCGGGGCCGAGGCCGGCGTCGGCGTCGACGCCGGCCGCTTGCGCCGCCTGGCGAAGTCCACAGCGATGATCGTCGTGATCGGATCGCGGTGGCGTGCCAGCCTGGACGGGCCGACGGATGGTCCCTCGGACGCCGTCGGCCAGGAGGTGGAGACCGCCTTCGCGCTGGACGTTCCGGTCATTGGCGTGCTGGTGGACGACGCGGAGCAGCCGACCCAGGCAGACCTACCCTCCGCCCTGCGGCCACTCGGCGACGCGAGGTTCTGGCGGGTCCGCCTGCCGAGCGCCTATTCGGACAACCGTCGGTTCGTCGACGACCTCGCCACCATCGTCGAGACGGACACCGCCGCCGCCGGACGGTCGGTGCCGGTGCTGCTCGACGAGGCGCCGGTGCGGCTGGTGATGCCGCCGCCCGCACCCGGGGCGGCAGTCGTCTACTCGACCCGTACGGGCGATCTGGAGGTCGCCGAGGCTGCCAGGCCGTGGCTGTGGTCACCCGGCGACGTCGCCAGGTATTCGACGCGGTACGAGGTGGACACCGATGAACACCGCGTCGTTCTCCACGTCCCGCTGCCGTCGAGGGACTTCGGGCGCCACTTCCGGGCGTCGATCGCCGCCGTGTTCCGGGTGATCGACCCGGCGCAGGTCGTCCGGCGTGCGGTGTCGGACGCGGTACCCCCGGTCCGCGCCTTCCTGCTGGACACCTGCCGACCGATCACCTGGGAGTTCGGCGTCAGCGAGATCGGCGACGCCGCAGCCGCCGTCCGGGAACTGCTCGACTCCGACCTGCTCGCACCTGGCGGAATCACCCTCCGATCGGCGCACACGGAGTTGGAGCCCGGCACCGGGGACACGGACAGGTGGTCCCGGTTGGAGCGAGCGAGTGTGGGCGCGTTCAGCCGGAGGGTGCATCGCTATCGCGGACCGGGAGCCGGCCGGAGGCCCTCGACGGGCGCCCGGCCACGACCTGGGTCGGGTGTGGGCGTTCGGCCGCAGCCCACGCGGCTGCTTGTGGCACGCGCACCCAGCCAGGTGCCGATGGGCCAGGACCTGAGCGTCGACGTCCGGCTCGTCACCAAGGGCCGCAGCGTGCACCCGGACGCCGTGACCGCCCCGCTGACGAACCTCGTCGTCGCGGACGCCGGCACCCCTGTCACCGTGACAGTGCACGCGCCCGCCGGCTTGCACGCCGAGGGGCCGCTGCAACAGACCGTCCTGGTGCGGCCGGGTGAGGACCCGGCGCCGATCCGGTTCGGCTTCGGCGCGCGTACCCCGGGGTTGCATCGCATCGACGTGACGGCCTGGGCTGGCGGCACCTTCCTCGGTGAGGTGTCCGTCGAGGTCTCGGTCGCGGCCGGCGGGCCGTTCCGGGACGGGCGACCGAGACGGGGGTCGTTGGCCGCCGCCCGTGCGCGGCCGGGCGAGGTCACCATGGAGGTACGGTTCGACGGCACCCGGTACACGTTCCAGCTGCGGTCCGACGCGGGAGCGCTGTTCGCGCCGGTCGTCGAGTCGGTCAGCAACACGCCGAACGCGGCTGTGGAGAACGCCATCCGGGAGTTGCAGCAGCTGGCCAGGGGCGGCTCCCGCTACAGCGCGACGATGACGCGTGAGGTCATCCGGTCCGCCGGCATCCAGCTGTGGTCGGAGTTGGTGCCCGGTGACATCCAGGACCAGTTCTGGCAGGTCGGCGGCAGCATGAGCGCCTTCACGATCGCCACCGACTATGACGTGGTGCCGTGGGAGCTGCTCTATCCGCTCAGCGCCCAACGGGACGCCGGCTTCCTCGTCGAGCAGGTCCCTGTGGTGCGCCGCACCTATGGGCAGCACGCCACCTCGACGATCGGCCTGGGCAACCCGCGTTTCGTGGTGCCGGCGAAGGCGCCCACCGGGGCGCACGAGGAGGTCGCCGCCATCCGGGCGATCCTCGGTGCGGCCGACGGCGACCTGATCACCAGGGCGGACGAGCTGCTCGGCCTGATCAACTCCGGCTCGCTGGGTGCGACCCATTTCGCCTGCCACAACACGTTCTCGGCGGACGGCTCGTTCATCGACCTGGACGGCGGGCCGTTCCGGCCGGCCCTGCTGGCCGAGGCGAGCATCCGCAAACCGCTGCGGGGCGCCGTTCCGCTCGTCTTCATCAACGCGTGCCGCAGTGCGGGCGTGGCACCGACGTACACCCGGATGCTCGGTTGGGCGCAGCAGTTCATGGCCTCCGGTGCCGGCGCGTTCGTCGGCACGCTCTGGGCGGTGCGTTCGGAGAGCTCGGCCCGCTTCGCGACCGCGTTCTACAGGTCCCTCGCCGAGGGCGCCACGCTCGGCGCGGCGGCCCTCGCCGCACGGACCGAGCAGCAGGACGACCCCCTCGACCCGACGTGGCTGGCCTACGCCGTCTACGGCGACCCGTTCGCCACCGCCGCCTGACCGGGCCGGCGGGTCCCCTCGCGCGAGAGAGCAGGTGCGGCATTGGACGTGATCGACCACAGCGTGCCCGTCGAGGAACTGGTGTCGGCGGTGAAGACCGCGGTGAAACAGGCGGGCATCTCCACCACCGACGCGGACCGGGACCTGCGGGTCGCGTCGGTCCAGCTGGTCCTGAGCGCTGTCGCCACCACGAAGCTGGGCGGTGGCCTGGACTTCCGCGTGCCCGTCATCGGCTGGAAGGTCAAGGTCGGCGGCAGCCACTCCCGGCAGCGGACCCACACGATCGACATCACACTCGTCGCCGAGGACCTCCACGGCCGTCACGAACTGCGCGACACCACGGTCGAAGAGACCCTCGTCGAGGCCATCACCACGGTCCGCGCAGCGGTCACCGCCGGCACCGGCGGTGACGATCCGCTGGTGCTCAGCGCCGGCACTGTCGAGCTGGTTTTCGGTGTGACCGACCAGGGCACGATCTCACTCGGCGTGGAGGGCGAGCTGACCGACGAGGTCACCAACACGCTCCGGATCGCCCTCGTCGCGGCGGCCGCCCCCTGAGCATTCCGGCGCTCAGGCAGGGACCAGGACGGCCTCGCGGAGCAGTCGGCGGGCCAGGGTGAGCCGATCGGCGTCGTCGGGCAGCCCCGGCAGGTCACCCACCCGGGTGACAGTCGCGGTGAGCAGGGCCCGGACCGCCGGCTCGCAGTCGACGGGCAGCGTGATCGTGCGGTCGAACAGGCGCAGCGCCACAGTGTCCTGCCCGTGCGGCACGAGCTGCCAGCGCAGACCCGGACGCGGGGCGAGCCGGGAGTCGGCGTCCAGCGCGTCCAGCGCGGCGGCCTGGGCGAGCGGGCGGATCGGCGCCGGTCGGGCGGCCGGCCAGGCGCGTTGGCGAAGTCGCGCCGCGACGGCCCCGGGGTCGGCGCGCAGCAGCCAGTCGCGCAGCGCCTCCACCGTCTCGGTCAGCTCCGGCTCAATGGCGTCCGGATCGGCGACGTCGGTGCCGAAGGGCAGACTGGCCCGCAGCCGCTGATCCTCGGCGGCCAACGCGAGCAGCTCCTCGACAAGTGCGTAACGCGTGAGCGCTCGGACGCCGACGGTCAGGTGCAGCGAGCTGGCCTCCTGCGCCTGGGCGCTGTGCAGCCACCCGCGCGGCAGATAGAGGGCGTCGCCGGGGGCGAGCACCACGTCCAGCGCGGCATCACCCTGCGCGGTGGCGCCGACCTCGTCGGCACGGCCACCCCAGGGCTGCTTCTCCAGCGGGTCCGGCAGCACCGGCGGGTGGATCCGCCAGTGCTTGCGGCCGTCGACCTGGAGGACGAACACGTCGTGCGTGTCGTAGTGGGTGGCGAAGCCCTGACTGCCCGCCGGGGTCAGGTAGGCGTTGATCTGTAGTGGCTGGTTCAGCGCGAGGCCCAGGTCACGGGCGAAGTCGACAAGCGGCGGCCAGATCCGGTGCAGACCCTGCAACACGAGGGTGGCACCCGAGGCGTACTGCTCCAGGACCCGCTCGTCGAGCACCTGGTCACCGATCTCGGCCCCGGCGCCACCGCCGCCGGTGAAGCGCGCCGCCGGCACGATCTGGCCGTCCTTGGCGACGCGCAGGAATGGGGTACGCAGACCGCGCCGACTGAGCAGCTCGTCGGCGTCAGCGGGGCTGAGCAGGTCCGTGAAGCCGGCCGGGTCGGGCAGCTCGGCGGCACGGGACAGCAGCGGGGTGTGGCCCCAGTGGGCGGCGGCGAACTTTGCCGGCTCCACCGAGACGCAGCGGGCCAGCGCGGCGGCGGCGCTGACGGACGGAACCGCCGGGCGACTGTGGCCGCCCGGCGGGTCGAGGTGTGTCACGACGGTTACCGGGCGCTGCCGTCGGCGCCACCGTCCTGCTGGCCGGGGGTCGCGCCACCGTCGGCCGGGCCCTCGGCGCTGCCGTCCGCGCCACCGTCGTGCTGACCGGGCGTCGCACCACCGTCAGCGGGGCCCTCCGCACTGCCGTCGGCACCACCGTCGTGCTGACCGGGCGTCGCACCACCGTCAGCGGGGCCCTCCGCACTGCCGTCGGCACCACCGTCGTGCTGACCGGGCGTCGCCCCGCCATCGGCCGGGCCCTCCAGGCCGCCGCCGCCGGTGGTCTGCATGTCGTCATCGTTGAGTGCCATGGGAACTCCCTCGGATGTGCCGCCCCGCCATGCGCCGGGGTTCGTCGTGCAGCGGGTGGTACCCCACACGCGATCTTCTCTAACCCACACCGTAGACGCCGAACCGGCACGACACGGGCGGTTCACCGACGGTGGGCCCGGGTGCCAGGATGGTGTGGTGATCCTGGTGGGCACCTCCGGTTGGCAGTACCGGGACTGGCGGGGCCGCTTCTACCCGCAGCAACTGCCCCAGCGGCTGTGGCTGGAGCACTTCGCGGCCGGCTTCGCCACCGTCGAGGTCAACAACGCCTTCTACCGGCTGCCGGAGCGGGAGACGTTCGCGGCGTGGCGGGCGCGGACCTCGTCGGACTTCTGTGTGGCAGTGAAGATGAGCCGCTACCTCACCCACATCAAACGGCTTCGGGAGCCGGCGGAGCCGGTGGCCCGCTTCCTCGGCCGGGCCAGTGCGCTCGGCGACCGGCTCGGCCCGGTGCTGCTGCAACTGCCACCGAACCTGCGGGCCGACGTCGAGGCGCTCGACGCGACGCTGCGGCTGTTTCCCGCCGAGGTACGGGTGGCCGTCGAGCCACGACACCCGTCCTGGTGGACCGACGCCACCCGGGCGGTGCTGGAGCGCCGGCGCGCGGCGCTGGTCTGGGCGGACCGGCTGGGTCGCCCGGTGGCCCCGCTGTGGCGTACGACGGACTTCGCCTACCTGCGGCTGCACGAGGGGCGGGCCCGTCCGTGGCCCCGCTACGGCCGCGCGGCGCTCGGCTCGTGGGTGCGCCGACTCACCGACGCGTTCGGCCCGGACGAGCCGGCGTACGTCTATTTCAACAACGACCCCGGCGGCGCGGCCATCGTGGACGCGATCGCCTTCGCCGCGATCGCCCGCAAGGCCGGCCACCCGGTGTCCCGGGTGCCGCCGCGCGCCACCGACGACTGAGCCCGCCCGACAGCTCGTCGGGCGGGCGTCCGGCCGCAGCGTGTCACGGCAGCATCATCGCCAGGTCCTTCGGCATGGTGTCCTTCACGTCCTGCCACTCGCCCTGGGTGACGTGCCGGCGCAGGGTGTCCAGCACCACCTGCGTCACCCGCTCGGCGCCGCCCTCCGCGTCGTACGGGAAGCCCTGGCGGACCTCGTAGAGGAAGTCGTCCCGGTTGAGCTTGATCGGGACGTCCGAGGGGTTCCAGCCGTCGAAGTAGATCCCTCGCACGAGCACCGGCAACTGTTGGGCGAACTCGACGCTCTCGTTCACCGGCAGCCGGTCACGCAGCAGGTGCAGCACCGTGCGCAGCGCCGCGTACGACTGGTTGCGCCGATCCTTGGGCCACCCGTAGGCGGCCTCGATGTCCTTGAGGATCAGGTTCGTCTTGTCCAGCGAGGACTCGAATGCCGAGATCATCGGGTCAGCCATCGGTCGTCCCCCGTTCCGTGATGTCCCACCGTCGGTCGTCGGCGCGGCGCGGCGGCCCCGCCGGGCCACGGCGGGCCCGTACCGGGCTGCCCTGCGGGGCGCGCCGGGGTTTGTCGGCCGCGCCGACCACGCGTAGGACGGCGCCACGCCGTCGATCGCTCACCACTCGAACCGTCATCGGTGTCACCTCCGTGTCGTCCGGCGTCGGCCGCCACCGGCGACCCCACGCACGCGTCCACCATGCCGGTGAAGCGGGTGAGCCGGCCCCACCCTGATCGGGTGAGGTGGCGTCCTCACGCCTTCTCGAGGAGCCCGACGAGGGTCTTCGCGTTGGTCTGCGCGTAGTCCCGATAACAGTTGTTCATGAGCACGTGGGTCTGCCCGGCCTCGTCTGCCAGCTCGCGCAGCTTCGGCGCCCAGTCGGCCAGCTCCCGTTTCGAGTAGTGGTAGCCGAACTTCTCGTGGATGTCCTTGCTTGTCCACTTGTCGCTGTGGCCGTGGAACCGCATCACCGCGAGGTCACCGGTCGCGGCCAGCACCGGGGGCACCGACGAGCGGTGGCCCTGCGGCATGTCCACGCACACGTACGCCAGTCGGTGCTCGCGCAGGAAGGTAAGCGTCTCGTCGGCGTTGTCGCCGTCGAACCAGGAGGCGTGCCGGAACTCGTAGACCGGTCGCAGCGGCGCGCAGCGCTTCGCCACCTCCAGCAGGTACTGCTTGTTGGCCCGCTTGATGGTGAACCACGGCGGGAACTGGAACAGCAACGCGCCCAGCTTGCCCGCCTCGACAAGCGGGTCCAGCGCGGACAGGAAGCGCGTCCACACCTCCTCGTACGACTGCGCCGGCAGGTCGTCGGGGTAGACGTTCTTCTTGTCGGTGTCCGGCCGCAGGTCCTTGTAGAGCGCGTTGACCCGGGTGGGGTGCCCGGTCAGCAGGCTGAACGCCTTGATGTTGAACGTGAAGCCGGCCGGGGTGCGCTCGGCCCACAGCCGCGCGGTCGCCTCGGCGGGCGGCGAGTAGTAGGTGGCGTCCACTTCGACGAGCGGGAACTGCCGCGCGTAGTAGACAAGCCGCTTCTCCGGGGTGTCCGCGGTCTGTGGATACCAGCCGGAGTCCAACAGGGTGCGGTCGGTCCAGGACGCGGTGCCCACGAGGATGTCACCCATGGGTTGAGTCCACCGCGTCGCGGACCGACCGGCAACCGCTGGCGTAGCTCAGGCCGCCCTCCGCTCACGGGTCTGCTTGCAGGTCACGCACGTGGTGGCGGACGGGAAGATCTCCAGCCGTTCCACAGGGATCGCCGCCGAGCAGCCCTCACACCAGCCGTACGTGCCCTCGGCGAGTCGGCCGAGCGCGTGCTCGTACTGGGCACGTCGGTCCAGGATGGTCCGCAGCAGGGACTGGGCGGTGTCCCGCTCGGCCGTCTTGGTGCCGCTGTCAGCGTGGTCGTCGCCAGCGGTGTCACCGACCTCCACCAAGCGCAGCACCTGGCTCTGGAGCACTGCCTGCTCGTACTCCGCGGTCAGCTCGTCGTGGCGTGCCTGCAGGGAGAGCCGGATCTGGTCGATCTCCGTCTGGGAACGGCCCGTACCGACCGTGTCGTGGACGAGCATCGCTGCCTGCCTTTCCTGGGCCTGGTGGCTCAAGGTGAACCGGGTGCCGGCGGCGTCGGGCCCCGGTCACTGTCGCATCGGGTACGCGGGCGGTCACCCGCGCTCTGTGAGCCGGGCGAGTACCCGCCGGATGCGTCGCGCAAACCGGCGAAGTTCTCGCCCGGTTCAGGCCCCGGTGCCGGGTTCCACGAGGGCGGGGTGCCGGGGGTCGTCCGCCCGTACCACCACGTCGGCGAAGCTGGCCGGTACGACCTCCTCGGCGTACCTGTCGAAGGCCGGCAGGGTCCACTCCTGCGTCTGCTCGGTGCGTCGCCGCAGCGCCGCCGGGGACAGCTGAAGGTGAACTGTCACGTCGAAGGGCAAACCACCGCCGAGCAGCAGCGCGCCGCTGACCAGGACCACGCCGCCCGGCGGCAGGTCGACGTAGCGGGCGCGGCTGGCCCGGTCGGCGTCGGCGTCCCACAGCGACGGGAGCAGCCGACCGTCACCCCCGGGGCCGGCCGGGTCGAGCACCTCACGGCGCAGCCCCGCCTCGTCGACCCAGCCCTCGTAGTAGGCGTCCGGGTTGGTCCGGCCGAGTTCGAATCGCAGCGAGGCGGGCCGGAGGAAGTCGGTGGCGCGGACGCGCAGCACCGGGCGCCCCCGGGCGCGCAGCGGGTCCACGAGAGCGGCGGCCAGCTCGTCCGGGCCGGCGGCGGGTGCGCCGTCGACAGCCACACGCAGCCGGGCGGGCTCGACGGCTGTCGCGGCGTCGGCGAGGCGGTCGGTCAGCTCGGTGACGAGCAGGTCGGGCGTGATGGGGCGGATGCGCACCGGACCATCCTGCCCCGCGTGATGTGGGCGTGTAGCGGCGGTCAGCCGGCGCGGTCGATGGTGACCCGGGCGTCGTCGGCCAGCCGGTAGCCCACGCCGTAGACGGTGGTGACAAGTGGGACGTCCACGCCGACCTTGCCGCGCAGCCGACGGACGTGCACGTCGACGGTGCGGACGCCGGCGTGCTCGTAGCCCCAGACGGCGTTGAGCAGTTGCAGCCGGGTGAAGACCCGCCGAGGGTGGGCGACCAGGTGCAGCAGAAGGTCGAACTCGAGACGGGTCAGCGGCAGCGGCACGTCGTCGCGCAGCACCGACCGGGACGAGGCGAGGATGTGCAGGGCGGGGATGGTCGGGGTGAGCGCTCGGGCCGGCGCCCGGTTGGCGGGCACGGCGTCGGCGCGGCGCTCCGCCGGGACCGCGCCGATGATCACGCCCTCGCCCTGCTCCAGCATCTCGCGTGCCGCGTCGAGCAGCCGTCGGGCCGGTGGTGTCAGCGACTCCTCGCTGGCCAGCGGAATGGACAGCGTCACGGTGAGCATGGGCACGGCGGAGTTCGCCGGGCGGCGCTGGCCGCCGGGGGGTCGACCGGGCACCGCGGGTTGGGACGTATGCCATCCGGCGCGCGACGAGGCGGGGCTGACCGACATGGTCCTCCTTGGGCTGGTCCGGGTATCTCCCCACGGCCCGGGACGCCGCTTCATCGATGCTTCCCGGCGCCTGGGCGAGGGTCAAGGGGCGGCTGCGTTGCAGGAATGTGACAATTGACGAACACATCGCAGCCAGACGCTCGCTCTGCGTACGAAGCACGATGATTACAGCAGAGCCGCCGAGATGCCCCGATACGGGGGTCCCCGTCCTGTTCAGCGGGCCCTGCCGCCCGCCCCCTGACAGACCTTTCGACAGCTGGTCACCTCGTGTGGTCCACGCTGATCCGCGCCCCGTCGCCCAACCGGTAGCCCACCCCGTAGACGGTGGTGACCACCTCCGAGCCGTCCAGCTTGGCGCGCAGGCGGCGCACGTGCACGTCCACCGTGCGGACGACCGCGTGTTCGTAACCCCAGACGTTCGACAGCAACTGCAGACGGGTGAAGACCCGACGCGGGTGCTCGGCCAGGAACAGCAGCAGGTCGTACTCGATGCGGGTCAACGCGACCATCCGGTCGCCGCGGCGGACCGCCCGCGAGCCGGCCAGGACGTACACGTGGTCCGCGTCAGTGGGCGGCTCGGCGGCCGGGACCGCGGCTCGCGGCCCCGGCACGACGACAGCCGCAGAGCCGTCGGCGGTCGCGGAGCCGTCGGCGGTCGCGGAGCCGTCGGCGGCGGTCGCGGTCGCGGCGGCGGTGGTGGCGGTGGCGGTCGCGGCGGAGCCGCCGGTGGCGGTCGCGGCGGAGCCGCCGGCGGCGGTCGCGGCGCTCAACTGGCCCTCGCCGGACTCGGCCAGCTCACCGAGCAACTGCACCAGCCGGGCCAGCCGGGGGCTCAGTGGCCCGGGGGCGAGGTCGAGGGTGATGGTCAGGGTCGGGCCGGTGCGCTGGCGGCTCGGGCGGGCCACCGGGTGGGGACGCGTGGGGATGGCGACGACGGACATGGTGCCTCCTGAGATGGCGGTACGCCCGCCACGCCCGGTGCGGCGTGACGGTCAGCGGCGCGCCCAGCCGGCGGTGACCGGAGACGCGAGGGGGAACGCGTGGTGCAGCGGGGTCGGGCCGAGGGCCGGTAGGCCGGCGATGCGCCAGGCGGCGAATCCGCCGTCGACGTCGGTGGCCCGGTGCAGGCCGATGTCCTGCAACGCGGCGGCGGCAAGCGACGAGGTGTAGCCCTCCTGACAGATGATCACCACGGGCACGTCGTAGTCGACGGCCTCGGGCAGTCGGGCCGGGCAGCGCGGGTCGAAGCGCCACTCCAGCACGTTGCGTTCGACCGCGAGCGAGCCCGGCACGAAACCGTGCGCGGCCCGCTGGGCGGCCGGCCTGATGTCGACGAGCAGCGCGCCCGCCCGGTACGCCAGGTGCGCCCGCTCCGGGTCGAGCCGGTCGAGTCGGGCTCGCGCGGCGGCCAGGATCTCGTCGATGCCTCGGGAGCCCGGTGGCGGCACGGGTGCCGGACAGTGCTCGGCGATGACCTGCATTATCTGTTCCTTCCGGTGACGGGGGGTGATTCGTTGCGGACGGTCGTTCACCAGGACCGGCCGGCTTCGGCGACCTCGGCGGCCCGCAGGCGCCCGTCGCGGAGGTCGTAGCGGGTCATCCGGCGCAGCGCCGGCCGGTAGACGTGCACGCTTACCGCAGGCGTGGCACCCCTGTTGGTGACGACGTGCACGTGCCGGGGGCCGAAGCGGCGACCGGAGCCGGCGGGCAGCAGACGAGGGCGCAGACGGCCCCCGCTCACCGTCTCCTCGGTGAGCGCTCCGGCGACCACGCGGAACGCGCCCGCCGAACCGCCGTGATCGTGCAGGTCGGTGCCCTGGCCGGGCAGCCAACTCAGTGCCCACACCTCGTGGTCGGTGCCGGCGGCGAGCCGGGCGTACCAGCGCTGCGCCGGGTCGAACCGCAGTGCGACAGGCCACCTGGTCGGGTCGGCCCATCCGGCGGCGACGGCGAGCAGGTCATTGTCCGTACGGTCGTGGATCATCGGTGTTTCCTCGCGGGTCGTTCGGCGGGGTGCCTCCGTACCTTAGCCGTCAAACCCTATAGGTTTAGTAGGTAATCCAGATGCCGGGACAACCTTCTTCAGAGCACTCGCCTCAGCGCAGCACCGGCGGGTCCACCCGGTAGCCGGGCACCGACGGCCAGCGCACGGTCAGCACCGTCGAAGCCCGCTCGGCGTACCAGGAATGATCCACTCCCCGCGCCCACACCACGTAGTCACCCGGCGCCGCCAACCGCACCGTCCGGTCCGGCAACTCCACCCGAAAACACCCCTGCACGAGTACGAGCAGCGTGGTCCGGCGCTCGCCGGTCGCCCACCGCGAACGGGCCTCCCCCGGCCGGTGCACGCCCCACTTCACCTCGACGTCGGTGCTGTGCCGGATCTCCCCCGGCGGCGCGAAGTGCCCCAGCAGCCAGCCCGCGTTGCCGGCGCCGTCGACACCCGCGTTGCCCACGTAGACCGTCTCACCCATCGGACCCTCCCCCAGCATGCCGGCCGAGCAACCTATCAGGACACCGACGGCTAGCCTGGACCGGTGACCGACGACCTCGACGCCGAGACCCTGGCATTCGCGCACCGGATGTTCGACCTGGCCCGCGCCGGCTCCACCGAGGAACTGGCCGCCCAGATCGACGCCGGCCTGCCGGTCAACCTGACCAACGACAAGGGCGACACACTGCTGATCCTGGCCGCCTACCACGCCCACCCGGACACGGTGGCCGCCCTACTGGAGCGCGGCGCGGACCACACCCGTACCAACGACCGGGGGCAGACCGCGCTCGCCGCCGCGGTCTTCCGCAGCAGCGCCGACGCGGTCCGCGCACTCCTCGCCGCCGGGGCCGACCCGGCGTACGGCAACCCGTCGGCGGCCGACACCGCGCAGTTCTTCAACCTGCCCGCGATGGCGGAGCTACTGCGGGCGGGCTGACGGCGACCCCGGCGGGCCGCTATACATAGGCGGTGGAAGGTCCTCTCCCCGAACAGATGCGCGCCGCCGGCACCGCGCTGCTAGCCGCGCTCGCCCCTCCGGCCCGCGCCGCCGCCAGCTACGCGTTCGACGACGAGGACGCCCGCCGCTGGCTGGAGTACCGGCCGCGCCCCCGCCCCGGCGTCAGCCTCGCCGACCTCGACACCGCCGGGCGCAAGGCCGCGCATCGGCTCCTGGCCACCGCCCTCAGCCCCTCGGCGTACGCGCAGGCCATGACGATCATCGCGTTGGAGGAGGTCCTCGACCGGGCCGAGGGGTGGCGGCGCGGGCGGCACAGCGGCGACTACTGGGTGGCCGTCTTCGGTGATCCGGCCCGCGACGACAGGTGGGCGTGGCGGCTGGAGGGGCACCATCTGTCGGTGACCATGACCCTGGTGGACGACCAGGTCTCCCCCGCCCCGATCTTCTTCGGCGCCAACCCGGCCACCGTCCGCTACGCCGGACGCCCCGTGTCCCGGCCGCTGGGCATCGAGGAGGACCTGGCCCACGCCCTGCTCGACGCGCTCGGGCCAGCCGGACGGGCCGCCGCGATCATCGCCGACGAGGCGCCCGCCGACATCATCAGCGCCACCCGCGCCCGGGTCGACGGCCCGATCGAGCCACTCGGCGTACCGGCCGACCGGCTCGGCCCGACCGGCCGCGCGCTGCTCGACCAGGTGGTCGCCCTCTACCTGGACCGGCTGCCACCCGAGCTGGCCGTCCAGGAGGCGGCACGCCTCGACGCCGGCCAACTGCACTTCGCCTGGGCCGGCCCGACCCGACCGGGCCAGCGACACTACTACCGGGTGCAGGGCGACGACCTGCTGATCGAGTACGACAACACGAGCGACGACGGCAACCACGCGCACACAGTGCTCCGCCGCCCGGCGAGCGACTTCGGCACCGACGTCCTAGCCATCCACCACCGCACCCACCCCCACTAGCGCCTCCCCACCCCCACTAATCCGCTCCCCACCCGCCGCTCGGCCCCGCCCCGCCCCGCCGGCCGCTCGGCCCCACCCCGCCCCGCCCGCCGCTCGGCCCCACCCCGCCTCGCCCACCCCACCCCACCCCGCCTCGCCTCGCCTCGCCTCGCCCCGCCTCGCCTCGCCTCGCCTCGTCGATCATGGGGTTATGGTGGGGACTATCCCTATACGAGACCTTTGCGGGGCACCACAACTCCATGATCGACGAGCACGCTGCCCTGATCGGCTCCGCCGAGGTGGCGCATTCCCGGCACTCGGTCGCGGTCTCTCACATATCGGGACGGGAGCGATGATCGACTCGACATCGCCGATGTGGGGGTGTCCTGGTTTCGGGATACCACGACATCGCCGACCTCGTGTTGATCTCGGCTCGCCGGTGCCGCCGCTCGCTCCGGTGACATCCATGAGGCGCTGTTCCGCCCCCAGTTACCGGGCCGCGCTATGACTCTGGCGTCGTGGCGCCTTGGCCGTCCGCGTCGGCGGTGTCTCCGCGCCCGGGGTCAGGGACTCTGGCGTCGCGGCGACTTGGGCGTCCCCGTCGGCGGTGTCGCCGCGCCCGGGGTCAGGGACTCCGGCGTCGTGGCGCCTCTGGCACCCGCAGCGGCGGTGTCTCCGCGCCCCGGGGTCAGGGGCGGGTGGCTCTGATGAGGAAGCGTTCAGCGCGGGCCACGAAGGGGCCCTCCGTGATGATGCGGCGGTGCAGGGCAAGCAACTCGGAGCGGTAGCCCTCGACGGTGAAGCCGGGCACCGTCCAGATCACCTTGCGTAGAAACCAGACCACCGCGCCGATGTCGGAGAAGACCGCCCGCAGCGTGGCCCGGCGCATGTCGACCACCCGCAGCCCGGCAGCCTGGGCGCCGGCCACCGCCTGCTCGGGATGCCGCCACTTCGGCCGCGGCAGCGGCCCGAGGATCGCCTCGCTCAGCTCCCGCATGGTGCCCGGCCCGATCTGCTGGGACAGGTACGTCCCGCCCGGGCGCAGCACCCGCGCCGTCTCCGCCCAGTCCGTCCGCACCGGGTGCCGGCTCACCACCAGGTCGAAGGAGCCGCTGCGGAACGGCAGCGCCGATTCCGGGGCGACCGCCACCACCGTCGCGCCGACCCGGCGCAGGACCCGGCGGGCGACAGCGACATTCGGCGGCCAACCCTCGGTGGCCACCAGCACCTTCGGCGGGTGCGGAACCTCGGCGAGCACCTCACCGCCACCGGTGTCCACGTCCAGCGCGACGTCGGCGCGGGCCATCAGGTCGGCGACCATCCGCGCGTACCCCCAGGGTGGACGCTCCTCAGTGGCCCGGCCGGCGAGCCAGTCGAAGCCCCAGCCGTCGATCGGCGCGGCGGCCGCCTCGGCGATCAGCTCGTCCACGTCGCGTTGAGCGTTCATGACGGTCAGCGTCGCCGGCAGCCGCATCGCCGGCAAGCCATTTGCCGCCGGCCCGGCGGCCTTGACGCGGCCGGGTCGGGGCCGCTGGCCCGGCCTTGCGCCGCCCTCGTCGGGCGGCCAGTCGGGCGGGCCACCCGTCGAACGAGCCGGGCGGCCAGTCGGGCGGGCCACCCGTCGACCGGGCCGGGCCGACCACACACCCGACCGGATCAAGCCGCCCACCACACCCAACCGGGCCGGACCGACCACACACCCAACCGGGCCGGACCGACCACACACCCAACCGGGCCGGGCCGATGGCCCGGCCCGCCCAGGGAGTTCGCGGTGATCTGGTCAGGGGCGGGGGCGGACGATCTCGACTGTGGAGCCGGCGAGCGCGTCGAAGGTGCTGGCTTCGGTCCGGCCGGCCTCGAACTGCCGCATGAGCCGTGCGCCCAGGCGCACACCGACACCGCCGATGGCCAGGGCGACAAGTTCGGCGACCAGGATCGCGACGGACGCGCCGCGCTGTGGGGATTGCGCCCGGACCAGGCAGGCGACAAGGAACATGCCGGCCATCGCCGCGTTCGTCATGTTGAAGGCGATAGCGGTCCGGCGGGTACGGTCACCCGGCACGTCCCACAGGTCGACCATGCCGGCCACCACTGTCAGCGCGGCGGCGAACAGGGCGGCGACGCCCGTCCAGTAGCCGACCTCGCCGAGGAACGCCGGCCCTCCGAGGACGTCGGTGAGGTCGAAGACGGTGGCGCTGACGAAGAGCCCCAGCGGGAACGTCACAAGCATCGGTTGGATGGGGTGCCCCTGCACCCGCAGCCGGCTCTGCATCGGTCCTCCCCAGGTTTGTGCAGCTCACGAGTTCAGAGTGCTACCCGGGCCGACTCGGGGTGAAACGATTTCGCCCGACTCGCCGCCGACGGGGAGAACGGGCACGGCGGTCGACCGTCCAGAGCGGACGGCTCGGTGATCGACTCGACGTCCTGGAAAACGGGGTGTCCCTGTGCCCGGGACACCCCGACATCACGGAACCCGAGTCGATCAAACCACCCAGCGACGGCAGGTCAGCTTTCGCGGGGGCGGGACACCGTGCGGACGAGGCGTTCCGCCACCTGGCGCAGCGGGATGTCCAGCGACGAGGCGGCGGCGCGCAGCACGCCAAGCGCCTCGGCCGGCGGGCAGCCACGCTGCGTCATGATCACGCCGACGGCCTGCCCTATGACACCGTCGAGCAGGAGCGTGGCGTCCCGCTCGTCGGCGAGCACCTGCCGCCGGCCCCGGTCGCGTACGGCGGCCAGCAGCAGGCCCGCGTGTTCGGCGAGAAGCATCGCGGTCAACTGGTGCTGCGGGGTGAGCACGTCGGGCGCGCCCGCGTACAGGTTGATCGCCCCGATCACCTGCTCGTCGATGTCGACAGGTGCGGAGATCACGCCGTGTACGCCGAGGTCGCGGGCTCGTGTCGTCCAGACCGGCCAGCGTGGCTCGCTGGCCAGCTCGGCGGCGAGGATCATCTCGCGGCGCTGGATGGCGCTCATCGCCGGCGAGTCGGGCCCGTGCCGCAGGTCGTCGAGACCGGCCAGCCGGTCGTCGGAGGCCGCCACCCCGGCCGGTTCGCCCGCGCGCAGCGCGGTGAAACCACACCAGCGGACCCCTGCCACCGCGTCCCGGGTGATCCGGACCAGCGCCAGCAGCGCCTCATCGAAATCGGTCAGTGCAATCAGGCCGGCGGTCAACTCCCGCAGCAGTGCGGCAGTCTCCAGCACACCGAGCCGTTCGACCACCGGTTCCCGCGTGTCCAGGTTCACCGGCGCGTTGCCCTCGTGCACGCTCGCATGCGTCCCGCCGACGTCGTCACGTGTGCCATCGTCTGCTCTCTTCCGACTTGACCGACCCGCCCTACTACCCTCGCAAACCGGGATCGAAACGGCGAACCGGGGGCCCCTGCGGCACGCAGAGGTGTGGCAGAGGCCCCCGAAGGCCGTGTCGTGGCGGGCTCGCCCCTCAGCGGGAGGCGCCGCTGAGCCGCCGACCGACCGAGGCGATCAGCCGGTCCAGCTCGGAGCCGAACGGGTTGTCGTGCACCAGGTACGTCCAGGTGGCGGTCGGCCGGACCAGGGTGCTCTCCTCGGGCTCCCAATCCTCGTCGAATTCGGTCTCGTCGAAGGTGGCGAGGGTGCGGGCCTCGATCTCCGGGACGAGGTTGTTGAACGCCGGCACCGCCGCCCGGTGGAACTCGTCGAGCGGGTCGAGCCGGCCCAGCGCACGCAGGTGCACGCCCTCGCGGACCTCCGACAGCTCGGCCAGGTGCTCGGCCCAGAGCCGGTCCAGGTGGTAGAGCGCGATCGACCGGGCGGCCCGGGCGAGCAGGTCCTCGTCCATCTCGCCGGCCTTCTCGGGCATCTTGTCCAGCAGCATCAGCGCGGCGACGTCGCTGGTGAGCAGCCGCTCCCGGCGCTCGGCGAGGGCGATGCGCTGCTGCTCGATGACCACGCTGTAGCGCCAGGTGTTGCGGTGGATCTCGTGGTTGACGCCCTCGGCGACCCGCTGGGCGTGCTCGACGGCGTACTCCACCTGCTCGTCGGTGACCAGGCCGTCCGCGTTCATTCGCGGCGACGCCGGTACTGAGTCGGCGGCGTGCCGGACGACCAGGTCGTCTTCCAGGCTGACGAAGAAGACCGAGCCGCCCGGGTCGCCCTGGCGGCCGGCGCGGCCACGCAGCTGGTCGTCGACACGGCGGCTGTCGTGCCGGCCGCTGCCGATCACGTAGAGGCCACCCAGCTCGGCCACACGCTCCTGGTCGGCCTGGTCGCTGCCGCCGAGCCGGATGTCGACGCCCCGGCCGGCCATCTGGGTCGAGACGGTCACCGCGCCGTACGCGCCGGCCTCGGCGATGATCGCCGCTTCCTCGTCGTCGTTCTTGGCGTTCAGCACCACGCAGGGCACCCCGGCCGCGTTGAGCCCGGCGGCCAGACCCTCGGACTCCTTGACGTCGAGCGTGCCGACGAGCACCGGCCGCCCCTTGGCGTGCCAGCGCTGGATCTCGTCGATGAGCGCCTCGTCCTTCTCGGCCCTGGTGGCGTAGATCCGGTCCGGCTCGTCCTCCCGGACACACGGGGTGTTCGACGGGATGACCGCGACCTCCAGGCCGAAGAACTCCCGCAGCTGGTCGCCGACAAGCACCGCGGTGGCGGTCATGCCGCACACCTTGGGGTAGAGCGCGATGTACGCCTGCACGGCGATGGTGCCGAGCACCTCACCTTCGGCGGTTGCGTCCAGGCCCTCCTTGGCCTCGACGGCCGCCTGCAACCCGTCCGGCCAGCGGCGGCGCTGGGCCACCCGGCCGCGCATCTCGTCGATCAGCTCGACCGAGCCGTCCCGGACGATGTAGTCCACGTCGCGGTACAGCAGGGCGTGCGCGTGCAGCGCCACGTTTACCGCGGAGAGCTGCGCGACGTGCTCCTCGTCGTACAGGTCGATGCCGAGCTTGGCCTCGACGGCGGCCAGGCCGGCGGCGGTGAAGGCGACGTTGCGCCCGTCCTCCGCGACCGTGTAGTGCCGGTCCTTACGCAGGCCGCGGACCAGCGCGGCGGCGGCGTGCACCGGGTCCTGCTCACCGGGCACCGCGCCGGCGAGGACCATCGGCACCCGGGCCTCGTCGATCAGGATCGAGTCGGCCTCGTCCACGATCGCGGTGGTCAGCTTCGGCTGCACCCGGTCGGCCACGTCGGTGACCAACTGGTCGCGCAGGTAGTCGAAGCCGGCCTCGCTGACCGAGACGTACGTGACGTCGCAGGAGTAGGCGTCGCGCCGCTCCTGCGGGGTGGACGCCTCGTTGACCCAGCCGACCGTCAGGCCGAGCAGGGTGTAGACCGGCTCCATCCACGTGGCGTCGCGGCGGGCCAGGTAGTCGTTGACGGTGAGCACGTGCACCGGCCCGTTGCCGAGCCGAACGTGCCCGTACGCGGCGATCGTGGCGGTGAGGGTCTTGCCCTCACCGGTGGCCATCTCGGCGACCTTGCCGGACAGCAGTGCCATCGCGCCGAGCAGCTGCACGTCGTACGGCCGCTGGTCGAGGCCCCGGCGGGCGGCCTCGCGGCCGACGGCGCAGATCTCCTCATACCCGGCGGCGGCGCCGGCGGCCTCGGTCAGCTCGGCGTCGTCAAGCGCGGCGAGGTCGTCCTCGCGCGCCGTGATCGCCGGCAGCAGCTTCTCCAGCGGAGCAAGATCCACGGTGTGGCCGGGGCGCTGAAGGAACCGCCGGAACTTGCTCTTGAACCGTTGCGACACACCCATGAGCGGCAACGGTACGCGATCCGAACCGCCTTCTGCGCCCGGCGGGTCGGACATCTTGCCGGCAAGTCGACACCGGGTGCCGGTGGATCAGCCGACAAGCAGCTGGTGGGTGGCCAACTCCCGGTAGAGCGGGTCGGTGGCGGTCAGTTCGGAGTGCGTGCCCACGGCCACCACCCGCCCGCCGTCGAGGACGACGATCTGGTCGGCGTCGACAACTGTGGCGAGCCGGTGCGCCACGATCAACAGGGTCCGGCGGACGGCCACCGCGTCGATGGCGCGGCGCAGGGCGGCTTCGTTGCGCGCGTCGAGGTTGCTTGTCGGCTCGTCGAGCAGCAGCACCGGCGGGCTGGCCAGCAGCGCCCGGGCGATGGCCAGCCGCTGCCGCTCGCCGCCGGAGAGCAGCACGCCGCCCTCGCCGACCTGCACGTCCAGGCCCTGTGGCGTGCGGTGGACCAGGTGGCTCAGGTTGACCTCGTCGAGCACCTGGTGCAGCCGCTCGTCGGTGGCGTCCGGGGTGGTGATCAGCAGGTTCTCCCGCAGCGTGCCGGCGAGCACCGGGGCCTCCTGCTCGACGTAGCCGAGCCGGGCGCGCAGCACGTCGCGGGGCAGCTCCCGCACGTCGCTGCCGTCGATCCGCACCGCGCCGGCGCTCACCTCGTAGAAGCGTTCGACAAGGGCGAGCAGCGTCGACTTGCCAGCGCCCGAGGGGCCGACCAGTGCGGTACGGGTGCCGGCGGGCACCGCGAAGCTGACGTCGTGCAGCACCTCCTCACCGCCCGGGTAGCCGAACCCCACCCGGTCGAACTCGATCATCGGGGCGGGCCGGCGTGGGGTCGCCGTGGCGCCCCCAACCGCCGGCCGGTCGGCCGCGCCCTCCGCGGGCACGGCCAGGATCTCCTCGATCCGTTGCAGCGCGCCGAGGCCGCTCTGCAACTGGGTGTACGCGTTCAACACCTGGGCCAGCGGCAGGGCCAGGAAGAACAGGTACATGACGAAGGCGACCAGGTCGCCCACAGTGATCGCTCCGGCGGCCACCCGCGCCCCGCCGATGCCGAGCACCAGCAGGAACGCGCCCTGCACGGTCACCGAGCCGATGGGGCCGACCACCGCCTGCACCCGCGCCACCCGCAGGCCCGCCGCGTACGCCTCCCGGGCGCTGCCGCCGACGGTCTCCGTCTCCCGGGTCTCGGCCCGGCTGGCCCGGATGGTCCGGGCCGCCGAGATGGCCCGCTCCACGGCCGAGGTCATCTCGCCCACCCGTTCCTGGGCGGCACGGGCCAGCACCCGCACCCGGCGGGCGAATGTGGTCGCGAAGCCCAGCCCCAGCCCCACGCCGAGCAGGGTGACGCCGAACAGCAGCGGGTCGAGCAGCACCATCGCGGTGCCGGCGCCGAGCACCATCACCGCACCGGTGACCGTCTCGAAGAGGCCGGAGGTGACCACGGCCCGCAGCAGGGTGGTGTCCGAGCCGACCCGGGAGAGCAGGTCACCTGTGCGCCGGCTGTCGTACTCGGTGATGGGCAGCCGCAGCAGATGCCCGGCCAGCCGGCGGCGGGTGCTCAGCACCAGCCCTTCGGCGGTGCGTTGCAGGAGGTAGTTGCGCAGCCCGCCGATCGCCGCGCTGAGCACCACGAGCACCACGAGCACCGCGACCAGCCGGGACACCCCCAGGCCGTCGGTGACCCGGTCGAGCACCGACCGGGTCAGGAGCGGCTGGGCCAGTGACGCCGCCGCGCCGGCCAGCGACAGCGCGCCGACCACGACGAGCGTGCCGCGGTGCTCCCGCAGGTACGGCAGCAGGGCGGCCAGGCCCACGGAGCGGTCTTTCGGGGTGTCGCCTGCCGACCGGTCCTTCGGGGTGCTCATGTCGGGAACGGTAGCCGCCCCGAGCGCGCTGGCGCCTCGGGTCAGCCGGCCAGCACCACCTGCAACTCCTGGCGGCGGCGCTCGGCCAGGTCAGTGAGCAGGGTGGCCGCCTCGTCGAACGGCACCACCGCCGAGATCAGGTGCTTACCGATCGCGTCGCCGTACGCCCGCAGCAGGTCGATGGTCTCGGCCGACAGCCGCTCCCGGTCCCAGGTGGGCGCGAGCCCGCGCGGGACTCGACCGATCTGGGCGCAGCGCAGCGCCAGCCCGTTGTGGTGGAACTCCTCGCCGAGCCGGACCGCGTCCGCGCCACCCTGGTAGAAGGCCAGGTCGATCACGGTGCCCTGCGGGCGCAGCAGCCGAAGGGCGAGTTGCAGCGCCCACGCCTGCCCCCGGCACTGGAACACCACGTCGGCGCCCCGGTCACCGGCCGTGTGCGCCCAGCGGGTCTTGAGCACCACCGCCGGGTCGTCCGCCTCCGGGTCGAGGGTTTCCAGGCCGAGCGCCTCGGCGACCTGCCGGCGCTGATCGGTGGGGTCGAGCACCACCACGGAGGCGGCGCCGTGCCGGCGTGCCAACAGGGCGGTGAGCAGGCCCACCACGCCGGCGCCGACCACTGCGACCCGCCGGCCGCGCACCCCGTCGCCGAGTGACCGGACGTCCGGGCCGTGCAGGTCGGCGGCGGCGTGCAGCAGGCCGTTGGCGCAGATCGGACCCATGTGCGCGACGTAGACGCCGAGCATCGGGTCCAGGTCGTCGGGCAGCGCCACGAACCGTTCGGCGACCGGGTCGGCGAGCCACCCGGTGCGGTGCCCGTATGTCATCGCGCCGACCGTGCCCACCGCGACCGCCGGGGTGGCGCTCTCCACCACCCGGCCCACCTGCATGTAACCCAGCCGGGTCACCGGGTACGGCGTGCTCGCCTCGCCGGGTTGGAAGAGACCGAGGTCGGCGTTCCAGGTGACGTTGAGGTAGGGGTTGGTGCCCTTGACATAGCTCAGCTCGGTGCCGGCGGAGACGCCGCTGAACAGCGTCTCGACGCGGAACGTGCCCGGGCGCAGCGGCGGCGCCTCCTGCTCGACGATCTCCACCCGCCCGGGAGCGGTGACCGTGACGACCCGTTCACGCATCGACTGTCACCCCACTGGTGAGCGCCGGCGCACCGGGCGCGGCGAGCCGCACCGGCGTGCCGGTACGCGCCGAGTCGGCCATCGCGAGGGCCAGCCGGTGGGTGCCCAACGCCTCGGAGTACGGGACACGGACGTCGTCGCCGATGCCGCGTACCGCGTCGACGAAGGCCCGGTCCACCGCCACCCGGGCGGCCTCCGGGTCGGCGGGCACGTGCCGCTCACCATCGGCGTCCCGGATCGACAGGCCGTCCTCGGTGAGCGACAGGGCCAGCCCGTCGGCGAGGATCTCCAGCCCGGCCCGGTGCTTCCACCCCAGCACGCAGGCCGCGCTGAGGGTGCCGACCGCGCCGTCGGCGAACCGCAGCGCGGCGGTGGTCACCGAGTCGATGTCGGCGCCGTCGACAGGCGGCGGCGTGCCATTGCCGTACGCGGTGAGCTCCGTGACCTCGCCGACAAGCACCCGGATCAGGTCCAGCACGTGCGCGGCCTGCTCGACGACCGGGCCTCCGGACCGACCCCGCACCGGCCACCAGGGCACCGGCGGCACCTTGTCCAGCCAGACGCCGCTGACCATCCGCACTGGACGGTCGGCGAGCAGCTCGCGGGCCTGGTCGACGACGCTCAGGTAGCGCCAGTGGTGCCCGACGGCGGTGCGCAGCCCGCGCTGGGCGACGAGGTCGGCGATGCGCTCGGCGGTGACCAGGTCGACGGCGACGGGCTTCTCCACGAACATCGGCACCCCGGCGTCGATCACCGCCTCCTCGGCGGGGCCGTGCGCGAACGGTGGCACGCAGACGTACACCGCGTCGGGCGCGGCGGCCAGCAGGTCGGCGACGTCGGCGTGGACGCGCCCGCCGTGTTGCGCGACAAGCGCCGCGGCGGCCTCCGGCGCCACGTCGGTGACCCCTACCAGTTCGACGTCGTCGAACCCGGACAGCACCCGGGCATGGCGCTGCGCCACTCCCCCTGCGCCGATCAGACCCACCCGGCATTTCCGCATTCGACAAACCTCTTTCGAGAACGTTTCTCCTTCGATGGGAGCAGTCCCCTGGCGTGTGCGCAATCAAACGTTCATGCCCCGGGAACGCGACAATGTCACCGCTGTGATCAAGCTGTTGCGTCGGAGACGGTTAGCGCGTGGTGGCGAGTGGGAAGTAGCACTGTCGCTATTTCCACGCACGAACAACAGGGGGTGCCCGTGCGGGATACGACCGTGTCACCGGTGGTGGAGGCGTGGGCCACATACCGGACTAGTTCGGCAGCGGACTGGCCGGCGCGCCGCCTGCTGCGCGCCAAGGGGGCGAGCCGGGTCAGCGTGGTGCTGCCGGCGCGTAACGAGGAGGCCACGGTCGGCGCGATCGTGTCGACCATCCGGGAGCACCTGATGGACCGGGTCGCCCTGGTCGACGAACTGATCGTGGTGGATTCCCGGTCCACCGACCGCACCGCGCAGGTGGCGCGGGCCGCCGGCGCGGAGGTGGTCAGTCAGGACGCGATGACCCGCGGGCTACCCCAGCTCACCGGCAAGGGTGACGCGCTCTGGGCGGGGCTCGCCGCCGCCGAGGGCGACGTGGTGGCATTCATCGACGCCGACCTGCGGGAGTTCCGGCCACACTTCGTGAGCGGGCTGCTCGGCCCACTGCTCACCGACCCGTCAGTCGACTTCGTCAAGGGCTTCTACCACCGGCCGCTGGTGGGCGCCGCCAGCATCGAGCCCGACGGCGGCGGCCGGGTGACCGAGCTGATGGCCCGCCCGCTGCTCAACCTCTTCTGGCCGGAGCTGGCCGGCTTCGTGCAGCCGCTCGCCGGCGAGTACGCCGGCCGCCGCGACGTGCTGGCCCGGGTGCCGTTCGTCTCCGGGTACGGGGTGGAGACGGCAATGCTCATCGACCTGCTGGACCTGGTCGGCCTGGACGCGTTGGCGCAGGTCGACCTGGGCGAGCGCAAGCACCGCCACCAGGACACGGCGGCCCTCGGCCGGATGTCCGCCCAGATCATGCTGACCGCGTGGTCCCGGTTGCAGCGGCGCGGCTGGGCGGCGCCCGGCACGTCGCCGGAGGCACTGCTCACCCAGTTCCGGCGCGGCGGATCGGAAACCCTGCCGAACCTCGACCGGGAGATCGTGGTCAGCGACGTGTCCATCGAGGAGCGTCCGCCGCTGGCCGAGCTGCGCCACCGGGTGCCCCGCCGACGGGTGGCCGCGGCGTGAGGCCGCTCTTGCAAGCCCCGCAGTCGCGAACCGGCTGCACCGTGAGCGCGAGGAGTGAGCCGCTCTTGCAAGCCCCGCAGTCGCGAACCGGCTGCACCGTGAACGCGAGGAGTGAGCCGCTCTTGCGAGCCCCGCAGTCGCGAACCGGCTGCACCGTGAGCGGCCGGAAGGGACAGACGCGATGAGCCTCACCGTGCTGATGAACGCCGGCCCGTGGCTGTCGGTGCCCCCACCGGGCTACGGCGGCATCGAGAACGTGATCGCCACGCTGGTGCCCGAGCTGCGCCGACTCGGCGTGCGGGTGGTGCTCGCCTCGGTGCAGAGCAGCACCCTGCCGGTGGACGAGCAGGTGTCGGTGTTCGCCGACGGGCAGTTCGCGTCGCTGCAACGGCCGTACAACCAGGTCTGCGGAATCGCCCAGGCGCACCTGGCCGGGGTGGTCCGGGAACTGCACTCCCGCGACGACATCGACCTGGTGCACGACCACGTGGAGGCGGTCGGGCTTGCCACGCTCGCCGCGATGGGGCCGTCCGGGCCGCCGACCCTGCACACCCTGCACTGGGATCTCGCCAAGCACCCGGACCTGTACGGGAGCCTGGACGGCGGCGACCGGGTCCGGGTCAACGGCGTCTCCGCGTCGCAGCTGGCCCGCGCCCCCCGGGCGCTGCGCGAGCATTCGGTGGGTCACGTGCACCTGTCCACCCCGCTGGCAGTGGACGCCGACCGCCGGCAGCGACCCGACAAGGGCGAGCACCTGCTCATCCTGGGCCGGATCAATCCCGGCAAGGGGCAGGACGTGGGCGCCCGGCTCGCGCAGCGGGTCGGCTTTCCGCTGGTGCTGGCGGGGCCTGTCGGCCCGTACCATCGCCCGGAAGACCTGGCGGCGGCGGGCGACGAGGCCCGGCAGAACCCGGACGTGCGGTTCTTCCTCGACGAGGTGGCGCCCCACGTCGACGGTGACCTGGTCCGCTGGGTCGGCACGGTGGCCGGTCAGGAGCGCGACGACCTGCTCGCCAGCGCCCGCGCGTCGCTGTTCCCGCTGCGCTGGGAGGAGCCGGGCGGCACGGCCGTGGTCGAGTCGCTCGCCCTGGGTACGCCTGTGGTGGCGACCTCCCGGGGCTGCCTGCCGGAGCTGATCGAGCACGGCCGCACCGGGCTGCTCACGGCCGACGAGGAGGAGTTGGGTGACCTCGTCCTGGCCGCCGAACTGCTCGACCCGGACGAGTGCCGCCGGGTGGCCGCGCAGCGGTTCACGCCGACGGTGATGGCCCAGCGCTACGTCGAGCTGTACCAGCGGGTCCGCGACCTGGCCAGCACGCCGCGGTTGCAGCCCGTCTGAGCGCCTCGCAGCCGGCGGGTTTGCCGTGGGCGCCACCGGGTAGCCGGCAGCGCTCACGCCCCGCCGCGCAGCGAGGAGCCGGTGATGGTCGGACCGATGGCGCACTCCCGGGCCCGGGCCAACCCGGCCGACGGCAAACCGCCGGTACGCCGGGCGGCCAGCGCCGCGGCGGTGCTGTTCCTGCTTGTCGGCGTGCTCGGCTTCGTCCCGGGGATCACCAGCGGCACCGCCGACCTGCGGTTCGCCGGTCACGACTCGGGCGCGCACCTGTTCGGGGTCTTCCAGGTGTCGGCGCTGCACAACCTGGTGCACCTGCTGTTCGGGGTGGCCGGGCTGGTGTTGGCCCGCACGGTCGACGGCGCGCGGGCGTTCCTCGTCGGCGGCGGCGCGGTCTACCTGGTCCTCTGGGTGTACGGGCTGGCCGTGGGCCACGACACCGGCGCGAACGTGCTGCCGGTGAACGACGCCGACGACTGGCTGCACCTCGGCCTCGGCGTCGGCATGATCGCGCTGGGTCTGCTGACCGGCCGCGCCCGGCGATGACCGTGGAGCCCGCTGCCCGGCGACGCCGCCGCACTCGGGCCGAGCCCTGGTCGGGCCGGCTCGGTCGGCTCGGTTTGGCTCGGCGCGACGTCGGGTAGTTCGCAGATCCCGACACACCAGCCGAAGTGAGGGCCCCCATGTCCGACCGGATCACCTGCGAGGTGCGCGAGGTGGCACCGGTGGCGGTGATCCGGCTCAGCGGCGCGCTGGATCTCGGCACGATGCGCACCGTGCACCAAGCGCTGAACGGCGCACTGGCCGCCCAGCCGGAGGCGTTGGTGATCGACCTCGCCGACGTCGCCGTACGCGATCGGTTGGCGCTGTCGGTCTTCGCGGCGACGGCCCGGCGGGCCGAGGAGTGGCCGGCCGTGCCTGTGGTGCTCTGCGCCCCGCCACCGGTCGCCGCCCGCTGGCTTGCGGAGTCGACGGCGTGCCGGGTGGTGCCGGTGTCCGCGGACTGCGAGGAGGCGACCCGGTTCGCCGGCGCCGCCACGTCGTTGCGGGTGCGGGCCCGGTTCGAGCCGGTGGCCGAGGCCTGCCGACGGGCGAGGGAGTTGGTCGTCGACGCGTGCACGCGATGGAACCTGCCCGACGCGGCCGGCCCCGCTGCCCTCGTGCTCAGCGAGCTGGTCGGCAACGTCGTGCGGCACGCGGGCACGCCGATGCAGGTGACGGTGACCCTGCGGCGGCCGTACCTGCACCTGGCCGTGGTGGACGGCAGCGAGTCTCCCGCGCAGCCCGCCGGGGTCGACCTGCGGGCCGAGGGTGGTCGCGGGCTGATGCTGGTACGGGAGCTGGCGCAGCGGTGGGGCAGCGTGCCGGCCGGGCAGGGCAAGGCCGTCTGGGCGATGCTGCCCGCCGCCTGAGGGTTCGGGGCAGTTCGACCGGTCCCGGCGATCTGACCGAAATTACCGCTCTCGCCTGGTTACATGGTGAGAGGGTCGGGTAGGTACGCCCGTCCCTTCTGCCGTCACGACGGGGTGAGATAGCCATGCCCAAGCGGGTAACCACGGAACCCGGTCGCGATCGGGGTCCGGCGATCCTGGCACCGGCTCGCTTCGGGGGCTTCCCCGGGGCGGTACGCGCACCGGTCCCCGGCAACTCCCTGATCAGGTTCCTCGCCACCACCGACCACAAGCAGATCGGCCTGCTGTACCTGCTGACCTCCTTCGGGTTCTTTTTGGCGGCCGGGCTGGAGGCGATGCTGATCCGGGCCGAGCTGGCCCGCCCGGGGATGCAGTTCCTCTCCTCCGAGCAGTACAACCAGCTCTTCACCTCGCACGGCGCGGTGATGCTGCTGCTGTTCGCCACCCCGGCGGCCTTCGGGTTCGCCAACTACATCGTGCCGATCCAGATCGGCGCGCCCGACGTGTCGTTCCCCCGGCTCAACGCGCTCGCCTACTGGCTGTACCTGTTCGGCGGGCTGATGGTGATCGGCGGCTTCCTCACGCCGCAGGGCACGGCGGACTTCGGCTGGACGGCGTACACCCCACTCAGCGACGCCTCGAACAGCCCCGGCGTGGGCGCGAACATGTGGGTCCTCGGCCTTGTCGTCTCCGGCCTGGGCACCATCCTCGGCGCGGTCAACCTGATCACCACGATCCTCACCCTGCGCGCACCCGGGATGACGATGTTCCGGATGCCGATCTTCACCTGGAACATGCTGTTCACCAGCCTGCTGGTGATCCTGGTCTTCCCCCTGCTGGCCGCCGCGCTGCTGGCGCTCTCGGCCGACCGGCTGCTCAACGCGCACGTCTACGACGCGGCCACCGGCGGCCCGATGCTCTGGCAACACCTCTTCTGGTTCTTCGGCCATCCCGAGGTCTACATCATCGCGTTGCCGTTCTTCGGCATCATCACCGAGATCATTCCGGTGTTCTCCCGCAAGCCGATCTTCGGCTACACCGGGCTGGTGCTGGCGACCGCCGCGATCACCGTGCTGTCCATGACGGTGTGGGCGCACCACATGTTCGCCACCGGCCAGGTGCTGCTGCCGTTCTTCAGCATCCTCAGCTATCTGATCGCGGTGCCCACAGGCGTGAAGTTCTTCAACTGGATCGGCACCATGTGGAAGGGCCAGCTCACCTTCGAGACACCGATGCTGTTCGCCGTCGGCTTCCTGGTCACGTTCCTGCTCGGCGGGCTCACCGGGGTGCTGCTGGCCAGTCCGCCGGCCGACTGGCACACCCACGACAGCTACTTCGTGGTGGCGCACTTCCACTACGTGCTCTTCGGCACCGTGGTCTTCGCCCTGTTCGGCGGCTACTACTTCTGGTGGCCGAAGATGACCGGCCGGCTGCTCGACGAGCGACTCGGCAAGGCGCACTTCTGGACGATGTTCATCGGCTTCCACGGCACGTTCCTGGTGCAACACTGGCTGGGCAACGAGGGGATGCCCCGCCGGTACGCCGACTACCTGCCCGGCGACGGCTTCACCACGCTCAACACGATCTCCAGCATCTTCGCCTTCATCCTCGGCCTGTCCACCTTGTTCTTCATCTACAACGCGTGGAAGTCCTGGCGCTACGGGGCGATGGTGACGGTGGACGACCCGTGGGGCTTCGGCAACTCCCTGGAGTGGGCCACCACCTGTCCGCCGCCGCTGCGCAACTTCGACAAGATGCCCCGGATCCGCTCCGAGCGCCCGGCGTTCGACCTGAAGTACGGCCCGCTCGTCTCCGACCTGGGCCGTGACCTGCCCCAGCGCACCACGAAGCCGCCGCAGCACTTCGCCGACGAATTGCACATGGAGCACCACGTGCCGGAGTCGCCCTCCGCCGAAGGCGCGCACGGCGCCACCGAGGCCGCCGAATACCAGCCCGCGCCGGAGTCCGGTGCCCGGCCGGTGGATGTTCCGGAGCCCGAGGACGTGCGCCGCCCGAGCTTCGAGCAGAGCGACGCGCCGCAGGACGACGACGAGGCACCGAAGCCGCACGAGCGGTGGCGGCACCCGCACAGCGACGGCGGGCCCGAGGAGCGCTGACCATCGGGAGTACGCGTAGCGAGGGCCGACACCACGGTGTCGGCCCTCGTCGCGTGTGCGTACGCGCTGCCGGTCAGTCCCGGACGGGCGCCATGCCTGCGGCGGTGAGCGAGCGGCGTACGGCCGGCTGCACCCGGGTCAGTCGCAGCGGCACACCGGTGCGCTCCGCCGCGTCCCGGCCGGCCATCAGCGCGGCGATCCCGCCGGCGTCGAAGCCACCCGCGCCGACCAGGTCGACGACGACCTCGCTCGGCTGGCCGGTGACCGCCTCCAGCACCGCCCGGCGCAGCTTGTCGGCGCCGTCCCGGTCGACCTCACCGCCGACCTCGACGACCACCCGGTCGCCGTTCTGCTTCACCGAAATGCGGGTCTTGCCCGGGTCCGGCTCGGCGACGCCGTTCTGCCACGGCGGCGGGGAGTCGGCGAGCATCGCCTGCCGAAGCCAGGTCAGCGCCCGCGACAGCAGCCGGGACACGTGCATCTGCGAGATGCCGAACCGGGCGGCGATCTCGGCCTGGGTCTGGTTGCCGTAGAAGCGCATCGCCAGGATGCGGCGCTCCCGCCAGGGCAGCCGGTGCAGCAGACCGCTGACGGTCACCCGGTCGTCGACGGATTCCAGCGCGTTGTCCGACTCGCCGACCAGGTCACCGAACTCCGCGGAGCTCTCCCCACCCACCGGCGCGTTGAGTGACGCGGGGCTGTAGCCGGCCGCCGACTCCAGCGCGGCGAGGATCTCCGCCTCCGGCGTCTCCAATCGGGCCGACAGTTCGGCCACCGACGGCGCGCGGGACAGTTCACTTGTCAGCGCGGCGGTGGCCTGCCCCACCTCGAGGATCAGGTCGCGCAGCCGGCGGGGCACGTGTACGCCCCAGGTTCGGTCCCGGAAGTGCCGTTTGATCTCGCCGACGATGGTGATCGCCGCGTACGCGGTGAACGAGCCCCGTTCCGGGTCGTACCTGTCGACGGCGTTGACAAGCCCCAGGCGGGCCACCTGCTCCAGATCCTCCAGCGGCTCTCCCCGCCCCCTGTAGCGGCGGGCCAGCCGACCGGCGAACGGCAGCGCGAAGCGGACCAGGTCGTCCCGTGCCTCCTGCCGCCGCTCCGGCGGCAGGCCCTCGATCCGGGCCGCGTACGCAAGTGCCGCCGCGTCGAGATCCTCCAGACCACGCTCGGTGGGTGGTGGTGTGGTCGTGGTCGTGCTCGTCTGTCCGAACATCCGCGCCTCCCTCAGGAAGGTCCCCCGCCCGGATCGGGAAACCGGTCGTGCGCGTGGTCGAGCCACGCACCGGGCCGGAAAGTGGGTCAGTGACTGGGATGCCAGCGGGCGACAACGCCTCTGCGCAGCGCAATCAGGCCGTCGCAGTCAGCGATGTTCCCGCTCCGTAGGTACTCAATCACGGGACCCCGGGTTCGCGAGGAAGTTTCGGCGTGCTCGCCTCAGGAGACGAGTAACCCCTGGTGGCCCCCACTGTCACGGAGTACGGCGAGGGCCTCAGCGGCCCTCAGCGGGGGCGGAACGGGCAGGTCGTACGGCTGGGCGCGCAGCACCTCTGTCGCCCGGCGGGTGGGCACCGACGTCACCGGGTAGCCCCGGGCGGAGGTCCGGTCCAGCGCACGACGCCGCCGGCCGAAGCCGGCCACCGCCAGCCACTGCGGCAGCCCGGCCAGGGCGGGCGAGCGGACCCCGGGCGGCTCGGGCAGTACGTCCACCGAGCTGAACGCCTCGCTGCCGGCCAGCCACCATTCGGCCCCGTCGACGGTGCGCCGGGTGGCGTTCTCACACCAGTACGGCACCAGCCCCGCCCGCACCACCTGCCACGGATCGAGCAACCTGCCGCACTCCACCACCAGCCGGTCACCGGTCTTGCCGGCGCCGCGCAGCCACCGCCGGTACAGGTCGGCCACCGCGGCGCTCAGCGCCGCCGGCCGTGGCACCAGCACCCGGTGCAGCGGGTGTTGCCGGCGGGCAGCCCAGTCCCGGGCGGTCACTTCGAAGCCCGAGTCCATGCCGTGCTCGGCGTCTCCGGACGGCACGGACACCTGGGGCGGCTCCCACCGGCCGGCGTCCCCGCCCGCCGAGCGCAGCACCTGCCGCAGGGCGTGGCTGTCCGGGTGGAAGTCCACCGGGTCCAGCCCGCTGGCCGGGCTACCGACCTGGAAGCTGTGGCCCAGGCCGCGCTCCAGCACCGGCCAACTCCGCGAGTCGCGCACCAGCAGCACCGGGGCGCCCGCGCTCAACCGGTCGGTCAGGAACTGCGCGTACGCCGCCGGCAGCGCTCGCCACCGGGCCGCCAGCGACACCGTCACCCCGGCCAGCGACCCTCGGCTGGCCGGGCAGTGCACCTGGCGCACGTGCAGGTCCGGGTTGCCCGCGACCAGCCGGGCGGCGAGCGCCCCGCCGTGCTCCAGGGCCTCCCCCGGTCGGTCCACGGCGCCGTCGTTCCACTGCGCGGTCATCTCGAAGCCAGCCGGCAGCCACGGCACACCGAGGGCAACCGCGAGGTGTGCCGCCGCACCGTGTGGCGCGCCGATGAGCACCCCCGGGTACTGCTGCCGGGGGTACTGGTCGACGAACCACCGCGCCACCCGCGCCCCGTCGACCTCCTCGACCTGGCCTGCGGTGAGCACGACCCGTCCGGCGGCCCGGTTGATCGCCGCGCGGCGTACCGGCTCGGGGGCGCCGGGGAACCGCGACATCGGCCCGGTGTGCCCGAGGTCGGCGCAGTCCAGGCCGCGCAGCGCCCGGGCGGTGGCGGCGACAAGCACCCGGGCGGCGCTGCCCAGGGCCACGACCCGGTCGCCGGCCAGACCGGCGCCGTCGGCCATGAGCCCCTTGCGCACCTTGTGCACCGGCTCCACCTTGCCTCGTTCGCTCACCACGCAGCCCGGCTTCCCGTCCCGATGGGGTTCAAACGGCACATCCCCCACCCGGCGGCACCAATCCGCAGGTCGCCGGGGTGCGCCGCTCATCGAAGGCGTTCGGCGACGATCACCCCTGCCCGGCGGGAGCGGGCCGCAGAGGTCCATCGGACCCGAGGCGTCGGGTTGCACGGCACCAGGCCTTTCGACGCGCCCGGTTCCCGTGGCGTCGCCGGCGCGCCGGATTCAGTGGGCGTCGTCGGCGCGCCGGATTCTGTGGCCGTCGTCGGCGGGCCGGGTTCCCTTGGCGTCGTCGGCGCACATCGGCCCGGAACCCCCGACCGCCCGCCCGCCCGCTCGCCCGCTCGCCCGCTCGCCCGCTCGCCCGCGATGATCCACTCCAGATCGCCGATATGGGGTGTCCGACCCGGCAGAACACCCCCATATCGCCGACCTGGAGTCGACCATGCCGGGCTCGAACGCCGATCGGGCACCTCTCGCCACCGAGCCACTGGGGAACCCCGCGCGTCCTTTGCTCTGCTTACCTCCACGCACCACTCGCGCCCCCACGGTGTTGCGTGGAGGTAAGCAGAGCAAAGGACGCGCAGAGGGTACGGCCCGGGCGCGTCAGGAGCCGGGCCCGACCCGACCGGTCAGGCGGCGGACGCGGCAGGTCGTGCGACGGCCCGCAGCACGCTGGTCACCGCACCGCAACCCGACGGTCACGGCGGCGCGACGGCCACCGCGGCGCAACGGTCACCGCGGCACGGCCGCCGCAGCGCGGTGGTCACCGCGGCACAACGCCGCCGCGGCGCGGTGGTGACCGCGGCGCGGCGGCTGCGGCGCGGCGGCTGCGGCGCGGCGGCTGCGGCGCGGCGGCTGCGGCGCGGCGGCTGCGGCTGCGGCGCGGCGGCTGCGGCTACGGCGCGGCGGCTGCGGCTACGGCGCGGCGGCTGCGGCTACGGCGCGGCGGCTGGGGCGGGCCGCTGCTGATGCCCCGTTGGCTGCGCCTAGACGAGATCCTGCACGGCCACGGCCTGCTCCACCTGCTCCCGGATCCGCCGGGCCGGCTCCCCCTCGGCGTACAGGCCACGCAGGTCGGCGAAGGCCGGCTCCGGCGGGGCCAGCGGCACGGTGGCGTCGACCACCGCCTCCAGCACGCAGGGACGGTCCGCTGCCAGCGCCTCGTCCCAGGCCGCACCGACCAGTTCCGGCCGGTCCACACGAACACCGTGCAACCCCAACAACCGGGCCCAGCCGGCGTACGGCACGTCGGGGCGGCGGTCGGTCGGGTCCGCTGACACCGGCCGACCGCCGCCCATGCCGGACTGGTCACGGTTGTTGAGCACCAGCACCACAAGCCGTGGGTCGGCCCACTTCTGCCAGTGGTGCGACACCGTGATCAGCTCGGCGAGGCCGTTGAGCTGCATGGCACCGTCGCCGACAAGCGCGATCACCGGCTGGTCGGGCGCGGCGAGTTTGGCGGCCACCGCGTACGGCAGGGCGCAGCCCATCGAGCCGAGTGTGCCGCAGAGCTGCGCGTTCACCCCGGGTGGCAGGACGAGGTGCCGGGCGTACCAGAAGAGGACCGAGCCGACGTCGACCGCGACCGAACCGTCGTGCGGAAGCCGGGCGGACAGCTCCTGGAGCACCAGTTGCGGGTTTATCGGTTCGGCGGGCGCGGCGGCCCGGTCGGCAGCGGTGGCCCGCCAGCGGTCGACCCCGCCCTCCACCGTCGCCCGCCACTGCTGGTTGGGCCGGGCCGGCACCCGGGTCAGCAACGCCCGCAACGTCTCGGCGGCGTCGCCGACCAGTGGAACGTCCGCCGGGTACCGGCTGCCGATGCGGGTGCCGTCGATGTCGATCTGCACCGCTCGCACCTGGTCGGGCATCGGGAAGTAGTCGGTCCACGGGTCGTTGGTGCCGACGAGCAGCAGCGTGTCGCAGCCGCCCATCAGCTCCGCCGCGGCCGGGGTGCCGACCTCACCGAGCACGCCGGTGTGGAAGGGCAGCCGCTCATCGAGGACCGGCTTTCCCAGCAGTGACGTGGCCACCCCGGCACCCAGCCGGTCGGCCAGCTCGATGATCTCCTCGGCCGCACCGCGACCACCCTGACCGACGAGGATCGCGGTGCGCTGACCGTTGCCGAGCAGTTGCGCGGCGGCGTCGAGGTCCGCCTCGTGCGGCAGCACCCGGGCCAGCGGCTCGCCCGGCGTCGCGGTGATCACGCCCGACGGATACCCCTGCAGGCTGGGCACGAGGGCCTCCTGCAGATGCCGGGGCAGCACCACACACGTCGGGCTGCGGGTCGCCGCCGCCGTGCGGAACGCCTGGTCCAGCAACGACGCCACGGCCTCCGGGCTGCGGCCGTACTGGACGAACTGGTTGCACACGTCGCCGAAGAGCCGGCTCAACCCGATCTGCTGGTGTGCGCCGCCCAGCGGTCCGGCGATGTCCTCACCGACGATCGCCACCACTGGCTTGCTGTCCAGTTTGGCGTCGTACAGGCCGTTGAGCAGCTGCACCGCGCTCGGCCCCTGGGTGGCCAGGCAGACCCCGATGCCGCCGGTGAACTTGGCGTGCCCGGTCGCCATAAACGAGGCTGTCTCCTCGTGCCGGGCCGGGATGAACGCCGGGTCGCCCCCGGAATCGTCCAGCGCGTCGAGCAGCGGGGCGATCGCCGCACCGGGGTAGCCGAAGACACGCGGCACCCTCCAGGCGCGAAGCCGCTCCACCACGAGGTCGGCGACCCGACGCTCAGCCATTGCCGCGCCCCGGCGTGCTCTCGTCGACATAGCGCAGCACCGCGCCGACGCCGTCGGTGAGGTCGGGCGCCTCGTCCGGGCCGAGCACGGTCAGCGCCGCATCGGTGCCGACAAGTGCCCGCACCAGCGCCGCGTCGGCGCGTACCCGTTGCGGGTTGCCCACCGACATGGCGGCGAGCTGGCCCGGGTCGACGGCGATCTCGGTCGGCTCCGAGCCGATCCACAGCTCGCCGTTGGCCGACGGGTCGTCCACGATCAGCATCGTGTCGACCTGGTTGCGTTGCAGCGCCGAGACGACCGCGTCGAGGCCGGCGCCCACGTCCTCCTGGACGCCGAACTTGTCCAGCGCGGCCGTGATCCGCTGGTCGGCGACCTCCGCGATGGTCTGCACCGTGAGGTCGTCAAGCAGGGTCTGGTCCGCCCCGGCGGCCCGCGAGCCCGCGTCGGTACGCACCATGACGTCCTGCCAGCGCTCGGGCATCTGTGCGGCGATCATCCCGGTTGCCCGGATATCACCGGCGACGACCACCACCTCCGCGCCGACCTTCTCGGCGAGTTCCACTGTCGCCGCCGTGACGTCGCCCGCGTTGTGGTGCCACGCCTCCATGGCGGCTCGCTGATAGTGCGACTGGGACCAGCCACCCGGGTGCACGCGGCGCAGCGGGAAGGAATCCCGGCTGGCGACCTGCGCCCGCCGGGGTACCCCGCCGGCGCTGATCGCGATCGCGTCCGCGCCGGCGCGGTCGGCCAGCACCCGTACCCAGGCCACCTGTTCACCCCGCTGGGCGAGCAGTGGCATCACGTGCGGCAACGGCCCAAAACTCGCCAGGTCGCGCAGCGGTGGCGCGGAGAGATACTCGGAGAGCACCACTCGACCGTGGCTTGCGAAGACCGCCAGGCCGTAGTCCCCGGCCATCGGATCGTGGCCCCGGATCACCCGGTCCAACGCGGCGATGCTCGCCTCGTCCGCCCCCTGTTCGGCCAGGCTGCGTTCCAAGGCACGCCAGCGCAGGTCCAGTGCGGGGTGGGCGTCCTCCGTGTCCGCGGAGGCGTCCAGATACACCGAGCACCACGGCCCGGGTCGGTCGTAGAGCGGGCGCAGGAAGGACAGCTGCATGCTCGACCCCTTTCCAGCTCGACCCCCCGCTTACCCGGGTCGCCCGGGATGTCACCTCGCAGCCGTGAGCCCGTGACCAGGTTTCATTCACGTCGTTCAACCGAGGATGTCTATACGATGAGTGAACACACGCGGACTCTCGGTGGTGGAAATGGACAGCGGGCTCCACACCCGTCGGATCGTGCACCCGACGGAGCGAATCGTCACCGGGCGGTTGGTCCGCCTCCTCGACGGCTACACCCGTGAGGTACGCGTCGGTCAACCGGTGCTGGTCGCGGTGCTCACGGCGGCGGCGTTCGCCCGGCTGCCCGCCCTGCTGCTGCGCGCGCTCTTCTCGTTCGGCGGTGGCGGCACCCGTCGCCGCTGGAAGCAGCTGAAGCAGGGCCCGGAATACCTGGTCACGCCTGTGCGACTACGCAACACCGCCGGCCAGCTCTGTGAGGTGGAGCTGCACGGGCATCTGCCGCAGAGCGCCCTGCACCCGGCCGACGACGTCCAGCTCACCCTGCGTCCGCAACGCGACCCGGAGCTGCCACCTCGGATCGAGCGGATCGTCAACCTCACCACCGGGCAGTTGCTCACTCCGCGTACCGCGACGCTCTGGTCGCACCTCGGCCCGCCGCTGTTGTTGCAGGCCGTGGTGGGCGCGCTGCTGCTCGCCGGCGTGGTGGCCTGCTCCGCGCTGACCTGACCGCCGGGCGGCGTGGCCGCGCCGGGCCGGGCCGGGGGCGAGATATGGGTACGGGAGGGTCAGGCGACCGGGGCGGGCTCGCGGGTCGGACGATCGGCGGTGCCGAGCATGCCCCGACGGAGCGCCCACCGCTCGAAGATCAGGGTGGCGAACGGCGGAACAGCACAGGCCAACGCGACGAGGGTGGCCGGGATGCTCCAGCGGTGCAGGCGGGCCACAGCGAGCACCAGCAGCCCGTACGCGACGAACAGGCCGCCGTGGATCGGGCCGAAGATCTTGACGCCCAGCTCGTTGTCCGGCGGGCCGTACTTGACCGCCATGCCGATCAGCAGAGCCAGCCAGGAGCACGCCTCGGCGATCGCCGCCGCGACGAACAGTCGGGTCACCTTTTCGCGCATCCCCACGCCACCACCTCTCGGGCGGCAATGCTAGCGGTGCGGGTCGGTCAATCCCGCACGGACCACGCGGACGCGACAGGGATCACCCGGCCCGCCAGTGGGTAGGAAAGGCGCGTCGGGTCTTCCCCCGCCCGCGCAGCCGTGCAAGGTTAGGGGAACCAGCGGTGACAGGGTGGTGACCATGGGCGAAGATGTCGGCGTACGCACCTTCAGTCGTGAGGATCGGGCCCGCTACCGCGAGAAGGTCCGCAACTGCCTGGACGTCTTCGCCGAGATGCTGCGCGAGTCGCGGTTCGACATCGACCGGCCGATGACCGGGCTGGAGATCGAGTTGAATCTCGTCGACGAGGCGTCGAACCCGGCGATGCGCAACGCCGACGTGCTGGAGGCCATCGCCGACCCGCACTTCCAGACAGAGTTGGGCCAGTTCAACATCGAGATCAACGTGCCGCCGCGCCGGCTCACCGGCACCGGCACGGCCAGTTTCGAGGAGCACGTGCGGGCCAGCCTCAACGCCGCGGAGGAGAAGGCGCGGGCTGTCGGCGCGCACATGGTCATGATCGGCATTCTGCCGACGTTGCGGCCCGAGCACCTGACCGCCGAGACGCTCTCGGCGAACCCCCGCTACAAGCTGCTCAACGAGCAGATCTTCGCCGCCCGGGGCGAGGACCTGCCGATCAGCATCAGCGGTGTGGAGCGGCTGTCGGTCACCGCCGACACGATCACCCCCGAGGCGGCCTGCACCAGCACCCAGTTCCACCTCCAGGTCAGCCCAGCCCAGTTCGCCGACTATTGGAACGCCGCGCAGGCCGTCGCAGGCGTCCAGGTGGCGCTCGGCGCGAACTCGCCGCTGCTCTTCGGCCGGGAGTTGTGGCGCGAGACCCGCATCCCGCTGTTCCAGCAGGCCACCGACACCAGGCCGGAGGAGATAAAAGCCCAGGGGGTACGACCCCGAGTCTGGTTCGGCGAACGCTGGATCACCACCGTGTTCGACCTGTTCGAGGAGAACGTACGTTACTTCCCGGCGCTGCTGCCGGTGTGCGACCCGCAGGACCCGGCGCAGACCCTCGCGGCCGGCGAGGTGCCCAACCTGGCCGAGTTGCGGCTGCACAACGGCACGATCTACCGCTGGAACCGCCCGGTGTACGACGTGTCGCGCGGCCGCCCGCACCTGCGTGTGGAAAATCGAGTGCTGCCCGCCGGGCCGACAGTCGTCGACACCATCGCCAACGGCGCCTTCTACTTCGGGTTGGTCCGGGCCCTTGCCGAATCGGACCGGCCGCTGTGGTCGCAGATGTCGTTCAGCGCCGCCGAGGAGAACTTCACCAGCTGCGCCCGCTACGGCATCGACGCGCAGGTCTTCTGGCCGGGCCTGGGCTACCTGCCGGTCACCGAGCTGGTGCTGCGCCGACTGTTGCCGATGGCGCACCACGGCCTGGACCGCTGGGGGCTCGACCCAGCCGAGCGCGACCGGCTGCTGGGCATCATCGAGCAGCGCTGCCTTACTGGTCGCAACGGGGCGAGCTGGCAGGTCGAGACACTGCATCGACTGGAGTCCGCCGACCACCTGGACCGGCCGGAGGCGCTCCGCGAGGTGGTCCGCCACTACGTGACGCTGATGCACAGCAACCGCCCGGTCCACGAGTGGCCAATCCCGTAACCGCCACAACTCCCCCAACAACCCAGGTCCCGGCGCCCGCGAGGCACGGACGGCACGCGGGCGGCGCGGACGGGACGGCGTGCACGAGGGCGGCGCAGCGTGCACGAGGGCGGCGCAGCGTGCACGAGGGCGGCGCAGCGTGCACGAGGGCGGCGCAGCGTGCACGAGGGCGGCGCAGCGTGCACGAGGCGCAGCGTGCACGAGGCCAGCGAGGGCGGGCGGGTGCTGCTCGGTTCCTTTGGAGCTGAACCGTTTGCGACATCACATCAACGGCGGCAGCCCACGCGTCGCGGCAGCGGACCCACCCACCACGCACCCAGGCGACTCTGGAGCTGAACTGTTTGCGACATCACTCCCGCGCTCGCCGGCCCCAGCTCGCCCGGCAGCAGCTCGCCCGGCAGCAGACTCACCCACAGCGCACAGGTAGCTGAATCGTCTACGGCATCAGCTCCAAAGGATGCGCATCCGACCCGCCAGCCACCACAACCAGTCCGCCGGCCCACACCCCGGACCACCCGATACTCCTACGACATCAGCTCCAAAGGCTGTGCGCGGGCAGGGTTGGTGGACATGCGAGATCGACACGGGATCGGCGATATCGCGGTGTCCCGTTGAGGCGGATACCCCGATGTCGCCGAAACGGAGTCGATCATCGCTGCGGTCCTGGCTGTCAGACCTTGAGCAGCACCTTCGTACAGTCGTCCTGCTTCTTCTGGAAGATTTTGTAGCCCTTCGGGGCGTCGCGCAGCGGCATCCGGTGGCTCACGACGAAACTCGGGTCGATCTCGCCGCGCTGCATGCGTTCCAGCAGCGGCCGGGTGTAGCGCTGGACGTGGCACTGGCCGGTGCGCATGGTCAGCGACCGGTTCATGAACGCGCCCATCGGGAACTTGTCGACGACGCCCCCGTACGCGCCGATGACCGAGACCACCCCGCCGGAGCGGCAGGCCAGGATCGCCTCGCGCAGCGCGAACGGCCGTTCCGTCTCGGTCCGGGTGGCCTGCTTGGCCCTGTCGTACGCGTAGATGGCGGCGTTTCCGTGGTGGCCCTCCAGGCCTACCGCGTCGATGCACGCGTCGGGCCCTCGGCCGGCGGTCATCTCGTTGAGGGTGTCCAGCACGTCGGCGTGCTCGTAGTTGATCGTCTCGGCGCCGGCGTGCTCCTCGGCGAGCCGCAGGCGGTACGGGAGTCGGTCGATGACGATCACCCGTTCGGCGCCGAGCAGCCGGGCGCTTGCCGCTGCGAGCAGCCCGACCGGCCCCGCGCCCCAGACCGCGATGACCTGCCCGGGTTTGATGTCGCACATCTCGGCGCCCATGTAGCCGGTCGGGAACACGTCGGCGAGCAGGACCGCCTGGTCGTCGGGGACCTCGTCGGGCACCTTGAGCGGGCCGACGTCGGCGAACGGCACGCGGGCGTACTCGGCCTGGCCGCCCGCGTACCCGCCGAGCAGGTGGGAGTACCCGAAGATGCCGGCCGGTGAGTGGCCCATGACCTGCTCGGCGACGCCGGCGTTGGGGTTGGAGTTCTCGCAGACCGAGTAGAGGCCGCGCTGACAGGACGAGCAGTGCCCGCAGGCGATCGGGAAGGGCACCACCACCCGGTCGCCGGGGGCGAGGTTGCGCACCTGCGGCCCGACCTCGACGACCTCGCCCATGAACTCGTGGCCGAGGATGTCGCCCTTGCGCATCGCGGGGATGTAGCCGTGATAGAGGTGCAGGTCGGAGCCGCAGATCGCGGTGGTGCTGATCTTCACGATCGCGTCCCGCGCATTCATGATCTTCGGTTCGGGTACGTCGATCACCTTGACGCGGTCGGTGCCCATCCAGGCGGTGGCCTTCATGCGGAGTCCTCTGTGGTGGGTCGTGGTCAGCGGCGGGTGTCGGGCAGCGGTTGGGCCGGGCGCTGCATGACCTGCTGGCGCACGGAGATGCCGTTGGGGCTGCCATCGGAGCGGACCACCTCGCCCGCCTCCAGCATCTGCTTGAACCGGCGCAGGTCGTCGCGGACCTGCTGCTCGGGTTCCTCGCCGAAGAGCTTCGCCACGGCGCGGCCGAGCGACCCGGCGGGTGGCGCGTAGCCGAGCTGGACGCGTACCTCGGTGCCCCTGTCGCCCGGCGCGGGCAGGAAGCGGACGCGACCGGCGTTTGGCACTCGGGCGCCGGGCAGCGACCGCCAGGCGATGGACCGGTTGGGCTTGTCGTCGACGATCTCGGCGTCCCACTCGATGTGCCGGCCGGCGGGGCCGCGGGCGATCCAGTGCGAGCGGCGCAGGTCGTCGGCGCGCACCGACTCAAGGTGCGCCATGAACCGGGGCAGGTTCTCCAGATCACGCCAGAACCGGTACGCCTCGGCGGGCGAGCGGTTGACGGTGACGCCGAGACTGACCCGGATCATGCGGTCGCGGGCTCGGCGGGCGCGGGTCGCGGCGATGGCGACGGCCAGGTCGACGGCGGTGATGCCGGCGATCACGGCGGTGGTAAGCGCGAGCCGTCGACGGCGCTCGCCGCGCCGGTCTGCCAGCGCCCGACCGAGCAGCGTCAGGTCCATGGCGTCGCCGGCCACCCGGGTCCACACCCAGCCGCCGGGGTGGCGGCCGGCGAGCAGGGCGGCGCCGTGCGAGAGTTCCCGCAGGCCGACGGCCCGGATGACCGCCACCGCCGCCGGGGAGTCGTCGACCCCGGTGAGGCGGGCCAGCGGCACGGGTTCGACAAGCGCGCCGACGCCGAGCGCGAGGCTGAGCCCGCCCAGCGCCCGCGGCAGCGCCTTACCCGGCTCCGCCCTCTCCAGTTCCGGCAGGCGTACCCCGTCGACACGATCCACGTCCGGCCCCTTCCGCTCGGCGGACCGCCGTCGTCGCGGCGGCACGGGCGGTGCATCCGCCACCGTGACGCTATGCCGTAGTCCCGCCTCCGGTGTCCGTTTCTGCCCAGAACGTCTCTCGGCCCTGGCGCGGAGACGTTCTGGGCAGAAACGCGGCGACCCCCGTGCCTGTCGGACGGGCCCCCGTCGTGGTCGACTTCGACCTGGGCTCATCCGAAAGGTCCGGCGGCCGCGCGCGTCGTCATATCCTGACCGGCCACTGGAACCTTCTTCCCAGCCCGTTGGTGGGAGTGGTGGAGAAGGGAGGTGACGGTGTCGGACGGCGATCTGATCTCCGAGCTTTACGCCGGCTGTTTCCGACGGCTGGTGGTCCAGTTGTACGCGGTGACCGGTGACCTGAACGAGGCGCAGGAGGCGGTCCAGGAAGCGTTCACCCGGGCACTGGTGTCGCCACGGCGGTTCGCCGGGCTGGAGAACCCGGAGGCGTGGCTGCGCAGGGTCGCGGTGAACTGGGCCCGCAGCCGGTACCGCCGCCGCCGCGTGCTCGACGGCCTGCTGCGCCGCATCGGCCCGCCGCCGGCCGTCGCCGACCGCTCCCCGGACCACCTCGCCCTGCTCGCCGCCCTGCGCGTACTGCCCGAGGGGCAGCGGCACGCCCTGGCGCTGCATTACCTGGTCGACCTGCCGGTGGACGAGGTCGCCGCCACGTTGGGTGTCTCGGCTGGAACGGTGAAGTCCCGGCTGTCTCGGGGACGGAACGCCCTGGCGGCGCTGCTCGCCGAAACCGAGAGAGCCGAACCCGAGAAAGCTGCCGACACCGACACCACGGAAACCGGGAGGATCGATGTCCGGTCGTGAGTTCTCCGGATTCGACGTGGACGTTGTCGCCGAGGCCGTCCGGCAGCCGCCCGTCGAAGAGCTGCGATCCGCGGCCCGGTCCCGCCGACACCGGTCGATCGCGATGGTAGCGGTCGCCCTTGTCGCGCTGTCCGGTATCGCTGTCGTACCGCTGGTGGGCGAGCCAGACCGGGCCGCCCCAGTCGATCCGGCGAAACCGTCGCCCGCGCAGTTCAGGGAACTCACACTGACCGGGCCCGATTCCGGGGTCGACGTGCGGCAGGACGGTTGCGTCCTGCACTTCACGTACACCGGCGACGGCGGCCGGAGCTGGTCGGACTGGGACGCGGCGCGCTTCGAGGGCACGAGATGTACGGCCGGTTCCACCACCGCGACGCTGGGCAGCAGCCTTGACTTCTCCGTACTCGGTGAGCGGTCCTACCTGGTCACGGACTCAGGGCTGCCCCGCCTCTCCACCGACTACGGCCGTACCTGGCGGGACGGAAACTCCGCGATCGTCGCCGTACCCACGTTCCCGGCGACGGCCCGACCCGTCCTCTGCGGGTTCGGCTGTGGACCGTTGGCGGAGCCGCTGGCGGTGGACCCGTCGAGTGGAACGGTGTATCGGCTCACCGCCAAGGCGCCCTCCTGGCGTCCACTGTTCAGCCTCTACCCGGCAGCAGACGGCAGCATCTGGGCGATCTACCAGATGGGAGGCGCCTCGGGATCGACGGTGGCCCGCAGCGTCGACCGGGGCGCTACCTGGACCACCTGGGAGGTGGGAGACGACGCGCGCGCTGTGTCGGTGGTCGGGCTCAACGACCGGGAGGGGTACCTGCTGGTCGCCCCGCGGGAGACTTCCGGTGGGGTGAAGCTCCTGAGGACCACGGACGGTGCGAAGACGTGGACGGACACCGGCGCCGACCTGCCGGCGGAGACATACTACGACCTCACTGTCGGGTCGGACGGATCCCTACTGGTGATCACCCCGGGCGGGGGTACCGAGCCTGAACGGCGCGCGAAGCTCCTGGTCAGCCGGGACAGCGGGCGGCATTTCACGGTCGCGCGGGAGTACGGCCGGCTCGTCGGCTCGGTCAGCGTCGCGCCCGGCTACGCCTGGCTCTTCGGGCGCGACGACGGGTCGACTGGAGAGCCTGACCACGCCCTGGTCACCACCGACGGGATCACTTGGTCGCGCGTCACGCTCGCGCCGTGAGCCGTGGGCGGTGCGGCCACCGCCTCGACCTGGGTCACGGACACGGCCGGCGGAATCTTCGTCGTGAACACCCGGACGTCGACGTACCGACCGGCACGGAGATCCGCATTGAGGTGTCCGTCCGGGCGGGGTGCGGGACGCCCGAGGTTAGCGGCCGCGCACAGCGGGTAGCCGATCTGCTCTCCTACCAGCGCCTGCGGAGGTCGGATGACGGCGACCAGTGCCTTCTTCGAGCGGTTGACAGCGGGCGGCCACGATCCGCGATTCAACAAGGTTCGGGGCAGCGTCCGGTTCGACATCCGGGACGGTGATCGGGTGCAGCAGTGGCTGCTGACAATTGATCGCGGCGATCTGCGCGTCACGCGGGCCGCCGATCCCGCCGGAACTGTCATCCGAGTGTCCGCGCAGGTCGCCGACGCGATGGCGCGGGGTGAGGTGAACGGTCTGGCGGCGATCACCCGTGGCGAGATCCTTGTCGACGGTGACCTCGCCCTGGCGTTGCGGGTCGGCCGGCTGTTCCCGTCGGCGTCCGACCCCGGTGGCCCGCCGACGACGAAGCACACCTCGTGAGGGACGTCCCGGGCACCGTGTCGTGCCTCGACGGCAACACATTCATCGTGTCGGACGCCAGCGGCGACGTGGAGTCGTCGTCCAGCGCGCCGGTGGGGCTGTTCGCCGCCGACACGCGTTATCTGTCCCGCTGGGTGCTCACCATCAACGGGGAGCGGTTGACAGCGCTGTCGGTGGACGACAGCAAGTACTACGAGGTCACGTTCTTCGTCGTGCCGGGCGGGGCGGTCGACTACGTGCAGGCGGACGTGTCGGCGATCCGGCGGCGACGGATCGGCCCGGATCTGACCGAGTCGCTGACGATCTTCAACTACGGCGACAAGGACCTCGACCTGGATGTACGCCTCGAGGTGGCCGCCGACTTCGCCGACATCTTCGAGATCAAGTTCGACCTCCACGACAAGGTGGGCTGCCACTACACCGAGATCGAGCCGACCGAGTTGCGGCTGGGCTACCGCCGTGGCACGTTCCGCCGCGAGGTTTCCGTGACGGCGAGTGAACCGGCCACCTTCGACCCGCACGGGCTGCGGTTCACGGTGCGGCTGCGCCCCAACGAGCAGTGGTCAAGCCGGTTGCACCTGGTCATGCGGGCGATGCGCCCCGACGGTGTCGACCTCCGGGCCGCCGTGCGGGCGTTGCGGCCGGATGATTCCACCCTGCCCGAGAGCGTACGGGAGTGGGTCGCGCAGGCCCCGGAGCTGGACACCGACAGCGTCCCGGTCCAGCAGGTGTACGAGCGCAGCCTTGTGGACCTGGCGGCGCTGCGGTTCGCCCCGCTCTCGCTCGGCGGCGCCGCCGTACCCGCGGCCGGGCTGCCCTGGTTCATGACCCTGTTCGGCCGCGACAGCCTGCTGACCTGCCTACAGACACTGGCCGTCACGCCGTCGCTGACCCCGCCGACGCTGCGGATCCTCGCCTCGCTCCAGGGTGCCCGCAGAGACGACCTGCTGGAGGAGGACCCCGGTCGGATCCTGCACGAGTTGCGCTACGGGGAGTCGGCGGCGTTCGAGGAGCAGCCACACTCCCCCTACTACGGCACCGTCGACGCGTCACCGCTGTTCGTGGTGCTGCTCGACGAGTACGAGCGGTGGAGCGGCGACACGGCGCTCGTGGTCGAGTTGGAGCAGGAGGCCCGTGCGGCCCTGGAGTGGATCGACAGGTACGCGGACCTGACGGGGACCGGCTACATCTCCTACGAGCGGCGCAACCGCGTCACCGGCCTGGAGAACCAGTGCTGGAAGGACTCCTGGGACAGCATCTCGTACGTCGACGGGAGGCTGCCGGGCTTCCCGAGGGCGACATGCGAAACCCAGGGGTACGCCTACGACGCCAAGATCCGAGGTGCGCGCCTCGCGCGTACCGTCTGGGGTGACCCGGACTACGCCGACCGGCTGGAACGCGAGGCGGCGGCCCTGTACGACCGCTTCAACAGGGATTTCTGGCTCGACGACAGGGGCTACTACGCGCTGGCGCTCGACGGCGACGGGACTCCCGTGGACAGCCTGTCGTCGAACATCGGGCATCTGCTGTGGAGTGGCATCGTGCCGCCGGAGCGAGCCCCGAGCGTCGTGGAGCACCTGATGGGGCCGGCGCTGTTCTCCGGTTGGGGGGTACGCACCTTCGCCGAGGGGCAGGGCCGTTACAACCCGCTCGGCTACCACAACGGCACTGTGTGGCCGTTCGACAACTCGTTCATCGCGTGGGGTCTGCGCCGGTACGGCTTCCGCGCCGAGGCGAGTCGCATCGCGGAGGGGATCTTCTCCGCCGCCACCTACTTCCAGGGGCGGCTGCCGGAGGCGTTCGGCGGGTACGACCGTCACACCACCCGGTACCCGGTCCGGTACCCGACGGCCGGCAGCCCGCAGGCCTGGTCCAGTGGCGCGTGCATGCTGCTCATCCGCACGATGCTCGGCATCTCGCCGCACGAGGACCACCTCGCCGTGGAGCCGGCGTTGCCGTCCGTCTTCGGTCGGATCGCGCTGCTGGACATTCCGGGCCGCTGGGGCCGGGTGGACGCCTTCGCCCGCCAGCGTCCCGAACGGTCCGGCTGAGGGCCGGTGGTGCTGGTGACGACGGTGACGCCGGCCGGCGTGGTCAGGGCTTGAGGGACCAGTCGGCGTCGCCGTCTTTGACTGTGGCGTCGCTGAAGTGCCCGGGGGCGGCGTCCGGCCACTTGCCGCCGGGAAAGGCGCTGGCGTCGATCGCTTCGCCGTGCAGCATCACCATCTGGCTGGCCTGCGCACCGAGCACGGCCATCAGCGTGCTGACCGCCGCGATGATCATTCCGGTGTTGACGGCGGCTTCCTCGACGATGAGGGCGGCGCCGGCCCAGGAGAAGACCACACTGCCCAGGGCCGCCAGCGCGGCGATTGTCGCGATGATGAACTTGGTCAGGATGACGGCGAGCGCCACGTAGAAGGCAAGGCCGGCCACCGCGCAGGTGTTCAGGGCGGTGGCGGTCTTGTCGGCGATGACTCCGATCCGGGCTGCGGCCTCGGACTGGGGCTTGATCTGCTTGATGTACGACTCGGCGGCCTGCCCGTTCCACACGCGGGCCACGCCGAGTTGTTCCGGCTTGAGTTCGCCGGCCACGCCTGTGGCGAGCCCTCGCAGGCCCTGCCACTCCGATGCGGTGAAGAAGAACGTCACCGGCGCGGCGGCGCCTTTGAGCAGTTCAGCGATCTTGTCCAGGATCGCCGAGCCGAGTTCGAGGAGCTTGTTGCCCACCCAGACCAGGCGATCGGCGATGCCCTGGGTGATGAACCACCGATCGGCGGCCCTGCGGATCGTCGGATCGACCTTGTCGAGCTTGTCCGAGAGGTCCGTCATCTTGGACGAGAGTTTGTCCATCGTGGCTTCGTACTGGGCGAGGCTGAATGACATCCGGATCGATCCCCAGGTCAGTAAAGGTTGTTGAGCTGGTGGGCGTTGTTCGCCTCTTCGGCGTCGTAGGTGTCAGCGACTTTGCGCAGCGTGGTGGCGATCTCGGTCATCCGCTGCTGGCCCTCCCGGCAGCGGGCGGTGATCTGGTCGGCCGCCTCGTCGTACGGCGTCACGATGAGTTGGAAGAGGCCGGCCTCCAGCGCGGTCATCCGCAGCCCTTCGGCCATGCTGGTGATGACCGCCATCTGGTCGCTGTGCCGCAGCCACATGCCCGCCTCGACGCGCAGCGTGTCGGTGGCGACCTCGACGTCCTTCTTGCTGGGGGGCGGCGTCATGTCTGGTCCTTCGCGGATTGAGCCGATCGTTGCAGTTCGTTGAGGGTTGCCAGGGTCTCGACGAACAGTTGGTCCAGCTCGCTGGTGCCGGCTGCCTGTCGGGTCGCGTCGGCCAGGTCGGCGCGGGCCGCCGCGACGGCCTCGGTAAGCGCGGCGGTCAGGTCGGCGCCGCCCTGCGTGTCCAACCAGTACGGCTCCGCCTCGCACGACAGCAGACCGGCCCGGGAGACGGTGACGACTATCTGGCGGGAGGCGTCCGTGCCGGTGCCGGTGACGGCGATCGGTGACAGTGCGGCGTACTCGTCGATGTTGTCGGCGGCACGCAGCACGTCTTCGACAAGTTCGTCGAGCGGGCGGGGCTGCGCGCGGTCCACCTGCTCCCGCATGTCGGCGGGCAGCGGGTCGGCGGGTGCCACAGGCCCGGGCTCGGCGAAGGGCCGGTCGGCTCCTGGGTCTGCCCCGGCGTCGGGCAGCGCCTCGGAGACCGCGGCCATCCGCTCGACGGCAGCCGCCTCACAGGCCTCCAGCACCGCCGCTGTCAGCTGCTCAGCGGCGAGTCGCCGCCGCCAGCCCGTCGCCACCGCGATGGATTCCGTCGATCCGTCGGCGCCCAGCACCACCTGAACGGTGCCTGTGGCATCGGTGGCCACCACCTGCTCCGGCGCGCTCGCCTGAGCGTCGGTCAGGATGCCCTGGAGGTCGAGGGCGTAGCTTCGCAGTTGCTGAAAGGACCGGAGGATGTCGTCGGTCACGAACGATCCTCTCGTAGCTGCTCGAACCGCTCCCGCAACCGGTCGCCACCGGCCGTCGCGCCCACCCGGACCACCTGCCGGGCCACCGCCGCCATGGCCGCCGCACCCACCACGAGCAGCACGCCCAGGAGGACATCGGTGCTCGCCTCCGCCGTTGCCAGGCAGCCGATCCCGAGCACGACAACGAGGAGCGCGAACGCGAGAAGCGGCCCGGCGACGGTCCACCGGCGACCGCGCGACCACTGCCGCGCCCCGTACCAGACGACTACCGACACGACCGCGCCGACCGCCGTCAGCGCCAGCGCGACGAGCAGCACCGTCAGCGAGAGCGCCCGGCCGAACACCGCCTGGCCCGCCGCGTCGGGCGACCGGAGCCACGCGTAGAGGGCCGGCGCGACGCAGAACGCGGCGACGAGCCCCCATACCGGGCCCGCGTCCCGCCCACGCGGGCCGGTCAGTCCTTCACTCATGGTCAGCGAGCGTATCGGTTCATGTCTCAACCGTCAGGTCCAGCCAAGGTCACTGATGGACATCAAGTAGCCGCCGGACTGCCGGAGCACGCGAAACACCGGGCCGGCGCGGTCCCGTGCTATGAGAGGGCCCCGCCGGCCACCGCGAAGGCCACCAGGATCGCGCCGGCCAGCGGGACGGCCACAGCGACGGCGAGCGCCCGCCGACGGTTCGACCCGCCGGTCAGCGCAACGATCAGCAGGCCCAGCGCGAGGTCGATGGCGACGTTCCACCACGCGCCGGAGGAGTAGTCGGGGTCGTTGGCCTTGCCGGCGAACCGGGCCGCCTCCTCGAAGAACACGGCTGCCGGCAGCGCGACCCCGACCACCTGCCGCCAACCCGTGCCCCGCGCCCAGGTGCCCGCGGTGCCGAAGACCACCCCGGCGAGCACGCCGAAGAACATCCAGACCAGCGACGACGGCGCCCAGAGCACCGCGAGGTCGTCGCCTTGCAGGAGTGCCGCCGCGAGGTAGTAGCTGGGTACGGCGACGACGAGCAGAACTGTGGCACCGATCGCGGCGCGTAGCCAGCCGGACCGCACCCAGTATCCGAAGAGGAAGGCGGCAACCGCCCAGGTCGCTGTGGAGTTGCCGAGTTCGGCGACGGGGAACGGCAACCATTTGATCCAGCAGAAGTCCAGGACGCCGAGCAGGAAGCCGCCCACCACGGAGGCGAGCGCCACCGTCCGATCACCAGGTCGCATGGCAGCAGAGCATACCGAGTATGCCCGCTGCCTCCCCGACGGCCCTACTCGATCCGGAACGTCGTCCGACCCCGGGTTCGCTACACCGCCTTGAGTGCCGCCCTGATCGCGGCGTTGAGGGTCTGCTCCACTCCGGCGGGCGAATCCGTGGTCGGCTTCCCCCTGAAGTGACCCGGCCAGCCGTAGACAGTCATCGAGCCGCCGGCGATGCCCGGAAAGTCACCCGCGATGCCCCCGGCATACGTGATCGGTCGACGGAGCACCTCGTCGTTGGGCACGTACGCGGGCACCTCGTTGGCGTAGCCGGCGACCAGCACCTGACTCGACGTGCCGCCGTATCGCTCCCGGGCGTCGACGGCGTAGCCGGACACGATCTCGCCGCCGGCCAGCAGCATCCGGAGGCCGGGGCTGCCGGTGAACCTCCACGCCTGGATGGGCAGGGGAATCGACGTCGCGAATGTGCCGGCCTCGGCCTGCGCGATCATCTGGTGCGCGTGCCTGCGGTAGAAGCCGGGCAGGCCAGCGTTGGTCAGGCGCGCGGTGTGCGCCTCGGTCATCCGCGTGAGGTTGTCGTCGGTGAGTGTCACGTCCAGCGGCAGGTCCACCTCGCGGTAGTGGGTCGCCGTCGGGCCGACGATCGGCCGGCCCGGCCGTGTCATCGCGTCCGTGACGACCTGCGCGAGTTCATTGCCCCGCCGGGTGCGCTGCTCCCAGTTCCGCGCGCCGATGGGGTCCTGGTCGCCGGCCGGCCCGAGGAGGAACTGGGCGAACACGCCTGTCGTCTGCTCGATCTGGGAGATCGCGTACCCCGGGTAGTCGGGGTCGAACATGGTCTGGGACCCGGCCGTCACCGGGTGACATCCATAGCTGAACAGCACGGCCAGGGGCTCGCCGCGCGGGGTGCGGGCGGTCAGGACGGGCACGTCCGACTCGACGTGCGGCAGCTCTTCCCGGTTGTAGGAGAAGTGCTGGTCGACGACCTGGTAGTCGAGGGTGCAGGCCTGGCGTGGGCCGCGCAGCGTGTCGCGGACCAGTCGCACGATCTGGGCGGCCAACCAGTCGCTGTAGGTACGCACCTGCGCCTGCTGGTCGGCGTCCATCCCGTACGCGATGAACGGATCGGGCTTGTCGCTGAGCACGGGACCGTTGTGCGTGTGGATGGCGGTCAGCGCGACGTTCTCCGACGCCAGCCCGAGGCCGAGCACCCGGCGGCGGATCGACTGGTGCAGGCCGCGTGCGAATCCGAGGACGTCGGCGCTGACGAGGACGTGCGGCTCTCCCGCGTACCACCAGATGGTGCACCGCGCGAACAGCGCGGCGGCGGTCCCGGCGGACAGGCGTGGCGCGTCCGCGACGTAGCCGGCCAGGTAGGTGCCGGCGGGCGGAGTGATGTCGACCTTGCCGACCGACAGTTCGGTGCCCGCCGCCGGTGCGGAGCTGCCGACGAGGCCCTGACCCAGCAGCGACGCGGCGACGACGGAACCGCCGAGGAGCAGGCGACGTCGGCGGACGGTCAGTCGAGGACCTTTCGCGTCATCCGGGTTCTCGGTGGACCGCATGATCATCCGGCAACGCTCTCCCCCGTGAGTCGCCGACACGAGACCGTCCAACAGCCTCAGCAGTATGCCTGAGCTGTGGACCGGGACGCGTGCGGCACCGATCGTGCCGCACGCGCACCGGGCTACTCCGTGCCGTCCGCCGGCAGGCGCTCCGGCAGCCCGAGCCGCGGGAACTGGTCGTCGTGGAAGGTGGTGATCTCGGTGATCGCCCCGCCGGTGACGCGCAGGACGTCGATCGCCAGCGGCAGGTACGCGCCCTCGGGCTCCCGCCGGTGATAGAAGGCGACGGCGGGCTGCCGGTTCACGGAGGTGGGGACGCCGCGCAGACCCGTCATGCTGTCGAAGCCGCCCTCGATCCAACTGTCCACGACAGCGTCCCGCCCGACGCACACGCCCGGCGTGGGCGGCATCGACGACCGGACGTCGTCGCGCAGCATCGCGGCGAGCGCCGGGACGTCAGTGGCCACGCTGGCCTCGGTGTAGCGGCGGACAAGCTCGCGCGTAGTGGTGTCTTCCTCGCCGCCGGTCCAGTCCTGCCGCTCGGCGGGCAGGTGCTCCCGCATACCGGCGCGGGCCCGCTGCAACGCGCTGTTCACCGAGTTGACGGAGTCCCCGAGCAGCTCTCCGACGTCCTTGGCCGGCCAGCCGAGCACGTCGCGCAGGATCAGCACGGCCCGGGGGCGCGGCGCGAGGTGTTGGACGGCGACCAGGTACGCCAGCTCGATCGTCTCCCGCGCGACGGCGACGGCTTCCGGCTCGTCCGCGTCGCCCGCTGGCAGCTCGTCGAGCAGCCGGTCCGGGTAGGGCTGCAACCACAGCACCTCGCCGCCGGTCGCGGGCTTCGGGCGGCGCTTGGCGAGCAGGTCCAGGCAGGCGTTTGTGGCGATCCGGTACAGCCAGGCCCGGAACGTCGACCGCCCCTCGAAGGTCTCCCGCCGCCGCCAGGCACGCAGGAACGTCTCCTGCACGGTGTCCTCGGCGTCCTCGAAGGACCCGAGCATCCGGTAGCAGTGCACGTGCAGCTCCCGCCGGTGCCGATTCGCCATCCCCGTGAACGCCGGCTCGTCGACCTCGCCCAGATCACTCACGCCCAGTTCCGTCAGCCGTGTGTCCGCACTCATCACGTCATCCTTCCGCCTCGTCGTGTCCTGTCGTAGGTGTGACGGGGGCGGGCGCGACAACTCATCACCGCGTCCGCTCGGGGGAGCGAGCGGACGCGGTGACGGGTGGTTGCCTGATGGCAGGCGTTCATCCCCTCAGGGGTTGATCAGTCTCCACTCGCCTTCGGAGACGACGTCCACTGCGCCGTCGACCACCTTGATCGCGGTGTCATCGTCGATGGCGTACGTCGGGACCGGGATTCCGGACGCCCACTTCTGGATGTTGGGCAGCGTGGTGTCCTCCATGTCCGGATGATCGAGGTGGGGGTACAGCGTGAAGTTCACCAGCCCCAGCGCCCGGTCGGCGTCCTGCGCCATGCCGCTGCCGTCCGGGACGAATCCGAGGTTGAATTCGGCGTCGCAGTTGTAGGGGGTGACCGCGATGCTCCCGCCGCTGACCCCCACATAGACCGTGTCACCGAGCGAGGGCAGGAGGGCGGCCAGGCCCGACTGGCGCAGCCAGTGGGTCAGGTACAGCACGTCGCCGCCCCAGACGAGGAGGGCATCGGCCTCCCGGACCGCCGGGACCCAGTTCTCTTCTCGAATGGTCGGCAGCGCGGTGAGCTCCAACACCCCCAGGGATTTCCAACCCAGCTGACACAGCGGGATGGAGGCGTGGCCGTGAATCGCCTTCCACGCCTTCTCAGATCCACCAGGGAAGGGGTAGACAGCGGTGGGGATGAACAGGGCCGTGGACTCGGCGATCGGCTTGCCCAGCAGGTCGACGAGCGCGTCGGAGATGCTCGGGTTACTGATGCCCCCCGACGTGAGAAGAAACTTCATAAAGATTCGCCCTCCCGAAGCTAATCTACAGAGGTCTATGCTGACTGCCAGCTCATGCCGAGGACAGGATCCCGATCGTGAACGTCGGTAACCGAACCCTCCCGCGAATCCTCTCCGCCCTGCTGGCCGCCGTGCTCGCCACCGGCCTGTCCGCCGCCGGTGCCGGACCGGCGACCGCCGGGCAGACCAGCCTGCGGGCTGCCGACCCGAGCGTGATCCGCGTCGGTGCCACCTACATCTCCGTCCAGTCGCTCAACGGCGGGATCGCCGTGCGGCAGGCGGCCTCCCCGGGCGCGCTTGCCGCCGCACCCGCGCGGCAGGTGTGGACGGACAGCCGCAACCTCGGTGAGGTCTGGGCCCCGGAGATCGTCATCGATGGCGGGCGCTACTACATCTACTTCTCGGCCGGGCGCGGTGCCGCACACCGCATGTACGCGATCCACTCGGCGTCGCCGGCCAGCGGCTACACGGCCGAGCGGCAGCTCGCGCTGCCCGGCGGCAAGTGGGCCATCGACGGCAGCCTGTTCACCTTCAACGGGCAGCGATGGTTTGTCTGGTCGGGCTGGGCCGGCGACACAAACGTCGAACAGAACATCTACCTCAGCCGGATGAGTGACCCGCTCACCCCGACCGGCAACCGGTATGTCATCTCCCAACCACGGGAGAGCTGGGAACGCGTCGTGGGCAACCCGTTCATCAACGAGTCCCCCGAGGCGATCAGGGACCCGAACGGGCAGCTCCACATCGTCTACTCCGCCAACGGCAGTTGGAGTGACCAGTACTGCCTGGCCGACCTGCGCCTGCGCGCCGGCGGCGACCCCACGTACGTGTGGGACTGGTACAAGTCGAACGGCTGCCTGTTCGGCTCGAACCGGGCCACCATGATGGCCGGCTGGGATCCCACACTGCACGTCAACGGCCCCGGTCACCACAGCTTCGTGCTGCTCAACGGCGACATCGCCACGAGCCCACCCGCCGGGCCGAGGTTCCCGCTGATGTTCCACGCCGTACCCAAGGGCACCGCCTACTCGTGGGCGAACCGATACTGGTACACCGGCACGTTCTGCTGGTGGGGCAACACCACCTACCGCCGTGCCAACGTGCCCGGCCCGACGGCCGACACCGGGTTCAGCCTCAAGTTCTTCGAGTGATCCGTCCCGTGCACGTGTCGTCGGCACCCATCTTCGGCGCAGCACTCGGTGGTTCTGGGGGCTGCGGCTACCGTTTCCCGATGGCCATTTCCTCGCACCTCGCCCGGCTACGGACCATGATCGGCAACGAGTTGATCCAGATGCCGTCGGTATCGGTCATCGTCGTCGACGATCACGCACGGCTCCTGCTGGTGCGCCATGCCGAGGACCGGGACGGGTGGGCGGTGCCCGGCGGCGCGGTCGAGATCGGCGAGTCCCCGGCCCAGGCTGCCGTGCGTGAGATCCGCGAGGAGGTCGGAATCCAGATCAGCAAGCCGCGACTGCTAGACGTGCTCGGTGGCGCCGACTACGAGGTGACCTACTCCAACGGCGACCGGGTCGCCTACGTCACCGCCGTCTACCAGGCTGGCGTCGCGGAAGGGACACCCGTCCCCGATCACGAGGAGATCAGTGAGCTGGGCTGGTTCAGCCCGCCGCATCTGCCCGGAGTTGATCTCAACCGGTTCTCCCGGGCGCTGCTGCTGGCCACCGGCCACCTCGCCACGTGACGGCGGTCAACGCCGCTGGCTGGCGTAATGGCGTCGGCTCAGGTGGAACCGCGCGACGAATCCCGCCGAGCATTCCGACTATTTCTGGAATCGTGATTGGCGTGGCGGGCGGTGGCCCGATTCAGGCGTACAACGAGGCGTAATCGTACCTGCGGCCCATCCGAGTCAGTCACACCCGCCAGCCAACCAACCTCAATTAACACGATTCACGAACGGCCTGCCGAGCCCTGAGGTCAGACGACCACAACGAGCGGGCAGGTCGCACTGGCCTGGGTGCACCACCGGCAGCAGGTACACGGTGTGCCGGTCATCCCGATCCCGGGACCACCAGCGTCCGCCACCTGCGTTCCAACGTCGCCGCGGCCGACCTAAGCCTGTCCGACGATGACCTGCGCCGGCTCGATACCCTCCGAGCTGCGTCGTGACCCGCACGCCGTGTCCGGTTACGGATCGTCTTACGGGACGGGTTGGACGGGCTTCATGGTCAACATCGCCAAGCTCCCCGATTCCCGACCCCGCGCCGGTGATGATGATGGCCTGGCCGGTGAAGTCAGCATCACGGCACTCTGCTGCCGCGCGGTGTCCCGCCGCTCATGTGGCGTCCAGCCCGGGCAGGTACCCGCCGGCGGTGCCGCGTACGGGCGATTCGGTGAGTTTTCTGATCTGGTCGGCGGAAACTATGGCGCCGGGGTTGGTGACGTGCCACCGGTAGGCCTCCTCCCGGTCGAGGCCCTTGGGTGCCTCTCCGGCGAAGTAGATCTGGACGTAGACCGGGGTGTTGGGTTCGCTGCGCCAGCTGTCGGCGAGGGTGCCGATGTCCACGGCGTCGTAGCCCAGGGTGTCAAGCAGCGCGGACACCTCCGCCTTGGCGGCGATGTCGTCGCCGGCGATGGGCAGGGCGCTGCGGTCGGGGTCGCCCGCGGGCCGCGCCAGCTTGCCGAGGCTCAGGTAGGTGATGTTGTTGAACGCCTTGACCACGCGCGAGCCGGCCAGGTGCCGTTGCACGAGCTGGCTTGAGGTCAGCTCGTTGGAGTCCAGCTCCGGCATGCGGTCGTCGCGTTGCGGATAGTAGTTCAGCGTGTCGATCACGATCTTGCCGGCCAGTTCCGCCGCGGGGAGCCGACGGTAGGCGTTCAGGGGGATGGTGGCCACCACGAGGTCGCCTGCTCGCGCGGCGTCGGCGGGGGTGCCGGCGCGGGCGTGGTCGCCGAGGTCGGCGACGAGGTCGGCGAGGGTCTCGGGGCCGCGGGAGTTGCTCAGTACGACGTCCAGGCCGGCGGCCACGGCTAGGCGGGCCAGAGTGGAGCCGATCATGCCGGCGCCGATCAGTCCGAGGGTGGGGGTCATGGCTTCCTCCAGTCGACGTTTCCCTACGACTGTAGGTTAACCTACAGTCGTAGGCAATGTAGGCTGGCTCATGTGTCCAGGACGGAAGGCGTCCCCGCCGCGGGCGATCGCCGGGTACGGCGTACCCATGCGGCATTGCGAGGTGCGCTGATCCGCCTGGCCGAGGACCGGGAGTTGTCGCAGATCAGCGTCGCCGACGTCGCCGGGCAGGCGGGCGTGAGCCGCTCGACCTTCTACGACCATTACCGGGACGTGCACGAGCTGGCCGAGGCCGCTTGCACGGGGATGATCGACGAGTTGGTCGACGTGATGACCGCCCTGGGCGGCGACCCGGCGACCGGGGACCCGCTCGGATCGCTGCAGACGTTCTTCGCTGCTCTCGCCGAGCACGCCAGCCTGTATCGCAGCTTGCTGGGACCGCAGGGAAGTGCCCGCGTCATCGACCACATCCGGCGCCGCATGGCGGCCGCCGCGTTGCAGAGGTCGACCGGCAAGAGCACGGCCACGCCCGACGATCCGCACAATGTGCCCGCCGCGTTCGTCGCGGGCGCGATCGTCGGGGTGGCCGCCGACTGGCTGCAGCGCGACTGCGCCCACACGCCGTCGGAGATGGCCAAGCTGACCTGGCCCATTCTCTCCGTGTGTCACTTCGACGCACACCCGTCAGCACCCCGGCCCCGACCGTGACGGTCGCGGGCCGCCGGGCCCGCGACGCTTGTCACGTGAGATCGACGAGCGCTTTACCGACCACGCCGTTCTCCGCGGCGAGGTGCGCCGCCGCAGTCTCGGCCAGGGGGAAGCGCAGCAGCGGCAGCCCGTGCTCCTCGCCCACTCCCATCGCGCCGTCGCGCACCGCCGCGGCGACGTCGTCCGCCGCGGCCGCCAACCGCTCGGCGACCCGGAAGAGGTAGAAGAACTGGAGGTCAACCGGGCACACGCGAAGATCCGCGCCCGCGGTGAGCGCGTAATCGCCACGCTCAAGACCTGGAAGATCCTGATCAAATTGCGCTGCCTTCCACGCCGAGCCACCGCGATCGTGCAGGCCATCCTCGTACTGCACTATTGCGCGCGCTGCGCTCGACCGTCGACGTGGCGGCAAGGAGGCAACCCGTCAAATTCCGATACAAACGCTGCAAATGCTAGGCCGGCCCACAGGTAGGCGCCTGCGGACGAGGCTGCGATAGGGTGAATTGATCTTTAGGCCCGTACGCATGAGGGGTACCGGAGTGACGACCGATGTGACGCCGGAACTGACCGAGGCGATCCAGCGCGGCTACGACCAGCGCGACCGCGCGAACATGGCGCCGACGATCGCCTACTTCCAGGCGTTGCTCGCCGAACACCCTGACCACCCTGTCCTCGTATACGAGGTGGGTGGCGCCTACGACACCGCGGGCCAGGAGCAGACCGCCCGCGGCTACTACGAGCGGGCGCTCGCTCTCGGCCTCGACGGCGACGTCCTGCGCCGGTGTCTGTGCCAGTACGCCAGCACGCTGAAGTGGCTGGGCGAGCTGGACGAGTCGCTGGCGGTGCTCGACCGCGCCCGTAGGGAGTTCCCCGACTCCGACTCCGTGCGCGTCTTCCGCGCCCTGACCCTCAACGACGCCCAGCGGCCAGACGAGGCGGTGGCCGAGTTGCTCACCGTCGTCACCGGGCACGCGGAGGTCACCGACCTCGGGCGGTGGGCGGTCGGGCTGCGCGGCCTCGCCCAGTGGCTCGCCGACGGCCGCCCCGAATAGGAAGCATCTACCCTGCACAAGGCCAGCCCAGGGGGATTGACACGTGGTGACCTTGGCCGGTGGGCGCGACCGCGACCGGCATGCATACGGCAGTGATCGACGGCGGAGCGGCTAGATATCCGCTTCTGCCGCGATCCGCGCGCTGCGAAGTGTGACCACCCAGCAGCCCTCGGAGTGTCCGGACATGCCGAGTTGAGGGCGTTTGACAGGTGCGTTGAACGGGACGGCGTTCACGGGTAGCTTCTCGATCGATGCATGCGGAACCCGGCAGCGGGAGCCGGGCCGGTGTGACCCGGCTCCCTTGCTGATCAGTACGGGCGGAGCGACGTGAAGAACTGCCTCAGTTCGTCGGCGAGCAGGTCCGGTTCCTCCAGCGGCATGAAGTGTCCTCCCCTACCTGGCTCGCTCCAGTGCCGGATGTCGGTGCAGGCGCGTTCGGCGATCTCGCGCGGGAAGTTGGCCTGCGACGGTTCGGTGCTCACCGTGAACGCGGCCGGCACGGTGATGTCAGGTCGTGGACTGTTGTGGTCGAAGTCGAAGTACTGCCGGAACGAGGAGCCGATCGCGCCGCTCGCCCAGTACAGAGTGATGGTCGTGAGCAGGGTATCCCGGTCGAACCGGCTTTCCAGGTCCCCGTGGTTGTCGCTCCAGTCTCGGTACTTGTCGACGAGCCAGGCGGCCAGTCCGGCCGGCGAGTCGACCAGCGCCGCGGCGATGGTGTCCGGCCGGGTGCCCATGATGGCGCCGTAGCCGCCATCGGTTTGGTCGTACGCCGCTTCGGCGTCGAGATACGCCTGCTCGGCGGGCGACAGCGGGTGGGAGTCGAAGCTGGCCGGGAACGGTGGGTGGATCATGTGAATGCCGGCCACCTGCTCGGGGTACAGAGCGCCCAGCCAACCGGTGACCACGCCGCCGACATCGCCACCGAAGGCGCCGTAACGCTGGTAGCCAAGGACGTCGGTCATCAACAGGTGCAGCGTCTGCGCCAGCGCAGCGCGGGTGAGCGGGCCCTTCGGCAGCTCCGAGTACAGGAAGCCGGGCAGCGAGGGAACCACCACATCGAACGCGTCGGCGGGGTCGCCCCCGTGGCGAGCGGGGTTGGTCAGGCGATCGGCCAGCGGCAGCATCTCGACGAAGCTGCTGGGCCAGCCGTGGCTCAGGATCAGCGGCAGTGGTGCGGGTGCGCCTTCCGGACGCGTTCCGGGTACGCGAAGGAAGTGCAGGCGCCGGCCGCCGATCTGGGCCTGGTAATGCGGCAGTGCGTTGAGTTCGGCTTCCCGGGCACGCCAGTCGAACCCGTCGACCCAGTAGGACAGCAGGTGTCGCAGGTAGTCGGGGTCGGTGCCGGCCTGCCACGGCTGGTCGCCGCTGCGGTCGGTGAAGCGGGTACGGGCCAGTCGGGCCCGAAGGTCGTCGAGTACCTCGTCGGATACATCGATACGGAACGGGGAGAAGGTCATTGTTCCTCCGGTTAGGAGGGCGCTCCCCGACGCGAGGTCAGCGGACAGGGATAGCCGGGTGGAGCGCCCAGACGTGACATTGGGTGTTCACCGGGCTCACCTCCCCTCATCGCTGACAGGGGTCACTGTACACATCCTCTTCTGCCGCGAAGCGCGCGCCCGCCGAGCTGGCCTGAGTGCCGTCCGGACGTGCCGACACGAGGGCATCGGCTGCCTCACGGTCGGCGGCGCACTCGTCCGTGAGGACAGCCGTACAGCGGGGCCGTCATCACGGGCATGGACTGCGAGCTTGAACGTTCTGCAGCCATGCCGGACGCACCCCCCAAGAGTCCGACGGCGTGCTGCCCCATTCGCACTCTGGTCCCGCGAGGGGATCGATCTCTAGAGGGGATTTGTCAGGATCAGCCGCGAACAGCTCCAGATCCTCGGCGTAGCGGACGAGCAGCTGCGTCCAGGACGGAGCCAGCACGTCCCACGTGGCGCATTCGACATCGACCCGAACCACCTGTCCGGGCGTTCCCCCCGGTGCCGGATCAAAGTCGAGCAGCCACCGCACGTCGCCATTCATGTCGCCCACGACCACTGCGCCCGGCGAACCGATGATCGGTCGCACCGGTCCGTTCAGCCAGAGATGTTCGCCTTGGTCCACCAGGTATGCCCAGACCTGAGGATCGTCCCATTCCGGCTCCGGGTGATAGTTGTCGCGCCACATCCGGGTCATCTCGATGATCTCGTTGGTGTCGTAGAGGTAATCCAGCGGCACCGGGCTGGGCTGGAGCTGACCCGAGTCGTACCTCCACTTGGTTCCGTTGTGGATGCGGAGGCTGGCGCGGAAATCCTGCGGCAGTGGCACGGCCAACGCGGCCTCCACCGCATCGATCGCCTGTACCGGGGCCGGGGCCTTGAGCTGCCGTAGGGATGCCGGCAGGACGCGACTCAGGCCAGCCTCGATCCGCCTCCACGCCTCGGTAACGCCCTTGTCGACGCCGGCTCCAGTGTCTGTCACGACGCAGACTCTAGACATCGCCACCGCAGGCGCACCTGCCTCATCTGCCGCGATCCGCGCGCTGCGAAGTGTGACCACCCAGCAGCCCTCGGAGTGTCCGGACATGCCGAGGAGCGGTCATGTGCTCAGTCCTCGTCCCGCCAGAGGCGGAAAACGGCTGGTCCGCCCGCCGTGTCGTAGAGTGCCCGTACACGGCGGCAGCCCAA
>NZ_JBIAZG010000011.1:0-202112 GCF_042898885.1 Micromonospora sp. NPDC000316
GGGATCAGCTTGGCGGTGTCGGGCTTGTCGGCCTGCACCACCGCGACCGGCTTGCCATCCACCGGGGTGGCGGCGTGGGCGATCGGGCCGGCGAAAACACCGCCGGCGAACGCGAGACCAGCAACAGACAGCATGCTCTTACGGATGATCGTGTTCATGGGGTAGCTCCTTCGGGGGTAGGAAACACCCGCCACCAGGGGGATGGCATGCGGGTGTGAGCACCTCGTCCGGCGCTGCACAAACAAAGGGGAAAAGAGTCTTGGGGGATTCGGCGACCTACGGGCGGGGCTCGTGGCGCCGGGTCCAGATGTAACGACCGACGGGCCGGAGTCATTCCGACCTGCGTAACCCCGTCGAAGCGGGGCTGGTGTGGTCGCTCGTCGGAGATACAACCACCGGCGGGCCGTGGCCATTCCGGGGGCGGCCCATCCACACATCGAGCCGGTGCGGCCGGTCGTGGAGGATGTAACCACCAGAGGACCGGGGTCATTCCGGGGCCCGTCGAGCTAGTGCGCTCGGTCGTCGGGATGTAACGACCGGGCCTGGCCGGGCATTCCAACCCCGCATGTGGGGCAGGCCAGCGGCCAGTGGTACTGCGATCGTCAGGATATGTAACCCGTCCGAGGCCGCCACGATTCCGGCCCCAGGATGCCACCGGTCACACCCAGAAACCACCCACAGACGACATCTCGCCCACACCGGCATCGCCCAGCCCGGTCAGACCGGCCCGTGAGGGGATGATCCACTCGACATCGCCGATATCGCGGTATCCACGGCACCGGGATACCCCGACATCGCCGATGTCGAGTCGATCAACTCTGGGAGGGCTCCTACCAAATCCGGACGACGACTGGAGGGGCGCGACCACTAACGCTGATAACGACTTATAACGGACGGAATGCACCAGGCGGGTGGGCGGATCCCAGCCCTCACAGCCAGCCGACAGCTCTCTGCCCTACCACGCCCCACGCCCCACGCCCCACGCCCCACGCCCCACGCCCCACGCCCCACGCCCCACGCCCCACGCCCCACGCGGGACCCTCACGCCCCGCGCCCGCGCCCCGCGCCGACCCCGACGCCGACTCCCCGACACGACGCCCGAACCCGACTTCGCCCCTCAACCCCGACGCCGCATGGCGCAGACGGCCCGACGACGCCTGTCGCCCGACGCCCGCCCGACGCCCGAGGCCCGGCAACCGACGTTTTGCGAGGTGCCGCCAGGCGAGATCCTTCCGACCGTCGGCTCTGGTTGACGGTGCCGGGTCTAGCGGCCGTCCGGGGTCCACCCACCGCTGCGGTACAGGGTGCCCCGACCGCCCGGGTCGGGAACCCCCCGCTGCCCCAGGCCGGCAGGCTCGCCAGCCTCGGCAGGCTCGGGGTTGCGGGCGGCGCGGCGTGCCCGCAGGACGCGGGAGCCCACGAACCAGGCGACGGCAGCCACGCAGGCCACGATCACCACGTTCTGGAGCACTCCGACGTACCCCTCGACGAGGTGCCAGTTGTCGCCGAGCAGGTAGCCGGCCATCACGAATGTGGTGTTCCAGATGAGGCTGCCCAGCGTCGTGTAGAGCAGGAAGATTCGCACCGGCATCCGCTCCACCCCGGCGGGGATGGAGATCAGGCTCCGGAAGATCGGAAGCATCCGGCCGAAGAAGACGGCCTTCACACCGTGCCGGAGGAACCACGCCTCGGTCCGGTCCACGTCGCTGAGCTTCACCAGCGGCAACCGTTCCACGATGGCGCGCATCCGGTCCCGCCCCAGTGACGCGCCGATGTAGTACAGCGCCAGGGCACCCACCACCGACCCCAGCGTCGTCCAGAAAATCGCACCGATCAGGCTGATCCGGCCCTGCGCGGCGACGAACCCGGCGAGCGGCAGGATGATCTCGCTGGGGATCGGCGGGAACAGGTTCTCCAACGCCACCGCCAGGCCGGCGCCCGGACCGCCGAGCCGTTCCACCAGGTCGCTGACGTAACCGACGAGGCCATCCTGGGGCGGTTCGGCCGCAGCGATGGGGGTTCCGGCGGCGAGCACGGCGTGGGACGTTCGAATCATGCCCCCACGCTACGAAGTGATCCTGAGAGTCGACCATGAGGGCGACCGCCCGGCCAAGCGGACCGAGCCGGCCAAGCGGACCGAGCACGCCGAGCGGGCCGAGCACACCGAGCACGCCGGGCCGGCCGAGCACGCCGAGCACGCCGAGCGCGCCGCTGGGGGCGCGCACGACCGTACCCCGCTGCGGCTCGCGGTGGCGCAGCCTCCGTGCGTACCCCTTGATGTTGACAAGAACGCGCGGGCGCACGCCGCCGCGGTCCGCGCGGCGCGCGCCCGGGTGGTGGTCTTTCCAGAGCTGTCACTGACGGGGTACGAGTTGGACGGGCCTGTCGTGTCGGTCGACGATCCCCGGTTGGCGCCGCTTGTCGAGGCGTGCGCCGAGACGGGAGCCCTGGCGCTGGCCGGTGCGCCGGTCGCGGGCGACCACATCGCCACGCTGGCCGTGACCGGCGACGGCGTGACGGTGGCGTACCGGAAGATGTGGCTGGGGGACGTGGAGGCCCGCCGGTTCCGGCCGGGCGACGCGCCGGCCGTGCTCGTCGTGGACGGATGGCGGGTGGGGCTGGCGATCTGCAAGGACACCGGCGTCGCCGCGCACGCGGCGGAGACGGCCGCGTGCGGCATCGACGTGTACGCGGCGGGCGTGCTGGAGTCGGCGCGCGACGCCGCCGTTACGGACGAGCGAGCGCTGCGGATCGCCACGACGCACCGGGTGTGGGTGGCGGTGGCGAGCTTCGCGGGGTCGACCGGTGGTGGCTACACCGAGGCCGCCGGCGGGTCGGCGATCTGGTCACCTGCGGGCGAGGTGCACGCACAGGCGGGCACCGAGCCCGGGTCGCTGGCCCGGGCCGACATCGGCTGACGGCACCGGGCCAGCCGGCGAAACGGAGTCCTCCGTCACCTCGCCTCGCCTCGCTAGTGGCGAACCGCCACCCGCTTCGGCGGCCAGGCTGGCGGCGGGCCGTCACGCGCTTTGGCGGGCAAGGCTCGCGGCGAGCTCGGCTGAGCTGTGGTCGGGCTCGACTCCGTCGGCCAGGATCACGTCGCCGGCGATGTGCCGCGTCCGTAAGGGCTTGATCTGTTGGTAGTCGCTGGAGTCGTACCAGGCGCGGGCCGTGGGCAGGTCGGGGAACTCGACGATCACCAGATGGCCCGGCCAGGTGCCCTCCAGGACGTCGACGTCGCCGCCGTGGACGAGGAACCGGCCGCCGAACGGGGCGAAGGTGGCGTCGATGCGGCGCAGGTACTCCAGCACCTCGGCGTGGGTGGATGCGGTGCGCAGGTGCGCAAGTGCGTACGCGGTCATGGGGAGATGGTCCCGAGGCTGCCGGTGCCCTGTCGATTACCTCGCAGGTAATGGTTCGTGCGCAGCTGCGGTCACTAGGGTCGAGGCGTGACGACCACGGCAAGGCCCACGCGCGGCGTCGGGGAGTTGCTGCGCGACTGGCGCCGGACCCGCGGGCTGAGTCAGCTCGACCTGTCGATCGAGGCGGGGGTGTCGGCCCGGCACCTGAGCTTCGTGGAGACCGGGCGGTCGCGCCCGAGCCCGGAGCTGATCCTGCGGCTGGCCGAGCATCTCGACCTGCCGTTGGCGGCCCGCAACACGATCCTGCTCGCCGGTGGCTACGCGCCCGCATACTCCACTCACGAGCTGACCGATCCGGAGTTGGACCCGGTGCGCGCGGCAGTGCGGCAGATCCTCGACGGTCACAGCCCGTACCCAGCACTGCTCGTCGACCAGCACTGGCACCTTGTCGAGGCCAATCCGGCAGTGGCCCTGTTCACCGCTGGCGCGGACCCTCGCCTACTGAGCCCTCCGGTGAACGTGCTGCGGCTCAGCCTGCACCCCGACGGCATGGCTCCGCGCATCCTCAACCTGCCGCAGTGGCGCGCCCACCTGCTGAGCCGGCTGCGCCAGCAGGCAGTGACGAGCAACGACCCGATCCTGTACGACCTGCACGAGGAGCTTCGGGGCTACCCCGGCGACGACGCCCACGAGACGCCGATCAGCACGGCGGTGTCACGCATCGTCGTTCCGCTGCGCTACCGCCATGACGGCCGGGAGATGTCCTTCCTCAGCACCACCACCCTCTTCGGTACGCCGCTGGACGTCACAGTCGCCGGATTGGCCGTCGAGGCCTTCTTCCCGGCCGACCCGGCGACCACCGCGTCGCTTCAGGCCCTCGCCGGCCCGGGAGCCGCTCACCGTCCCTGACGGACGGTGGGTGCCGACATGTCGTACGCGCCGGGCAGGATCAGTGTCATGGACGCACTTCCCTCCCGACTGTCGGTTGTCACAGTGGGCACCCGCGACGTGGGCCGGCTGCGGTCGTTCTACCGCTCGTTGGGCTGGCCCGAGTCGCCGGGCAGCGACGACAGTTGGTCGGCGTTCCTGCTCGGCGGCGTTCTGTTCGCGCTCTTTCCGTTGTCAGAGTTGGCCGCCGAGGCGGCACCCGGCGTGCCCGGTCCGGCCGGCGGTTGGTCCGGGGTGACCCTGGCCTGCAACGTCGACAGCCGGGCCGAGGTCGACACGGCTTTCGCCGCGGCGGTCGCGGCGGGTGCGACGGTGGTGGCCGAGCCTACCGACCGGTCCTGGGGTGGGCGCTCGGCCTATATCGCCGATCCCGAGGGCAACCGTTGGGAGATCGCGTGGGCGGGCACGGCCCGCTTCGACGAGCGCGGCGCCCTGCTCTCCTTCGGTTAGCGCCGGTCGCGGCAGCCGTCCTCCGCCGGTGTCTTAGGCTTCGACCATGACCTCCTTTCCGCCGACCTTCGCGATCGACGTGGTCGGTGCGTCCGCGCAGGAGCAGTTCGAGGCGTTCATCGACGAGCACCGCAACGCGCTCAACGGCTACCTGGACGGGCTGGCCGAGGAGCAGGCGCGCCGATCGTTGGTGCCGTCGCGCACAACGCTGCTCGGCCTGGTCAAGCACGCCACGTTCGTCGAGAAGGTGTGGTTCGACGAGGCCGTCACGTGCCGGTCCCGTGCGGAGATCGGCGTCCCGGAGCGGTCGGAAGACTCGTTTCTCCTCGACGACGGCGACACGATCGCCAGTGTCCAGCGAGCACACCGCGAGGCGTGTGCGGCGTCCCGCCGCGCGACCGCCGCCCTGGGTCTGGACGACGTGCTGCGCGGCAACCGGCGCGGCCCTCTGCCGCTGCGCTGGGTCTACCTGCACGTGCTGCGGGAGTTGGCGCAGCACTGCGGGCACGCGGAGATCCTTCGGGAGCAGATCCTCAACGAATAGGCCGACGCCGACGAATACGATCGCCGCATGCCCGAGCTGATCGCGCCCACCGTGCACCTGCACCGCCCGTGGCTGGACGCGCACGAAGAGTGGGGTGCTGGCCTCCACGAGGACGGCTTCGGCTTGCGGCCCACCGACGAGGTGCGTACGCCTGACGGGTTCGCGACCTGGGTGACGCGGCTGACGGACCAGTCGGATCCGGCTAAGCCGCTTGACGAGGGTCAGGTGCGGTGCACGTACCGGTGGATTGTCGAGGACGACCGCGTGCTCGGTGGGATCGCGCTGCGGCACGAACTCGACGATCATCTGCTGTGGGCCACCGGCCACGTCGGTTACGGCATTCGGCCGTCCGCCCGCCGCCGGGGTGTGGCGACCTGGGCGTTGGGGCGGATGCTCGACGAGGCTCGGCGGCTCGGCCTGGATCGTGTCCTGGTCGTCTGCGCGGCCGACAATGTCGCGTCGGCGAAGACCGTCGAGCGGCACGGCGGTGTCCTTGAGGGCGTCCGGGACTCCGACCTCGGCCCCGCGCGCCGCTACTGGATCACGCTCTGAGCGTCCCGGCCCGTGAAGCCGCGGGTGCCGCAGCTCTAGCGTGAGTCGTCGGTGCGGCCGGTGGCGGCCGTTGTCGCCTGGGTGAGCAGGGCGTCGAGCTGGGCGGCTGTGCGCGCCGACATCTCGCGCCGCTCGACCAGCTCGGCGATGTGTTCGCGCAGGTCGGCGACGTTTCTGGCCCGGTCGCGCGGCCGGCGGTCCAGGTTGTCGAGGTCGTCGCGCAGGTCCTCGGCGGTCTTGCGGTCGATGTCGCCGCGCGCCTGGGCCTGAGCGAGCACCGCAGCGAACTCGCTGGTCACCTGCCGCAGGCTGACCGGCACCTGCTGACCGAAGGTCCGAGTCGGAGTCGGGGTCGGTGCGCCGCTGGTGGGCGGCGGTGCGGCCGGTGACGTCGGCGTCGGCGACTGTGTGGTGGCCGAGGGTGCCGGGGCGGAGGCCGTCGACGGGCCGGCGAGCGGCGGGGATTCGGGCGACCCGGACGAGTCGAAGCCCTGGGCGAGCAGCGCGCCGAGCCCGACCACGGCGGCGAGGCCGGCGGCGGTCAAAACGGCGAGCGGCCGGCGGGAGCGACGCCGACGGGGTGCGAGGGCCACCGGCGCGAGGGCAGGCGGGGCCCCCGAACGGTCGATGAGCGTGGGCGGGTGGACTGCCGAGGCCGACGACGGGACATGTGACATCTCGGTGGCGGCCAGGACCGACGGCGGGACGCGCAGCATCTCGGTGGGCGGGTGGGCTGATGGCAGCAGCTCGGTGGATGGCTCGACCGGCTGGGCGGCGCCGAACCGGCGGGCGAGCCGTGCGGCGCTCGGCCGGCGGGCCGGGTCGGCGGCGAGGCAGGCGACTGTCAGTTCGGCGATGTCAGCGGGCAGGCCGGGCACCTGCGGCGGCGCCACCGGGGTGCGTTGCCGGTGGACCTCGAGCGCGTCCTCCCAGCTCTGCACGGGCAGCGGCGCCCGGCCGGTGAGGGTGCGGTAGAGCAGCGCGCCGAGGGCGTACACGTCACTGGCCGGGTCGGGCGGGCCGGCGGCGAGCCGCTCCGGGGCGAAGTAGGCAGGTGTGCCCATCACCGGCTCGCCGGACCGGCTGTCGAGCCCGCCGAGCGCGGCGATGCCGAAGTCGAGCACCTTGGCGCCGGTGTCGGTGAGCATGACGTTGCCGGGCTTGATGTCCCGGTGCACGACGCCGATGCGGTGCGCGGCGGCAAGCGCCGCGGCGATCTGCCCGGCCACCCGGACGGCCTCCGGCCAGGGCATCGGCCCGGAGCGCATCCGGTCGGCCAGGTTGTGCCCCTCGACCAACTCCATCACCAGGTACGGCACGACGACCCCGCCGGCCAGGGTCGCCTCGGCGTAGTCGTACACCTGGGTCACGTGTGGGTGAGTCAGCCGGGCGGCCGCGCGGGCCTCGCGTCGGATGGTGGCCCGCAGGTGCGGGTCGGCGGTGAGTTGCCCGGCGAGCACCTTGACCGCGACGGGCCGGCCGAGCACCTCGTCGTCGGCCCGCCACACCTCGGACATGCCGCCGAGACCGATCCGCTCGTGCAGTACGTAGCGGTCGTGGAGACGGAGAGTAGGCGTGAACGGTGACATGGCCCCGCCAGTCTGCCTGGCCCTGCCCCACTCGACCACCCGCGCCGCCCGGTGCTGACCCGCTCGTTCCCCACGTACCGAAATGGGGTGTTGCGTGGGTGGCACCGGGCCTGACGGTCCGTCAGGAGCAGCGGGGCGTGGACGGCATCGGTCGCGGCTGGATCCGGTCGGCGAGGCGGTGCAGGGCACCCGCCGCGGCCTGCCGGGTCGGCGCGAGCAGCGCCCGGCGGGGCCGCTCGACCTGGACGGGGGCGTCCGGTCGGGCCGAGTTGACGTGTCGGTTCATGGCGTCGAGAGCGGTGACGTATCCGGTCGGGAATTCCATGGTCAACTCCTCGGGACAGGTCCGGTGGAGGCCCGGACGATGAGTGCGGTGGGTAGCAGCACGTGACCGGCTGCGGGGTCCGTGGGTGGGTCGAGCAGTAGTTCGGCGGCGATCCGGCCCTTCTCCTCGGCCGGCTGCCGGACTGTGGTGAGGCCGGCGGTAGCGGCCTCGGGAACGTCGTCGAAACCGGTCACCGAGACCGGCGGGTTGTCGCCGTCCGGCCGCTGGGCCAGCACGTCGAGCACGCCCAGGGCGAGCACGTCGGAGCCGGCGAGCACTGCGGTAGGCGGTGCGGGCCCGTCGAACAGCCCGGCGACGGCAGCGGCTCCGGCGGCCCGGCTGTTGCCCGCGGCGCTGACCAGGGTCAACTCGCCCCAGGCGACGCCGACCTCGGCGAACGCGTCGGCGAAGCCGGCCAGCCGGTCGCGGGTGGTCGGATGCCACACCTCGTGGGCCCCGGCCAGGGTGAGCGGGCCGCTCGACGCGTGGGGCAGCACGGCTTCGGCGAGCAGAGCGACCCGGCGGTGGCCGAGCCCAGCCACGTGCGCGGCGATGCCGTAGGCAGCAGCGCGCTCGTCGATGCCGACGAACCGGTCGTCGGGGCCGGCGTCCTCGCGGGCGGCAGTGGTGACGAACGGCAGGCCACGATCCCGGATCACGTCCAGCGCCCATTGCTCGTCGGCGGCGCAGTAGACGCAGAAGCCGTCGACGGCGGCGTTCTCCACTGCCTGCCGGGCGTCGGTCTGTGCCGGTGGCAGCGGCACCAGCAGCATGCTGGTGCCGTGCCGTTCGGCGGCGGCACCGACCCCGGCGAGGAAGCGGACCGCGAAGGGGTCGGTGAAGGCGTACGACAGTTGCGAGGTGAACAGCACCCCGATCGAGCCGACGAAGCCACGTCGCAGGGATCGGGCGGTGGGGTTGGGACCGGGGTAGCCGAGCTGCCGGGCGGCGTCCAGGATCCGCTCGCGCAGGGCGGCGGAGAGCTGGTCAGGACGGCTGTAGGCATTGGACACGGTGCTGCGGGAGACGCCCACGGCGTCCGCAACGGCTTGCAGCGTTGGCTTCACCCGGCACCCCTCTGGATCGATTCAGAACTGTATCGATCCAGAGGTTAGCGCGAGACGTCGGTGTCGGTCAATAGCGACGCTCAGCAACAAGTGGTTGGCCCTGGTGGTGAGCGAGCCGGTCGGTGACGGCGAGCGTGCCGGCCCGGGTCGACTACCGGCTGACGCCGCTGGGCGAGAGCGTGCTGCCCGAGCAGCGGGCCATCAAGGCGTGGGCCGAGGCACACATCGCCGATTTGCACGAGGCCCGAGCCCGCTACGACGACACGGACGCGCGTCAGTGCGGGTAGGCGTCCTTCAGCAGCCGGTCGAGGATCTCCGGGGTGCGCTCCGGCGGCTCGGCCTCGACGCAGAGCCGTTCCATGGCCACGGCGTAATAGTCGAGGTCGTCGCGCTTGTCCAGGTAGATGGCGCTTGTGAGCTGTTCGATGTAGACGATGTCGGGCAACTCCTGGTCGCCGAAGCGCAGGATGGTGAAGGCGCCGCCGGCCGCCGCGTGGCCACCGGCCGCGAACGGGATGACCTGGAGCCGGATGTGGGGTGACCGGGTCGCCTCGATGAGCGCCTCGATCTGCCCCCGCATCACCTCGACACCGCCGATCGGACGGCGGAGCGCCGCCTCGTCCACCACTGCCCAGAGCTGCGGTGGATCGTCGCGGCGCAGCAGTTGCTGGCGCTGCATCCGCAGCGCCACCCGGCGTTCGATCTCGGCCGCGTCAGCGGTGCCGTGCCCGAGCAGGACGACCGCGCGGGCGTACTCCCGGGTCTGCAACAGGCCGGGTACGAATTGCACCTCGTAGCTGCGGATCAGCGCGGCCGCCGCCTCCAGGCCCAGGTAGGACTGGAACCAGCTGGGCAGGACGTCGCCGTAGCGATGCCACCAGCCAGGGCTGTTGGCGTCCCGGGCGAGTTTGAGCAGCGCCTCGCGCTCCTGCCCGTCTGTGACGCCGTACAGGGTGAGCAGGTCGGACACGTCGCGTTCCTTGAAGCCGACGCGACCCAGCTCCATCCGACTGATCTTCGACTCAGAGGACCGGATCTCCCAGCCGGCGCCTTCGCGGGTCACCCCGCTGGATTCCCGCAGCCGGCGCAGCTGGGCACCGAGCAACATGCGCAGCACAGTGGGCCCTGTTGTCGGGCCGCCCTCGGCGGGAACCATCGTCACGTGCGGACCTCCGCATACCGACCACATCGTCGGGCATCCGGCCCGGCCGACGTGTAAGCATGCCATGGACCGTCAGTGAGATGAACTCCTGGAAAGCGGTGATTCAGGCGCGTTCCGAGGAGGGGCCTGTCGGAGCGCTCAGTTGATCAGATGGTCGAAGTCGCCGTCGCGGGCACCGAGCACGAAGGCGGCGATCTCGTCCACTGTGTAGATCAGGGCCGGCCCCTCCGGATGCCGCGAGTTGCGGACGGCGATGCCCGCTCCCCCGGGCAGCTCAGCGATTTCGACGCAGTTGCCGCTGGGGTTGCTGCGACGACTTTTTTGCCAGCTCAGCGGGGGCAACTGATGGATCGGAACGCCATTGGGTGGCTGCTGCATGAGAGGCGTCTTTCTGGTCACGAGCCCGCCGGTGCCCGTGGGGAGGAGCGGTGACGGCGAGGGTGCGGTATCAACGACGGACGGTTCTGCACGTGCATCTGCTATTGCATCTGCACCGGACGGCGAGCATGATAACGCACGTGATCGGTGCTCATCCGTTCACTTTGAGTGACCCCGGCTGGGGCACCAAACGGGGACAACTGGGCCCGACGCGGCAACCGCGCCGCGTCGACCGACGCCTGGAAGCGGTCGCGGCGATGGGAGGTCTCGTGCCGGATCCGATGAGTGTCGCCTCCGGCATCTGTGCGGCGGGAGCGCTGCTGTCCTCCTGGCAACTGCGGCGACGGGCGCTGCGGGCCGAGGCCGAGATCGAGCACCTCCAGGCCGAGCTCGCCGCCGAACGGCACGCCGCCAGCCACGACCCACTCACCGGACTGCCCAACCGGCGGGCCTTCTATCGCCTCGCGGCCGCACTCCTCACCGACGCCGCCGGCCAGCCCTTGATCGCCATCGTGCTCGACCTCGACGACTTCAAGCAGATCAACGACAGGTACGGGCACGCCGCAGGCGACCAGGTGCTGATAAGCGTCGCCGACCGGCTGGCAGGCTTCGCCGGGGACAACCTCGTCGCCCGCCTCGGCGGCGACGAGTTCGCCGGCCTGCTCGCCAGCCCGACCGTCGACAGGCGCTGGATCGAGCACGCCACCCGACGGCTCAGCGAGACCGTCGCCGCGCCGATCCGACTCAGCGGATGCAGCAGCGTCCGGGTGACCGCATCCGTCGGGCTCGCCCCGGTGACCGGCCCTGCCCAGCTCACCGAGGCGCTCAGCCGCGCCGACGCGGCCATGTACCAGGCGAAGAGCCTCTCCGGCGCCCGACCGGCCCGCCAACTCACCGACCGCACCCGCCTCGTGGAGCGCTGACCGTCCACACTGGCTGAGCCGCGAGCCAGCCTGATCGGCCGACAGACTTTACCGGAGTACGGTCAGCGCCAGCCGTAGCCGGCGCGCAGCGCCTGCCCGACCCGGTCGAACCGGGGCCGGTCCAGCACCGCGCCCTCCCGGCGGATGCTGTCCTCGCGCATGGTGAGCACCCGGTCCAGCCGGACCCAGCTCGGCCGGTTGTCCCGGTCCCACTCGCCGGGGCCGAGCGCGAACCAGTGCCGCTGCCCGTCCCGGTCGCTCTGGCTCGACAGCATCAGCCCGAACAGCGTCCGGCTGTGCCGCCCCACCACAAGCACCGGGCGGTCCTTGCCCTGGCGGGGGTCGTCCTCGTAGGGCACCCAGGTCCAGACGATCTCGCCCGGGTCGGCGTGGCCGTCCTGCTCGGGGGCGTACGTCAGCTCCCGCCGCTGCAACGCGTTGACCTGGCGGGGACGGGCAACCTTCGCGGGCGCCGGCCCGGACCGTCGGGGCGACGGGATCGCCGCGCCGACCCGGGAGATGCGTTGCGCCATGTTCCTCAACAGACCAGCCACGGCGGGCAGCCTACCGGCCCCGCCGCCGGCAGTCGGAGCCGGAGCTACGGCAGAGCGGGCGACCACCACGGCGCTGGCGGTCGACCGCAGCGGGCCGCTACGGCAGGGCGGCGGCCGAGGTCTCTGCGGTGCCTTTGGAGCTGATGACGTAGACGATTCAGCGCCGAGGTGCCCCGCACCGTCGGTCCGCCAGCCCTGCGAGGCCGGGCGTCGGTGATGTCGTAAACGGTTCAGCTCCAAAGGGACGAGCCACTGCGGCATGAGGCGCCGGCCGGGGCCGGGCCTGCGGCATGAGGCGCCGGCCGGGGCCGGGCCTGCGGCAGACTGGTCCGATGAGCGAGTTGCCCGACGACCTGCCCGTGTGGGAGCGGCGCGCGGTGCGGGTGGTGGTCCTCGACGCCACCGATCGGGTGCTGCTGTTCCACACCCGCGACCCGGACCATCCCCGGCTCGGCACCTGGTGGGAGCTGCCCGGCGGCGGCATGGACCCCGGTGAGGCATACCGCGACACGGCTGTCCGGGAACTGCGCGAGGAGACCGGCATCGTGGTGACCGCCGGGCAGGTGGGTGCGCCGACCTGGCGGCGACGGGCGAGCTTCCCGCACCGGCAGTTGCGCCACGTCCAGAACGAGGTGATCGTCGCGGTACGGCTGGACGGCCCCGGGCCGGACGTGGACGAGGCCCACCGGCTCGACTACGAGCGGGAGGACTACTTCGGGTTCCGCTGGTGGCCGCTGCCGGACGTGGTGGCCAGCCGGGAACGCTTCTACCCCGGCCGACTCCCCCAGCTGATCACCCCGTTCCTGGCCGGCGAGACCATCGACGAGCCGTTCGAACTGTGGGCGTGAGCGACAGTTGGTGAGGATGCCGGACCGGCGCGCGGCGGGCAGAGTGGGGGCATGACGACCGACCTGCACGGCCCGCTCTCCGCGTACGCCGAGCGGCTGCACGCCACGATCGGCGACCGGCACCACGTCGCCTCCCCGCTCGGCGCGTGGCTGCTGCTCGCCCTCAGCGCAGCGGCGTCCGATCCCGAGGCGACGCCCGAGCGCACAACGGCGGGCGCGAGCGCGACGGTGGCTGCGGACCTGGCGGCGGCGCTCGGCACGGACCTGGCAGGCGCGGCGGAGGTCGCCCGCGCGCTGCTGGACGCGCCGCACCCGCTTGTCGCGTCCGCCACCGCGCTTTGGCACCGACCGGGCCGTCTCGCCGACGGTACGGCGGGGTGGCGGGCGGCGTTGCCCGCGACGACCGAGGTGGGTGCGCTACCCGATCAGGCCGGGTTGGACGCGTGGGCGCGCGAGCACACCGACGGCCTGATCGACACGTTCCCCCTGAAGGTCGGCCCGGATGTGGTGTTCGCCCTCGCCAGCGCCCTCGCGACCCGGATCTCGTGGGCCGAGCCGTTCGAGGTCACCGAGGCCGGCGCGCTCGGCCCCGGCAGCGCCTGGGCGCGCACGCTACGCCGAGCGTTGCGCAGCCCGAGCCACGGCCACCGCGGCGCCATCGTCACGACCACGCGGGCCGGTGACGTGATCGTGCACGCCGCACCGGCTCAGACGGCCGACGGGGCGGGGCTAGTCGTGCTCTCGGTCGCCGCCGCACCGGAGGTGCCGCCGGCCGACGTGCTGGCCGCCGCGTACCACCTAAGTGCCGGCGCGGCCGACGGCGGGCAACTGGCCGGCCGGCGCTCGCTGTTCGACCTGCCGCTCGGCGACGCGCCGCTGTGGACGATCCGGGAGGAGCAGGTCCGCACCCGGGCCCGCGACGGCCGCGAGGAGCGGCACAGCGCGGTGCTTCCCTGCTGGTCGGCCCGCAGCGAGCACGACCTCACCGCCGAGGCGCTGGGCTTCCCGGCGGCCACGGCGGCGCTGGCTCGGGCGCTCGCCCAGCCGACACAGGGCTTCGAGGCGCGGCAGGTGGCGATGGCCCGCTACGACAGGTACGGCTTCGAGGCGGCGGCGGTGACCGGCATGTTCGGGACTGTCAGCCTGCCGCCGGAGGGCGTCGCCCGCACCGCCGAGTTGCGCTTCGGCCACCCGTACGCCGTCGTGGCCGTCGCCACCGAACGCCGGCCCGACGGGACCACCGGGCCGTGGCACGGGGTGCCGGTCTTCTCCGCCTGGGTCGCCGAGCCCGAGGAGCCACAGGTCATCTGAAGCCTCGATCTGCTCGCGCGCCGGAGCGGGTCAGGGGTCGGGCAGGGTGGGCAGGCCGTCGTCGTCGTGGGGCAGTTGCGCCACCATCGCGCGGAACTCCCGCACGGTCACCGCCTCGCGCAGTGTCGCGAAGACCGCCCCGGTGCCGGCCCCTGCCGTCACCGGATCCACCCCGGCGCGCTGGCCCACCCTGCGAAGGAACTCGGCCGGCCCGGCGTTCGCCGGCGGCGTGGCCGCGGCAGGCCCCGGCGCGGAGGGGTCAAGGTAGCCGCCCACCTGGTCCGGGAGGTGCCCGACGAGGTCGTCGGGCACCCCGCCTGTGACTCGTTCGGACATGGTCTGGAGTACGGCGCGGGCAACGGTGGCGGCCTGCTCGGGCGGCAGGCCGGACCGTCGGGCCACCGCGTCGATGAAGTGCGGAAACCCGTCGCCGAGCACGCTGTCGGTCACGCCCGGGCGGTTACCCACGGCCGGTGCCGGCAAACTGCGCTGCAAGCGCAGGCCTTGGCAACGGGCAACGGCTCCTACTCCTGGTCGGCGAGCAGGTCGAGCAGCAGCGCGGCGGTCCAGCCGAACGCCGGTGAGCCCAGCCCGACGCCAGTGTCGGGGTGGAAGTACTCGTGGCAGCCGGCCCCGGCGACCAGCCCGATCATCGACCGGCGCAGCCCGGCCGCCAACTCCGGGTGCCCGTGCGCGAGCAGGCCGCGCCGCACCAGCCAGCCGATGTTCAGCCAGCTCGGCCCGCGCCAGTAGCGCAGCGGCTCGAAGTCGGGCGCGGTCCGATCGTGGCTGGGCAGCGGGCGGTCCATCCGCACGGCCACCCCGAAGCGCGCCGACCGGGCCTCGACGACAAGCGCGTCGACCTGCCGGGCGGGCAGGTCGGGCAGGATCAGTGGCGTCAGCCCGAGCACGGTACGCGCACCGAGCAGCCGACCGGCCCGCACGTCGCGGGGTTGGAAGGTGCCGGTCACCGGGTCGTACAGCCGACGTACCACTGCCTCGGTGATCTGGGCCGCGCGGACCCGGTGCGGGCCGGGGTCGGCGCCGATCAGCGTGGCGATCTCGGCGAGGGCGTGTTCGGCGACGCCGAACGCCGCGTTGAACAGCGGGCACTCCACCAGGAACGGATGGCGCTCGGCCAGGTTGTGATCGTCGTAGCCGTGGTCGCGGTAGGCCGCGACGATCGCCAGGTAGCGCGCATAGTCGAGGTCCGTGGGGCGGTGCGCGGCGTCGGCGTGCGCGGTGTCGTGCCGACGGTACGCGCGCATCACCGCCGCCTCGGCCGGCACGGCGGCCATCGGCTCGTCCCACGCGGGGCTGTTGTCCAGGCCGGACTCCCATGGGTGCACGATGCACACGAGCCCGTCGCCGGCCACGTCCCGCCGGTCGGCGAGGTAGCGCTGCTGCGCGACGAGCGCAGGGTAGAGCTGGTGCAGGGCTGCCAGGCCGACCGGCTCGGGTGCCCGCCGGTACGCCAGCAGCGCGGCGAGCGCGTGCACCGGCGGCTGGACCAGGCCGGAGGTGTGCCCGGCGGGCGCTCCCGGGGCGTCGGTGGAGCGCCACAGCTCCGGCCCGGGGAAGTACGCGCCGACGCGCAGCGCGGGGTTGAACACGATGTGTGGGACCCGCCCGTGGGCCCACTGTGCCCGGAAGAGGCTTGTCAGCTCCCGCCAGGCGCGCTCGGGGCGCACGTGGGCCAGGCCGACCGCGATGAACGCCGAGTCCCAGCTCCACTGGTGGGGATAGAGGGTGCGTGACGGCACTGTGTGGTCGTGTTCCCAGTTGGCGTCGAGGGTGGTGACCGCGAGCTGGCGCAGCCCGGCGAGGTCGGTCGGCCCGCCGGTGCGGGCCGGGGCGGCGGTCATGCGGCGGCCCGCCGGGGCAGCGCGTGCCGCAGCACAGTGGCGGCCTGCTGCAACGCGCGGACCGGGTCGCCGCGCAGCCGGCACTCCAACGCCAGCCAACCCTGGTAGTCAAGCTCCAACAGGGTTCGCACGAGCGCCGGCCAGTCCAGGTGCCCGGCACCCGGCTGGTAGCGGTTGGAGTCGCTTACCTGCACGTGCCCGAGGTACGGGGCGGCGGCACGGAGTGCCCGGTGCACGTCGTCCTCCTCGATGTTCATGTGGAAGGTGTCGGCGACCACCCGGACCGAGGGTAGGCCGACCGCCGCGCAGAGGGCGACAGCCTCGTCGAGACGGTTGACCATGTGATCCTCGTACCTGTTGAGGGGTTCGAGAAAGAGGGTGACTCCCTCGGCGCGGGCGTGCGTGCCCAGCTCGCCGAGGGCGTCGAGGAGCACCAGCCGGTCGCCGGCCGGCGGGCGAGGCGGCTCGAACGGCGGCAGTCGCCGGGAGAACATCCCCCAGGACGCCGGGGTCATCACCCCGATGCCGCCCAGCTCGGCGATCACCGACAGTTGGGAGCGCAGGTTGCGGACGGCGTCGGCGGAGCGGGCGGGGTCGAAGTCGCCGATGAAGTGGTCCATCTCGACGCAGACGGTGGGCATCACCACTCCGGCGGCGCGGGCGCGGCGCAGCTCGGGCAGTCGGCGGGCGAACGCGCCGTCGCCGCGCCCGCGTAGCTCGATGCCCTGGTAGCCGAGGGCGGCGGCGAGGGCGTACTTCTGGATCAGGTTGGTGCCCGGCAGGAGTTGTTCCTGGCAGGCGAGCGCGATGGTGGTCATCTAGAACCTCAACACCACTTGGAGGACGTCACCGGCGCCGCTGTCGAGCAGCGCGAGGGCGTCGGCGACCGCGCTGGCGTCGACGATGTGGCTGACAAGCGGCAGCGGGTCGACCCGATGCTCAGCCACCAACTCCATGAAGGTCTGCGCCACCCGGTCGCCTGTCCACCGGCCGGCCATGCTCGGCGCGGGGGTGGGGCCGGAGACCTGGGCGGCCACCAACTGGATGCGGTTGTGGTGGAACTCCTCACCGAGGCCGAGGCCGTCGGCCTGGCCCTGGTAGAAGCCGGCGGCCACGACCCGACCGGCGTGTGCGGTGGATCGGATGGCCTCGTGCAGCGCCGGGTACGCCCCGGACAGCTCCAGGCAGACGTCCGCGCCCCGGCCGTCGGTGGCCTGGCGCAGCACTGTGGCGGCGGATGCGGCGGTGGCGTCCACTATGGCCCGGGCGCCGTAGCGGGCCGCGTGTTCCAGTCGGTCGGGCACCCGGTCGACGGCCACCACCCGGGCCCCGGAGAGGACGGCGAGCCGGGTGGCGAGCAGACCCATAACGCCCTGCCCGAAGACGCCCACCCAGTCGCCGAGGTGCAGATCGGCGGCGAGCACGGAGGTCAGCGCGATGGCGCCCGGCCGGGCGAACACCGCGGCCAGCGGGTCGAGGTCGGCGGGCAGTGGACGGACCGCCTCGGCGGCGAGCACGGCCTCGGCCCGGTGCCCCCAGATGCCCCACACGAGCTGCCCCGGGTGCCGGTCAGTGACCTCCGGCGCCACCTCGACGACCTCGCCGACCTCCTCGTAGCCGAACCCGACCAGCGGGTAGGGCACCGGGGTCTGCCGGGGGACGAACATCCGCGCAGCGTCGTCCCAGTCTTTGCTGAGCCGGGGATTGCTGCCCCGGTAGAGGGTCAGCTCGGTGCCGGCGGAGATGCCCGAGTAGCAGGTGCGGACCCGGACCTGGCCGGGGCCGAGCGGATCCGGCGGGCAGGGCTCGAGGCTGATCTGCCGAGGCCCGGCGAGGGAGACGACCCAGTTGCCCATGTGTCACATCCCGGTAGCACTGGGCTCCAGGATAGCAAAAAATCGCTATATGTCTTGTCATTGATCAATCGAAGCGGTTGAATCCGGCATGTACCCTTCGAGAGGAGTGCCACCGATGTCAGCACCTCCGAGGCGGATACTCGCCACCACTGTGATCCTGGCACTGACCGCGTCCACCCTGCTTGCCTGCGGAGACGGCGGATCCGACAGCAACAGCAAAAAGATCACCGTTTGGAGTCTGGAAGACGTCGCCGACCGGGTCACCGCCACCAAGGCGATCATCGCGGACTTCACCGCGAAGACGGGGATCCAGGTCGACCTCGTGACCGTCAACGAGGACCAGTTCCCCTCCCTCATCGCCGCCAACGCCGCAGCCGGTGACCTGCCCGACGTGGTCGGCTCGGTCTCCCTGGCCGGCATCCGTACGCTCGCGGGAAACGAGCTGCTGCACGCCTCGGCGAACGCGGAGGTCGTCGAGAAGCTGGGCCGGCAGACGTTCTCCCCCCGAGCGCTGGAGCTGACCGCCGACGACGGCAAGCAGCTCGCCGTGCCCAGCGACGGGTGGGGGCAACTGCTCGTCTACCGCAAGGACCTGTTCGCCGCGGCCGGCCTGCCCGCCCCCGACACGTACGAGCGGATCACCGACGCCGCGGCGAAGTTGAACACCGGCGGCGTCGCCGGGATCACCGCCGCGACATCGCCCAGTGACGTGTTCACCCAGCAGACCTTCGAGCACCTGGCTCTTGCCAACGGCTGCCAGCTCACCGACGACTCCGGCGGCATCACCCTCGATTCGCCGCAGTGTGTCGAGGCGTTCCGCTTCTACGGCGACCTGATCCGCACCAGCTCGACCAAGGGCGCGCAGGACGTCGACACGACACGGGCGACCTACTTCGCGGGCAAGGCGGCAATGGTGATCTGGTCGCCGTTCATCCTCGACGAGCTGGCCGGGCTGCGTAACGACGCCAAGCCGACCTGCCCGCAGTGCCAGGCCGACCCGGCGTTCCTCGCGAAGAACAGCGGGTTCGTCACCGCGATCAAGGGCCCCAACGGCACCGAGCCGGCCCAGTACGGCGAGATCAGTTCCTGGGCCGTGCTGGACGGCGCGGCGGCCGACCCGGCGAAGTCTTTCGTGGAGTACATGCTCGGTGACGGCTACCCGCGCTGGTTCGGCATGTCCCCCGAGGGCCGGTTCCCGGTGCGCAAGGGCACCCCGGCCGAGCCGGAGGCGTACCTGACCGCGTGGAACGCCAGCCAGGCCGGCGTGGACGCCAAGAAACCCCTCGCCGACGTGTACGGCGACGAGGTGCTCGCCACGCTGCGCCGCAGCCCGGACACCTTCGGGCGCTGGGGGCTCACCCAGGGGCAGGGCAAGCTGGTCGGCGCGATGCTCGGCGAGCTGCCGGTGCCCAAGGTGCTGGCCGACCTCACGTCCGGCAAGTCCGACGCGGCGGCAGCGGCCGGCCGGGCCAAGAAGGATGTCGAGGCGATCAAGGCGGGCGTCAATTGACCACCACGGCGCCGGACACCGGCCGCTCCCCCACCCGGGAGCGGCCGGCGCCACCGAAGCGCCGACCACTGACCCTGCGTCGCCGCGAGTCCCGCGCCGGCCTGGCGCTTGTCGCGCCGACGCTGCTCGTCACGATCGCGGTCATCGGCATCCCGATCGTCTGGACCGTGGTGCTCGCCTTCCAGCGGGTCCGGCTCGCCACCCTGCGCAAGACCGGGCTGTTCGGCGAGTTCACCATGGACAACATCGACCGGGTGCTGCACACCCCGGGCTTTGCCGACACGCTGTGGGTGACGCTGCTCTACAGCATCGGCGGCACCGTCGGGTCGATAGTGCTCGGCCTGGTCGCCGCCCTGGTGGTCCGCCGGCCGTTCCGGGGCCGCACGCTGGTCCGGGCGTCCATGCTGCTGCCGTACGTGGCGCCCGTGGTCGCTGTGACATTCGTCTGGCAGGTGATGCTGGACCCGCAGCTCGGCATCGTCAACGACTGGGGGCAGCGACTGCTGGGCTGGGACGCGCCGGTGCCGTTCCTCACCCAGGAGTCGACAGCGCTCGCCACGGTGATCGTGTTCGAGGCGTGGCGGTACTTCCCGTTCGCGTTCCTGTTCCTGCTGGCTCGGCTCCAGGCGGTGCCCGGTGAGTTGGAGGAGGCCGCCCGAGTCGACGGCGCCACCCCCACCCAGCGGTTCCGGCACATCCTGCTGCCGCAACTGCTGCCGGTGATCGCCCTGCTGGGGGTGCTGCGCTTCATCATGACGTTCAACAAGTTCGACGACGTCTACCTGCTCACCGGTGGCGCGGCGGGCACCGAGGTGGTCAGCGTGCGGGTGTACGAGTTTCTCACCGCGCGTACCGACATCGGCGCCGCCGCCGCGCAGGCGGTCGTGCTGGCCGTGGTGCTCATCGTGTTCGTGCTGATCTACCTGCGCTTCTTCGGACGGAGGGTCGGCTGATGGACAGGGACGTCGTCGAGACGGTGAGCCTGCGCTGGCTGCGCCGCCTGGTGATCGCCGCGTTCCTGGTGGTCACCGTCTTCCCCTTCTACTACATGCTCGTGCTCTCGGTGCGCCCCATCGAGCGTCTGCTGCTCGACCCGGGCTCGCTGATCGTCGGCTTCGGCGAGCTGACCGTCGCCACGTACGCCGAGGTGCTCAAGGCCACCGACGACGGCGGCCAGGGGTTCCTCACGTTCATGCGCAACAGCGGCCTCGTCGCCGTCGCCGCGACAGTGCTCACGCTGCTGGTCGCGATCCCCGGCGCGTACGCGGTGGCGCGGTTGCGGTTCTTCGGCAGGCGGCAGGTCGACTTCCTGTTCCTGGCGGTCTACCTGTTCCCGTCGATAGTCATCGCGATCCCGCTGTTCGTGGTCTTCACCCGGGCCGGGCTGCGCGGCTCGCTGTTCGGGCTGGTGCTCGTCTACATCTCGCAGACGCTGCCGGTCTCGGTCTACATGTTGAAGAACTACTTCGAGACGATCCCGGTCAGTCTGGAGGAGTCCGCCGCCATCGACGGCGCGGGCCGGCTCGGCATCATCCGCCGGGTGAGCCTGCCGCTCGCCGCGCCGTCGATCATGGCGGTCGCGCTCTACGACTTCATGATCGCCTGGAACGAGTTCCTCTTCGCCCTGCTGTTCCTGGTCGACAAACCCGACAGGTGGACGGTCTCGCTCGGGCTGTCCCTGCTCGCCGACGGCGTCGAGGTGCCCAAGACGGTGCTGATGGCCGGGTCGGTCGTGCTCACCCTGCCCATCGTCATCCTCTTCTTCGCCAGCGAGCGGCTGCTCACCGAGGGGCTGACAAGCGGCGCGGAGAAGGGATGATCGTCTCCCCCAGGTCTCCCGCCGCACCCCCATCGGCCCGGTTACGGTGGCCCCATGGCCAACCCGACCCGCTGGGCGACCGAAACCGGTCCCGAGCACTCACAGTGGTACATCGACCGGTTCCGCAAGCTCGCCGCCGAGGGGGCCGACCTGGCCGGCGAGGCCCGCCTGGTGGACACGCTCGTCGCACCCGGCTCGCGGATCCTCGACGCCGGCAGCGGCACCGGGCGGGTCGGCGCGGCGCTGGCCGAGCGGGGGCACAACGTGGTTGGCGTGGACGCTGATCCGGCGCTGGTGCAGGCAGCCCAGGCCGACTACCCCGGCGCGCACTGGCTCGTAGCCGACCTTGCCGAGTTGGACCTGCCGGCGCTCGGCGAGGCCGAGCCGTTCGACGCCGCAGTGCTTGCCGGCAACGTGCTCGCGTTCGTCGCCGTCGGCACCGAGCCGGAGGTGCTGCGCCGCGTCGCCGCTCACCTGCGCCCGGACGGCGTGCTGGCGGTGGGCTTCGGCACCGAACGCGGCTACCCGCTCACCGCGTTCGACGCCGACGCGGTCGCCGCCGGGCTGCGCCTGGAGCACCGCTTCGCCACCTGGGATCTGCGCCCGTGGCGCGACGACGCGGACTTCGCCGTCACCGTGCTGCGCCGCCCGGCCGGCTGACACCCGGGCTGTCCCGCATCAGGCCGGCACCGCCACCGCCCGAGCTGCGGCCGGATCCAGTGCCGCGCCGGCCGGCACGAGGCTGACCAGGCCGGCGGGCAGCCGCACCGGTCGCACGTCGCGGTAGCCGAGCATCGTCAACACGTCCCGGTCGGCAAGCACGTACCGCCGGCCCAGGTCCGTGACCACGGACACCGCGCCGCCGGACGCGCCGGGCGCCGCGGCGGCCTCGACGACCGCGCCGCGGCCCGGCTCCACCACCACGTGGTCGGCAAGCACGGCACCACCGGCCTGCGCGGTCCGCGGCACGGCGGCCAGATCCGGCAGGTGTACGCCCCAGCGCACCTCGCCGGGCCCGCTGTCGTCGCCGACGCGGGTGCAGACCGCCGCGTCGTCGGCGGCGGCGAGCCGGGGCGGTGCCGGCGGTGGGGCGGTCGGGCCACTCGGCGCGAGGTCCGGCATCGTGGGCAGCGCCGCGAACCGGCCGAGCGTCATCGGCTCCGGCTCGCCCTGCCCGGTGCGGGCCAGCAGCAGCCCGGCCTGCAACTCGGTGATGCCGGCCAGCCCGTCGTCGAGCGCCACCGCGTACTGCCGGCCGCCGCCGGAGTTGCGCACCAGGTAGACCTGACCGATCGTGGCGCCCGGCACGCCGGTGGCCGGGCGGCCCGCATCAGGCAGGGCGAGCGGGGCCAGGTCGACGCCGGCGGGCAGCGAATTGAGCAGCGCGGGCGCCACCGGCACCGCCCGGGCACGCGTGGTGGCCAGCGCCGCGAGCACCCGGCTGGGATCGCGGACCAGGTAGCGGCGCTGATGCCACACCAGGTGCAGGCCACCGTCGGGGTGGCGCAGCAGCAGCGCGTCGTCACCAAGTGGCTGACCGCCAGCGGGCTCGGTGCCGATGAGCAGCGCGGAGCGGGGCCCGTCGGCACTCGCGCTGGACGAGCAGACCGTCCAGGGCGCCGTGGCCAGCCGGCCCGCTGCGGGCAGGGAATCCGGTGCGTCGGCGATGCCCAGCGGCAGCCCGCGCGGCACGCCGTCGATCGAACGGCGGGACACCAGAACGGTCTTGGACTGGTCCGCGCCGACGATCAGCAGCGCCGAGGCATAGTTGAGCACCGGATGCAGCTTCTGGTCGCGGTAGACGAACCGGGCACCGGACTCCTTCTCCACGATCACCGCGCCCGGATCGCGCCACCCCTTGCCACCGCCCGCGAACAGGCCGTAGAGCGCCGAGCCACCCAGCCCGATCGCCGCGACCAGCAGGCTGGCCAGACCCGCGCCCGCGAGCCGCCGAAACGGCGACTGAGCCGGGTCGGTCTCCCGCATGACCAGAGCGGCGACGGCCCGCTGGACGCTGAACTGGTAGGAGTGCAGCTGGTCCTGCCGCGACGGCATCGGGTCCCCTCCGGTGGATTCGGGCGGCCACAGAATATGCGTTGCGTCGATGTCCCGTGGACCCTGCGTGGCCGGTGATCGCCCCACCGGTAACATCCAGGGACGAATCCGGCGGCAGAAGGGCACCCGTGGGCGCGCGTTTCGAGGAGCTGGCCTGGCGGGAGACCCCGATCGGGGCCATCAGCCTGCGTCGACGCCGGGACCCGGCACTCCAGGTCGAGGTGTACGAGGTCAAGCTCGACGACGAGTACCTGATGTCTAGCCTGTTCCCCGTCGCGGAGATCGAGCTGGCCCGGCTGGGGCTGGCCGAGCTGACCGGTGACACGCTCGACGTGGTGGTCGGAGGGCTCGGCCTGGGCTACACCGCCCGCACCGCGCTCGACGACCCGAGGGTGCGGTCGCTGCTGGTGGTGGAGGCCATCGAGGACGTGATCGACTGGCACCAGCGCGGGCTGCTGCCGTTCGCGGCGGGGCTCGCCGAGGACCCACGGAACCGGTTCGTACGCGCCGACTTCTTCGCGGCGGTCGCCGGCGACACCGGGTTCGACGCCGAGGCGCCCGGACGGCGGTTCGACGCCGTGCTGCTCGACGTCGACCACTCACCCCGCAACGTCCTGCACCCCAGCCACGCCCCCTTCTACGAGCCGGACGGGCTGTGCCGGCTCACCGCGCTGCTGCGTCCGGGAGGCGTCTTCGCTCTCTGGTCGGACGACCCGCCGGACGCCGAGTTCACGGCCGCGCTCACCGAGGTGTTCGCGACCGCACGGGCCCACGTCGTGCCGTTCGCCAACCCGCTTACCGGCGGCGAGTCCGCCAACACCGTCTACGTCGCCCGCACCGCGCCCTGAACCGGCTTCTCCGCCCGGTTGGGCATGGTTGCGGCGAGATCGGGAAAGGTGACCGGCGGGTCGCCGCACGGGCGGGGCCGTCACGGGAGGTCGAGATGCGTGCCTTGCTCTGGGTCGTCGGCGTGGTGGCCGGCGTGCTGATCCTGCTCGGGCTGCTCCTCGAAGCCGTCCGCTGGCTGATCATCATCGGGCTGATCGCGCTCGTCGTCGTGATCGTGTGGGGCATGGTCAAGGGACGGCAGGCGATGCACAACCAGAACCGACGACGGTGAGGCCGACCCGACCGCCGTTCAGAACCAGTCCGCGCGCATGTCGAGCGTGGTCCGGTCCCGGCTGTCCAACAGGTCGAACTGAGGGCCGGTGCGGGGCAGTTCGACGGTGAAGAAGTAGCGGGCCGCCTGCCGCTTGCCGGCGTGGAACGCATCCCCGGCCTCCTCCGGCGGCAGCGCCAGCCACTGCTCCAGCCACATCCACGCGATCACCACGTGCCCGACCGCTTCCAGGTAGGTGCTGGCATTGGCCAGGGCGAGCACCGGGTCACCGTCGGCCCAGAGTCGACGGGTGACCGCGACGATCCGGTCCACCGCAGCGGTCAGCCGATCGGCCAACTCGGCGGCTTCCCCGCCGGCCTTGCGACCCCGGGTGGCGGCGTCCCGCAGCGTCTCGGTCAGCAGGAGCAGACCCGCACCGTCGTGCATTGTCATCTTGCGTCCCAGCAGGTCCAGCGCCTGGATGCCGTGGGTGCCCTCGTGGATCGGGTTGAGCCGGTTGTCCCGGTAGTGCTGTTCCACGTCGTGATCGCGTGTGTAGCCGGCGCCGCCGAGCACCTGGATCGCCAGGTCGTTGGCGGCCAGGCACCACTGCGACGGCCAGCTCTTCGTGATCGGGGTGAGCACCTCCAGCAGCAGGTGCGCACGCTCGCGGTCGACCTGCTCCGGGGCGGTCTTCTCCTCGTCGAGCAGCCGGGCGCAGTAGAGCACAAGGGCCAGCGCGCCCTCCACGTAGCTCTTCTGCGCCAGCAGCATCCGGCGTACATCCGGGTGGTCGATGATCGGCACCTGCGGCGCGGCCGGGTCCTTCGCGCCGACCGGCCGGCCCTGCGGCCGCTCCCGGGCGTACTCCAGGCTCTTGAGATAGCCGGTGTAGCCAAGCGCGGTGGCGCCGGCGCCGACGCCGATGCGGGCCCCGTTCATCATGTGGAACATCTGGGCGAGCCCCTGGTGCGGCGTGCCGACCAGGTGGCCGACCGCGCCGGGGCGACCGGCGGGGGTGTGCAGGCCGTCGCCGAAGCTGAGCAGGGTGTTCGTGGTCCCCCGGAAGCCCATCTTGTGGTTGAGCCCGACCAGCACCACGTCGTTGCGGTCGCCGAGCGAGCCGTCCGGCTCGACGAGCACCTTGGGCACGACGAACAGCGAGATGCCCTTCACCCCGGGCGGACCGCCGGGGATCCGCGCCAACACCAGGTGGACGATGTTCTCGCCCAGCTCGTGATCCCCGCCGGAGATCCACATCTTGGTGCCGAAGAGCCGGTACGTGCCGTCCGGCTGCGGCTCGGCACGTGTGGTGATGTCGGCGAGGGAACTGCCCGCGTGCGGCTCGGACAGGCACATCGTGCCGAAGAACCGACCCTCCAGCATGGGCCGGACGTAGGTGTCGACCTGCTCCGGGCTGCCGTGTGCCAGCAACAGGTTCGCGTTGCCCAGGGTGAGCATCGGGTACGCCGAGGTGGCCACGTTTGCCGCCTGGAACCAGGCGAAGCAGGCGGCGGCGACGGCGTGCGGCAGTTGCAGACCGCCGACCGAGGCGTCCAGCCCGGCGCTGAGCAGACCGGTCTCGGCGAAGCTGTCCAACGCGGCGCGGACCTGCGGGATCAGCCGGACCTGCTGCCCGTCGAACGTCGGCTCGGCGAGGTCGGCGGCCCGGTTGTGCGAGGCGAACTGCTCGGTGGCCACCCGCTCGGCGAGGTCCAGCGCGTCGTCGAACGTCTCCCGGGAATGCTCGGCGTAACGAGGACGCGCGACGAGCTGCGACACCCGCAGCCAGTCGTGCAGCAGGAAGTCCAGGTCGCGGCGTGAGAGCAGGGTGGACGGCACGGCACTCCTCGGAGGGGCGGGGGCGGCGGGTGGGTGCGGCGGTCGGGGCAGTCGTCGGACGTGTGCCGCTCTGGCCTCATCCTGTCGGATCGTTCGGGCGGGCACCACACCGACGGCACCGGACTGGGCCCCATCCACGGACGAGAATTGTCACACCGGGCGCTAGGGTCGCTGGCCGTGACCGAACCCGGAGACGTCCCTCCCGAGGTCCTCGACCGGCTGCGGCCGATCTGTCGTGCGCTGCCGGAGAGCTACGAGCCGGCGGCCATGATCGACACGAGGTCGGCGATGTCGGGGTGTCCGGGTGCCGTGGATACCCCGACATCGCCGATCCCGAGTGGATCACCCGGCGCAGCCGCACCTGACCGCAGGTCCGCGTTAGGGTCCCGGGCATGGCTGATTTCGTGCTTGTGGCGGGGGCGTGGCTGGGGTCACTGGCCGATGTTCTCGCAGCCCGCCGAGCTGGCCCGGCTGCTGCTGGAGCAGGCCGGCTGACCCACCCCGATCGACACCGAGCCGCCCACACTGAAGCGCGCTCGACAGCCCGACGGTCCGGCTTTCGAGCCGAGCGGAGCGGCACTGGCGGCGGTAATCTGCCGCGCATGCATCGAAGCCGTGTGTACGCGCTGTTGATCGACACTCCGCGCGCGGAGGCCGAGCAGGCTGCGCGGTTCTGGTCGGCGGCGCTCGGTGTCACCACCCGGTCGGATCCCGCCGAGCCGCAGTTCGTCGGCCTGTGCCAGGCCGTGCCGGGGCTGGTCACCGCCGTGCAGTCGGTCGACGATGCGCCACGCTTTCACCTCGACATCGAGACCGATGACGTGCCGGCCGAGACCGCCAGGCTGATCGACCTGGGGGCGACCGAGGTGACACGGTGGCAGGAGTGCCGGATTCTGCGGGCACCGGGCGGCCATCTGCTCTGCGTGCTGCCGGTGGAGAGCCCTGCGGAGGTTTTCGCGGCTGAGGCTCGTACCTGGCCGTGACACCCCTGGCCTCGGCCAGCACGGCGGACGCCGACCCCGGGTCCGGCGGTGTCAGGGTGCCGCGTCGTCGATGGACCTGATGTGGCGTACCGGCGACGCGAGCAGCCAGAACACCGCTAGCGCGCCGCCCAGACCGGCGACGACGAGTGTCGGCCGCAGGCCGATGGTGGTGCCAAGCGCGCCGCCGACCAACGCGCCGAGCGGCCGGATGCCGTAGTTGACGGCGCTGTACGCGCCGGCCCGGCGGCCCCGCGCGTCGTCGGGCGTGACGGCGGTGAGCAGGGCGTTGATGTTGACGTCCAGCAGCATCACCCCGACGCTGGAGACCAGCTCGACGGCCGCCAGCATGGCCACCTTCGCCCAGGTGGGGCCGCTGATCAGCGCGGTCAGTGCCAGCGGCGCGGGAAACAGCACCACACCGATCATCGCGGTGCGGCCGAGACCGATGGCGCGCGAGATCCGGGGTGCCAGCGCGGCGCCGGCGAGGCCGCCGAGCGCGCCGACCCCGAAGGCGATGCCGATGGCGCCGGCGGACAGCCCGAGGTCGCGGCTGGCGTAGAGCACCAGCAGGGCGGTGGCGATGAACGTGAAGAAGTTGACGGTGCTGGTGCAGCCGAGCGCGGCGCGCAGCACCGGGTGGCGAAAGACCAGCACGAGCCCTTCGCGGACGAGGGCGAGGGTGGAGGATCGGCGCGGCGGCGGGGGCGCCTCGGTGACCGGGATTCGGCCGAGCAGCAGGGCGGAGCCGAGGAAGGACAACGCGTCGACGACGATCGCGATCGGCGCGGTGAGAGCCTGGACCAGTCCCCCGCCGACGGCCGGTCCGGCGATGAACGACAGAGATCGGCTCAGGCTCAGCTTGCTTGTCGCATCCACGTAGGCGGATCGCGGCACCAGAGCCACGAAGAACGCCTGGTGCGCCATCGCGAACAACACCGCCCCGGCGCCGGTGAGCAGCGCGACCAGGTAGAGCTGGGTGAGGGTCACCGCGTCGAAGAGGTACGCCACCGGCAGGCTGAGCAGCACCGCCGCGCGGATCAGGTCGGCGATGATCAGGATTCGCCGCTTGTGGGTGCGCTGGTCGACCCACGCGCCGAGGAACAGGCCCAGCAGGTTGGGCAGCCAGATCAGTGCCGTGAGGACGCTGACCTGCGCGGGCGTGACCGCGAGGAGGGAGACGGCGATCAGCGGCAGTGCCAGCTCGCTGATCCGGTCGCCGAACTGGGAGACCGTCTCGCCGATCCAGAAGGTGCGGAACCGCCGGTCGCGGTGCAGGGCCGGTGCGGGCGGGGCCTCGATGGCGGTCATGACGCCGCAGGCCCGCCGGGCTCGCTCCGCACCGCGCCGGGCTCGGAGGGCAGTTCGGGCAGCAGGTAGCGCAACATCCGCACGACCTGCGCCCCGGCGGGCTGCGTGTCGTCGTCCTTGCGGCGCACGTACGGCGCGAGCAGGTCCTCGATCGCCTCTTCCAGTTGCCGCGCCTCGGCGGCGGTGGCGACGAACCAGGTGTCGGCGAGGCCGCCCACCCGTCGCCACTCGTCGTCCAGGCGGGGCTCGTCGTGCAGCAGCCACTGTTGGGGCGCCTCGGCGACGCGGGCGAACATCTCGCCACGCAGTTGCCGGCCGGCGGCCTGGCCTTCGGCGTCGTCGGGCAGGGCGAAACGGAAGCCCCGCGCGGCTGCCTGCCACCAGCGTTCCCGCTTGCTGGCGGCGCCCGGGACCCCTTGCGCGTCGGTGACGAGGCCGAACGTCGCGAGGTGGCGCAGGTGCCAGCTGACCACCGACGGGGTGGCGCCGACGTGCGGCGACAGCCCGGTGGCGGTTGCCGGGCCGTGCCGCTGGAGCCGGACGAGGATGGCGAGCCGGACAGGGTGCGCCAACGCCCGCAGTGCCTGCGGCTCGGTGATCTCGAAATCCCCGTACGAGTTCTTGAGAGACATGTTTCGAAAGTAGTCTCTCAGATCGATGGGGGCAACCCCGTCAGCTCACCCCGAGCCGGGCCAGCGGCTCGACAAGCTCACGCTCCTCGTAGCTGAGGTGCGACAGCAGGGTGTCGGTCAGCAGGTTGACCGCCTCGCGCAGCTCCGCCAACCCGTCCGGCGCGCCGACGTACGCGACCAGCGCCTTGTCGACGCCCTCCAGCACCTCGTGGATGACGTGGTGCTCCTGCTCCAGCCGATCGACGACCGGCCGCAGGCGGGGGTCGGCCTGCCGCAGCCGCGGAAAGAGCGCCTGGTCCTCGATGGTGTGGTGGGTGGTGACGATGCGGCAGTAGGACTCGCAGTAGGCACCGAGGGTCCAGCGGTTCTGCCGCATGGTCATCGTGTTGATCTGCGAGCGGGCCGCGCCGGCGTCGATCTCCCCCGCCGCGACCTGCTCGATCAGGTCGTGGATCTGGGCCAGTTCGCCACGTAGGCCGTCGTGGACCTGCACGAGATGCTGGCCGTTGGCCTGTTCGTGGGCGGTGTAGGTGCGCGTCGGGTCGGGCGTGGGGCCGGTCGGGCGCGCCGACTCGTCCCAGACCTGCCGGTCGCTGAGCCGCCGACCGTCGTCGGGCGTCGGCACCACCGCGAAGGCACCGCTTGTCACCCTCGCGCGGGCCGGCCGCGCCGACGGCGCGGGGACCAGAGGTTCAGTGACGGGGGTACGCGTCGACGCGCCGTCCCGCTCGGCGGCGACGATCTCCCGCACGGCGGGCGCCACCTCGCCGGCGAAGCGGCGCAGGTCGTCGGGGTCGTCGCTGGCGAGGATGAACGCGCTGATGCCGTCGTTGAGCGCGTACTCGGTCAGCTCGCGTACCCACTGCTCGGCCGGCCCGTGCAGCGGACCGCGCTCGGCGGTCGCGAACTGGCCGGAGATGTTGAGCAGCCGTCGGACGTCCCGGGGCGACCGACCGGCCTGCCGCGCGGCGTCGTCGATCATCTCGTTGCCCTTGGCCAGGTCACCGGGCTGGAGGTAGGCGAGCGAGGGCAGCCACCCGTCGGCCCGGCGACCGGTCAGCTCCAGCATCCGCGGCTTGTATGCGCCGAGCCAGATCGGCACCGCGTGGGCGGGCGCAGGGCCGCGCTTGGCGCCGAGCACCCGGTGGAACTCGCCGTCGACGCGCACTCCCCCGCGCGCCTCGGCGTCCCAGAGTTGGCGGATGACGTCGATGGCCTCCTCCAGCGCCCGGACCCCCTGCCCGGGGGTCAGCCGCCGGCCGCCCATCGCCTCGATGGCCTCCCAGAACGCGCCCGCGCCGAGGCCCAGCTCGATCCGGCCGCCGCTGAGCAGGTCGAGGCTGGCCACGCTGCGGGCGAGCACCGCGGGCGGACGCAGCGGGAGGTTCGTGACGTTCGCCGACAGGTGCACCCGGCTGGTTCGCGCGGCGACGTAGCTGAGCAGCGTCCAGGTGTCCAGGAATCTCGGCTGGTACGGGTGGTCCTGGAAGGTGACCAGGTCAAGCCCGACCTGCTCGGCCAGGACGGCGAGGCCGACCGTGCGCTCCGGGTCGTCGCTGTCTGGCGTGGTGAACGATCCGAAGATCAGGTCGTGACCGTAGTCGGCCATGGTGAGCCTCCGTTCCCCGACGCCCCGAACGGTGCGTCATGATGTCAACCTTATGTCAGACAGAACATCTGTTGCCAATAAGGTATGCCGAGCCGCGCTATCGTCGGGGTATGACGGGAGCCACTGACGCACGGGACAGGCCGGATCCGCTCGACGACGACCTGGGCTGGATGCTCGGCGTCGTCTTCCGTGGCTACGTCCGGGCGGCCGAGCACACGCTCACCGACTTTCCCGGCGGTCCGCGTGGCTACCAGGTGCTCACCGCCGCGATCAACGGGCCCGCCCGCAACCAGGGCGCCATCGCCGAGGAGCTCGGCATCGACCGCACCGTGCTGACGTACCTGATCGACGACCTGGAACGCCCCGGCTACGTCGCGCGGCGGGCGGACCCGGCGGACCGGCGCAGCCGGCTTGTGGATGTCACCGACGCGGGCCGCGCGGCCTGGGAACAACAACGGCGGGCGCTACGCAGGGTCGAGTCTCATCTGTTGGGGGCCCTCGATCCCGAGGAGTCGGCGAGCCTGCGGGCCCTGCTCCAGCGGATCGCCTGCTCGGCGCAGGCCGTCGACCCGCTGCGGGACCTCTGTGAGGCGGTGACGCAGGTGCGGCCCGAGCCGCCCGGCGACGGCCGCGCACCTCGCCACGGGAACCCCTGAGCGACCAGCCGGAGCAACGAACGCGGGCCCGCCCGCACCCCCGAACGTCGAGAGGTGCCGGCGGGCCCGACGTGCCGCTGCGGCGCAGGTCAGCGCACGTGCACGAACACCGGGTTGGAGTAGAACCAGAGGTCCTGCCACGGGCTCTCCAGCCCGTCCGCGAGCGGCTCGGCCTCGTCGGTGCTGGTGCCACGAACCCGCGCGTAGGTGTCGGCCTCGACGTTGCGCAGGGTGTGCCGGATGACGTAGTCCTCGCCCTGGCGACGCCAGTCGCGCGGGCCGAACCGGGCCACGACTTTTGTGGTGGGGTTGGTGTCGGCGTCCAGGCTGGCGCTCGGGCCGGTGATCTGCCCGACGATCAGGTCGACCCGGCGGACCTCGGGGCGGTCGCCGTTGGCGTTCTTGCCGTTCAGCGGACGGAACCTGATCTCGATCTCGACATCGGTGCGGCTGCGGCGGCTGACCGTGATGGTCTCGCCCACCTGGGCGGTACGCCCCTGCGACGTCGCGCTGACGTCGAGGTTGCGGATCAGGTCACCTGTGGTGACCCAGATCCGGCCGTTGCGCAGCCCGTCCATGATGTCGCCGTAGTCCTGGCGGGCGTGCACGTAGGTCTTGCTGTACTCGCCCGGCCAGAAGTCGGAGCCGCCGCGCGTCCAGTGCACGTGCGAGTCCGACGTCGCCGTGATCCACCAGCGCCGGCCCTCACCGAGCAGCGAGTCCCAGAGCCCACCGACACGCGCGGTCATCTGGTCGAAGCCGCCGTAGGTGGGGTGGTTGCCGTACCCGCCCCGCGCCCCGCCGTTGAGCGGGCCGGCCTGGTGACCGGGCGCGCCCTCGAAGCCGATGTAGACGTCCGGCGCGGCGTTGTTGCCGTTGCGGAACTCGCGCGGGGTGTCCTGGCCGTACACGCCGAGCCCGGGTGCCGAGCGGGACGCGTGGTGGGCGATCACCAGCGGCTTGTGCGGCATGTTGCGGGCGACCTTCAGGAACTCCACCATCTTGGCCTCGGTGTCGCGGGCCGGGTCGGTGGGGAACGCGTCGTACTTGGCGAACCGGCTCTCCAGCTCGAAGAGCTGCTTCGCCTCGTCGTCGTGGCGCGGAATCATGAGCGTGTGGTGGTCCAGCGAGGGCGCGTCGAACTCCATGCCCCAGAACTGGAGCACCTCGGGGACCAGCTTGCGGGAGCGCAGCAGGTCGGGGTACGCCTGCTCGATGTTCACCTTGGAGTGTGTCGGTCCACCGTGGTCGGTGCACATCGCCCAGGTCAGGCCGAAGTTCTTGGCCATGATGGCGTTGGTGACGATCGGGTAGACCGCGTCCGCGCCCTTGTGGAAGACGATCGGGGACTTCGTGGTGTCGAACTCGCCGCTGTACTCGGAGTGAACGTGGTGGTCACCGGCGCGCCACGCCCGGTTCTTCGTGGTGCCGGGGCCGTTCTTGTCGTCGCCGGGCCGGCGCTCCTCGTCGGCCCAGGCCGCGCCGCCGCCCACCAGCGGGCTGGCCGCGGCGAGCGTCGCGCCGACGCCCGCGTACTTGACCAGCGTGCGCCGAGACAGCTGCGCGCGCTCGGCCTCTTCGGGTTGCTTGTCCCTCACGTGAGAGCCTCTCCTCGATCAAGCGAATGCTCTTTCGATCAGGAAGCCTCGGAGAGCGCGGTGAACTCCCCCCGTACGGAGAGCGGGCGCACGATGAACACCCTTGCCGAGCACGTTGAGGGCACGGCAAGGGTGGCGGTTGGGTCACGCGACGACTGCGCTGGGTGCCAGCCGAACGCGAGGATCTAGCCTCGGTAGCGCTCGCGCGCGGCCCGCACCTCGGGCACCGAACTCTCCAGCAGGTCGGCGAGGCTCCGGAGCCGCTCGGCGACGCGGGCGCCGAGCGGGGTGAGCGAATATTCGACGCGCGGCGGAATCGTGCTGAGGACCTCACGGGTCACCATGCCGTCGCCCTCGAGGGTCTGCAGGGTCTGGGACAGCATCCGCTCACTGACCCCGTCGACGCGGCGGCGCAGGGCGTTGAACCGGTAACGACCCTCGCCCAGCGCGAGCAGGACCAGCGACGCCCACTTCGAGGTGACGTCCTCGAAGGCGGCACGCGAGGTGCAGTCGCGCGCGAAGACATCGCTGACGAGTTCCTGGGTAGGCGCTGCGGGGTCCGGGGACGGCCTGTCGGTCACGGCACCAGCCTACCCGTGCTTACTTCTACGCTAGTGCTATAGATTAGTAAGTGCTTTCAGATCGTCACCATCCCATGGAGATCCCCGTGCCCACCTATGCCGTCACCGGTGCCACCGGCCGACTGGGCCGACTGGTAATCGAGCGCCTGCTCGACACCGGCGTGCCCGCCGCCGAGATCGCCGCCGTCGTCCGCACCCCGGAGAAGGCCGCCGACCTGGCCGCCCGCGGTGTCGAGATCCGCCGCGCCGACTACGACGACCCGGTGACACTGCCCGGTGCCGTGGCCGGCGTACGCCGTCTGCTGCTCATCTCCGGCGACACCCCCGGCCAGCGCGTCGCCCAGCACACCGCCGTCATCGACGCGGCCAAGCTCGCCGGCGTCGAGCGCCTGTTCTACACAAGCATCCTCAAGGCCGACACCACGACGAACCCGCTGGCGCCCGAGCACCTGGCCACGGAGCAGGTGCTCGCCGCCTCGGGCCTCTCCCACACCGTGCTGCGCAACAGCTGGTACACCGAGAACTACACCGACCAGCTTCCGCAGTACCAACAGACCGGCACCATCCTCGGCGCCACCGCCGGTAACAAGGTCTCGGCCGCGACCCGCGCCGACTATGCGGCCGCTGCGGCCGCCGCGCTCACCCGCGACGAGCACGGCAACACCGTCTACGAGTTGGGCGGCACCGCCTTCACCTTCGACGAACTGGCCGCGGCCGTCAGCGAGGTCACCGGCACCACTGTCGTCCACCGGGACCTCTCCACCGCCGAGCTGGCCTCGACGCTGGAAGGCTTCGGCCTCGACGCGGGCACCGCCGGGTTCGTCGCCGCTCTCGACCACTCCATCGCCATCGGCGAACTGACCACCGACAGCGACGACCTCAGCCGCCTGATCGGCCGCCCGAGCACCCCGCTGCACGACGCCATCCGGGCCGCGCGGGCCTGAGCCGCCGCCGGCCCGGTCGGGGCGACGGGGGTACGCGCCGACCCGTCGCCCGGCCCGGCACGCAGGGACCGTAGGTCGGTCCGGGCGACAGGCGCCGAGCGAAGTCCCCTACCGTCAGTGTCCACACACCAACACCCGCACTCGTTGATCTTCGTTAGTCTCTTGGTCATGCCCGCACGCCCCCCGCATCGCCACCACGACGGCCGGAGGTGGGCCCACGTGGCGCCCCCGGCACACGCCGCCAGGCCGGCTGCCCGGTGAGTGCTGCGCCCGTGCCCGCGCAGCGGGGTACGCCGTCCCCGCACCCCAGGCCCCGCTGGGCCGACCGCTGCGACCGACTCGCGCGGTCGCGCCCCTTCGAAATCGTCATCGTCGTCGTCATCCTCGCCAACGGGATCGTCCTCGGTCTGGAGACGTACGACGAACTGACCTCGGCGAGCACTCTGCTGCGGTCGCTGGAGACGGCCTTCCGCGCGTTCTTCGTCGTCGAGATCGGCATTCGGCTGGCCGCCTACGGCCGCCGACCGCAGGACTTCTTCCGGCACGGCTGGAACATCTTCGACTTCGTGGTGATCGCGGCGATCTTCATTCCGGGCCTGCACGGCGACTCGGCGCTGCTGCGCGTGGTGCGGGTCGCCCGGATGCTGCGGCTGGTCCGGTTCTCGCCGGGCCTTCGTACGATCGTCTCCGCCCTGTGGCGCAGCCTTCCGGGCGTCGCCGGTTTCCTCGCCCTGGCCGTGGTGACGCTCTACGTGTACGGCATGGCCGGTTGGCTGATCTTCGGCACCACCTACCCCGAGGAGTACGGCGACATCGGCCGGTCACTGCTCACGCTGTTCGTGCTGCTGTCGCTGGAGACCCTGCCGGACCTGATGGCGCAGGGCATGGCCCTCTCGCCGTGGACGCTCGTCTACTACGTCAGCTACGTGCTCATCACCGTCAACCTGCTGCTCAACATCCTCATCGCGGTCATCGTCAACTCGATGGAGGAGGCACGCCGGTTGGAGATGACCGAGCGGCTGGCCCCCGACTACGACGAGGACGGCGACGGCGTACCGGACGAGGTCGACCGCATCGCGCTCACCCAGCGGCTGGACGATCTGCGGGCGGTCATCGCCGAGTTGGAGCGGGAGCTACGCATCGACAGGGAGGACGGGCACGGTCGCCCGCACCGCGACGGCGCCCACACCAGACGGTGATCTGACAGTCTCGCGCGGTAGCCGTCAGGTCGGATAGTCTCAGCGGCGGTCCCACCGGTTGAGCTGAAGGGACACCCGCATGACGGCCCCTGTCGACGCCACCCACCCCACGACCGACATCACGACCACCCTCGGCGCTCTGATCGATGACGTGATCCGACCCCAGGCGGCGACCGTCGACCGGGATGGGGTCTTCCCCCGTCAGGGCATCGATGCCCTCGTCGCGGCCGGCCTGCTCGGCCTGGCATCCTCGACCGACGTCGGCGGCGGCGGGCAGGGCATGCGCACTGTCGCCGGGGTCATCGAACGGCTGGCCGCCGAGTGCGGGTCCACGGCGATGGTGGTGCTCATGCACTACGCGGCCACCGCCGTCATCGAGGCGCACGGTCCCCGCGAGGTGCGCACGGCAATCGCCCAGGGCGGTCACCTGAGCACGTTGGCCTTCTCCGAGTTCGGCTCGCGCAGCCACTTCTGGTCGCCGACCGGCAGCGCGTCATCGGCCGACGACGGCACCGTCCGGCTTGACGCCCGCAAGAGCTGGGTCACCTCGGCCGGCGAGGCCAACAGCTACGTGTGGTCGAGCCTGCCGCTGTCCCCCACGGCGGGTTCGATGACACTGTGGCTCGTCCCTGCCGACACTGCCGGTCTGAGCATCACAGGCGACTTCGACGGGCTCGGCCTGCGCGGCAACGGATCCCGACCGATGACCGCGGACGGGCTCCACGTTCCTGCCGACGCGATGCTGGCCACCGACGGCGCCGGCCTCGACACCGCGCTGAGCGTGGTCCTGCCGTGGTTCCTGGTGCTCAACGCCGCGTTCTGCCTCGGCCTCGCCACCAGCGCGGTCGCCGAGGCCGGGCGGCACCTCACCCGGACCACGCTCACGCACACCGGTGCGGCCCTGCGCGACGCGCCCGTGACGCGGCGTGCCCTCGCCCAACTGATCATCCGCGCCGACGCCCTGCGCGCGTTCCTCGGCGACACCCTCACCGCGCTGGAGACCGGCCGCGACGACGCGATGCTGCGGGTGTTGCAGGTCAAGGCGCTCGCTGGCGAGACGGCCGCCGACGTGACCGACGGCGCCATGCAGCTCTGCGGCGGCAGCGCGTTCCGCAAGGAGTTGGGCCTGGAGCGCCGGTTCCGCGACTCCCGCGCGGCCCGGGTGATGGCGCCGACCACCGACGCGCTGCACGACTTCGTCGGTCGCGTAGCCACCGGGCTGCCGCTGCTCGACGAGGTCAACCGCTGATGCCGGCGCCGACGGTCCTGATGGGCGCTGTCGCGTACGACCCCAAGGTGGTGACCATCTGGGAGGGCTTCCGCGCCTGGCTCCGGGAGCAGGGCCTGGATTTCGACTTCGTCCTCTACTCGCACTACGAACGCCAGGTCGAGGACCTCGTCGCTGGCCGGATCGACGCGGCGTGGAACTCGCCGCTCGCCTGGCTGCGGGCCGAGCGGATGGCGAGGGCCAATGGCAGCGCCGTCCGCGCGCTCGTCATGCGCGACACCGACCGGGATCTCACGTCGGTCGTGGTGGTGCGCGCCGAGTCACCCGTGCGGCAGGTCGCGGATCTCGCTGGCCTGACGGTCGCCGTCGGAGCCGTGGACAGCCCACAGGCGACACTGATCCCGCTGGGCCACCTTGCCGCCGCCGGCGTCCAGGTCGACGTGCGCGGCTTCGACGTCGGCGTTGGTCTGCACGGCGACCACATCGGCGGGGAACGCGACGCCGCGCGGGCGCTGATGGCCGGGGAGGTCGATGCCGCCTGCATGATCGACGCCAACCACCTGACCTTCGTCCAGGATGGCACGCTGACGCCCGACGGCACCCGGGTCGTCGCGCAGACCGACCGCTACGACCACTGCAACATGACGGTCCGCGAGCCGACGTCCGCCGGGGTCGAGCTCTTCGGCACGCTGCTGCGTGGCATGTCGTACGCCGACCCGCAGGTCCGTCCGCTGCTCGACCTCGAAGGGCTGACGGCCTGGGAAGACGGCCGCACCACGGGGTACGACGCCCTCACCAGGGCTGTCGACGCGAGCGGGTTCTACGCCCCGGACGGACGGGTGACGGCCACGGGCTACCGGCCGTGAGCACCGCACCGCCCGCCGACGCCCAGCTTCACCTGGGCGGCCTGGGCTTCGGGCAGGGAGCACACCTGCTCGTGCAACGCGCCCTGGCCGGGCTCGCACCGGGCGGGCGGCTGGCGGTCTCCGGGCACGACCCGGCCCTGGCCGTCCATCTGCCGCCCTGGTGCCGGCAGCGGGGGCACCGGGTCGAGTGGCCGGCTCCCGCCGATCGCAGCGACCTGGTCGCGGTCGTCGTACGCGGCTCGGCTGTCGACGACCGCTGGTTCGGCGCGGAACGGGCCGGGCCGGCCCTGCCCTCGGGGCTGCACAGCAATCCCCCGCCGCGGTGGGGCCTCGGTGCCCGTGGCGCGCTGCTCGAAGCCGGCGGTACGGAGAGTCGCTTCGACCTGGACGAGCGGGACCTGGTCTGGGCCGACGTCGCGCCCAAGCTCTACGCGCAGGCCGCCGCGCGGCAGTGGGACCCGGAGACCGCGGTGCCCTGGGACGACGCGTTCGCGCTGCCGCCCGACGTCGAGGCCGCTGTGGTGCAGGTGATGACCTACCTGGTCGAGAACGAGCAGGCCGCTCTCGTCGTGCCGGCGCGGTTCGTCGGTCGCATCCACCCACACTTCCGCGAGGTGATGCAGCTCCTCGCCGTGCAGATGGCCGACGAGGCTCGACACATGGAGGTGTTCAGCCGGCGGGCGCTGCTGCGGGGCGCAGAGTTGGGCACGTCATCGGTCGGCGGCCGGCAGTCGCTCTTCACACTCGTCGCCGAGTCGGACTTCGCGCTTGCCTCGTTCCTGCTGTCAGTGCTCGGCGAGGGCAGTTTCGTCGACCTGCTCTCGTTCCTGGAGCAGCACGCACCGGACCCGGTGACCCGCCGGATCTGCTGGCTGGCGATGCAGGACGAACGCCGGCACGTGGTGTTCGGCATGGCGCATCTGGAGCACCAGGCAACAGTGGATCCGCTGCTGCGTGACCGGCTGCGTGCGGCGATCCACCGCCGCCACGACGCGCTTGTGGACACCGCCGGGCTCAATGCGGACGTCTTCGACGCGCTTGTGGTGCTCGCGGCAGGCGGGTGGGGCCCGGATGAGATAGCCGCCGGCTTCGGTCGGGTGCGTGCCCTTCAGGCCGCGATGGACCAGGGCCGCCAGCGTCGGCTGGTGCGGCTGGGCTTCCGGCCCGACGAGGCGGCGGCGCTCTCCGTCCTGCACACCCGCAACTTCATGTAGAACCGCGCTGGCTCCGGGATGACGGCCGTCTCGGACGGTGGGTGCGGTGACCGCGCCATCGGCAGTACCGTGGAACGGTCATGAACACCGATTCCAGCGCAATCCGCCAGGAACTGCTACGCCTGCGTGAGCAGACCGAGGCTCAGGCCGCCGCCCTGGACGGCGATCTACGGAGCCTCTTCGAGGCGTCCCGGTCGTCCAACGCCGACGACGAGCACGACCCGGAGGGCAGCACGATCGCCTTCGAGCGGGCACAGCTCAGCGCCGTCCTGGACGCGGCGCGCCGCCGCCTCGTGGAGCTGGACGTCGCCCTGCAGCGGGTGGACGCCGGCAACTACGGCGTGTGCGAACGGTGCTCGCGCCCGATTCCCGCCGAACGGCTTGTCGCCCGCCCGTCGGCGCGTACCTGCGTGGCGTGCGCCGCTCGACGGTGACGGTGCCCGTTCACCGCGGTGGGTGACGGGCACCGTCGTCGTATCCGGTGCTCAGCTGGCGCAGCAGCCGCCGGCCTGGGCATCGGTGGGTACGGCGTCGAGCGTGACCAGGTTGAGCGGGGTGGCCAGCAGGCCGCCGGAGATGCCGGTGGCCAGCCCGCGTGCGGTCGGCTCGGCCGACGGCGCCGGCCCGCAGCAGCCGCCGTCGTCGGTCGTCGAGTCGACGGGGTTGCTGTTGCAGACGCCGGTCTCGGGCAGGTCGAGCTGGACGTCCCGGGCGGCGGCCCAGTCCCCGGCGAGGGCGGCGACGACACTGCGGGCCTGTTCGTAGCCGGTGGCCATGAGGAACGTCGGCGCTCGACCGTAGGACTTCGCGCCGACCGCGTAGTAGCCGGGTTCGGGGTGGGTGAGCTGGTCGACTCCGTGCGGCGGGACGGTGCCGCAGGAGTGCTCGTTGGGGTCGATCAGTGGGGCCAGCGCCCGGGTGGCGCCCATGATCGGGTCCAGGTCGAGGCGCAACTCGGCGGCGATCGTGTGGTCGGGACGGAAGCCGGTGGCCGCGACGACACGATCGGCGAGGACCGTCTCCTCGGTGCTGTCGGCGCGCCGGACGACCACGGCGACACGCCCGTCGGCGGGGGTGAGAGCGTGCACCCAGAAGCCGGTGAGCAGCCGGATCCGGCCGGCGTCGACGTGCTCACGCAGGCGCGATCCGAGGGCGCCGCGCGCCGGGAGGGCGTCGGCGCTCCCGCCGCCGTACGTCCGCGTCGGCGAGTCGGTCCGGATCGCCCAGCTCACCCGCGTGCCGGGCTGCTGGGCGGCAAGGTCCGCCAGAGACAGCAGGGTGTTGGCCGCCGAGTGGCCCGCGCCCACGACAAGTGTGTGCCGCCCGGCGAACCGGTCCCGGTCGGCGCCGAGCACGTCCGGCAGCGCATGTTCCAGGTACGCGGCCACGTCGGCCTCGCCCCGGGCGGGCAGGCCGGACGCGCCGAGCACGTTCGGGGTACGCCAGGTGCCGGTGGCGTCGATGACGGCGCGGGCCAGCAGTTCGTCGCCGTCGGCGAGGCGGATGAGGAACGGGGTGGTGTCACGTCCGGCGCTGCGCAGCCGGTCCAGGCCGAGGCGGCTGATGGCCTCGACCCGGGCGCCGTAGCGCAGGTGCGGTTTGAGCTGCGGCGACTGCGCGAGCGGCTGGAGGTAGGTGTCGACGAGTTCGGCGCCGGTCGGCAGGGCCTCCGGGTCGGGGGCGAGCCATCCGGCCTCGTCCAGGATCAGACGGGCGGCCGGGTCGATGTTGTAGCGCCACGGGGAGAACACCCGTACGTGCCCCCACTGCCGCACGGTGGCGCCGGCGGTGTGCCCGGCCTCCAGGACGAGGAAGGGCAGGGCACGCTCGTGCAGGCGGGCGGCGGCGGCCAGGCCGACGGGGCCGGCGCCGATGACCACGACGGGCAGGTTGTCCAGGGCGCTCATCAGGAACTCCTTCGCGGGGAAGCTGTCAGGTCGGGCAGGCGATGCCGGCCCATCAGGTGACGGTGGGGCTGCGGCGTTCGAGCAGGACCACGTCACGCCAGCGGTCGTGGTGACGGCCGACGCGTTCGCGGACACCGACGACGCGGAACCCGGCCCGCTGGTGCAGGCGCAGGCTGGCGGCGTTCTCCGGAAAGACGCCGGACTGGATCGTCCAGATGCCGGCGGCCTCGGTCGAGGCGATGAGCGCGTCGAGCAGCCGCCGGGCGATCCCCCGCCCGTGGGCGCTCGGATCGACGTAGACGGAGTGTTCGACCACGCCGGCGTAGACCGCGCGGGTCGAGGTCGGCGAAACGGCGATCCAGCCGAGGACGGTGCCGGCGGCGTCGACAGCCACGAAGCGGTGCGCGGTCAGCCTGGTGGCGTCGAACGCCGCCCAGGTCGGCGCCGTGAGCTCGAAGCTGGCGTTGCCCGCGTCCAACCCGGCCTGGTAGATCACCAGGACGCGGTCGGCATCGGCGGCGATCATGGGCCGGACGCTGATGTCCGCCATCGACAATCTCCCTTCGAGTCGCCACGATCGGGCGCCTGTCTTGACGTCCGTCGAATCAAACACTTGCACACTGTTTAGAGACCTGTCAACCTAGAGGAATGTCGAAACAGCCGGCCCCTCTCGCACCCGTCGACCTGGCCGTGGACCTGGCCGTGGACGCGCCGTGCTGCCCGTCCCTGACCGAGCGCCGCGTGCCGGCCGAGACGGCAGCCGTGCTCGCCCCCGCGTTCAAGGCCCTGGGCGACCCGGTACGGCTGCAACTCATGTCGATGATCGCCTCCGCTGCGGACGGGGAGATCTGCGTCTGCGACCTGACCCCCGCGTTCGACCTGACCGGACCGACCATCTCGCACCACCTCAAGACGCTGCGCGAGGCGGGGCTCGTGGACGCCGAGCGTCGGGGCACCTGGGTCTACTACCGGGCGCGGCCGGCCATCCTGCGCCAACTCGCCGCACTGCTCGCCATCGGGCCGACGCAGTCGTGACCGACGAGCGTCGCGCACCAGCCGACCGACCGGAGCACGCGTGAGCACCACCCTGCGGCCCTCACCGACCGACAACCACGTGGTCGGCCGACTCTCCCGGCTCGACCGGCTCCTGCCGGTCTGGATCGGGTTGGCCATGCTCGCCGGGCTGTTGCTCGGCCGCCTGGTTCCCGGCCTGAACAGCACCCTGGACGCGGTGGCGGTCGGCGGAATCTCCCTGCCGATCGCGATCGGCCTACTGATCATGATGTATCCGGTGCTGGCCAAGGTCCGCTACGACCGGCTCGGCACCGTCACCGGCGACCGTCGGCTGCTGATCTCCTCACTGGCCCTCAACTGGCTCGTCGGCCCCGCCGTGATGTTCGCACTGGCCTGGATCTTTCTGGCCGACCAGCCGGCGTACCGGACCGGCCTGATCATCGTCGGCCTGGCCCGCTGCATCGCCATGGTGATCATCTGGAACGACCTCGCCTGCGGCGACCGGGAGGCCGCCGCCGTCCTGGTGGCGCTCAACTCGGTCTTCCAGGTCCTCGCCTTCGGCCTGCTCGGCTGGTTCTACCTGTCCGTGCTTCCCGGCTGGCTGGGGTTGCCCGGCGCCGAACTGGCCATCTCGGCCTGGGATCTCGCCGGCAACGTGCTCGTCTTCCTCGGCATTCCCCTGCTGGCCGGCTACCTCACCCGCCGACTGGGCGAACGCGCCAGGGGTCGGGACTGGTACGAGAACCGCTTCCTACCGAGGATCGGCCCGGCCGCCCTCTACGGGCTGCTGTTCACCATCGTGATTCTGTTCGCCCTCCAGGGTGACGCCATCACCAGCCGCCCCGTCGACGTCGTGCGCATCGCCCTGCCCCTGCTTGTGTACTTCGCCCTCATGTGGGCCGGCTCGTACGCCCTCGGCCGGGCCATCGGTCTCGGCTACGAGCGGACCACCACCCTCGCGTTCACCGCCGCGGGCAACAACTTCGAACTCGCCATCGCCGTCGCGATCGGCGCCTTCGGTGTCGCCTCCGGCGAGGCGCTCGCCGGGGTCGTCGGCCCACTGATCGAGGTGCCCGTCCTGGTCGGGCTCGTCTACGTCGCACTCTGGGCACGCCGCCGCTACTTCAGCACCAACGCCACGACACCGCCGACCGGGAAGGCAACCCCATGAGCGACAAGCCGAGCGTCCTGTTCGTCTGCGTGCACAATGCCGGCCGTTCGCAGATGGCCGCCGGCTGGCTGCGCCACCTCGCAGGCGACAGCGTCGAGGTCCGTTCGGCCGGCTCCGCACCGGCCGCGACGGTCAACCCCGCCGTCGTGCAGGCCATGCGGGAGGTCGGCATCGACATCGCCGACCAGACCCCCAGGATCCTGGAGTACGCCACCGCCGAGTCGTCCGACATCATCGTGACCATGGGCTGCGGCGACGCCTGCCCGGTCTTTCCCGGCAAGCGCTACGAGGATTGGAAGCTCGACGACCCGGCCGGCAGGGGCATCGACGCCGTCCGCCCGATTCGCGACGAGATCCGTGCCCGAGTGCAGCGTCTCGTCGCCGAGCTGCGCCCGACTGACTGATCGCAGGGGCCGGCACCCCGCCTTCGGCGATCCGGGGTGCCGGCCGACTGCGCCTCCGGATGGCCACCGGCGCGTGGGCTACCTGGCGCACCATCAGGCCCCGCGAGCGAGGTCGGCGGCCGGAGGTGCTGAGGAATCTACAAAGATGTGATGTATCGAGTCAATGACCGCAATGAATGACTCCCATACCCTCCGATCCTCGGTGGCGCAGGAGCGCTTCAGTGCCATTGACGTCCGGATCGACGCCTCCGTAGACTCCGGTTGATCATCTGATCTTTAGCCGAGTCGGGCGAGGAGCGCATGCCGCAGATCACCGCCGTCACCGTCGAGGACGTCCGCTTCCCCACCTCGCTGACCGCCGACGGGTCCGACGCCATGAACAAGGACGGCGACTACTCGGCGGCATACGTCACACTGCACACCGACGGCGTCGACAGCGCGGGTGCGCCGCTGGCGGGCCACGGGCTGACCTTCACCATCGGCCGGGGCAACGACATCGTCGCCGCGGCGGCGGTGCACCAGGCCCAGCACCTGGTGGGCCTGGACGTCGCCACGATGGCCGCGGACATGGGGGCGGTCTACCGTCACCTCACCTCCGACTCCCAGTTGCGGTGGCTCGGCCCGGAGAAGGGCGTCATCCACCTGTCCCTGGCGGCCGTGTTGAACGCGGCGTGGGACCTGGTCGCACGGGTCGCCGACAAGCCACTGTGGAGGCTGCTCGTCGACATGTCCCCCGAGCAGCTCGTCGACATCGCAGACCTGCGCTATCTCTCCGACGCGCTGACCCGCGACGAGGCCCTGGCCATCCTCCGCACCAAGGAGAGCACGAAGGCCGATCGACTGGCCGAGCTGGCCCGCACCGGCTATCCCGCGTACACCACCTCGGCGGGTTGGCTCGGCTACGGCGACGACAAGCTGCGGCGGCTGTGCCAGGAGGCGGTCGACTCGGGTTACGGCTACGTCAAGCTCAAGGTGGGCGCCGACCTCGACGACGACATCCGCCGCTGCGGGATCGCCCGGGACATCCTCGGCCCGCACCGCCACCTGATGATCGACGCCAACCAGGTGTGGGACGTCGGGCAGGCCATCGAGTGGGTTACCGCACTCGCCCGCTTCGCACCACTGTGGATCGAAGAGCCGACCAGCCCCGACGACATCCTGGGGCACGCGGCCGTCCGCCGTGCCGTGGCGCCGATCGGGGTCGCCACCGGCGAGCACTGCCACAACAGGGTGATGTTCAAGCAGCTGTTCCAGGCCGGAGCGATCGACTTCTGCCAGTTGGACACCGGCCGGCTGGCGAGCATCAACGAGATCGTCGCCGTGTTGCTGCTCGCCGCCAAGTTCGGCGTCCCCGTGTGCCCGCACGCCGGAGGTGTCGGGCTGTGCGAGATGGTCCAACACATCTCGGTGCTCGACTACGTCGCGATCTCGGGTGATCTCACCGGCCGGGTCACCGAGTTCGTCGACCACCTGCACGAGCACTTCACCGACCCGTGTGTCGTCCGGGACACCGGTTCGGGCAGCGGCTACGTCCTGCCCACCATGCCCGGCTACTCCACCCGGATGCGCCAGGAATCGCTCGCCCTCTACCGGTTCCCCGACGGGCACTACTGGGCGGCGGCGGGCCCGGCTACCGTGTCATCTCCGGATCCGTACGTCGTCGCGGGTGGGACAGCCACCCCGGCCGCCCGCTAGGAGGTGCCATGTCTCGCACCGACGAGGTGGTGAACGGCATCAAGCGGATGATCCTCGAAGGGTCGTTCAAGCCCGGGGACCGGTTGCCCATCGAGAAGGACCTCGCCGAGTCGCTCGGTGTCTCGCGCGGCTCACTGCGCGAGGGGATGTCGGCGCTGTCGATCCTCGGCATCGTCAACATCCGCCAGGGCGACGGCACGTACGTCACGAACCTCGACGCGCCGCGACTGCTGGCCCCGATGGGTTTCGTCGTCGACTTCCAGGGCCAGGGCGACCCGCGGCACATTCACGCCGTCCGTCGTCTGCTGGAGTGCGACGCGGCCGGGCTGGCGGCGACCAGGATCACCGACGAGGCTCTGGCCCAGGCCGGGGATTTGCTCGACGAGGCGGCCCGGATCGTCGGCCAGTCGCCGCAGGACCACGAGCGGCTCATCGAGATCGACATCGCATTCCACCGAATCATCGCCGTGCACGCCGACAATCCGGTGCTCACCGGCCTGATCGAGGCGTTCGCCGGGCGTACGGTGCGGGGGCGGCTCTGGCGGAGCCTGCACGAGGAGGGTGCCGACCGCCGTACCCACGACGAACATGTGGCGATCCTGAAGGCCCTCGTGGCACGCGACCCCGAGCGGGCCCGCATCCGGATGGCCAACCACCTGATCGGGGTGGAGGAGTCGTTGCAGGGGCTGCCCGAGGAGTGAGGCGGATGCCCGCCCCCTCCCGGCTGCGGTCGTCACCGTTCGTCCCGCTCGACGCTCGTGCTCCCGGTCATCGCCGCGACCAGGTCGTCGGTGGTGACCTCATCGGCGCGTAGGCGGGCGGCCCGCCGGCCCAGGCGCAGCACCTCCACCCGGTCGGCGATCTCCAGCACCTGCGGCATGTTGTGGCTGACCAGCACCACCGACATACCGGCGTCGCGGGCACGCCGGACGACGTCGAGCACCCGGGCGGTCTGGACGACGCCGAGCGCCGCGGTGGGCTCGTCGAGGATGACGACGTTTGTCGCCCAGATGATGGCGCGGGCGACGGCGACACACTGCCGTTGCCCGCCGGACAGCATCGCGATGGGTGTGGTGACCCGCGGGATCCGTACGCCGAGCTGGTCGAGGGCCGCGGCGGCGCCCTGCCGCATGGCGCGCTTGTCGAGCAGCCCGAGCCGGCCCAGTGGCCCGGAGCGCAGGATCTCCCGGCCGAGGTAGAGGTTGGCGGCGACGCTGAGGTCGTCGGCGACAGCGAGGTCCTGGTAGACGGTCTCCACGCCGGCGCGGCGGGCGTCGACGGGGGTGGCGAACCGGACCGGAGCGCCGCCCACCAGGATCTCGCCCTCGTCGGGCGTGTGCACCCCGGAAAGAGTCTTGATCAGCGTGCTCTTGCCCGCGCCGTTGTCGCCGATGAGCGCGACGACCTCGCCCCTGCCGACGGTGAAGTCAGCGCCGCGCAGCGCCTCGACGTGGCCGAACCGCTTGACGATGCCGCGAGCTTCGAGCACCGGCGGCTCGTCGGGGACGTGACGTTGGTCGCCGTCGCTGACCACCGAAGGGCTGGCCGCCATCACTGCACCGGTGGGTTGTCGCAGCTGGGTTCGAGCACGGCCTTGATCTCCGCAGAGTCGATGTTGGCCTTGGTGACGAACGTGACGCCGGTGTCCGCCGACGCCAATGGCGCCTTGTCGCGCAGGTGCTTGACCATCTTGTCGACGCCGAAGTAGCCCATCTTGAACGGGTTCTGCACGACGAGCGCCGAGATCTGGCCGCTGCGCAGCCCGGCGACCTCGTCGGGCGCGGCGTCCCAACCGATGATGACGACCTTGCCGGACTTGTTCGCCGCCTGGATGGCCTGGGCGGCGCCGAGCACACTCTGCTCGTTGGCCGCGAAGACGCCGGCGAGGTTCGGGTTGGCGGTCAGGATGTTCTCGGTGACCCGACGTGCCTCGTTGACGTCGCTGCGGCTGGGCTGCTGCCCGACGAGCTTCAGGTTGGGATATCCGGCCAGGCCGCTCTTGAAGCCCTCGACCCGCTCGGTGTTGGTCTGCGACCCCGGCTGGAACTCGACGAGCGCCACCTCGTGGTTACCCGGGCCCAGCTCCTTCGCGAGCAACTTCGCCGCCTCGCCGGCCGCGGCACGGTTGTCGGTGGCGAACAGCGGCACCGTCGACGGCTGCGGACTGGTGCCGGAGTCGATCATCGCCACCGGGATGTTGGCGCCGAGCGCCTGGTCGGTGGCGGGTGCCAACGCCTGGGAGTCGGTGGCCGCGTAGACGATGCCGTCGACCTTCCTGGTGACGAAGTTCTGGATCAGGTTTACCTGGCCCTCGACGTCCGTCTCGGTCGTGACGCCGTCCCACTGCACGGTGACGTCGCCGGCGCGCTTGGCGGCGCACTCGGCGCCGGCCTTCACCGTGTTCCAGTAGTCGGCGCCGACGGCCTTGGGCACGACGGCGAGCTTCAGCGGACCGCTGGCGTCGGCCGACGCGCCGTCGCCGCCGTCGCGGACCTCGACCCCGCCGCAGGCGCCGAGCAGGGCGACGACAGCTGCGGCGGCGAGCAGGCCCGGCGCGCGCAGGTGCCGTCCTCGGGTCCGCCGGCTGGTGGTGGTGTGTGCCATGGTGTGCGTCCTTCCTCTGTCGAGCTGCGGGGAACGGCGGGTCAGCCCCGGGACTCCAGTCGCCGGCGGCGGTACTGGTCGAAGTAGACGGCGGCCCAGATGATCACGCCGACGATCACCTGCTGGTAGTGGATGCTGATGTCGAGCAGGACGGCGCCGTTGCGGACCAGCGCGATGAGGAAGGCGCCGATGATGGTTCCGAGGATCCGACCCTGGCCTCCGAAGAGGCTGGCGCCGCCGATGACCGCTGCGGCGATGACGTCGAGTTCCAGCGAGATGCCGTAGTTCGGCTGGCCGGAGTTGACCCGCGAGGCGGCGATCATGCCGCCCAGCCCGACCAGGACGCCCGCGAGGACGTAGACACCGGTCAGGTGGCGGCCCACCCGGATGCCCGAGCGCCGGGCCGCCTCCAGGTTGGAGCCCATCGCGTACGTGTACTGGCCGAAGCGGGTCTGGGACAGCAGGAACGCGACCCCGACGGCGACCACGGCGGTGATCACCACGGCGAACGGGATGCCGGCGATCTCACCGTTGCCGAGCAGTTGGAAGGACCGGGGCAGGCCGTACACCCCGACGGCTCCGGTGATGATGAAGACCAGGCCGCGCACGGCGGACATCGTTCCCAGCGTCGCGATGAACGGGGGGATCCGGGCTACGGTCACCAGCAGCCCGTTGACAAGCCCGGCCAGCGCGCCGACGCCGATCGCCACTGCCGTCGCCGCCAGGAGCGGGAGACCCAGGTCACGGACGACAATCGCCCCTGTCACACCGGCGAGCGCGGCGACCGACCCGACCGACAGGTCGATGCCCCCGGTGATGATGACCATGGTCTGAGCGGCGGCGATGATGGCGATCACCGCCGTCTGCGCGCCGATGTTGAACAGGTTGTCCGCCGTCAGGAAGTACGGGCTCGCGACGCTCAGCGCGATGAACAGCACGACGAGCGCGGTGGCGGCGGTGAACTCGGCGACGGCGTGCGAGACCCGCTCACGGAGTCGGTCGGTGAGCACGTCACCCCGGGCCGACGAGGTTGCCTCGGCGGCGCTCATCGCCGGGACCGTCCTTTCCCGACCGGCTCGCCGAAGCCGGGCACGGCATCGGCGGTGAACCGAGCACTTGTCAGCAACCGGACCTCCTCAGGAAGTCACGCACGGCCCCACACCTACGCGATAGATCAGATGTTTCGGTTGATCAGGCGTTACCATGCCACGGATTCGTCGGCATTGCCAAGGTGCTACCGCCATGTTTTGCCGCCGTCGCTCGCGTTACGGAGCGCATACGTCTGATCAAACTCGCTCAGCCCTTGTCGGCGGGCAGGCAGGGAGGCAGCACGGGACCGCCGGATGCGCCGGGCAGCCCACGCCGGACGCACCGGCATCGCCGTGCGGCGGCTCCCGACAGCCCTGTTAGCGGTAACGCCTCATGCCCGAAACCGTCACCAGGCGGCAGGGCCCGGCGACTCCCAAGGCGCATGTTATCGATAACAGGCGATGGTCCGCCACGGCATGCCGTCCGCGCCCCCGCTCGACGCCCGACGCGTCGCGGCTGTCGCACTCTCGGAGACGGCGGCAGCCGAGGGCCCGGGGGCGCCGATTTCCGGCTCGGTATTGACTCTCACCCGGAGCGGCAATCATGCTCTGCTAAATCAGTTTAGCGGGCACTCGCCCGTCCCTCTCTCGGCGTCGAACGCCAGAGACGGGTGCCCGCTCGAGAAAGGACTCGCATGAGACTGCGAAGAGGACTGGTCCCGCTTCTCGCCGCCCTCGTCCTGACCGTCGCCTCCGGCACCGCCTACGCCGCCACGGGCGGTGGCACCGGCCCGGCCCACGGCGGCGGAGACGGGATCCGCAGCATCACCCCCATCACCACGGTCTACACGTACGGCCAGAAGGTCTCCGCCGTGGCCATCGAGTACGGCGCGACGGTCAACCCCCGCACCCTCGACAACGCCACCTTCACGGTCGCCGACACCATCTACAACTTCCGCTTCAACCCGATCGAGGACCTGCCGAAGCTCGCCGACCGGACCATCACCCACACCTACACGAACGACGCGCCGAACACCCGGACCGACAAGCAGTCGGCACCCGGCCGGTACGTCATCGTGGAGCTGGACCCCGCCGACACCGGCGGCTGGACAGTCATCGTCTCCAAGTGCCCCACCTTCCTGTGCACAGTGAAGGTCAACCCCGAACTGCCGACCCGCGTCGTGCAGCGCAAGGACGTTCACGCGCAGCCCGGTAAGGGCGCCGGCAAGGGGCCGGTGCTCGCGAGGGCGACGCCGCGCGAGTCCCGCCCGGTCACCGAGAAGCCGGTCAACAAGCTGGTCGACGAGTTCACCTACGGCTCGTTCCTCAGTGGTGGAATGGTGCTGCCCTACCACTACCACCTGCCGAAGAACTACCAGCCCGGCCGCACGTACCCGCTGATGGTCGTCCTACCCGGGCACGGCATGGGTTGGGACGGCGACAACCTCGGCGTCCAGCTCGCCGCCGACATCCCGGCGACGGCGTGGCTGCAGTCCAGCTGGACCGGCAGCTCCGAGGACGTGATCGTCCTGGCGCCGCAGCATCAGCGGGTGGGTGGGCCCGCCGAGGCTGACCTGCTGGTGAAGCTGCTCGACCAGTTCGTCCGTCAGTTCCCCGTGGACACCCGCCGGGTGTACGCCACCACCGTCTCGTACGGCTCCCAGCTGCTGTGGGAGGCGTTCGCCAAGCGTCCGGGCCTGTTCGCGGGCGGGTTGGTGACGGGCGGCTTCCCCGTCAACGCCACGCAGGCCAACGCGATCGCCGCGGGCGAGGTGCCGGTCTGGATCACCCACGGTGAGCACGACCACCTGCTCAACGTCACTGGCGCGCGGAGCTCCTCCACGCTGCTGCGGCAGGCGTACCAGGCCCGGGGCAAGAGCCCGGAGCAGGCCGCGAACCTTGTCCGCTACACCGAGTACGCCGACTCGGCGTTCTCGCTGCCGGACTACCACGCGGCGTTCGGACCGACCTACGAGGACAGCAGCATCCTGCGCTGGCTGCTCGGCCAGACCAAGCCCGCCGGGGCTGGCGGCTGACACCCCGACAGGCGATGTGCGGCTCCCCGGGCGACGTCGCCCGGGGAGCCGCTGTCGTCGCGATCGGCGTGCGTCGTGCGCGCAACGGCCGGTGGCTCGGATGGGCTCGGGCGCGAGTCACGGCACCTGCGCGCTGATCGTCACCGGCAGCTCGGGCTGGGCGCGGTGGCCGCCTCGAAGGCCCAGGAGTCGATCTCGAAGAGTTCGGCTCCGGCCGGGCCACTGAAGGTGAAGTAGACGTCGTGCACGCCGCTGACGCCCGTCAACTCCGCGCGTACCTCGGCCCACCGACCGGCCGGGCTGTCGACCGCGATCGTGCCGACCACCGGACCGTCGACAACATCCAGCCGGACCTGGATCCGGGCGCCCGTGGCGAGGGCCCGCACCGTGGCCGTGACGCCGCGTGCACCGTCGTCGCCGAAGTCCACTGACGACAGCGCCGTCCAGTCGCCGTCCTGGATGTCGCGGACCACCAGGTTCGGTGCCGCGGCGTCGAACTGCGCGGAGGGGCGGTCGGCCTTCGAGGTCGCGACACCCTTGCTCCAACCGAAGGTCTCGGCCTCGAAGACGCGGTACGGGTCGAAGTGGCGGACCTGGTCCACACCGGCGTACGTGCCGACGACCTGCTCGATGGTGCCGTCCGGGCGGAAGGTCAACTCCTGGATGTGCGGGCTGCGGTAGCCCTGGGTGGTGTCGCCGTTGATGCGCTTGTTCAGCGTCGGGGCGTGGTAGGTGAAGTAGTACCGCCCCTCGAACTCGAACACCGACTGGTGGTTGTTGCCACCGGTGCCGGCGCCGAAGAACTGGGACTGGTTGGGGAACAGGACGCCGGCGTAGGTCTCCTTCGGCCACGACATCGGGTCGTCGGAGATCAGGTAGCCGATCTGGCCCGCGTCGGGGTAGCCGGGAATCGACTGCTGGCTGCCGCCGAAGTCGCTTCCGCCGAAGTGCGACGAGTACGAGAAGTAGTACCTTCCCCCGCGCGTGAACACATGGCCCGCCTCGAAGGCGACGGGGGCGTCGACCACCACTGCCGCCCCTTCGGTGGAGACCATGTCGTCGCCGAGTGCGATGACCCGGAGGTTCTTCGGGTTGTTGAAACGTTCGGCCGGCGGCATGCCCGTCGACGCGGGGCCGCCGCCGAAGTAGAGGTAGGGCCGGCCGTCGTCGTCCACGAAGGGCGTCGGGTCGAACTTCCAGGCGACGTCCTCGGCACCGGGGGTGCTGTCGTTGATCAACGTGCTCGTGCGCTCGCTGGTCCACGGGCCGAGCGGGGTGCTACCCGAGATCACGTTGGTGGAGTCGCCACTGTTGGCGTAGTAGAGGAAGAACTTCTCCTCGCCGTCGACCACCTTCCTGGCGATGCCGGGCGCCCACGAGTTCGCGGTGAAGGGTGCCACCCCGTCCGGGCCCGCGACCTGGATCTCGCCGTGGTCGGTCCAGTTCACCAGGTCCGTCGAGGAGATCACCGTGATCTGGTTGATGTCGCCGTAGTTGATCCCCGGTGAGACGCCGGTGACAGGGTCCGGGGCGTAGCCCTGGGTGTCGTTGGTCAGGTACAGGTACACCCGGCCGTCGTGCACGAAGCCGAAGCCGTCGGCACCGAACTTGTGCCCGATCAACGGGTTGTGCTCGCCCGGCAGTTTGCCGACGACCTCGATCGTCTTCGGTCGGGGTGGTGGCACGGCACCGGCCACCGCCACGTCATCCAGTGTCAAGTCCATAGGTGCGGCTCCGGGTCGGTCGAGGGGTGCTCGTCAACGGGGTCTCGCCGAACAGCCGCGCCGTGGGCGCGTTCCGCCCAGCCGGGATCGCGAACGTGAAGGCCATCGTGTTATCGCTCACATCGACTGTCAAGGGGACCGATGACACGTGCCCGAAGTATCCCCGTAACACCAGCGCGCCATCGCGCCAGAGCCATAGCCGACAATCTTTATGGACGAATGTCTATATTCGTGACGGCGTCATCGGGTGAGCATCTTGGCACCACCACCGCGATGCCTCTGGGAGGCGCCATGAACCGTCCCCTCCTGCGGGCAGCCCTCCGGCTGACCGCTCTCGCCGCGGCGACCGCCGGCGTGCTGCTCGCCGCCGCCGCACCCGCCACCGCCGCCGTACCCACCGGCCGCTACGTCGCACTCGGCGACTCGTACACCTCCGGGCCACTGATCCCCACCCAGGTCAACCTGAACTGCCTGCGGTCCAGCCGCAACTATCCGTCGCTTGTCGCCGCCTCCGCGGGCTCGTCGTCGTTCGTCGACGTGAGCTGCTCCGGTGCCACCACCGACGACATCCTCTACGGCGGCAGCGGCCAACTGGGCATCGCGACTCCACCGCAGATCAACGCGGTCACCTCGAACACCGCCCTGGTGACAGTGCAGATCGGCGGCAACGACATCGGCTTCGCGGGCATCATCGGGGACTGCGCGGAGGCGAGCCTCAGCAGTCCACTCGGGTCGCCATGCCGGGACCGCTACACGGCCGGGGGCACCGACCAGCTCCAGGCCAGGATCGCCGCCACGGCCCCGAAGGTGACGGCCGTGCACCAGGCGGCCCGCCGGGCCGCGCCCGGCGCGCGGGTCGTGGTGCTCGGCTACCCGGCGATCGTGCCGGACACCGGCTACGGCTGCTGGCCCGTCGTACCGGTCGCCTACCAGGACGTGCCGTACCTGCGGACCATCGAGAAGTCGCTCAACTCCATGCTGGCCCGCACGGCCGCCGCGAACGGCGCCACCTACTCCGACGTCTACACCCCGTCGATCGGCCGGGACGCGTGCAAGGGCAGCGGCACCCGCTGGGTCGAGGGTCTCGTACCGCAGAACTCGGCCGCTCCGTTCCACCCGAACGCCCGCGGCGAGCAGGGCATGGCCACCGCCCTGCTGGCCACGCTGAACAGCTGACCGCACGCACGTCCGCCACCGGCCCCGCCCACCACAGGGCGGGGCCGGTGGCATCGTGGTCGACGCGCGGATCGGGTCAGGCCGGAAGGCAGGAGCGGACGGCGGCGGTCAGCCGGTTGGCGCGCTCGTCGCCCGCCCCGTACATCTGGTTGACCACGTAGCCGAAACCCACCTCGTGCCGCGCATCGCCGAAGGCGAGGTTCCCGCCGGCGCCGTCGTGGCCGAAGCTGGCCTCGCCGAGCAGCGGCCGGGCCGGCGGCGAGTGCAGCAGGAAGCCGGTCCCCCAACGCTGCCCGGTGTCCGGCGGGCCGTGGCGCTGCTGGCCCCGCGAACGGACGACGATCGCGTCGTCCACGGACGCGGCACTCAGCAGCGGTCCGCCCCGGAGGTCGGACACGCAGGCCGCGTAGAGGCGCGCGAGGCCGTCGGCGGTGCTCACCGCGCCCGCGCCGGGGATGCCGGCGGCCTGGATGGCGGGGTCGTTGAAGCTGACCAGGCCGTCGGCGTCGGCGGGAAAGGCGAAGGCGCCGCCCATGGTGATGCCGCGTTCGGCGACGGGGTCGACGAACGGGTCGGCCTCCGGCGGTGGGGCCAGGTTCCAGGCGACGGTGTCGCGCTCGGACGCGGGAAGCCCGAGCCAGGTACGCAGAGCCAGCGGCTCCGCGACGGCGTCGCGGAAGAACGCGCCGGGCAGTTGCCCGGTGACACGGTGGATCACCTCGCCGACGAGCCACCCGTACGTCATCGCGTGGTAGCCGTGTGCCGTGCCCGGCTGCCACAGCGGGGCCTGCGCCTCGATCGCCTTGATGACCGGGTCCCAGGCGAGGGTCTCGTCGAGGGTCAGTGGTCGGTCCAGGGCGGGCAGGCCGGCCTGGTGCGTGAGCAGCCAGCGCACCGGAATGTGTTCCTTGCCGTGCTGGCCGAACTCCGGCCAGTACCGCATCACGGGCGCGTCGAGGTCGAGCCGGCCCTGCTGCGCCAACAGGTAGGCGCAGATCGCCAGGATCCCCTTGGTGCAGGAGAAGACGACCACCGGCGTGTCCGCCTCCCAGGGCCGTCCGGTGCGGGTGTCGGCCAGCCCGCCGTACAGGTCGACGACCTTGCGTCCCCGCACGTAGAGGGTGACCGCGGCGCCGACCTCACCCCGGGAGGCGAAGTTGTCGCGGAAGACGTCGGCGACGCGCCCGTAGCGGTCGTCGACGTCGCCGTGGATCTGCGGCTGCGTGGCCACTGCCTATCCCTTCACTGAGCCCTGGATCAGGGCCTTGATGAACTGTCGCTGGAAGATCAGGAACACGATGAGCGTCGGGGTGAGGATGAGCAGCGAGCCAGCGCACAGCAGCACCAGGTCGGTCCCCCACTGACCCTGGAACGCCCCCAGCGCGCCGGCCATCGTGCGTTTGGTGGCGTCGTCGACGAGGACGATGGCGAGCAGGAACTGGTTCCACGTCCAGAGGAACATCAGGATCGTCAGCGAGGCGATGGCCGGGCGGGCGAGCGGCACCTGGACCCGCCAGAACATCTGCCACGTGCTGGCGCCGTCCACCCTGGCTGCCTCGGACAACTCGACCGGCACGTTTGTGAAGTGCGCGCGCATCCAGAACACGGCGAACGGCATGTAGAGGCCGATCAGCGGCAGGATGATCGCCCACCGGGTGTTGAGCAGACCGAGGTCCTGCATCTGGTAGTAGAGCGGCGTGACCACGGCCTCGAAGGGCAGGGTCAGACCGAGCAGGAACAGCCCGAAGACGAACCGGCCGCCGGGCACCCGCAGCTGGCCGAGCCCGAACCCGGCCATGGTGGCGATGAGCACCGACACCGGCACGACGCCCGCCACGATGAGCAGGCTGGAGCGCAGCAGAGCGCCCATGTTGGCGGCGGTGAAGGCGTCGGCGAAGTTCCCCCACTGCGGGTCGGACGGCCACGCCAGGCCGCTGGGCACGGTGCCGCGCGGCTGCAACGCCGCCGACAGCATGCTCACGAACGGCAGCAGGGTGACGAGAATGAGGGCGATCAGGAACAGCCGGCCCGTCACCTGTTCACGTCGGCTCAGGTTCACGGCTTGTCCTCCCGGGTCAGGCGCTGGATCGGCAGCACGAACGCCAGCACCAGCGCCATCAGCACGACGGCCAGAGCCGAGGCCAGCCCGACCTGACGCTGTGAGAAGGCGAGGCGGTAGATCTCCAGACCGGGAACGGTGGTCTGGAGGCCGGGGCCGCCGCTTGTGGAGATGTAGACGATGTCGAAGCTGGCGAGCGCGGCGATGATCGTCACGGTGAGGCAGACGCCGATCTCCTGCCGCAGGCTGGGGAGGGTGACCGCGAGGAACTCACGGACCGGCCCGGCGCCGTCGAGGCGGGCTGCCTCGTAGAGCGCAGGATCGATCTTGCTCATGCCGGTGACAAGCAGGATCGTGCAGAGACCGAGCAGGACCCAGGCGCCGATCACGCCCACGGCCGGCAGCGCCGTGTCGAAGTCGCCGAGCCAGGCGCGGGCCAGGCCGCCCAGACCGACAGCGCGCAGCACCTGGTTGATCAGGCCGTTCGACGACAGCAGCCAGCTCCACGCGATGCCCGCCGCCACGAGTGGAATGACCTGTGGCAGGAACAGGATCGTCCGGACCACCGTCCCGAACGCTCCAGTGGTGATCCGGCGAACCACGCTCGCCACCAGCAGCCCGAGCGCCACCGGAATGAAGCTGAAGAAGACGATCAGGATGATCGCGTTTCCGATGATCTTCAGCAGGTCGCTGTCGGTGAACACGGTGAGGTAGTTGTCCAGCCCCGCCCAACGGGCCACGCCGACCCCGTTCCAGTCGTACAGCGAGTACTGGACGGTCAGGGCGAGAGGGCGCAGCACGAAGATCGCGTACATCACCAGGGCGGGCAGGACGTACAACCAGCCGGTCCCGGCCGCGCGGGCCCACCGACGTCGGTGGGCCCGCGGGGACGAGGGGTGGGCGGGACGATCCGGCGACGACACCGCGTCGTCCCGCCCGGTTGGTGCGCTGCCGAGGGCAGACGTCATCGGGACAGTTCCTTCTCGTACTCGGCCTGGACCGCCTTCACGTACCCCTCGGGCGTCTGCTGACCGGCGACCAGCTTCTGCATCTCGGGCGTGATCGCGGCGGCGAAGATGCCACCTGTCGCGTTCGCGGTGAAGTCGACAGCGCCGTTCTCGGCCCCGAGCTGCTGCGACGCCTTGAGCGTCTCGGCCAGGACGGTGTTCGGGGCGGCGGCCGGCACCGGAAGGTCGCTCGGGCCGCCCGGGCTGGAGCCGCCGACCGTGACCGCGATCTCGCGGGCCTTGGCGTTGGTGTGGACCCAGTTCAGGAAGTACGCGGCGGCGTCCGGGTTCTTGGCCTTGGCGGAGACGCCGAAGGTGTTCGGTGCGGACATCGCCACGTGCTTGCCGCCGGCGGACTCGGTGGGGAACAGGAAGAAGCCGACGTTGCCGGGCATCGCCTTGTCGAGGTTGGCCGACTCCCAGTCACCGTTGAACATGAACAGGCCGTTGCCCTTCTGGAACTCCCCCACCATGCCCGCGTAGTCCAGGGCGTTGGCGTCCTTCGGGAAGTAGCCGGCCTGGGCCCACTTCTGGATGGTCTGGGTGGCCTTCAGCGCGGCCGGGGTGTCGAAGGTGGCCCCCGGCTTCTGGAAGATCCAGTCGGCGACCTGGGTCGGGTCGCCGAACTGGTTCTGCAGCGCCTGGTGCGGGAAGTTGATGCCCGCGGTGTTCTTGTTGAACTGCATGATCGGCTGGACGCCGCCGGTCTTGGCCTTGGCGAGCAGCTCCTCGAACTCGGCCACCGTTGCCGGCGGCTGGGTCATGCCGACCTGCTCGGCCAGCTTCTTGTTGTAGAACACGCCTGTGACGCTGTAGCCGAGGCCCATCCCGTACAGCGACCCGGAGCCCCGGATGTTCTCGCCGACACGCAACTGCATCAGCTGCGAGGCCGGGAACTTGTCCCAGCCGTACGCGGTGAAGTACGGGTCGAGGTTCTTGAGCAGGCTGTCCTTCACCAGGTCGACCATCGTGGGCAGCCGGATGATGTCGGGCGAGTTGTCCGAGGCCATCACCCGCGGCGCGTTCTCCACGATCACCGTGAACTGGTCCTCGCGAATGTTGAACGTGACGTTCGAGTGCTGCTTGGAGAACTCGTCGGCCAGCGCCTTGGCCAGGGGGAAGCCGGTCTCCGCGTACATCTCCAGGGTGATCGGCGCGGTGCCGAGCTCGGTCTTGACGGCGGCGTCGGGTTCGGCGTTCGACGACCGGTCCGTGCCCGGTGCGCTACAGGCCGTCGCGGCCAGCCCGATGGCCAGCAGCGGCGCCAGGAGCAGCGCTCGACGTCGCGACAGTTTTGTCAGCAGTACTGCCATTTCAGGGCTCCTTGAATTCCTTCACGCGTCCCGCGACCGTGGCCGCGCGACGGCTCCACCGGGACCGCCGCAGTCAGCGGACCGACACGACGCGCACGTCGCGACCGGTCGCACCGCAGCGGCGCGCGTACCGTCACCAATGACCCTCAGTACGGCGACCAGAGCACGCAAAAGGTGGTCGCTAAACTGATTTAGCAGAGCATGCGCGTGAGGCGAGAAGCTGTCAAGGACCCCCCTGCAACGGTCTGGAAACATCGAGTTCACACCACTGCGGGCGGAACCGGGGCGGGCCCTCGGACGGCGACGCATCATGATGGGCGGGAGCGGTGCCTGTGGCACCGCGCCTGATTCGGAGGACTGATGGGCCGCAACAGAGCAACCCTGGCCGATGTCGCGCGGCGAGCTGGGCTGTCCAAGACCGCCGCGTCGATGGTGCTCAACGGCCGGGAGGGCACCCGACTGTCGGCCGAGGCGCACCAGCGCGTGTTCGCCGCCGCCGAGGAGCTCGGCTACCGGCCCAACCTCGCCGCGCGCAGCCTGCGTACCCGCAAGACGGCCACCATCGCCTTCGTCTCCGACATCGTCGCCACCACCCGCTTCGCCGGCGGCCTCATCCGCGGCGCCCTGGACGCGGCCCGGGAGCGGGACCACGTGCTGCTCATCACCGAGACGCAGGGCGACGCCACATTCGAGCAGTACGCCATCGAGGCCATGCTCGACCGGCAGGTCGACGGGGTGATCTACGCGGCGATGGCCACCCGACGGCTCACGGTGCCGCCGGCCATCCTCGGCGGCCCGGTGGTGTTGCTCAACGCCACCAGCTCCGACACCCTGCCGAGCGTCCTTCCCGACGACGAGCGGGCCGGTCGCTCCGTCGCCACCGCCCTGTTGGAGCACGGCCACCGCGAAGCGATCGCGCTCATCGGTCGCAACCGCCTCAAGGAGGGCGACCCCGAGGTCTCCCTCGCCGCCCGGGCACGTCTGCGCGGCATCCACCAGGCGCTCGGCGACGCGGGCGTCACCCTCCTGGCCGAGTGCTTCTGCACCGACTGGCTGCCCGAGCACGGCTACGCCGCGATGCGCGGGCTTCTGAACAGGCAGCAGCGGCCCAGCGCGGTCATCTGCATGAACGACCGGCTGGCCTTCGGCGCGTACCAGGCGCTCGGCGAGGCGGGGCTTACCGTCCCGGACGACATCTCGGTGATCTCGTTCGACGACGACCCGATCGCCGCCTGGCTGCGTCCCAGCCTGGCCACCACCGCGCTGCCCCACGAGCAGATGGGGCGGCGCGCGGTCGAGCTGCTCCTGGACGGCGGCGCCGCCGAGCCGACACTGGTCGGCATGCCCCTGCGCCGCCGCAAATCCCTCGCGCCTCCCGCTGGGTAGATTCGCCACGACGTGCGCCGACCGGCTGCGGGCCGTTTCCAGCTAAAACGGTTTAGTGCTAGGTTTCCGGCCATGCTTCGTCTAGCCGACCACTGGGTGTGGGACAGCTGGTACGCGCAGGACGACAACGGCCTCTGGCACATGTTCTTCCTGCGCGCGTCCCGCGCCCTGCACGACCCGCACCGCCGCCACCACCGCGCCACGATCGGCCACGCCGTCTCGACTGACCTGCGCTCCTGGCGGCTGGTGGCCGACGCCGTGGTCCCCGCCGACGCCCCCGCCTGGGACGACCTGGCGACGTGGACCGGGTGCACGGTCCGGGGCCCGGACGGACTGTGGTTCCTGTACTACACAGGCGTGAGCCGTGCCGAGGACGGCCTCGTCCAGCGCATCGGTCTGGCCGTCTCCGACGACCTGACCACCTGGCGCCGGTACGGCACCGACCCGATCGTGCAGGCCGACCCGACCTGGTACGAGCTGCTCGATCGAGACCTGTGGTACGAGCAGGCCTGGCGCGACCCGTGGGTGTTCCCCGACCCCGACGGCGAGGGCTGGCACATGCTCATCACGGCGCGCGCCAACACCGGGGCGGCGGACACCCGCGGCGTCGTCGGGCACGCCACCTCCGCCGACCTGGTCACCTGGACCGTCCAACCACCGCTGTCGACACCGGCCGGGTTCGGCCACCTGGAGGTCCCCCAGGTCGCGGTCATGGGCGGGCAGCCTCTGCTGCTCTTCTCCACCGACGCCAGCGCCAGCGCCCGCAGCGACGACCACCGGATCTGGGTGGTGCCCGGCGCGAGCGTCCGTGGCCCGTGGGACGTCGCGGCCGCCCAGCCGTTCACGCACCCGCACCTGTACGCGCCCCGGTTGGTGCCCGGCCCTGCCGACGACTGGTCACTTCTCGGGTTCCTCGACCAGGTCGACGGGACGTTCGTCGGCGAGATCACCGACCCCATTCCGGTGCGCTACCGAGCGTCGACAGGACTGACCGTGGACCCGGTGGAAACTGTCGCGACGCGCTGACGCCCGCGCCCCGTGTCGCCGGTTGGTCGGCAGACCGGGTTCTGGTCGGCGCGGCCGATCAGGCGCCGAGCGCGTCATGAGCGTGATTCCGCCCTGGCATCAAGATGCCGGAGCGGAATCACGCCTGTTGAGGTACCCGGGTGGGCCTACCAGGCAGGCGGGGAGGTCGTCACCCGGATCCGTGGATCACCCCTCTAGCGCTGGGTCCAGCGCTGGTTGGCCGCGCCTGTGCACGACCAGAGGATCACCGGCGTGCCGTTCGCTGTCGCGTTGTTGGACACGTCGAGGCACAGGCCCGACTGCGCCCCGCTGATCGTGCCGTTGGCGTTGACCGTCCAGCGTTGGTTAGCCCCGCCGTTGCAGTCCCAGATCTGGACCTTCACGCCCGCCGAGGCGTTCAGCGGGGCGTCCAGGCACTTGCCGAGCGACTGCAGGGTCTGGCCGTTCGCCGTCCAGCGCTGATTGGCTGCCCCGTTGCAGTCCCAGATCACCGGCTGGGTGCCGTTGGCGGTGTTGCTGTTGGGGACGTCCAGACAACGGCCCGAGGCGGCGCTGGCCAGCGCGCTCGACGTCGTCGGCGGCGGAGTGGTGGTGCCGCCGCCGGAGACCCGGTAGACCACCGTGCCGTGCGCCGGGACGCTTGCGGAGATGGCGCCGGTGCTGCTGGTGGTGGCGTTGGTCCAGGCGTCCACGAGCGTGAAGGAGCTGCCGGACTTGCCGATGGCGGCGGCCGTCGTCGAGATCGTCGTCGTCGAGCTGCCCTGGTTGAACAGGGCGACTGCCACGTCACCGCCTGCCAGCGGCTTGGCGAGAACCCGGCGGGTGCCGTCGAACGAGACCTGCGTGGCCTGCAGACCGAGCGAGTCCTGGTTGATGGCGATCAGGTTGCGGTTGGTCAGGATGCTCAGGGTCGCCGACGACATGGAGCGGACGTCGTTGCCGGCGATCAGCGGCGACGCCATGACCGCCCACATCGCGAAGTGGCTGCGCATCTCGGTGTCGTTCATGCCGCCCCGGCCGACCTCCATCATGTCCGGGTCGGTGAATCCGCCGGGCCGCGCGTACCGGGCCAGCGGGACGTTGACGTTGATGATGTTCTGGATCCCCATCGGGTAGCCGTTGGTCTGGCCGGTGTCCCACGCGTTGGTGATGTCCTCCGTGGTCCGCCACATGTTCGACACGTCGCTCCAGTCGCGCTGCGGACCGGTCTTGGCGTGGATGCTGTTGGGGTTGATGCTGTAGACGATCGGCCGGCCGGTCGCGGCAAGCGCGTCACGCATCTTCGCGAACGTGGTCACCTGCTCGTCGATGCTGCCGTTGGGCGAGCACCAGTCGTACTTGAGGAAGTCGACGCCCCAGGCGGCGAACTGCCGGGCGTCCTGCGCCTCGTGGCCCCGGCTGCCGGTCGCGCCGGGGTAGGAGCCGAAGTACTGGGCGCAGGTCTTGTCGACAGGCACCTGGTAGAGGCCGAACTTCAACCCTCGGGCGTGCAGATAGTCGCCGAGTGCCTTCATGCCACTGGGAAAGCGGGTCGGGTCGCCCTGGATGTTGCCGGAGCTGTCGCGGTTCGGGTTGAACCAGCAGTCGTCGACAACGACGTACTGGTAGCCGAGGTCGCGCATCCCACTGCTGACGATGGAGTCGGCCGTCTGCCGGATCAACGCCTCGTTGATGTTGCAGCCGAACGAGTTCCAGCTGTTCCACCCCATCGGTGGTGTCCGGGCGACGCCGTTCTCCAGCGCCTGGGCCATCGGGACGCGGATGCCCACCAGGACGGCGGCGAGCAGCAGCGCGGCCGCCGCCGCCCGCCCCCAGGTGCGGGCTCGGATGATTCGCTTCATGCGCAGGCCATCCTTTCGGTGATGTCGTCCACCACGGACGGATGCCGAACCAGGCGGACGGGCCTTGCTGTTAGCGTTAACAGAAGCGCAGGTCATGTTACGGAGACGTTTCCACGAATTCAACTACTTCCATGCGTGATCCGATGGGACGGCCGACGGCGGGGCCGCCGACCGCCCACCCGCTCATCTCACGAGAACTGCGCGAAGAACCGCCACACCTCGCCCTTGGTCCAGGTGCTGATGCCGCTCTCGGCGTACGTGCCGTCCACCGGCCCCGGCATGTGGCCGTTGTCGAAGGCGGCCCACTGCACCGGGTAGCCGGCCCGGCAACCCGAGTAGGCGGTGGTGACGTGCGTCCGACTGCCGGCTGCCGGCTCACGCGGGCTCTGCGCGGCGCAGCCGTTGTTGCGCACGAACGTGTCCCGCAACGAGCGACCGGCCGAGATGTTGAGCACCGAGTCGCTGATGCCGTGCAGTCCGAAGTACGCGATCGGCTGCGTTCCACCACTGCACCCGCTGAGCTGGGCGCCGCTGAAGACCGCGACAGCCCGGAACACGTTCGCCCGCGCACAGGCGAGCGCGTAGCTCATGCCACCGCCATAGCTGAAGCCGAGCGCGAAACGCTGCGTCGGGTTGACGCAGAGGTCACCCTCGATCAGCCGGATCATGTCGTCGACGAATGTGATGTCCTCACCACCGGAGTTGGCCCAGCCGTTGCCGAGGCCCTGCGGTGCGACAAGGATCGCGCTGTTGTTCGACTGCTCCTGCTGCCCGTAGTAGGACCACGGGGTGCCGCTTGTGCCACCCGAGTTGACCTCGCCGGCGGTGCCGCCCCGCCAGTGGAACGCGAACATCAACCGGTAGCGGTTGCTGTTGTTGTAGTTGGCGGGGACCCGCAGGATGAAGCTGCGACTCTTGCCGTTGCTCTGGATCGTGTGCGTGCCGCTGGACAACGTGGGGTTCTTGCCGCAACCGCCGCCCGTGCCGCTGTCGCCGGACACCTTGACCAACTGCCACTGCTGGTTGGCGCCGTTGAAATCCGAGTACTGCACGACGTTGGCGCCGTCGGCGGTCGAGGCGCCCTGCACCTCCACGACCTTGCCACTGAGTCGGCTGACCAGCCGTACGTTGCCGGCGTCCGAGTCGGCCAGCCGGAACTGCTGGTTCGTCGCGTTGTTGTCGGTCCACTGCACGACCGCCGCCCCGTCGGCTGTCGACCGGTTACTGACATCGAGGACCTTGCCCGAGTGCCGGGACTTCAACCGGTAGAAGCCCTCACCGGAGTCCACGAACTGCCACTGCTGGTTGGCGCCGTTGTTGCGCGTCCACTGGGTCGTCCGCGCGCCGTCGTTGGTGGCCAGGCCGTACACGTCGAGCGCCTTGCCGCTGTTGCGGTTGACCAGGACGTACCAGGCGTTGGTGTCCACGGTCGCCGCCGAGGCCGGCGCCGGGTTGGCCGCGACGAGCGCGCCGGCGGCGAGCAGGGCCGCCGCCGCGGCGGCCAGGCCGGACCGCCAGCGGCGTCGGGGTTGCGGGGTGGGACGAGCCGCACCGTTTGCTCTCATGATTCACTCCCTGGATAGGGCCACGCGTGCGGTGCGCCACGTTGACGCGGCCGGCCCACATTCACGGCCACGCGTTAGCGCTAACACGCCTACTGACAAATGACGTGCATCAATTTCCTTGCGTGGACCGTGCCGACCGACGGTCCACGGCGTACGGGTGTGCCCCGGCCGACCACGAGCGACGGCCAGCCGGGGCGAGCCGGATCAGCTCCGCAGTTGCCACTGCTGGTTCGCGCCGCCGTTGCACGACCAGAGGATGAGCTTGGTGCCGTTCGCCGTCGCGGCGCCGTTCGCGTCCAGGCAGAGACCCGACTGCACGCCGGTGATCGTGCCGTTGGCGTTGATGTTCCACTGCTGGTTGGCCTGGCCGTTGCAGTCCCAGATCACCACAGTGGTCCCGTTGCTGGTCCCCTGCCCGGAGGCGTCCAGGCACTTGGTGCCGTACACCATCAGTTGCCGGCTGGCGGTGGCCGTCCACCGTTGGTTGGTGGCCCCGACGCAGTCCCACAGTTGGGCCTGCGTGCCGTTTGTCGTACTGGAGCCGCCGATCTCGGCGCAGCGCCCGGACTGGACGCCCACGATCTGCGTGTTCTGCGGGTTGGTGCCGCCGCCGCTCTGGACGCCGGCACTGTTGATCACCGCCTGGGCACCCGACGGCCAGTTGCCGTTGGCGACCGTGACGTTGCCGGAGACGACGTTGCCCCGATCACCGTTTGTCACGTTCGTGCTGTTGTTCGTCGACCAGTTGTTGGTGACGGTGAAGTTGCCCATGTTCTCCGCGTACCAGTAGTTGGCCGTGGCCCAGGTGCCGGTGGAGGAGAACACGTTGTTGCGGGCCGTGTAGTAGCGCGAGCCCTCGTCGAAGTAGAGGCCGAACCAGCCGTTGGTGCGCAGGCAGTAGTTCTCGTTGATGGTGCCGCCCTGGTTCGCCGAGAGCGTGTAGATGCACCCGCCGTCGGTCATCTGCTGCATGACGTCGTGCACGTAGTTGCCGATGACCTGGTTGTTGGAGGCGGTGGTGGCCGTCGTGTACCGCGGTTGGTAGTTGTAGAGGCCACGGTTGGCGTAGTGCTGGCTGCCGCCCGCATCGTTGGCGCCCCAGCCGTAGCCGACCGACAAGCCGGTGTACGGCATGTTGTAGACCTCGTTGTGCGAGATCAGAGCCGTGTTCACGTAGGTGGTCAGGATCGACACGACGCCCCGGTATTCCAGGCCGAGATCGTGCACCCGGTTGTTGCTGACGGTGATGTTCCGGTTGACCATCCGCTGGTCGCTCGGGTGGTGGGCGTCGGCGCGTACGCCACCGACCACGATGCCGCCGGCCGAGTTGCGAGCGATCTCCGAGCGGGTGATCGTGATGTTGCTGGCGCCCAGGCCGACGCCGCTGGCGTGGGCGTTGGCGTCGTTGCCGATGCCGATCGCCGTCTGCCCCAGGTTGACGAACTGGGAGTCGCTGAAGGTGATGGTGTTGGCGGCGGAGACCTGCACGGCGGCGGGCATCTGGTTCCAGTTGGGCCGGGTGGCCTCGAACTGGGGGCAGCCCGCCTGGCAGGAGGTGAGCGCGTCCGACGGGCGAGCCCAGGTGCCGGTGATGTGCGCGCCGGTCTGCTGGTCGGCGAAGCCGTTGCTGCTGCTGGGGCCGAGCCAGCTGGTGCCGGTGAAGGTGATCCCGCTGAACGAGATGTGGTGCGCGGGCGCGTCGTAGGTGCCGCCGACGTTCACCAGGGACTGCAACTGCGGCAGCTCCACGGCGACGCTGCTCATGTTCTGCCCGGCCAGGGGGATGTAGTTGAGCTGGCCGCTGCTCGGGTTGAGATACCACTCCCCCGGTGAGTCGAGGAACTCGTACGCGTTGGTGAGGTAGAACGGGCCGGCGCGGTGCGGGCTGGACAGGGTGTCGAACCCGAAGGTGTTGTTGTTCCACGCGGGCTGCTGCATGGTCAGGAAGTTGCCGCTGATGCTCTGCACCGGCGAGTACCTGTCGGTGAACGAGCCGACGCTCTCCACCTCGACCCGGCTCTGGTTGCCGAGATTGTTGAGATAGTTGAGCGCGCTGTTGCTGAACCGCATGCCGCTTGTGGTGAACGTGAAGTCGGACCTGTTCACCGCGGTACGCGCCCGCGTCGCGACGACCCCGTTGACGTAGAGCTGACGACTGTCGAGCCCCGTACCGACGTTTGCTCGCCAGATGTTCTTCCCGGAGTCGACGAGCGACCACCCGGTGACCGCCCGGGCACCGGTGATCGTCGGGCGCGCGGAGGCGGCCGCCCGCCAGATCACCTGGTAGCCGTTGTTGCCGGAGTCGGCGGCTGTCAACCGCAGCGGCGACGAGAGCCGGTACGCACCGTCGGCCAACTCCACGACGATGTCGCCGGTCATCGCGGTGTTGCGGCTGCGCACCGCGGTCTGCGCGGCGGTCAGCGAGCACGGTTGGCTGGCGGAGCAGGTGGTGCCGGCGCCGGAGGGGGACGCGTAAAGGGTGGTGGTGGCCGCGAGGGCCGGGGACGCCGAGGCGGTCACCGCGACCAGGGCTGTCAACGCTGTCGCGGCGGCGCCGGCGAGCATTCGGCGCAGTGGTGGACTCGATGAGACGGACACGGGACGGTCTCCTGACACGAGGGGGTGTGGGGGTGGCGGATTCGCCTCAACCGGGCGGGGTCGGGGCACGGTGGGGCTCGCCGAGGATCTCCCGGAGATAGCGCAGGCCGTCGGTGGCGAGACGGTCCTGCGAGGGTGCCAGCGGACGCCAGATCGACGCGGCGGTCGCGATTGTCTCGTTGTCCGCCGTGAACGACTCGATGCAGACCGGGCCGCGATATCCGGTGGCCCGCAGGACTGTGAAGAAGCGGGGCCAGTCGAAGTGGTCCGCGCCGGGGGCGCCGCGGTCGGTGCCGCTGACCTGGACGTGCTTGACGTACGGGCCGGCGACGGCGAGGGCGGCGTAGGGATCGGCCTCCTCGATGTTCATGTGGTACGTGTCGATCATGATGCCGACGTTCGGGGGCAGCCCGTCGATCAGCTCGATGGTCTGCTCGACGGTGTTGACGACACTCGTCTCGTAGCGGTTCAGCGCCTCCACACCGATGCTCACGCCCCACTCGCCGGCTCGCTCGGCCACCGGCGTCAGGGCACGCCGGAACTGGGCGTAGCACTCCGCGCGGGCCGCCGACGACATCCGCCAGGTGCGGCCGACGGCGGCGTACACCGGGCCGCCGACGCACGGCGCGCCGACGGCCGCCGCGCTCGCCACGCACCCCATGAGGTACGCCACTGTCGACTCGACGACGGCCGGCGCGGCGTTCACCAGATCCCGCCCGGGCGGGGTGACCGCGCAGACGCCGGCCGCGACGAGGCCGTGTGCCGCCAGCAGGTCCCGGGTGCGGGCCGGGTCCCAGTCGCCGGGCTGCTCGATCGGCAGCTCCACCGCGTCGAACCCGAACGAGGCGATCCGCGGGATCAGCTCGGCGAGGGCCGCGTCGTCGACAGGTGAGGCCCACACCCAGGGGTTGACGCCGACGGCGTACACCTGCCGCTACTTCCAGCGCTGCGGATAGCCGGGCAGGTCGGTGCAGCCGCACATCGCGTAGTGCAGCGGCGGCATGCTCGGGTCGAGATACCGGTCCAGGTTGTCCTGCGTGATCGTCGGCTGCGGCAGCTTCCACGGGTTGGAGACGGAGGTGCCGTCGAGGATGTTCAGCGCGGCGATGATCGGCGTACGCCACTGGTAGGTCGGGTAGGTCGGGGCGATCGCCGTGAGGTTCTTGTCCTTCCACAGCTTCAGGAAGTCGAGCTGGTCCTCACCGTTTATCGGCGGCACGGGTTTGCCCGCGTCCTGGAACGCCTCGACAGCCGCCACGGCTACCGCTCCGGCGTCCATCCAGACACCGTCGATCGTGCCGTACCGCTGGATGTAGTCGTTGACGATCTTCTTGGTCTTGGCGGGGTCGCCGTCGGTGAACTCGACGCCGACGACGTCGACCTTCGCCTTGTCGAACGCGACCTTCGCCGCCGACCAGCGGGTCTCCAGGACGTCGACACCGGGCAGGATCCTCAGGGCGAGGACCTTACCGCCGGGCTTCATCCGCTGGCTGACGAACGCGGCTCCGACGTGGCCGAACCCGTACCCGCCGATGGGGTTGATGAACGTCACCGGGCACTTCGTGTTGACACCTCGGTCGAAGACCACGACCGGCAGCCCCGCCTTACAGGCCGCCTCGACGGCAGGGGTGAGCGTGGCTGTGGTGTTCGGCGAAACGATCAGGGCATCGCAGTTCTTGCCGAGCAGGTCGTTGATGTCCGCGATCTGCTTCTGGTCCTTGCCCTCGGCGTCGACGTGCACGAACTCGCTGATCCGGCTCCGCTGCGCGTCGACCTCCGCCAGCATGGTCTTGAACCCGACCTGCCGCCAGGGGTTGTTCAACGCCGCGTTCGAGAAGCAGATCTTGTGTGGACCCTTGTTCTTGAACTTCGCGGTGTCCACCATCGTCGGGTTGAGCACCTGCTCCCACGGTTTGTCGGCGGGCCCGGCCGGGGCGACGTCGAGCAGCGCCAACTCGTTGTCGTAGTCGGCCTGCACGAAGAACTTCGACTGCTCCCCGGTGCCCGCCCCCGCAGCCGCGGAGGTGGTGGCCGACGGGGACGCGGTCGGCTCGTCGGTGGCGCAACCGGCGAGCACCAGCAGGCTCACGGCGGCCAACACGGTTATGGAACGCTTCATCAATTCCCCTTCATCTGGAGGAAGAACGGAGGGCCGAGACCGCCACGGCGAGCAGGATGATCGCGCCCTGGACGGTTGATCTGAGGGCGCCGGAGACGCCCGTGAAGTTCATGAGCGCGAAGAGCGTCTCGAGGGTCAGCGCGCCGAGCATGGCGCCGACGACCGAGCCGCGACCGCCGCCGAGCACGACCCCGCCGAGGACGACGGCGGTGATCGCGCCGAACTCCAGGCCGACACCGGCCTGGAACGACACCCCGCTGTACCCGCCGAGGAGGATCGCCGCGACCGCCGCCACGAGCCCGCTGAGGATGAACGCGATCGTCTTGGTGCGGCCGACCCGTACCCCGCTCAACTCCGCGGTGCGCGGGTTGTCGCCGACGGCGACAAGCGTGCGGCCGAAGTCGGAGCGCATCAGCAGCACGGCGACCACCGCCACCGCCACCAGGACGAGCAGGGCGTACGGGATGCGGCCGAGCAGCGGCACGTCCTCGATGGCCCGCCGGCCGAAGCGGCGGAAGTCCTCGGAGAGGCCGCCCTTCGGGGCGCCGTCGGACCACAGGTACACCGCGCCGACGAGGATCAGGAACATGCCGAGGGTGGTGATGAAAGACGGCACCCGCAGCACAGTGGTGACCAGACCGTTGACCAACCCGACGAGCGCGCCGCCGACGAGCAGCAGCACGACCACCGGCCAGGTGCGCGACGGCTCGCTGTCGATGAGCCGGGCGGCGACGACCACCTGCGCCGTGACCAGCGACCCCACGGAGAGGTCGAACTCCCCGCACACGATCACGAAGTACTGGCCGGCGGCGAGCAGGATGATCGGCGCGGAACGGCCGAGGAACGACATCAGCGACGGCGGGGCGAGGAAGTCGGGCTGCACGGCCGCGACGAGGATCAACAGCACCGCCAGGATCGCGGCGATCGGCACGACCCCGTCGGTGCGGATCCGCAGTGGCAGAGCGCGGCGCTCGGCGATCCGCATGGCTACGATCCCGCCTTTCGGAGAGCCCGTCGGGCGTAGACGGCTACCGCCGCGATGATGATCACGCCTCGGATCACCTGCTTGAAGAAGGCGTCGACCTCGAGCTGGTTGAAGATGGCGTCGATGCTGGCGAGCAGCAGCACACCGCCGACAGTGCCGAGGACACCACCGCGACCGCCGGCGAGGGCGGTGCCGCCGAGCACCACCGCGGCGATCGACTCCAGGTCGTAGAGGCCCTCGGTGCCGACCCGGGGCGCGCCGGAGCCGAGCCGGCTCGCGAGGTACACCCCGGCGAGGCCGGCGCAGAGCGAACACAGCACGTGGGCGGTGACGAGCACCCGGTCGTTGCGGACACCGGAGAGCCGGGCCACCTCCGGGTCGCCGCCCACGGCGACCAGGTGATGGCCGAAGCGGGTACGCGTCAACGCGAACCACGCCGCAGCCGTCACGGCGAGCAGCAGCAGGAACGACACCGGCACCGGCCCGACACGCTGGTAGCCGAGCGTCCGCACGAGGACAGGCGCGCTCTCGCCCGCCGGGCCGTCGTAGCCGTTGTCGAGGTAGCCCTTGAGCAGCAGCCCGACGCCGAGGGTCGCGATGAACGCGTTGATCCGCAGCTTGGTGACCAGCAGCCCGTTGAGCAGGCCGACGGCGGCACTTACCGTGAGCGCCAGCCCGATCGCCGGGAGCACCGCGCCGTCGCTGCCGCTCATCGCCTCCGCGCCGACGAGAGTGCTGAGGCTGATCACGTACGCCACCGAGAGGTCCAGCGAGCCGCCGAGGATGACAAGCGTCTGACCGACGGCGACGAGCCCGAGGCCGGCGGCGACGTGCAGCAGGCTCACCGTCGTCGACTGGTTGAAGAGTTGGCCGCCGTCGAGCAGGACGACCAACCAGCCGACCACGAGTGTGAGAGCCAGAGCCACGAACACGCCCGGGACGGGACGCCGGGCCGGCAGAAGGGACAGTGCACTCACTGGGCCGCCGCCCGTACGGTCCCGATCGCAACTGCCACCACGTCCTCCTCGGTCGAGGCGGCGGGCAGTTCCCCCGCGACGCGGCCGTCGCGCAGGACGATGATCCGGTCGCTCATGCCCAGCAGCTCGGGCAACTCCGACGAGATCATCAGGACCGCCGCGCCGTCGCGGGCGAGACTGCGCACGAGGTCGTGGATGGCCGACTTCGCGCCGACGTCGATGCCCCGGGTCGGCTCGTCGAAGAGCAGGATCCGTGGGTTGATCGCGAGCCAGCGGGCCAGGACGACCTTCTGCTGGTTGCCGCCGGAGAGAAACCGGATCTCCTGGTCGTCGCCGGCCGCGCGGACCTGGACGGCGTCGAGCAGCTCACGGACCCGGACGGCACGGGCGGCACGGCCGGACCGGGTCGCGAAGACGGCCCGGCTGGCGAGCAGCGCGTTGTCGAGCACCGACTGCCGGGCCACGATCCCCTCGCCCTTGCGGTCCTCGGTGACGTAGGCGATGCCCGCCCGCATCGCGGCGCGCGTCGACCGCAGCCGGACCGGCCTGCCGTCGAGCGTGACCTCGCCGGTCGTGAACGGGGACACGCCGAACAGCGCGCGGGCCAACGCCGACCGCCCGGAGCCCTGGAGGCCGCCGACACCGAGCACCTCACCGGCGCGCAACTCGAGGTTGACGCCCCGCAGCTTGCGGTTGCCCGCGTCGCGGACGGTGAGCCGGACCGGACCGACGTCGGCGGCGTCGGCCCGGTCCGGGTAATAGCTGGACAGCTCCCGCCCGACCATGTGCCGCACCAACTCGTCGGCGGTGGTGGTCGCGGTGTCCACAGTGGTCACCCGGCGGCCGTCCTTCAAAACCGTGATCCGGCTGGACAGGTCGAAGACCTCCGTGAGCCGGTGTGAGACGTACAGCAGGCCGATGCCGCGTTCCTGGAGGCGGCGTACCAGCCCGTAGAGCAGCGCGACCTCGTGGTCGGCAAGTGCCGCCGTCGGCTCGTCCATGATGAGCAGCCGCGCGTCCAGGGCGAGCGCCTTGGCGATCTCGACGACCTGTTGCTGCGCGACGCCGAGCCGCCCCACCCGGGCGTCGGCAGGCAGCGCCGTCTCCCCGATCGAGGCGAGCAGCCGGGTGGTGCGGTCGAGCATCGCCCGGCGGTCGACGAGCCCGCGGCGGACCGGCTCGTGCCCGAGGTAGACGTTCTCCGCGACCGTGCGTTCCGGCAGCAGGTTGAACTCCTGGTGGATGATGCCGACGCCGGCCCGCTGGGCGTCACGCGGCCCACGGAACGCGCGTGGTTCGCCGGCGAACTCGACGGTGCCCTCGTCCGGGGCGTACCCGCCCGAGACGATCTTCATGAGGGTCGACTTGCCGGCGCCGTTCTCACCCACGACGGCGTGCACCTCGCCCGGCGCGACGTCGAGGTCGACACCGTCGAGGACGCGGACCCCGAGGAAGGACTTGCCGATGCCCCGAAGGGCGAGCAGCGGTGCCGGACGCGCATCTGACATCCCGGGAGCCCTTCACAGATAGTAGTCATCAGCACGATCGGCGCACCGACTCGGCTGCCGTCCGCTGCACGGGTGACGCACTTTCGCAGCCTGTCGCGGATGCTTACGTTTTTATGGTGCAAACATTTCCTTGACATCGACGAAACATCACACGTATGAAGATAGATGTTTGGATGCGGGTGCGCAATCCTCGATCCGCGACCACAGCCAGGACCATCCCGCGCACATCGGCGGTGGCCGGCGGCGCGTGGACGCCAGGTGCGCTCACCCTCATCTCGGACAAGATCGGATGTTCATCGCTTTATTGACAGATGTCGATGTTTAGCTCATCCTGACGTCGACACCCGCAGGACGACACGCCGCCAACCTCACGCTGCGTGATGTTCTGCGGGCCTGACTGCCGTTTCGGCGGACGGCACGACGACCGACCAGCACTCGTGCCCCACGGTGTCCAGGCACAACCTGAGGCGCTGTCGGGCCGTGGTCGCACTCCCCTGCCCGCCCGACCTAGGAGACGGCATGCGCCGCAACACCCTGCTCATCGCCATGATCGCCGGCCTGTTACTGGCACTCGGCCTCGCACCCCCAGCGGCGGCGGCGCCTGCCTTCCGCGCCCTGCTGTTCACCAAGACCGCCGGTTACCGGCACGACTCGATCCCCGCCGGGATCAGCATGTTCCAGCAGCAGGCGGCGGCCAACAACTTCGAGCTGGTGCAGACCGAGGACGCGAGCGTCTTCACGCCCGCGAACCTGGCCACCTTCGACGTCGTCATCATGTTCCAGACCTCCGGCATGGTCTGGACGTCGGCGGCCCAGCGCCAGGCCATCGAGGGCTACCTCGCCAGCGGTAAGGGCATCGTCGGCGTCCACAACGCCACCGACATGGGCATCGAGGCCGAATACCCGTGGTGGGACCAGACCGTCAACGGCGGCGCCCACATGCCTGAGCACTCCCCCGGCGTGCTGCCCGGCACCGCCATCGTCGCCGACAAGCAGCACCCGTCGACGGCAGGCCTACCGGATCGCTGGAACCGCAGCGAGGAGTGGTACAACTTCGACACCAACCCGCGCGGCAACGTGCACGTCCTGGTGACCGCCGACGAGCGCACCTACAACCCGGGCTCCCGCGCGATGGGCCCGGACCACCCGATCTCCTGGTGCCGCAACGCCGGCGGCGGCCGGGTGTGGGCCACCGCGATGGGCCACGCCATCGACTCCTACAGCGAGACGAACTTCCGTAACCACGTCCTCGGTGGCGTGAAGTGGGCCGCCGGCAACGTGCCCGGCGACTGCGGTGGCACCGTCTGGGGCAACTTCGAGAAGCGCACCCTCGACGACAACACCGTCGACCCCATGGCGCTGGCCGTGGCACCGGACGGCCGTGTCATATACGTCCAGCGCGGCGGCCAGGTCAAGATCTTCAAGCCGTCCACGAACAGCACCGTGACCGCTGCCACGCTCAGTGTCTACACCGGAGGCGAGGACGGGCTGACCGGCATGGCGCTGGACCCCAACTTCGCCAGCAACGGGTACGTCTACCTGTACCACTCACCGGCGAGCAGCAGCACCGACGTCAACCGCGTCTCCCGCTACACGCTCACCGGCGACACGCTCAACCTGTCCAGCGAGGCCCGGATCATCGACATCCCCGCGTACCGTGACCGGACCTTCCCCGAGCCCGGCCACACCGGCGGGTACATCGACTTCGGCCCGGACGGCAACCTCTACATCGCCACCGGCGACGACACGCCGCCGAACCTCGACCCCAACTGGCAGGGCTACGCCCCGCTGGACTGGCGCTCGGGCAAGTCCAACCTCGACGCCGCCCGGTCCGCCGGCAACACCAACGACCTGCGCGGCAAGCTGCTGCGCGTCCGCCCGCAGGCCAGCGGCGGCTACACCATCCCCACGGGCAACCTCTACGCCCAGGGCACCGCGCAGACCAAGCCGGAAATCTACGCGATGGGCTTCCGCAACCCGTTCCGCTTCTCGATCGACCCGGCCAACGGCTGGGTCTACCTGGCCGACTACGGACCGGACCGCAACCCGCCCACCACCAACCGCGGCCCCGAGGGCCTTGTCGAGCTCAACGTGATCAAGGCGCCCGGCAACTACGGCTGGCCGTTCTGCCACGGCGACAACCAGCCGTACGCGCCGTTCAACCCGGACACCGGCGTCGTCGGCTCCAAGTTCAACTGCTCGGCGCCGGTCAACAACTCGCCGAACAACACGGGCCTGACCAGCCTGCGCCCGGTCGTCGCACCCAACATGTGGTACGGCTACGGCACCTCGCCGACGTTCCCGGAGCTCGGCTCGGGTGGCTCCGCGCCGATGGGTGGCCCGGTCTACCGCTACGACGCGGCGAACCCGTCGGCGACGAAGTTCCCGCCCTACTACGACGGCGTGCACTTCTTCTACGAGTGGTCGCGCAGCTACATCAAGGAGGTGCACTTCGACTCCGCCACGGCGGTGACCCGCACCAACCCGTTCCTGCCGACGGCGCGGTTCAACAAGCCGATGGACATGGAGTTCGGCAAGGACGGCTCGCTCTACCTGCTGGAGTGGGGCACCAACTTCGGCGGCGGCAACAGCGACTCCGGGCTCCACCGGATCGACTACATCCAGGGCGGCCGGTCGCCGATCGCCAAGGCCGTCGGCACGCCCACGAGTGGCAGCGCGCCGCTCACCGTCCAGTTCAGCAGCGCCGGCACGACCGACCCGGACCCGGGCAACACGCTGAGCTACCAGTGGACGTTCGGCGACGGCACCACCTCCACGGCGGCCAACCCGTCGAAGGTGTACACCACAAACGGCAACTACACGGCGCAGTTGAAGGTCACCGACAACACCGGTAAGACGGGCTTCGCCAACGTCCAGATCACCGTCGGCAACAGCGCTCCGGTCGTCACCATCACCACCCCGCCCAACGGAGGCATGCTCACCTTCGGTGACAAGGTGCCGTACCAGATCACCGTCACCGACCCGGACGGCGGAACTGTCGACTGCTCGAAGGTGGTCCTCAACCCGGCGCTCGGTCACGACGACCACGCCCACGAGACCACCGAGTATCCGGGTTGCTCGGGCACCATCTCCACCGACCTGCTCGGTGGGCACCCCGATGGCGCGAACCTGTTCTACGTGCTGAACGCCAGGTACACCGACAGCGGCGGCGCGGGCGGCGCGGCTCCGCTCACCGGCACCGCGCAGGTGATCCTCCAGCCCAAGCACAAGCAGGCTGAGTACTACAGCAGCCAGTCCGGCACCCGGGTCATCGAACAGTCCGGCGCGGAGAGCGGCAAGCGCGTCGGCGACATCTCCAACAACGACTGGGTCGCGTTCAACCCGATGAGCCTGTCGGGCATCACGAACGTCAGCTACCGGCTGTCGTCGCCGTCCGGTGGCGGCACGATCGAGCTGCGCGCCGGCTCACCGACCGGCACGCTGCTGGCCACGACGACGGTGCCCAGCACCGGTGGCTGGGACAACTACCAGTCCACCGCGCCGGTGAGCGTCGCCGCCCTCGGCGGGACGCAGACGCTCTACCTGGTGTTCAAGGGCAGCGGCAACAACTGGTTCGATCTCGACGCGTACACCTTCGGGGGTGCCGGTGTCGGCGTTCCCGGCAGCGGCACCGGCGTGGCGGGAAAGACCTGGACGCTCACCGCGCAGCACAGCGGCAAGCTGATGGACGTCAGCGGCGTCTCCACCGCCGACGGCGCCCAGATCACCCAGTGGGCGGCCACCGGCGGCAACAACCAGAAGTGGCAGGCAGTCGACGCCGGCAGCGGCGCCGTCTATCTGAAGGCGGTGCACAGCGGCAAGTGCCTCGACGTCGTCGGCGGGTCGACCGCACAGGGTGCTTTCCTGCAACAGAGCACCTGCACCAACGCCAACCAGCAGAAGTTCCTCGTCACGGCGACGACCACGACCGGTGTGTACACGGTCAAGAGCGTGCCGAGCGGGCTCTGCGTCGATGTCAACGGCGCGTCCACGGCGGACGGGGCACGGCTGCTGCAGTGGGGTTGCCACACCGCCACCAACCAGCAGTGGCGGTTCACAGCGGTATAACCGGCAGGCGCCGGCCACCCGATGATCGGGTGGCCGGCGCTCCGGTGTCAGCCGAGCGTCTACGTCCCGAGCAGCCCGGCCGCGCGCAACGCCGGCCAGAGCTCGTTCGGGACGTCGGCCTCGGCCCGGCGCAGGGTCTCGGCCACCTGGGCGGTGTCGCGCAGCCCGACGACAGTCGAGACCACGGCCGGGTGCTGGCGGACGTACGCCAGTGCCGCCTGCGGCAGGGTGACGCCGTAGGCCTCGCACACGTCGGCGATCCGCCGGGCGCGCATGATCAGCTCCGGTGGGGCCTGCTGGTAGTTGTAGACCGCGTCGGCAGGCGGCCGGTCCCGGGCCAGCAGCCCGGAGTTGTAGACACCCGCGACCACCACACCGACCCCGCGGGCCTGCGCGGCGGGCAGCAGGTCGGCAAGCGCGCCCTGCTCCAGCAGCGTGTACCGGCCGGCGCACATCATGACGTCGACATCGGTCTCCTCGACGAACCGGGCCAGCATCGCCGACTGGTTCATGCCTGCGCCGATCGCGCCGATGACGCCCTCGTCGCGCAGCCGGACCAGCGCCGGAACGGCCTCGGTCGCCGCCTGCTCCCAGTGCTCGTCCGGGTCGTGCAGGTAGACCACGTCGACGCGGTCCAAGCCGGTGCGCTCCAGGCTGGCCTCCAACGACCGGCGTACGCCGTCGCGGCTGAAGTCCCAGACCCGCCGGTGGTCGGCCGGCACGTCGAAGCCGTCGGTGTCCCGCTCATGTGCGGTCTCCGGCGACGGTACGAGCAGCCGCCCCACCTTCGTCGACACCACGTACTCGTCGCGGGGGCGGGAGCGCAGGGCGGCGCCGAGACGCCGCTCGGACAGCCCGAGCCCGTAGTGCGGCGCGGTGTCGAAGTATCGGATGCCCGCCGCCCACGCGGCGTCCACGGCGGCGGCGAACTCGTCGTCGGAGGTCCCCCGGTACAGGTTGCCGCCCTGGGCGGCGCCGAAGCCGAGGGCGGTGAGGTGGACCGCCGGCCGGCGTGGCAGCGCCCGGGAGGTCACGGCTCCCCCAGCCGGTAGGAGCGGCGGGCGGTGTCGCGCCAGATCGCCGCCCGCTCGATGTCGCCGAGCGGGTCGAGCAGTTCGGCGAGCACGTCGACCCACCTGGTGTACGAGCTGGCGAGCAGGCACACCGGCCAGTCGGAGCCGAACATGAGGCGGTCGGGGCCGAACGCGTCGAGGGCGTGGTCGACGGCGGGCCGTAGGTCAGCTGCCGACCAGGACGGTCCGTCCACCTCGGTCACCAGGCCGGAGAGCTTCGCGCTGACGTTCGGCTGGGCGGCCAGCGCCCGCAGGTCTCCGGGCCAGCCGCCGAGGCTCCGCCGTCCGAGCGCGGGTTTGCCGAGATGGTCGAGGACGAACGACACCTCGGGCAGGTCGCGGACGAGCCGGGTGGCCGCCGGGAGTTGGCGGTCGCGGACCAGCAGGTCGAAGGTGAGGTCGACGGCACCGACCGCCGCGATGCCCCGCCGGACGTCAGGCCTGTCGAGGTACGCGGGGTCGGGCTCGGACTGGACCAGATCGCGGATGCCGACCAGCCGTTGACCGCCGCGTGCGGCACGGAGCCGGTCGAGGCGCTCGTCGATGTCGTCGGCGGCGAGGTCCACCCAGCCGACGACGCCGCCGATGAGGGGGTCGTCGGCCGCGACGCCCAGCAGGTGTTCGGTCTCCGTCACGGAGGCGATGGACTGCACGACGACGGTCTCGGTGACGCCTGCGGCGCGGGCCACCGGGGCGAGGTCCGCCGCGGTGAAGTCGTTGTCGATCGCCGCCATTGTCTGCGGGTCGATCCACGGCTGCGGGTGCCGCGCGCGGATCCAGAGGTGGTGGTGGGCGTCGACGATGCCGGGCCGCCCGGCCGGTTGGGTCCGCGTCATCGGCCGAGCCAGCCGCCGTCGACGGGCAGGACGGTGCCGTGTACGTAGTCCGAGGCCGGGGACGCCAGGAAGACGGCGGCGCCGGCCAGGTCGTCGGCCCGTCCCCACCGCCCGGCCGGGATCCGGCCCAGGATGGCCTGGTTGCGGTCGGGGTCGTCGCGGAGCGCCTGGGTGTTGTCGGTGGCGACGTAGCCGGGTGCGATGGCGTTGACGTTCACTCCGCGTCCCGCCCATTCGTTGGCAAGCGCCCTGGTCAGACCGGCCAGGCCCGACTTGGCAGCGGTGTAGCTCGCCACGTTGACGCCGCCCTGGAAACTGAGCAACGAGGCAGTGAAAATGATCTTGCCGTGACCTCTGTCGACCATCTGTCGACCGATCTCCCGGCTCAACACGAACTGACTGGACAGGTTGACCTGCACCACCCGGTCCCACATCTCGTCGGGGTGCTCCACCGCGGGTGCCCGGGCGATCGTGCCACCGTTGTTGACAAGGATGTCCACCGGGCCGAGCGCGGCGACGTCCTCGACCAACCGGTAGACAGCCGCACGGTCACCCAGATCCGTGCGGAAGCCGGTGAACCGGCGACCGGCCGCCCGGACCCGCTGCTCCACAGCGCTGCCCTCGGGCTCCAACTGCGCCGACACCCCGATGATGTCCGCGCCGGCAAGCGCCAGGGCCTCCGCCATCGCCAGGCCGATGCCCCGCCGCGCGCCGGTCACCAGCGCGGTGCGCCCGGAAATGTCGAACAGCGCGCTCATCGGCCGTCCTCGCGCCAGTCAAGCAGCACCTTGAGGACGCCCCCGCCACCCTCCAGCGCCGTGAACGCGTCGGTGACACCTTCGACCGGCAGCACCCGGGAAATCAACTCCCGGGCCGGAACGACACCCTCCGCGACGAGCCGGATCGCCTCGGCGACATCCGCGCGCTGGTACAACCGCGCGCCGACCAACTCCAACTCGCGCCAGAAGAACCTGTGCAGGTTCACCGCGCGTGGCTGCGGGTGGATCGCCACGAGCACCAACCGGCCACGGGTCGTGAGCACGTCGACTGCCGTTCCGACCCCGCCCGCCGAGCCGGACACCTCGAACGCCACGTCTGCGCCCGCACCGCCGGTCCGTTCGTTCACCAACGCCACCACGTCGGTCGGCCCGGGGTCGACAGTCTCGATCCCGATCCTCGAGGCCACCGACCGGCGGAAACCGTCCGGTTCGACGAGCAGGACCTCCGCGCCGCGCGCCCGGGCCACGGCGGCGATGAGCACACCCACCGGGCCACCGCCCACCACCACTACCTGCTCGCCCGGCGCCACCCGACCCCGGCCGACGTCGTGCACGGCGACCGCCACCGGCTCGACGAGCGCCGCGTGGTCCAGCGGCAGATCGTCGGGGAGCGCGAACACCAGATCCGCCGGGACCGTCCACGACGACTGCATGGCGCCGGGCGAGTCGATGCCCAGGAAGTCCATGGCGTGACAGATGTGCGAGTCGCCCCGGCGGCACGCCGGGCACCGCCCGCAGGCGCGCGTCGGCATCACCGTGACGGCCTGCCCGACCGACAAGCCGGTCACACCGTCACCGATCGCGGCGATCCGGCCCGACATCTCGTGGCCGAGCACCGCCGACGCGCCCACCCGCGCGTCCATGTCGCCGTGGAAGATGTGCAGGTCCGTGCCGCAGATCCCGGTGTACGCCACATCGATGCGTACCTGCCCGGGACCTGGCGCCTGCGGGGCGCGATCCTCGATCGCGAGGTCGCGCGCCCCCCGGTAGACAACTGCCCTCATCGCTGCTCCGCCTCGACCTCGTTGGTGTCCGTCGGTCCGAACGGTCGTTGGTGCGCCGCCCCGCGGCGTACCCCCGGCCGTGGTTTCCCCGCCCCGCTCCGGGCGGCGATGGGGTGGCGCCGGGTGGCCACGGTCGGCGCGGCGAGCGGTCCGGTGCGGGCGCCAGCCGTCAGCGCGGCGGCGACCGCCGCCGATGTCCGTCTGGAGGCTACGAACGAGGGTGGCACTCGGATTCCTTTCGATGGGAGACGCGCTGCGGGTTCAGGGCCGCCGCGTCAGGGCCGAACGGATGCGGCGTCCTGGCGGACCGCCACGGAGTTGGTGAGCAGGGATTCGACCCGCAACTCCGGCATGGTGTGGTCGGCCTCCGCCAGCAGCCGGAGGCCTGCCCGCTCCGGGCGGACGTTCGGGCTGTCCGCGCTCGGGCTGCCCGGCCGGTGTCCGGCCGCCACGATCGCCGCCTCGTCGACCCGGACACCGAGACCGGGTGTGTCGCCGAGGACGAACGCACCGTCCTCGATGTGCAGATCGACGCGCAGGCCGATCGGTGGCCGCAGGTCCTGCAATTCGCTGACCAGGTGGTTGGGCACCGAGGTCGCGGCGTGCAGCAGGCCGACAGGGATGTTGCCGATGGGGCTGACCGGCAGGTCGTGGGCGTGCGCCAGGGCCGCCACCCGCAGGAAGTGGGTGACGCCCCAGACGGCGGCCATCTGCACGATGTCGACAGCGCCCGCGCTGATCAACGGCCGGTACTGCTCCAGCCCGGTGAGGTTCTCGCCGGTGGCGACGGCGGCCCGGACGCCCCGACCGACGGCGGCCAGGCCCTCGGCGTCCCACCGCCGGACCGGCTCCTCGATCCAGGCCAGGTCCAGTGTGCGCTCCAGCTCGCAGACGTGCCGCACGGCCTGCTTGCGCGACCACGCTTCGTTGACGTCGAGCATCAGGCCGGGCCGACGCCCGTGGCCCGCCTCGGTCAGCACGTCGCGTACCAGGGCGAGCCGCTGCCGGTCCCGCTCGACGTCGAGGCCGCCCTTGAGCTTGGCGGCGCGCAGGCCGTACCCCGCATAGGTCTCGTACTCCGCGACGAGTTCGTCGTCGCTCAGGGCGATGTCGAGACCCGAGGCGTACGCGGGGACGTGCCGGTCCCGGCCGCCGAGCAACCGCCACAGCGGCTCACCGGCGGCCTGCGCCTTGATGTCCCACAGTGCGGTGTCGAGCGCGCCGATGGTCCCAAACGCCAGGCCCGCGTGGCCGGCCTTGAAGGTCTGCCGGAGCATCCGGTCGTACAGGGTGGTCACCGCGCGGGGATCCTCCCCGTCGATGGCCTCGAAGATCGACTCGATCTCCACGTGCGGCCCCAGGCCGACGCCACTGATCCCCTCGTCGGTCTCGACGATGACGATCGACACCGTTGTGGTGCCGTGGGGAAGGACGCCATTGGCGTCGCCGACGGGCCGACCCCATTGCTGGACGGTCGTCAGGGTCCGATACCCGGTGATGCGCATGTCAGCCTTTCGTGGAACCAGCGGCGACGCCGTCGGCGATCTGGCGCTGAAGGAACAGGTAGACCGCCAGGACGGGAATCGCGGCGATGAGCACCCCGGAGGCGAACGTGGGGATGTCCTCGGAGTACTGCCCGCGCAGCGAGGTCACCCCGACCATCAGGGTGCGGTGGTCGGCCGACGGCATCATCAGCAGCGCGATGAGCACGTCGTTCCAGCAGAACAGGGTGTTGAGGATGCCTACCGAGAGCAGCGCCGGGGCACCCAGCGGCAGCATGATCCGGCGGTAGACGCCGTACACGGTGTTGCCGTCGATCCGGGCCGCGTCGACGATCTCCGTCGGGATTGTCTTGTAGTAGCTGGTCATCAAGAAGATCGTGAACGGCAGGAACTGCGCGACGTAGGCGAGGATCAGCCCCGGGTACGTGTCGACGAGACCGCTGTCGGCCATGATCCGGGCCAACGGCACCATGATCACTTGGAAGGGGACGAAGAGCGCCGCGAGGCAGCCGATGAACAACGCCGACGAGCCACGGAACCGCAGTTGGCTCAGCGCGAAACCGGCCATCGACCCGAACAGCAGCAGCAGGAACACCGAGCAGGCCACCACGAGCAGCGAGTTGGCGGTGTAGCGGGCCATGCCGACGCTGCTCCACGCCGTGGAGATGTTCTCCCAGCGCAGGGAGTCGGCGAGGGAGAAGCGGTCGAGAATGTACTCCCGCCGGGTCTTCATCGCGACGTTGGCGGTGAACAGCAGCGGGTAGATCGTCGCGAGGGCGAGGAGCCCCATCGGAATGACGAGCAACAAGCGGCCCAGTCGGACGCGGGACATCAGTCCACCCTCCCCGTTCGGCGGAGCAGTTTGAGTTGCAGCAACCCGACGACGAGCATGATGACGAAGAGCACCGTCGACGCTGCCGACGCCAGCGCCGGGCGGTTCATCTGGCCCTGCTGGATCCAGATGTAGTACTCCGGCAGGTACGTCGACCCCTCCGGGCCACCAGTCGTCATGACGTACAGCAGGCCGAACATGGAGGTCAGCATCCCGATCATCGTGGTCACGAAGACGAACTGGATGGTGCGGGTGAGGCTCGGGATGATCACGTGCCGGATGACCTGGGGCAGCGACGCGCCGTCGACCCGGGCGGCGTCCAGCAGCGCGGCGTCAAGCGTCGCGAAGCCGGCCAGGAACACCACAAGCGCCATCCCGAACGTCGCCCAGACGTGCACGCCGACGACTGCGAACATCGCGACGTCCGGGTCGCCGAGCCAGTCCACCGGGCCGATGCCGACGGCGCCGAGCACCGAGTTGACCGGGCCGTCGAAGGACAGCAACAGGTTGAAGATCGCGCCGACGATGACCGGGGACAGCACCGCCGGGAAGAAGTAGACGCTGCGATAGAACCGGTGCCCGGGTACGCGCAGGTAGATGAACGTGGCGATGATGCCCGGGATCGCCACCGCCACCGGCAGGAGCAGCACCAGCAACCCGACGTTGCGCAGCGCACCCCGGAACAGTGGGTCGTGGAACAGGTCGACGTAGTTGTCGAGGCCGACGGCAGCGCCGTCACGCTCGCCGTCGCCGGTGAAGGAGAAGTTGACGCCGAGCAGCAACGGCCACAGCCGCATCAGCACGAGGATCAGGACGGCCGGGGCGACAAGCACGAACGGCGCGAGGAGTTCGGTGCGGCGGCCCCCGCCGCCACGCCGGACAGCGGTACGAGCGCGGGGCGGCGGTGTGGGCTGCACCCCGCCGGCCCGCCCGGTCGAAACCGGACGGACCGACGGGAGCGACTTTCCGATCGACACGAGATCAGCTCGCCGCGTCGGATGCGGCCATCTGCTTCACGACCTCGTCGACGGTGATCGAGCCGCTCAGCAACTGCTGGGACAGCCGCCCCATCAGGTCGATCGTCTTGGACGAGAGCGCCACGTGCGGCGCGGGCTTGCCGGTCTTGAGCTCGGAGACGATCGTGGTCACGGCCGGCCCGCCCGCCGACACATCGATTGTCGTGTCGGCGGTGATCGCGCCGGCGTTGGCGTAGAACGCCTGCAGCGCGTCGGTGGAGGTCAGTGAGCGCACCAGGTCGGCGGCAACCTTCGGATCCTTGGTCCACTTGGCGACCGCGTAACCGATGCCACCGTCGTACGGCAGGCTCGGGGTGCTGCCCGCGGTCACCACGGGGGTCGTCATGACGCCGAGCTTTTCGGGCGTGACGAACTCGTTGAAGTCCTTCCAGTGCCCGATGTCGGACATCAGGCCGATGATGTGGGCGGCCTTACCGGACTGGAAGACGGCGAACGCGTCGTTGAACATCGCCGTGGAGTTCGCCCCGTCGTTGTTCAACCCCGCCGTGCCGGTCTCCTTCCACAGCTCGAAGATCCGCTTCACGTTCGGCGAGTTCCAGTCGCGCTTGCCGGCGATCCAGTTGTCGTACTCCTGGCCGGTGAGGACGCCCGACGCCAGGGCGGACAGGAAGAACTGGATGCCGATGCCCTCCTTGTTGCCGACGGCGAAGCACTTGGCACCCGTCGCCTTGGTGATGGTGCCGCAGTTGGCGAGGAACTCCGCCCAGGTCGTGGCCGGCTTCGCCGGGTCGAGGCCGGCCTTCTCGTAGAGCGCCTTGTTGTAGTAGATCGGGTGCCCCTGGAGGGTCACCGGCGCGGCGTAGGTCTTGCTGTCCTTGGCGAACGCGTCCCAGCCGGCCAGCCGCTGCCGGTCCTCGGCCACGTACTCGTCAAGCGGCAGGAGCGAGCCGACCCGGTCGCGGATCTGGCCACCGCCGTTGAACAGGATGACGTCCGGCCCCTTGCCGGCCTGGATGGCCGCGCCCAGCAGCGTGTAGTACTGGTCGAACGGCTGCGCGACGAACTCGACTTTGACGTCCTTGTGCTTCTTGGCGAAGTCGGCCTTGGCCTTCTCCACGTACGCGGCGGAGCTGGCCTCGCCGGACTTCCAGTCCCAGACGACCAGCTTGTCGGCCGACCCCGAGGATGACGAGCCCGATCCTGTCGCGCTGCCACAGCCCGTCAGGGCCAGCCCCGCAACGAGGACTGCGGCCCACACTGCTCGTTGCTTCATCGTTGCTCACCTTCATATGGAGAGTGGCCGCAGAACCGGCCGTCGATGCAAGAATGACCGAGAACGTAACTCGTATGACGTATCACGTCAACGTTTACCCGTACACTGGGGCGGAATCGTGGCTTCGGGCGGCCACGCGGAGGTGAACATGGCGGCATCGAAAGAGACGACCGTGAACGGGACGGCGACACGCACCTGGGCACGCCGACCAGCCAATCTGGCGCGGGCGATCACCGCCGAGTTGGTGAACCGGATCGTCCAGGGCGTGCACCCCTCGGGCACCCCGCTCCCCCCCGAGCCGGTGCTCTGCGAGACCTTCTCGGTGAGCCGGACCGTCATCCGGGAGGCGGTGAAGATCCTCCAGGAGAAGGGCCTCGTGCAGGTCCGCCAGGGCAGCGGCACGCTCGTCACCCCGCCGTCGTCGTGGGACATGCTCGACGAACTCGTCCTCGCGGCGACCATCGCCGAGGACGACAGCCTGGCGATTCTCGACGACCTGGTGGTCACCCGGCGGGTGCTCGAATCCGACATGGCGAATGTCGCCGCCCGGCTCGCCGACCAGGAGACCATCGACAGGCTGCGGGCCCTCGTCGACCGGATGGACGAACTCGTCGACGACCACCTCACCTACCAGGAGCACGACCGCGCCTTCCACGACACGGTCATGCAGGCATCCGGAAACCGGATCGCACGGGGTGTCGTCCGGTCGCTGGAGAGCCAGGTCGTCAACACCGCGCGGTACATGGGCCAGCCCGAGCGCGCTTTGTGCGTGGCATCCAACCAGGGGCACCGGCGCATCTACGAACGCATCGCCGCCCACGACCCCGACGGCGCCGCCCAGGCGATGTTCACCCACATCACCGAGGCCTGGCTCGTCCGTCGCAGCGGGCCGGGCAGCCCCACGCGCCTGCAACGCTGACGATCGGGCGGCCGGAGCAGCCCCGGCCGTGACCTGCGCGCTGGACTGCCGGGTCGGCTGAGATTCAGGGTCGTCCATGGCTTGTGAATGTTAGCGATAACAGACTACTCTCGGGCCGCAGAGGCGAAGGGCACGCTTCACCGCTCCACCCGACCCCGGGCCGATGGAGCCGCGCACGAGCAACGCCCCGCTGGCGGGTGTCCGGGCCTCTCCACAGGACGTTGAGCACCGCCGCCCGCCCCCGCGCGGGAGCCGCGGGCATCCGACAAGACCTCTGTGTGTCGATCCACGACACCGCCACGCGCCAAGTCGAGCACCGTCGGTGACGACAGGCCTCCGCGCGGTGCCGATGCCCCCTGCCCGCGGCCCGCCTCCACTCAATCGATCCGTCAGGTGAGCGTCCCATCCCTGGGAGGTACCGATGAAAACCACACCGCCGACGAGGACCCGACTCAGGCGCACGGGCGCCTGGCTGATGAGCCTGCTGCTCGTCTCGACGCTGCTGCCGGCCAGCACGGCGCGCGCGGACAACCCCATCGTCCAGCACATCTACACCGCCGACCCCGCCCCGCTTGTGCACGACGGACGCGTCTACCTCTACACGGGCCACGACGAGGACGGCTCCACGTACTTCACGATGAAGGACTGGCGGGTGTGGTCTTCCGCCGACATGGTCAACTGGACCGACCACGGCTCCCCGCTCAGTGTCAACACCTTCAGTTGGGCAAGCGCCAACGCGTGGGCCGGCCAGGTCATCGCCCGCAACGGGAAGTTCTACTGGTACGTCCCGGTGACCGCACGGGCCACCAACTCGATGGCCATCGGCGTGGCCGTGTCCGACAGCCCCACCGGGCCGTTCCGGGACGCCATCGGCCGGCCCCTTGTGGGCAACGGCGAGATCGACCCCACCGTCTTCGTCGACGACGACGGCCAGGCGTACCTGTACTGGGGAAACCCCAACCTGTGGTACGTGAAGCTGAACGCGGACATGATCTCGTACAGCGGTAGCGCCACCAAGATCCCGCTCACCACCGCCGGCTTCGGCGCCCGGTCCGGCAACGCGAGCCGGCCCACGCTGTACGAGGAAGGCCCGTGGGTCTACAAGCGCAACGGCGTCTACTACAACGTGTTCGCGGCGGAGTGCTGCTCGGAGTTCATCGGCTACTCGACAGCCACCGGCCCGACCGGCCCGTGGACGTACCGGGGGACGATCATGCCTCGGCAGGGTGGCAGCTTCACCAATCACGCGGGCGTCATCGACTTCAACGGCGGCTCGTACTTCTTCTACCACAACGGCGCGCTGCCCGGCGGCGGCGGTTACACCCGCTCGGTGGCCGTGGAGAAGTTCACCTACAACACCAACGGCACCATCCCGACGATCAATATGACCACGACTGGCGCACCGCAGATCGGCACGCTGAATCCCTACGTACGGCAGGAGGCCGAGACGATCACCTGGGGCTCCGGCATCGAGACGGAGCCGGCGAGCGAGGGCGGGATGAACGTCGGCTTCATCGAGAACGGCGACTACATCAAGGTCAAGGGTGTGGGCTTTGGCTCCGGTGCGACGTCGTTCAGCGCCCGGGTGGCCTCGGCGACCTCCGGCGGCACCATCGAACTGCGTCTCGGCAGCCCCACCGGCACGCGGGTGGGTAGCTGTGCCGTGCCGGGCACGGGCGGATGGCAGAACTGGCAGACCGTCTCCTGCGCGGTCAGCGGCGCCAGCGGCAACCAGGACCTGTATCTGCGGTTCACCGGGGGCAGCGGCAACCTGTTCAACGTCAACTGGTGGCAGTTCCAGAGCGGCGGCAACCCCACGCCGACACCGTCCCCGACAGCGATCCCCACGCCGACACCGATTCCCACGCCCACGCCCACTACGACGCCGACGCCGACGAGCCCGGGTGGGCAGTCCTGCGCCGCCACCCACACGGTGGTCAACAGCTGGCAGGGCGGCTTCGAGGGGCGGGTGACAGTCACCAACGCCGGGGCCAGCACGATCAACGGCTGGCGGGTCACGCTCACCCTCGCCTCGGGGCAGACCGTGGCGCAGAGCTGGAACGGCACCTTCACCCAACAGGGCAACCAGGCGACCCTGGCGAACGCCGCCTACAACGGTCAGCTCGCGGCGGGAGCGTCGACCACTGTGGGCTATCTCAGCGCGAGCACCGGTGGCAACCAACCGCCGAGCAACGTGACCTGCGCGCCGGCCTGACGTCCGCGGTGCCGGCCCGCCTCGTCGGGGCAACGACGAGACGGGCCCGCCCCCGTCGGCCACTCAGGCCCGGAAGCATCATATCTTTTCCATTCAGATTGCTCTATGGTTTCGTCATTGTGTCGGATGCATGACCGGTCTGCACCAGCGCAGACACCCGACAGGGAGACGGTCGACCCGACGAGCGCCGTCCCGAGGAGGCCCCGATATGTCAGATGTAACGCGCAGGCAGGCGCTCACGATCGGGGCAGCGGGCGCCACCGGAGCGCTGCTGCCGCTCTCCCTGCTCGCCGACGACCCGGCCCCCGCGTCAGCCCAGGCGGCGGCCGCCGCCAACGACCTGGCGCTGTGGTACGACGAATCGGCCGGCACCGAGTGGTTGCGGGCACTACCGATCGGCAACGGTCGCCTCGGCGCCATGGTCTTCGGCAACGTCGACCGCGAAACGCTCCAGCTCAACGAGGACACCGTCTGGGCCGGCGGTCCACACGACCCCAGCAACACCCGGGGCGCCGGATCGATCGCGGAGATCCGCCGCCGGGTCTTCGCCAACCAGTGGACGCAGGCGCAGGATCTGATCAACCAGACGATGCTCGGCAACCCGGTGGGACAGCTGGCGTACCAGCCGGTGGGCAACCTCCGCCTGACCTTCGGCACCTCGACCAGCGCGTCGCAGTACACCAGGCGGCTCGACCTCGCCACGGCGATCACCTCGGTGGCGTACGTGCTCAACGGCGTACGCCACGAGCGGGAGGTCTTCGCCAGCGCGCCGGACCAGGTCATCGTGGTGCGTCTGAACGCCGACCGGGCGGCCTCGCTCACCTTCTCCGCCACGTTCGACAGCCCGCAACGCACCACGGTGTCCAGCCCGGACGGCGCCACGATCGCCCTCGACGGCACGTCCGGCAGCCAGGAGGGCGTCACCGGCGCGGTCCGCTTCTACGCCCTGACCCACGCCACAGTCACCGGTGGCACCGTCACCAGCTCCGGCGGCACACTGCGGGTCTCCGGCGCCACAAGTGCCACGCTGCTGATCTCGATCGGCTCCAGCTACGTCACCTACCGCAACGTCGGTGGTGACTACCAGGGCATCGCCCGTCGGCACCTCACCGCCGCCCGCGCTCGCGGTTACGACGAGCTCCGCGCCCGGCATGTCGCCGACTACCAGGCGCTGTTCGGGCGGGTGAGCCTCGACCTGGGCCGCACCGCCGCCGCCGACCGGACGACCGACGAACGGATCGCGCAGCACAGCAGCTCCACCGACCCGCATTTCTCCACGCTGCTGTTCCAGTACGGCCGGTACCTGCTGATCTCGTCCTCCCGCCCGGGCAGCCAGCCGGCGAACCTCCAGGGCATCTGGAACGACCAGATGACGCCGTCGTGGGACTCGAAGTACACGATCAACGTCAACCTGCCGATGAACTACTGGCCTGCCAACTCGACGAACCTGGCCGAGTGTCACCGCCCGGTCTTCGACATGATCAAGGATCTCGCGGTGGCCGGCGCGCGGACCGCCCAGGTGCAGTACGGCGCCGGCGGATGGGTCACCCACCACAACACCGACGCGTGGCGGGCCACATCGGTCGTCGACGGCGCGTTCTGGGGCATGTGGCAGACCGGCGGCGCCTGGCTGAGCACCCTGATCTGGGATCACTACCTGTTCACCGGTGACGTCGAGTTCCTGCGGTCGCACTACCCGGCGATGAAGGGGGCCGCGCAGTTCTTCCTGGACACCCTCCAGACCGAGCCGACCCTGGGCTGGCTCGTCACCAACCCGTCGAACTCACCGGAGCTGTCCCACCACGCGAACGCCAGCGTCTGCGCGGGGCCCACCATGGACAACCAGATCCTGCGCGACCTGTTCAACGGCTGCGCCCGGGCCAGTGAGATCCTCGACGTGGACCCCACGTTCCGGGCACAGGTCCGCGCGACCCGCGACCGGCTCCCACCGACCCGGGTCGGCTCGCGCGGCAACGTGCTGGAGTGGCTGTACGACTGGGTGGAGACCGAGCCCAACCACCGGCACGTCTCCCACCTGTACGGCCTGCACCCCAGCAACCAGATCACCCGCCGGGGCACCCCGCAGTTGTACGAGGCGGCGCGGCGGACCCTTGAGTTGCGCGGTGACGACGGGACGGGCTGGTCGCTGGCCTGGAAAATCAACTTCTGGGCGCGGCTGGAGGACGGCGCGCGGGCACACCGGATCCTGCGCGGCCTGGTCACCACTGCCAGGTTGGCGCCGAACATGTTCGACCTGCACCCGCCGTTCCAGATCGACGGCAACTTCGGCGCCACCGCGGGCATCGCCGAGATGCTGCTGCACAGCCACAACGGCGAGCTGCACATCCTTCCGGCGCTGCCGAGCGCCTGGCCGCAGGGCCGGGTGACCGGCCTGCGCGGGCGCGGTGGCTACACGGTGGGCATCGCGTGGAGCGCCGGCCAACCTCAGGAGGTCCTGATCAGCGCCGACCGCGGCGGCACGGTCCGGTTGCGCTCGCGCCTGTTCACCGCCACCTACTCGGTCGTCGACGCGGCCACCGGCGCCCCGGCCCGCACCACCACCATCGAGTCCGACGTCATCGAGCTCACCGTGCAGGCGGGACAGACCTACCGGGCGTACCCCGGAACCAGCCCGACCCCGACGGCGAGCCCGACGCCCACGCCGATCCCGACGCCCACCCCCACGCCGACAAGCACTCCCCCGCCGTCCGGTTCGGCGACGGCCACCTACGCCATCACCAACTCGTGGGCCGGCGGCTTCCAGGCCACCGTGACCGTCACCGCCGGCTCCGCGCCGATCAACGGGTGGACCGTCTCCTGGACCTTCCCCAACGGGCAGACAATCGGCCAGCTCTGGAGCGGCACCCACACCCAGACCGGATCGGCCGTACGCGTGACGAACGCCGCCTACAACGGCGCGCTCGCCGCCGGCGCCTCGACCACATTCGGGTTCACCGGCTCCTGGAACGGCACCAACAACCCGCCGGCCAGCCTCACCTGCACCACGAGCTGAGCCCGCCAGTCTCCCGCGCGGGAGCTTGGTTCGGCCACCCGCCTACCGGGCGGCGGGTGGCCGAGCCCCACGCGTGACCGCTGCTAGAAGTCGTCGTCGAAGGCGACCGCGCCCGTCACACCGACCTGGTACGCCGACACCCGCCGCTCGAAGAAGTTGGACAGCTCCTGCACGTCCTGCAACTCCATGAAGGCGAACGGGTTGGCCGAACCGTAGTGCGGCGCGATGCCGAGCTGGGCAAGGCGGCGGTCGGCGACGTGCTGGAGGTACTCCCGCATGTCCGGCAACGTCAGGCCGGGCACGCCGTGGCCCAGCAGGTCCTCGGCGAACTGCACCTCGCACTCGACGGCCTCGGTGAGCATCTGGCGGACCTGCTCGGCGAGGTCGTCGTCGAACAGGTCCGGCTCCTCGGCGCGGACGGTGTCGACCACGTCGAACGCGAACGCCATGTGCATCGACTCGTCGCGGAACACCCAGTTGGTGCCGGAGGCCAGGCCGTGCAGCAGACCCCTGGAGCGCAGGAAGTAGACGTACGCGAACGCGCCGTAGAAGAACAGCCCCTCGATGCAGGCGGCGAAGCAGATCAGGTTGAGCAGGAACGTCCGCCGGTCATCACGGGTTCGCAGCTCCCGTAGGTCGCCGAGGGAGTCGATCCAGCGGAAGCAGAACTCGGCCTTGCGCCGGATCGAGGGAATGTTCTCGATGGCGGCGAAGGCCTCGAACCGCTCGGTCTCGTCGGGGACGTACGTGTCGAGCAGGTTGAGATAGAACTGGACGTGCACGGCCTCCTCGAACAGTTGCCGGGACAGGTAGAGCCGACCCTCGGGGCTGTTGACGTGCTGATAGAGGTTGAGCACCAGATTGTTGGCGACGATCGTGTCGCCGGTGGCGAAGAACGCGACGAGGCGGCCGACCAGGTGCCGTTCGGCCGGTGACAGCCTGTCCAGGTCGGCGAGGTCGGCGTGCAGGTCGACCTCCTCCACCGTCCATGTGTTGCGGATGGCGTCGCGGAACCTGTCGAAGAAGTGCGGGTAGCGCATCGGGCGCAGGGTGAGATCCATCCCGGGGTCGAGCAGCATGTGCGTGGTCCTCGTGTCGGTGTCGGTCGTGGTGGCGGCGGCGGTCACTGGCAGGCCTCGCACGACTCGGGGTTCTCCAGCGAGCAGGCAAGCGCGTCCGCGTCGGTCGTGGGCGGCGCGAGGACCGCCACGGTGGCCTGCTGGATGCGGGTGGCGGGACGCGATCGCAGGTAGTAGGTGGTCTTCAGCCCGGCCTTCCAGGCGTACAGGTACATCGAGGAGAGCTTGCCGATGGTGGGCGAGGCCAGGAACAGGTTCAGCGACTGGGACTGGTCGATGAACGGGGCGCGGGCGGCGGCCAGGTCGACAAGCGCCCGCTGCGGCAGCTCCCACGCGGTGCGGAACAACTCCCGCACGTCGGCCGGCAGCTCGTCGACGCCCTGCACCGACCCCTCGGCACGGCGGATCGCCGACCGGATCGCGTCGGTCCACAGGCCACGGGCCTTCAGCTCGCGCACCAGAGCGGTGTTGACCTGAAGGAACTCCCCCGACAGCGTCTCGCGCTTGAACAGGTTGGACACCTGCGGCTCGACGCACTCGTAGCAGCCGGCGATCGAGGCGATTGTCGCCGTCGGCGCGACCGCCACGAGCAGCGAGTTGCGCAGCCCGTACGCCCGCACCCGCTCGCGCAGCGCGGCCCAGCGCGCGGTCTGCGTACCCTCGACACCCCACAGGTCTGGTTGCAGGTCGCCCCGCGCGGCCCGGGTCTGCCCGAACGCCGGGTGCGCGCCGAAGCGGCGGGCCAGGTCGGCGGAGGTCTCCAGCGCGGTCAGGTACAGCTCCTCGCTGATCCGGGTGGACAGCTCCCGCGCAGCCGGCGAGTCGAACGGCAGCCGCAGCGCGAAGAACACGTCCTGGAGGCCCATCAGCCCGAGCCCGACGGGCCGCCAGCGGGGGTTGCTCGCCGCCGCCTGCGCTGTCGGGTAGTAGTTGATGTCGATGACCCGGTCGAGGAACGTCACAGCCGTGCGGACCGTCTCGCGCAGCCGATGCCAGTCGATGCCGCTGCCGGTGAGGTGCGCGGCGACGTTCACCGAGCCGAGGTTGCACACCGCCGTCTCGGCGTCGCTGGACACCTCGATGATCTCGGTGCAGAGGTTGGACAGGTGCACGACGTTGCCCGGCTCGGCCGTCTGGTTGCACAGCCGGTTGGCGGCGTCCTTGAACGTCATCCACCCGTTGCCGGTCTGGGCCAGGGTGCGCATCATCTTCCCGTACAGCTCTCGGGCCGGGACCTGCCGCACGTAGCGGCCCTGCGCCTCGGCCTCCCGGTACGCGGCGTCGAACCGCTCCCCCCACAGGTCGGGCAGCTCCGGCACCTCGTGGGGGTCGAACAGCGACCACATCGCGTCGGCCTCGACCCGGCGCATGAACTCGTCCGGGATCCAGTTGGCCAGGTTCAGGTTGTGGGTACGCCGGGCGTCCTCGCCGGTGTTGTCCCGCAGTTGCAGGAACTCCTCGACGTCCGGGTGCCACGGCTCCAGGTAGACGCAGGCCGCGCCCTTGCGCCGGCCGCCCTGGTTGACGGCGGCGACGCTCGCGTCAAGCGTGCGCAGCCACGGCACGATCCCGTTGGACTGCCCGTTGGTGCCACGGATCAGCGCGCCCCGGGACCGGACCCGGGAGTATGCGATGCCGATGCCCCCGGCGAACTTGGACAGGTTGGCGACCTGCGCGTACCGCTGGTAGATCGAGTCCAGCTCGTCGCGCGGCGAGTCGACCAGATAGCAGGAGGACATCTGCGTGTGCCGGGTGCCGGAGTTGAACAGCGTCGGCGAGCTGGGCAGGTAGGCCAGGCTGGACATCAGCCGGTAGAAGCCGACCGCCTCGTCCGGCGTACGGGACAGGCCGCAGGCCACCCGCAGCAGCCAGTACTGCGGGGTCTCCAGCACCAGCCGGCTCGTCGGGTGGCGCAGCAGGTATCTGTCGTAGACGGTACGCAGGCCGAAGTACTCGAAGCGGCGGTCGCCGTCCGGGTCGATCGCGTCGTCGAGCATCTCGGCGTGCGTCGCGACGAACGCGGCGGTGTCGTCGCCGATCAGGCCCTCGGCGTGACCGATCCGGATCGAGGCGCTGAACGAGGTGACGCCCTGCCGACGCACCTCCTTGTCGACGTAACCGGACAGCAGCCGGGCGGCCAGGCGCGAGTATTGCGGTTCCTCACCGATCATCTCGGCCGCGGTGTGGATGGAGAGCCGATCCAACTCGGCAGTCGTCGCTCCGTCGTACAGGCCGCTTATCGTGCGGGTGGCCACGCGCAGCGGGTCGACGTCGGCGAGGTCGTCGGCCCACCGCTCGACCGCCCGGACGATCCTGTTGACGTCCACCGGCTCGGTGGCGCCGTCGCGCTTGCGGACCTGCATCGGCGTCCGCCGCAGGGCCGTCGCGCCGCTGGCCGGGACTACCTCGGTGACTGTCACCACTCACTCCTCGCGAGTTCGAGACCAGATGGCCCTCGGACGCGCGGAGACAGACACCGGCGGACGCCACGCCCGAAAGGCGTGGGTCAGGTGGCGTCAGCCGTCCCACGCGGCCTCGGACCGCCGTCCACCCGGGTGCGGGTGTACGGCGCGCTGGCAGGTCTTCGGACTCGCGGGCACGACCGGGCTCGCCGGTCTCCTACCGGCCGTCGCTTCCCAGACCGTGTGGCCCAGTGCTGATGACGGCTGTCGTTCCCACTCACCGCTGCGGGACAGTCCCGGATTTCCACCGGGTTCCCTCTTGCCTCGACCACCGGAGCGGCCGAACCAGCTGCGCTCGACACCATATATAGGGGCGGCAGCGTTTGTCACACCCCACATGTCGGCGTCGGCGTGTCGCCGGCGCCGACGCCCACCACCATCGATCGACGGGTCAGCCCGCGAGGGCGATCGGCTCCGAGGCCCGCGTCCGGCGCTCGGCCGCGAAGCTGACCGCCGCCAGGCCCAGGCCGAGGATCGCGAGGATCACTCCCACCCAGGCCGGCGCGAGATAGCCGAAGCCCGCGGCGATGACGACACTGCCCAGCCCGGCACCGAGGCTGTTGGCGACGTTCATGGCGGACTGGCTCATCGCCGCTCCCATCAACTGCGCGCCCGGCGCCACGGTGATCAGGCGCGCCTGGAGGACCGGCCCCAGGTAGAGGCTTGTCGCGCCCACCAGGAACGCGCCCACGAACAGGCCGACACCGTTCGACGCGACGAGGCCGAAGACGGCGATGCTGACGATCATGGCGACGAAACCGACGACCATGCTCCGGCGCAGGTCCCGGTCGGCGAGCCAACCGCCCAGGGCGTTGCCGACTGTCATGCCCAGACCCACCGCGACGAGCACCCACGGCACTGTCGCGGCCGAGAGGCCTGCGACGTCTGTGGTGACCGGCGCGAGGTAGGTGTTGACAGCGAACAGCCCGGCGAGGCCCACCGCCCCGGTGGCCGCCACGAGCCACACCTGCGAGGTCCGCAGGGACCGCAACTCGGCGGCCGGCGAGGCGTCGACCGCTGCCACGACCTCCGGGACGACGGCCAGGACCGCCAGCAGCGTGAGCACGAACACGCCGGCGATCACCAGGTACGCGGCACGCCAGCCGACCGCCTGCCCGAGCCGCGTCACCGCCGGCACGCCCACCAGGTTGCTCACGGTCAGACCACCGAGCACTGCGGCGAACCCCCGGGCCTCGTTGCCGGGGCCGAGCATGGCCGCCGCGAGCAGACCCGCCGCACCGAAGTACGCGCCGTGCGGCAGCGCCGCGACGAACCGGGCCACGAGCACCAGGTCGAACGTCGGCGCGAGCGCCGACGCGACGGTGCCGACGATGAAGAGAGCGAGCAGACCGAGCACGAGCTTCTTACGCGGCAGTCGGGCGGTCAGCGCGGCGATCAGGGGCGCGCCCACCACCACGCCGAGCGCGTAGGCGCTGATCGTCCAACCCGCGCGGGCCACCGCGTCCGACGACGACACGGCGTACTGCTGTGGCAGCAGGCCGCGTGCGATGTCGGGCAGCAGGCCCATCGCGGCGAACTCGGTGAGGCCGACCGCGACACCGCCCAGCGCCAACGCGAGAACCGCCAGCAGGCGTCGATTTCTGCTCAGTGCATGCACCGAGCGAATTTAGCAACAGCGTTGCGTAATAGGGTGGTGAGATGACGCGCACCACAGCCGACGTCACATTCCTGCGCGGCTACAACCAGGCACTGGTCATGGCGCTGGGACGTACCGTGCGGACGTTCGAGCGGTCGACGGTTGTCGACGCCACAGGCCTGACTCCCCAGGCGGTCTCCAAGGTCATCGCCCGCCTGACAGTCGACGGCCTGATCCGTCCCGCAGGTGTCCGCCGCCCCGGCATCGGCAAGCCCGCGATCGTCTACGAACTCGTGCCCGACAGCCGGTACGCGATCGGCGCGCACGTTGCCCGCCGTACGCTGCGGCTGGTCCTTGTCGACCTGGCCGGCACCGTGCACCACTGCGCGGTCAGCCCACTGCCCGGTGACTTCACTCCGGCGCAACTCCTCGACGCGCTGAGTGCCGGCATCGACGCGCTACCCGGCGTCACCGACCTGCGCGGCCGGCTGACCGGCGTGGGCATCGGCATGATCGGCCCGCTGGACCACGCGCAGGGCGTGGTCCGCGACGCCCACGGGCTGCGGCACTGGCACGACATCCCGCTGCGCGAACTCGCCGAGGCGCACCTGGGCCTGCCCGTGCATCTCGACAAGGACGTCACCGCGGGGATCACCGCCGAGGCATGGCGGCACGGCGGGACGTTCGGCGACGCCGCCCTCATCATGGTCGAGTCCGGCATCGGCGCCGGCTTCTGGCTGGGCGGCACCGCCCACCGGGGCGTGCACACGAACGCCGGGGAGTTCGGCCACACAGTTGTCGCCCTGGACGGGCCGCCCTGCGTCTGCGGGCGGCACGGCTGCCTGGAGATCGTGCACCACCACGCCGCCGAGGCCGGCGACATCGCGCGGGCGGCCCGCGTCCTGGCGGTCGGCGTGGTCAACCTGCTCCAGACCCTCGACCTCTCCCGCGTGGTGCTTGCCGGCGCCGACCTCCTGCGCCACGCGCAGACCTACCTCGCGGCTGTCGAGGAGGCCGTGCACACCGACGTGCCCCGCGCGGACTGGCTCACCACCGACGTGACGCTGTCCAGCCTCGGCGCGGACGTGATCGCCGCCGGCGCCGCCATGCAGGTCCTCGACAAGCACTACGGCGTTCCGGATCTCACCCCGCTCTAGGTCCGGACGCCTGCGGAACGCGCGTGGGGCGGGCCGTGACCACGGCCCGCCCCACGCGGCTGCGCTACCGCCTACTCACTTCGCGCCGGTGACGGTGAACGGCCTGGACACCGTCGTCGCCGACCGGGCGCCGGCAACCGTGACGCTCGTCGTGCCCGCCTTCGCCGCGCCCGGGACACCGACGGTCGCGCCGGAGATCACGCCGTCGCCGTTCGCCCGCACGGTGCTGACCGCGAGGCCGTCGCCGAGGGTGATCGTGACCGTCTCGTTCGGCACGAACCCGGACCCGTCGACGGTGATCGACGTGCCGCGCGGACCCGCCGTGCTCAGCAGCGCCACCCGTGGCTGGTAGCCCGGCGCCTCCGCCCGCCCGGTCACCTGGACGGTGGCCGTGGCCGGCGTACGGGTGGACACGCCCGTCGCGGTGACGGCGTACCTGCCGGGCTGCGCGTCGCCCGAGGTCGGGAGCGAGGCGCGGACCGTTCCCGTCGCGGAGGCCGCGACAGTCGTGGTCCGGGACGGGTCGGTGCCGACGCTCACGGTCACCTGCTCGCCGGCGGCGAACCCGCTGCCGTCGACGGTGATCGTGTCGCCGGTGACGACGGTGCCGGCCTTCGACAGCGCGATCGTCGGCTGGGATCCACCCCGGGCGACTGTCACAGTGAAGGCCGTGGTGCTGCTGGCCCGGGTGTCCCACGCCGTGACGTGCACCGTGTAGGTGCCCTCCCGCGCGTAGGTGTGCTGCCCGCTCATCGCACCTGACGATCCGATGGCGACGTCGTCCGGAGCCGTGCCGTCGCCCCACTGGACGCGGGCGCGGTAGCCGGTCGTGCCGGGAACGCCGCCGGTCACCGAACCGAGGTTCGCCGCGAGGGCCTGCCCGGCGGTCGCCGTCTGGTCCTTCGGGGCCACCGTCGCCAGCGCGGGGGCCGGCGTGCCGTCGTTGGCGACGGCGAACACGTGGATCCGGCCCGCCGAACGGGGATCGCCGGTCTGCGTCGGCAGGGTCACCGACACAAGCGTCTTGCCCGCTGGGATCTGGTACGGCGCGGTGGCGAACAGGAACGGCTGGGCGCCGTCCCGGCTCGTGCCGGACAGCCGGTACGCCGTCTTGGCGACGACGATGTTGCCGTAGGACGGGGTGCCGTTGGCGTTGCCGCCGAGCGTCCAGTCACTCAGCTGGATCGGGATGCTCGCCGTGCTGCCGTCGCTGAACGTCGCCGTGCCCGTGGTGCTCTGGTTGCCCTGCGTTCCGGCACCGATGAACGAGATGCTCCGGGCGTCGTCGGGCAGGTCGAGAGCGACAGTCGCACCGTTGCCTGTGGCGTTGTCGGGCTGCCCGGCCGGGATCGCCGGCAGCGTGAACCGCAGCGCCGTCCCGGGGACCTGCTGCTGCTGGCCCTGGACCGCGCCGCCCGCCGTCAGGGCGGCCCGCGCGTACGCCCACGACTTGGCGTCGCAGTCCGCCGCGAGGACCCCTTCGTCACCGATGCAGACGCTGTCGAACGCCGCGGTGAGGCCGGACTTCGGCACGTACGCCACCTCGACGCCGACCGTCGCGGAGCTCTGGCTCTCGCCGTCGCTGACCGTGACGTTCGCCTGGTGGTAGCCCGGCGTGGCGTAGGTGTGCGACCCACCGATGCGGTAGACAGCCCGCGAGCTGAGCGTCAGGGTGCCCTCGGTGACGGGCGTGCCGTCACCCCAGTCGATCGTGGCCCGGTAGCCGTCGGCGGCACCGCCGGTCACGGACGCCAGCGGCACCGAGACGGGTGCGGCGGTCGTCGCGTGCACGCTGCCGGCGGCGGTCACCGTGATGTCGCCGCCGCCGATGTCGAGGTCACCGCCGGCGAGCAGCTCGATCTCGGCGAGGGTGGTCTGCGCGGCGCCGACGGTCTTCGTCACCGCGAGGCGGAACTGGGCGAACCGACCCGGCTTGTCGATCTCGTACGGGCGGGTCTGGTTGCGCCACGGGAACACCTGGCCCTTGCGGGAGTCCACAGTGGTCCAGGTGATGCCGTCGTTGGAGCCCTGCAACAGCCAGTCCCCCGGGTCACCCACACTCGCGCCGGAGGTGACCGTGTAGAACGTCGGCTTCTGCTTGCCGCCACGGAACGCCCAGGTGATCTGCGGCGTCGCCGAGGCGAAGGTCAGCTGCGTGGTCGACGAGTCGTCGAACAGCTTCGACGCGTCCTGACCGCCGGTGGCGGTTGCGGTGCCGAGACCGGGGCCTGTGGTGTCCTGCAACGGCTTCGGTGCCTCGTTGCCCTTGGTCAGCGACGGCGGGGCGTCGTTCTTGCCGCTGCCCCACGACGACGGGTTGGGGCCCATCTGGAAGTCGATGGTGCCGCCCTTGGCGAGCGTGGCCACGTCCAGGGACAGGCCGCGCTGCTTCTTGCCGTTGACCTTCACGTCCTGCACGTACACGTTGCGGGTGCTGTTGTTCGGCGCGTTGACCACGATGTCGCCGCTGCTGCGCCGGACTGTCATCTTGGTGAACTGCGGCGAGCCGATGGCCCAGTGGGTCGACCCGGCCTGCAACGGGTAGATGCCCAGCGAGCTGAGGACGTACCACGCCGACATCTCGCCGTTGTCCTCGTCGCCCAGGTAGCCCTGGCCGATCTCGCTGCCGACGTAGAGGCGCCGCAGGATCTCGCGTACCGCCGCCTGGGTCTTGGCCGGTGCGCCGGCGAAGTCGTACATGTACGGGATGTGGTGCGACGGCTGGTTGCTCATGCCGAGCTGGCCCATCCGCACCGCCCGCGCCTCGAGCATCTCGTGGATGATGCCGCCGTACCCGCCGGGACGGTCGGCGTTCTCCGGGGTGGCGAAGAAGGTGTCGAGCTTGTCCCGCAGCGCCTTCTGACCGCCGTACAGGTTGGCAAGGCCCGTGCCGTCCTGCTGGGCGGTGAACGCGAAGTTCCACCCGTTGGTCTCGGTGTAGACGCCACCCCAGTCCAGCGGGTCACCGGCGAGGAAGTTGCCGGAGGCGTCGCGGCCCTGGAAGAGCTTGGTCTTCGGGTCGAAGAGGTGCACGTAGTTGCGAGCCCGCTCCAGGAAGTAGCGCGACTCCTCCTTGAGCCGGTCACGCTGCGACTTCGGCGTGGCCGGGTCCTTGGCGAGAGCTGCGGCCATGTTGCCGATGCCGTAGTCGTTGATGAAGCCCTCAAGCGCCCACGACACCGACTCCCCCGTGGAGGTCGGGGTGTAGCCGAGGAACAGCGAGGTCTCGATTCCCTTGCGGCCGACCGCGCCGCGCCCGGACGCGACGGTCGCGTCCTTCACCGCCGCGTCGTACGCCGCGAGCGGGTCGGGCAGCTTGACCCCACTGAGGTACGCCTGGGCCAGTGCCACGTTCGCGCTGGTGCCGGTCATCAGGTCGGCGTAGCCGGGCGACGACCACCGGGCGATCCAGCCACCGTCACGGTAGTGCTGGACGAACCCGTCGGAGATCTTGGCGGCGACGTCCGGGTACAGCAGCGCGTAGGCGGGCCACACGGTGCGGTAGGTGTCCCAGAAGCCGTTGTTGACGTAGATCTGCCCGTCGACGATCTTCGCGCCGGTGTGGGTGGCGGTCGACGTGCCTGTCGGCGCCGACACCGGGCTCGCGTACTGCCAGCGTGGCTTGGCGGCGGTGCCGGTGTTCTCCGACTGCGAGTTCGGGTAGAGGTTGAGCCGGTACAGGTTGGAGTACATGGTCACGAGCTGCGCCTCGGTCGCGCCGCGCAACTCGACGCGGCCGAGCCGGTCCTTCCACGCCGCGGTGGCGGCGGCGCGGATCTGGTCGAAGCTGCGCCCTGTCGCCTCCAGGTCGAGGTTGCGGCGGGCCTGGTCGACCGAGAGGAACGACGTCGCGAGCCGCATCGTCACCTGCCGGTTCGCCGAGACGTCGAAGGTCGCCGACGTCGCCGACGAGGCCGTGGGCGCCCGGTCGAAGGCACCGGACACGAACATCCGGCTGCGTCCGGCCGACAGGCCACTTCCGTTGTCGACCCAACCGGTGAACGTGCCGTCCGTACCGATGGTGAAGGTGCCGTTGTAGAAGACGAGGCTTCCGGTCGGCGACCCGGACGGGAAGGTGAACCGCATGATGCCGGCGTGGTCGGTGGGCGACATCTCCGCGACCAGGCCGTTCTGCAACGCGACCCGGTAGAGGTCGGGCTGTGCCGTCTCGTCCGCGTGCCGGAAGGCGACCGCCCGGCTGGCCGGCGTCCCGGTCAGCGAACCGTCGCCGGCCACCGGCATGACCGACATCTGGTTGCGGTCACCCATCCACGGGCTGGGCTCGTGGGAGATCGCGAGGCCCTGGAGCGTGGGCAGGTTTGCCGCGTTGTTCGTCCGGTGGTACTGGTACTCCCAGGAGTCGGACGTCGCGTCGGTCACCGGCGTGAAGAAGTTGAAGCCGTTCGGCACGGCGGTGATCGGCAGGTTGTTGCCGCGCGAGAATCCGCTCGTCGAGTTGGTCCCGCGCCGGGTGTCGACGTAGTTGGTCAGCCGGGAGCCGTCGATCGACGTCGGCGTGCCCGTCACCTCGACGTCGTCGAGCCAGCTGGTGAACCGGGTGTCAGCGGCGGCCTGCGGATTGTCGTAGGCGAGCAGGATGCGGTCGATGGTCTTGCCCCGGGCGACAGTGCCGATGTCGGCCTGCACCGAGTTCCACTGGTCGGCGACGAGCGCCTTCGAGGTGCCCTGCCCGGCGGCTGTCAGCGGGTTGCCGTGCTGGTCGACGGCCGACCGTCCACTGAGGTAGCTGCCGTCGGTGAAGTGCAGGTCGACGGCCGCGAAGGTGGACGGGTACTGCCCGTCCGCGCCCGTGAACTCGGGGAAGATCTTGTAGGACAGCCGGGTGTGGGGGCCGACCGGGATGGCGACGTCGAACAGCTTGTTCGTGGCGTACGAGCGACCGTCGGTCTCGGCCCCGCCCGCGTAGCGCAGGGCGGCGAGCCCGGTGAAGCCGACGTTCGGCTTCGTGGTGTATCCGCCGGCCGGACCGGCGCCGACGACGCTGACCATGGGCGGAGCCGGCGGCCGGGTGTTCGAGCCGTCGCTGATGTCGAAGTCGGCGAGCTGCACGAGGGGTGCGCCGGAGTTCGCCGAGATGGTCAGCCGGTAGTACGCGTAGGCCGTCGTGTTGGTGACGCTGTAGGTGTTCGTGGCGAACCGCTTGGCGAAGCTCTGCCCCGTCTGCCGGTTGAGATCGGTCCAGGTGCTGCCGTCGGCGGAGCCCTGGAGCGTGAAGTCCCTGGGGTCGCGCGTCGGTTCGTCGTCGGCCGAGGTCAGCGCGTACCGCGCAACGACCGTCGGCGTGGTGAGGCGGTACGTCACCGAGCCGGTCCGTTCGAAGGCCAGCCACTTGGTCGCGGGATCGCCGTCGGCGAGTTTCGCGGCGGTCTCGTTGGGCGGGTTCTCGGCGGTCGCGGTGACCGCGGCGACCTGGCCGAGCAGGCTGCCGGGCAGGACCCGGCGGGTCGATCCGGTCAGGTTCGCCTGAACCGGCCGACCTTTCGCGTCGACCTCGACGGTGGTCGCGGCGGGCTGCGGGTCGGCCTGCTCGAACGACGAGCTGAAGGCGCCGGCCGGCGCGGCGCCGGGTGCGGCGCTGGCCAGGGGCGCGGCGACGACAAGCCCCACCGGCAGCAGGGCGACGGTTGTCGCCGCGACCAGCCGGAGGGACACGGTGCGCGCACGGGTGAGATACGGCATGGGGGCGGGGCCTTTCGACTCGATCTGGTCGAGCGGGTCGTACGTGTGGTGGTCGGTCGTCGGTCGTCGGTGCCGGCCTGACATCGTTGTCATCGGGTCTCGACGACATGCGACAGCAGGACCGGTGGGTGGTGGCAGATGTTTCCGGCAGACCCCTTGCCGTGTCAATGGGTTGACCGAAAGGAAACCTAACGGCTTGCCCCATGTGGACGTCAGCGCCTCACCGGCCGCCCGCGGCGGGCTGCCGGGCTGATCGAGCGCGCTACACCGGGTGTTCCGCCGACGGCCACACTCGATTGATCATCGGTTCGGATGCGCTTCGTACCGTTCCGGCCATGACTGTCCTACCCGCATCATCCTCGCCCGGCCGCGCGCCGCGGTTCGTCGCCGTGCGCGCCCGGGCCGCCGCGGCCGTCGCCGCCCTCGCCGTCACCGGCGGCGCCGTCGCGATGGCCGTGGCGACCTCGCCGCCCGCCACCGCCATGCCGGGCGCCGTCGTCGTCTCGGAGAGCTTCTCCGCCGGGTCGCTGCCCGCCGGCTGGAACGCGGTCGACGGCACCTGGAAGGTCGAGAACGGCCGGTTGTACGGCACCTCGGCCAGTTCCGGCGAGAACAACAAGATCACGTTCGGTCGGCACCTGAACGACTTCCGCCTCGAGGCGACCATGCGGTTCGAGTCGGTGTCGGCGGCCACCCGCTGGGCGTCGCTCGGCATCGACGTACCGGCCAACGGCGCCACCCCGTGGTGGATCGCCACCATGCGCAGTGGCACTACCGCCGCCAACGGTCTCGAATTCGCCCAGCGGACCACCGGCAACGCATGGGTCGTGACGAACACCGCGTCCGCCCCGTACGCCGCCGGCACCGGCCGGGACGTGCGCGTCGCGGTGGAGGTGCACGGCAACCAGGCCCGCTGGATCTTCGACGGGCGGGAGGCGATGCGCACGAGCAGCCTCCAGCGTTCCGCCAACGGCGTCCAGGGGCTCTTCGTCAACGGCGCCACCGTCTCGTACGACGACGTCACCGTCACCGAACTGCCCGCGAACGGCTACCTCCGCCCCGAGGGCAGCCCACTTACCGTGATCGCGCACCGCGGCGCGTCCGCCGCCGCGCCGGAGAACACCCTTGTGGCGCAGGAGATCGCGCGCAGGGGCGGCGCCGACTGGATCGAGAACGACGTCCAGCCGAGCAAGGACGGCATCCCGTTCATCCTGCACGACGGCACGGTCGACCGGACCACCGACGGAACGGGCAACATCCGCGACCTGACCGCCGCTCAGATCAAGGCGCTCGACGCCGGTTCCTGGTTCGGCCCGCAGTACGTGGGTGAGCGGGTACCCACCCTGGCCGAGCAACTCGCCGACCTGCGTACTCGCGGTGGCAACCTGTTGGTGGAGATCAAGGGCCGGCACACCCGCGACGAGGTCGCGACGATCATCCGGGTGATCCGGGACCAGCAGATGATGGGCCGGGTCTTCATCCAGAGCTTCGAGGTCGACGCCCTGAGGTACACCTACGAGATCGCCCCCGAACTCTCGCTCGGCCTGCTCCGCAGCAGCCTCGACGCCGACCCGGTGGCGATCTCGAAGGAGCTGCACCTGACCGCGTACAACCCGGACGGCAACGCGCTGCTGGCCAAGCCGGAGGTCGTCGCGCCGCTGCACGCCGCCGGCGTCGCCGTGATGGCCTGGACGATGGACTCCGCCGGTCTGTGGCAGCGGCTGGAGCGGATCGGCGCTGACGCGGTCATCACCAACCGCCCGTCCGAGCTGGTCGGCTGGAACTCGGCCTTCCTGCAACGGCCCGACACGGTGCCGACCGTGGCGATCACCTCGCCGGCCGACGGTGCGCGTCTGGACCGGGCCCAGTCCCCGGTGATCGCGGTCGCCGCCACCAACGCGGACACGGTCACCGTCACCCTCGACGGCACGACGACGGCGGTCGGGCGTGAGCTGGACCTGGCCAAGCTGACCGCGGGCAAACACACGATCCGCGCCGAGGTGACCGGTCCCGCGGGCACCGCGACCGTGACCAGCACCTTCACCGTGACGGCGAGCCAGGCAAGCCTCGGCTACCTGATCCTCACCTCCGGCGCCCAGCCCGGAGCCCTCACCGCGATGACCACCCACGTGGCGCACGGCCAGTACGACCAGCTGGCCACGTACGCCGACCGGCAGGCGGGCAGGCTCGTGCCTGCGGAGGTCGCCAGCGTCATCGCCGCCGACGCGCGGGCTCTCGCGCTGAGGTAGCCCGCGGCACCACCGGGAGTCCCCGCCATCGGCCCGGATGGCGGGGGCTCCCCTCACTCCCGGGTGGCGAGCGTCGCTCATGATTGGGGGGTGATTCGCTTCGTGCTCAACGTGCTCTGGCTCATCTTCGGTGGCGGCATCGTGCTGGCGTTCGGCTACGGCCTCGCCGCGCTTATCTGTTTCGTCCTTGTCGTCACCATCCCGTTCGGTGTCGCGTCGCTACGCCTGGCCGTCTACTCGCTGTGGCCCTTCGGCCGCACCCTGGTGCCCAAGCCGGGCGCGGGGGTCGGCTCGGGGCTGGCGAACGTGCTGTGGGTGGTCCTGGCGGGCTGGTGGCTCGCCCTGTCCCACATCGTCGCCGGCATCGCCCTCTGCGTCACGATCATCGGCATCCCGTTCGGCATCGCCAACTTCAAGCTCGTCCCGGCCGCCTTCTGGCCGCTGGGACGCGAGGTGGTCGACGCGCCCTGACCGCCCGCCGGGCCGGCGAGTTGATCGAGGCGGCCCGTCGTGTCCCGACGGGCCGCCCGGGGCCCGCCCGCAGCGTCGATAGTGGACAATCCGTGGTGCGATCCCGATCCGCCGCGGTGGTGACCGCCACCGACGACCCGTCGATAGGAGCCTGGCATGGCCGGCCCGGATGCCGAACTCACCGCGAAGCTTCAGCCCGACGTGCCGCACGCGGCGCGGATCTGGAACTACTGGATGGGTGGCAAGGACAACTTCCAGTCCGACCGGGCGGCCGGCGACGCCGTGGCGGAGGTCTACCCCGAGATCGTCGTGATGGCGCAGCAGTCCCGCGGGTTCCTGGTGCGGACCGTGCGCTACCTGGCCGCCGAGGCGGGCATCCGGCAGTTCCTGGACATCGGCACCGGCCTGCCCTCCATGCAGAACACCCACGCGGTCGCCCAGGGCATCGCGCCCGAGTCGCGGATCGTCTACGTCGACAATGATCCGATGGTTCTCGTGCACGCCCGGGCGCTGCTGTCCAGCACGACGTCGCAGGGCGTCACCACGTACGTGCCGGCCGACTACCACGACCCGGAGAAGATCCTCGTCGAGGCCGCGCAGACGCTCGACTTCGACAAGCCGATCGCCGTGATGTACATGGGCGTGCTCGGCTACGAGCCGGACCTGGAGGTGGTGCGGTCGATAATCGGGCGGACGATGGGCGCGACCGCCTCCGGCAGCCACCTGGTCTTCTGGGATGGCACCAACACCAGCCCGTCGGTGGTCGCCGGGGCGCAGCGGCTGGCCGACAACGGCGGTGTCCCGTACATCCTGCGCAGCCCGGAGGATCTCGCCAGCTGCTTCGCGGGGCTGACGATTGTGGACCCCGGTCTGGTGCCGATCCCGCTGTGGCGTCCGGACGACGCCGACGCGAAGGGAATCGACGCCTACGGCGCGGTGGCCCGCAAGCCCTGACCGCCGCCGGCCCCGGGGTCCCTGTCCCTTCCGGATCACGGGACGTAGCCTGCTCGGATGCGACACACCCTCACTCCCGGCGACGACACCCTGCACGGTCACTTCCGGGCGGACGCCACGCCGGTGCTCACCGTCGACCCCGGCGACACCGTCACCTATCGCACCCTGGACTGCTGGTGGTCGGCCGGCCCGTACCCGGGTGGGCCCAACCGGGACCGGCCCCGGGTCCCGCAGCGCCAGCCCGACGACGGGCACGCGCTGATCGGCCCGGTCGCGGTCCGCGGCGCTCGGGCCGGCCAGACCCTTGAGGTACGCCTCGACGCCATCATTCCCGGCACCTGGGGAACGACTGTGGCCGGTGGTTGGCAGAGCGGCTTCAACAAGCGTTACGGCGTCGAGGAGGAGGGGGTGGTGCACGCCTGGGAGCTGGACCCGGCGTCGATGACGGGCCGCAACCAGTCCGGCCACACGGTGGCGCTGCGCCCGTTCATGGGAGTGCTCGGCATGCCGCCGGCCGAGCCGGGACGCCACTCGACGATCCCGCCCCGAGCGTGCGGCGGCAACCTGGACTGCAAGGACCTGACGGCGGGCAGCACGCTGCTGCTGCCGATCCCTGTCGACGGGGCGCTGTTCTCGGTCGGGGACGGGCACGCCGCGCAGGGCGACGGGGAGGTCGGCGGCACCGCGATCGAGTGCCCGATGGACGAGGTCACACTGACCCTCGACGTACGCGACGACTTCCCGGTGACCGGCCCGGTGGCCCGCACCGCGGACGCCTGGTTGACGCTTGGCGTCGGCGCGTCCCTCGACGACGCCACGTTCATGGCTCTCGACTCGATGCTGACCCTGATGCAGCGGCTGCACGGCCTCAGTCGCCCGGAGGCGGTGGCGCTGGCGAGCGTCCTTGTCGACGTACGGGTGACGCAGATCGTCAACGAAACCGTCGGCGCGCACGCGGTGCTGCGCCACGACGCCCTCCGCTGACCGCCCGTCGAGATCGGGGGTCTGGGTCAGCGGAGGCGGCGGGCGGCGAACCGCGCCGGCGGCACGGCGATCGCCTCCTGCGCGGCGATCAACTGGATCTCCCGGGTGCCCGCCGCGAGTGTCGCTTCGAGGACGGCGAAGACGGAGGCGATTGTGTGCTCCAGGGCCGTCGCGGGTGAACGGGTCGTCCACAGGTGCGCGAGGTACAGCGCCGCCGTGACGTCGCCTCCGCCGTTCGGGTTGATCGGCAGCAGCGGGGTGGTCACCGCCCAGGCGCCCTCGTCCGAGACGGCCACCACCTCCAGGGAGCCCTCCGGCACGTCGCCGTGCAGGACGCTTGTGACCAGGACGTGCCGGGGCCCTGTCGCGCGGACGACGTCGACCGCCTCCAGCACCTGCGGCAGCGAGTTCGTCGTGCGCCCGGCGAGGAAGTCCAGCTCGAAGTGGTTAGGTGTGATGATGTCGGCGCGCGGCACGACGGTGTCGCGCAGGTACTCCGGGATGCCGGGCCGGACGAACATCCCGCGCCCGGCGTCGCCCATCACCGGGTCGCAGCAGTAGACCGCGTTCGGGTTGGCGGCCTTCACCCGGTCCACCGCCGCCAGGATCACCGCGCCCATGGCCGGGTCACCCTGGTAGCCCGACAGGACGGCGTCGGCGCTGCCGAGCACCTCACGGTCCGCGATGCCGGCGATCACGTCGGCCACGTCCTCCGGCGCCAGCATCGGCCCGCGCCACGCGCCGTAGCCGGTGTGGTTGGAGAAGTGGACCGTCAGGACCGGCCACACCTCGTGCCCGAGCCGTTGCAGGGGGAAGACGGCCGCCGAGTTGCCGACGTGACCGTAGGCGACCGACGACTGGATGGACAGGATCTTCACCGGCCCATCATGGCGGTTGCCGCCGGTGCCGCACGCCCGGCCCGCCGGATCTGTCGAATGACACACGTCGGGCCGCGCGGAGCGGGCTGGCTCGCCTACACGTCGTGGTGGACGTACTCCTGGCTCTGGCGCTCCTTCGGGACCACGAGGTCGGGCGTGCTCCAGGACCGCCACAGCTGGCTGTAGCCTCCCCCTGCCGCCAGCAACTCCTCATGGGTGCCCTGCTCGGCGACGCGCCCGTGCTCCAGCACGACGACGCGGTCCGCGGTGGCCGCCTGGCTGAGTCGGTGGGCGACGATAAGTGTCGTACGGCCCTCGGTGGCCGCCACGGCGGCACGGTCGAGGTCCCGCGCGCCCGCGCTGCCGGCCTCCGCTGTGGCCTCGTCGAGGATCGCGACGGAGGGGTCGGCGAGGACGAGGCGGGCGAGGGCGAGTTGTTGGGCCTGGGCGGCGGTGAGGTGCCGCCCGCCCTCCCCCACGGCGGTGTCGAGGCCGTCCGGCAGGGTACGCAGCCAGGACGTGGCGCCGACGAGGTCGAGCGCGGATGCCATCTCGGCGTCGGTGGCGTCCGGGTCGGCGAGGCGCAGGTCGTCCCGCAGCGGCCCGGCGAAGACGTGCACCTCCTGGCTGATCAGGGCGATCTCCCGACGGACCCGGTGCTCACCCAGATGCGTCAGGGGCACGCCGCGCAGGCGTACCGATCCGTCGGCGGGCGCGATGATGCCTGCGGTGATGCCGGCGAGCGTGCTCTTGCCCGCTCCGCTCGCTCCGACGAGGGCGACGCGTTCGCCGGGCGCGAGGCGCAGGGCGATGTCCTGCAGGACGACGGGGCCGTCGTCGTAACGGTGCCCGCCGATGATCACCTCAAGCGCCGGCTCGGCCGCCGCCCCGGAGGCCTCGGATCGGGCGGGCTCGGCTCGGTGCCGGCGGACCTGGGCCGGGCCGCGTCGGTCACGGACGCCGGATCGGGCGGGTTCGGAGCCGTCGGAGGTGGCCGGCAGTGACGTGACGCCGACGAGCCGGGCGAGGCTCGCCCCGGCCTGCAACACGGAGTCCGACTGAAGCAGCAGCAGGCCGATCGGGTTGAACAGCCTGTGGAAGTAGAGCGCGGCGGTGGTGGCGGCACCCACCGTGGACAGGCCGTCGCGCACCAGCAGGAAGCCGACGAGCAGCACGGCGGCGAGCCCCACGAACTCCGACCTGTTGATCCGCAGGCCGAATCGTGTGTGCAGGCTGAAGATCTCCAACGACAGGTCGCGGGCGATCGCGGAACGATCGGCGATGCGGGCGACGTGGGCGTCCTCCATCCGGTACGCCCGCACTGTCGCCGCGCCGCGCAGCGCCCCGGCCATGGCCTGTGCCCGCTCGCCGGTCGCCACCCGCTCACGCGCGTAGTACGGAACCGACCGCTTGAGGTACCAGCGCAGCGCCACCGCGTACGCCGGTGCTGCCGCCAGCCCGGCGAGACCGAGCCGCCAGTCGAGGACGAACAGCCCCGCCGCGGTCAGCACGATCGACAGCAGCGCACCGAGAAAGGTGGGGCCGCTTGTGGTGATCACGTTCGTCACCACTGCCACGTCGTCGCCGGCCCGGGCGATCAGGTCCCCGGTCCCGGCCCGTTCCAGGGTGGCCGAGGGCAGGTGCAGTGCGCGGTCGAGGACCCGTTCCCGCAGCCGCGCGAGAACTGTCTCGCCGAGGCGGGCGGCGACCGCGGCACCGGCGGCGGTGAGCAGGCCGGCGAGCACCGCGGCGCCCGCGATCACACCCGCCCAGGCCACGATCCGTTCCGTGCCGGAGCCGTCGATGACGTCGTCGACGAGCCGGCCGAGCACCCAGGGGGCGACGAGCCCGGTCGCGGACGCGGCGACGAGCAGCGTGACGGCGATGGCGCTGAGCCCGGGCAGCCGGGCGAACTCGGCGCGCAGGGCGGCCCAGGTCTGCCCGGCGGTGGCCGTCGGCAGCAGTCGCCGGGATTGCGTGTCGGTGGTGGTCGGCTCGTCGGTCACCGCAGGACCTCCTCCCGGTAGCGGGCGTCGCTGGCGAGCAACTGGTCGTGCGGGCCCTCGGCGATGACCCGCCCACCGTCGATCACGGCCACCCGGTGGGTGACGCGCAGCAGGGCCGGACTGTTGGTGATGAGCACAGTGCCCCGGCCGGCCGCCGTCCGGGCGCCGGCGAGGCCTTCGGCGAGCTGCACCTCGGTCACCGCGTCGACAGCCGTGGTCGGGTTGTGCAGCACCAGCACCGGCGGGTCGGCGACGAGTGCCCGGGCGAGCCCGATCCGCTGTCGTTGCCCGCCGGACAGGTTCGCGCCCCGCTCGGTGAGCACGCGGTCGATGCCATGCGGGTGCGCGGCCAGCACGTCCTGCGCCGCGGCGGCCCGCACGGCGGCGTGCAGGACGGTCTCGTCGACGCTGGCCCCGGCGGCGAGGTTGGCGCGCAGCGTCCCCTCGAACAGCGCCACGTCGTGCTGCTCGACGAGGACCGCGCCGCGGACGGCGTCGATGTCCAACTCCTCGGCGGGCACGCCGTCGACGTACACCGTGCCCTGGTAATCCTCGCGGGGCACCCGGCCGGACAGCAGCGCGACAAGCGCCTCGGCCTCGCTCGGGTCGTAGGCCAGCACACCGAGGACCTCACCCGCGTTCACCTGCACGCAGACGCCGTCGAGCCCGGCGTACCCGACCTTGTCGAGGGTGAGCCGCGCCGGGCTCGGCGCGGGCTGCCCGGCGGTGCCCGGCCGGGTCAGCGGGGCGGCGCCGAGGATCCGGGCGACCCGTCCCGCCGACGCGCGTGCCATGGCGAACAACTGCACGCAGTAGCCGAGTGTCTGCACGGGTTCGGCGACGAACTGGGCCAGCCCGACGACGGCGACCAGCTCACCGATGGTGAGCCGGCCCTGCAAGGCGAGCCAGCCGGCGACGCCGGCGACCGCCGCGAGGAAGAGACCGTTGACCATTGTGGTGAGGCCGAGGTGCAGGCCCTTGGTGGTGGCGGCCCGCAGTGTGACGTCCAGGGCGTGGCCGCTGGCCACCGCGTACTGGCGTGCGGCGTGATGTTGCGCGCCGATGCCGCGCAGCACCCGCAGGCCCGTGACGAGATCGACGGCGAGCGCGGTCGTCGCGGCGAGAGCCTCCTGCTGGGACGCGCTGCGCCGGGTGAGCAGCGGCGCCATCCGTTGCAGCAGGACGACCACCAGGGGTACGCCGAGGAGCACCCCGAGCCCGAGCGGAACGTCCACGACGAGCAGCGCGACGGCCGCGACGACGATCGCGGTGACCGCCGCGGCGCACATCCCCGCGACCCGCACCACGAGCGCGGACAACTCGGCGTCGGAGGCGGTGACGGCCAGCAGGTCGCCGTCGCGCATGCCGGAGCGGTGTCCGCGCGGGTCCAGGGCGCTTGTGGCGATCTCGACCCGGACGGCGTGTGCCTCCCTCTCCACTGCGGCGTAGGTGAGGCGGGCGCCGGAGCGGTAGGCGTAGGCCAGAACTGTGAACAGGACGGCAAGACCGGCGAGCGAGAGCAGCAGCGCGGGCACGTCCCCGGTGGCCACCGCACGGTCGATGATCACGCCGATGGCGACCGGGACGAGGGCCTCGGCGGCCTGGTGGGTGCAGAGCAGCGCGGTGCCGCCCAGCACCCGGCCACGTTGACGGCGCAGGGCGCGGCGCAGCACCACACCGCCGGTGATCTCCTGGACTGCCATCGCGTCAGGCGCCGGCGAGCGGGGCTAGGGCGTCGCCGGCTCGGCCCGCGGACGGGATGACGTGGTGGCGGCCGATCGGCAGCATGAGCGGCTTCTCCGACGTCGGATCAATGATGACCTGGCTTTCCAGACCGAACACGGCGCGGACGCACTCCTGAGTCAGGACCTGCGTCGGCTCCCCCGCGGCGTGCAGCTTACCGGCGGCCAGCGCGATGAGGTGATCCGCGTACCGGGCGGCGAGGTTGAGGTCGTGCAGCACCATGACGATTGTCGTCCCACGCGTCTTGTTGAGGTCGGTGAGCAGGTCGAGCACCTCGACCTGGTGGCTGACGTCGAGGAACGTCGTCGGCTCGTCGAGCAGCAGCAGGTCCGTCTGCTGGGCCAGGGCCATGGCGATCCAAACCCGCTGCCGCTGGCCGCCGGAGAGTTCGTCGACCGAGCGGTCGGCGAGGTCCGCGGTCTGTGTCGCGTCCAGGGCCGCCGCCACCGCGGCGTCGTCCTCCCTGCTCCACCGCGAGAGCACGCGCTGGTGCGGGTTGCGCCCGCGTCCGACCAGGTCGGCCACGGTGATGCCCTCGGGTGCCGTGGGTGACTGGGGAAGCAGGCCGAGGGTACGGGCCAACTGCTTGGCCGGCAGCCGGTGCACCTCTTTGCCGTCGAGCAGGACGTGGCCGGCGCGCGGCGCGAGAAGGCGCGACATCGACCGCAGCAGCGTCGACTTGCCGCACGCGTTCGCGCCGACGATCGCCGTGATTTTTCCGGGCGGCACGACGAGGTCGAGTGAGGAGATGACGACGCGGTCCTTGTAGCCGAGCATGAGACTCTCGACCGCGAGCGTATGAGTGGTTGTCACAGCGAGCCTCCCGCGCGGTTCGTCCGGATGAGCAGGTAGATGAGGTACGGGGCGCCGAGCACACCTGTGACGACACCCACCGGGTAGCGCGTGTCGAAGGCGAACTGGCCGACGAAGTCCGCGACGAGCACCAGCAGGGCGCCGACAAGCGCGGACGGCACCAGCAGCGAGCCGGCCGGGCCGATGAGTCGGGCGGCGATCGGCCCGGACAGGAAGGCCACGAAGGCGATCGGCCCGGTCGCCGCGGTGGCGAAGGCGATCAGGCCGACGGCCGCGACGATGACCAGGATCCGGGTGCGTTCGAGGCGGACCCCGAGCGCCGCCGCCGTGTCGTCACCCAGCTGCATCGTGGACAGGTTGCGGGCCTGGCTCAGCAGCACCGGCGCCAGGACTGCCACGGCGAGGGCCACCGGAGCGGCCTGCCTCCAGGTCGCGCCGTTGAGGCTGCCGGTGAGCCAGCGCAGAGCCTCCTGCAGGTCCCACTCGGCGGCCTGGGTCAGGACGTACGCGGTCAGGCTGTCGAGCATCGCGGCCATGCCGATGCCGATGAGGACGAGGCGGGTGCCGGCGACACCGTCCTTGAACGACAGCAGGTAGATGACGAGCGCCACCGCCAGCCCGGCGACGATCGCGAAGGCGGACACCCCCGCCTCGCCGAGGTTCAGCATCACGATCGCGAAGGCGGCCGCGGCGCTCGCGCCGGAGCTGATGCCGATCATGTCGGGGCTCGCGAGGGGGTTGCGCAGCATCGTCTGGAAGGTGACGCCGCCGAGCCCGAAGCAGGCCCCGGCCAGGATCGCGAGGACAGCCCTCGGCAGGCGGAGCGTGCCCACGGTGAAGGAAGCCCCTGCGACGTCCTCGCCGGCGATCACCGCCAGGACGTCGGCCGGTGGGTAGAAGGTGCGCCCCGCCATCAGCGAGCCGGCGAACGCCGCGACGACGAGCACGGCGAGGAGGGCGAGGACGCCACGGCGTCGACGCGTACGCCGTGTCCGTCCGTGGGTGACGGCCGTCAGAGTCGCAGTGCTCACAGCTCGCGTACCTTCTGCCGGCGGACGATGTAGATGAAGAACGGGGCGCCGATCAGCGCCGTCACGATGCCCACGTCGATCTCCGCCGGGCGGGCCACCACCCGGCCGACGACGTCGGCGGCGGTCAGCAACGACGCGCCCAGCAGCGCGGAGAACGGCAGCAGCCACCTGTGGTCGAGCCCGATGAGCAGGCGGCACACGTGCGGCACGACGAGACCGACGAACCCGATGGGTCCGGCGACCGCCGTGGCGGCGCCACACAGCAGCACCGAACCGGCGCCCGCGACGCCCCGCACCACGGCGACCCGCTCGCCGAGCCCCGCCGCGAGGTCGTCACCGAGGGCCAGCGAGTTCAGGGCCCGGCCCGACAGGAGGCAGACCACGAGACCCACGGCCAGGAACGGCAGGGCGTGCCGGATGCTGTCGTAGGTGGCACCGCCGACCCCGCCGATCTGCCACGACCGGAAGTTGCCGGCGACATCGTTGCGGGGCAGCACGAAGGCGCTGATCAGCGACGCCAGCGCGGCGGAGGTGGCGGCGCCCGCGAGCGCGAGTTTGAGCGGTGTCGCGCCGCCGCGCCCGAGGGAGCCGACGGCGTACACGAAGACCGCCGCCAGGCCGGCGCCGAGGATCGCCACCCACAGGTAGCTGGTCGGCGCGGACAGGCCGAACAGGACCATGCCGGTGACCACCGCGAGCGACGCCCCCATGTTCACGCCCAGGATCCCGGGGTCGGCAAGCGGGTTGCGGGTCACGCCCTGCATCACCGCGCCGGCCAGGCCGAGCGCCGCGCCGACGAGCACGGCGAGCAGGGTGCGCGGGATCCGTTTGGTGACGGCGGCCTGCTCCATGGTGTCGTCCACGCCCTGGAACGCGGCGACGATGTCGGACAGGCCGACGCTGCGGGAGCCGAGCGCGACCGACGCCGCCATGAGCGCCAGCAGCACCGCGATGGCGACGAGAAACCAGAGCAGGCGTACCCGTGCCGGACGCCGCACCTCGGCGGCGTCCGGCACGACACGCGTGTCAAGCGTGGTCATGACAGCTGGTCGGCAGCCTTCGCGAGCATCGCGACGTAGTCGTCAAGCACGAACGGGATGGCCAGCGGGGTGGGGTTCGCGGCGGTGCCGAGCGGGGTGGCGCCGGAGAGCATGACCACCGAGCCACGCTTGATCGCGGGGATCTTCGACAGCAGCGGGTCGGCCTGCGCGGCGGCGAGGAGCTTGTCGTCACCGTAGGCGACGATGATGTCCACGTCGTTGAAGACCTGGATCTGCTCGGCGCTCTGGCTCAGGCTGAACTTGTCGGTGCCTGCGGAGAGGGTGGCGATGCTCGCCGGCACCTTCAGGCCGAGGTCAGCGAAGAACTGGGCCCGGGTGTCGTGCGTCGTGTAGAAGCCGATCTTGCTCAGGTCGGTGGGGTCGATGTGCGTCATGAACATCGCCGACTTCCCGGCCAACTGCGGGTACTTCCCGGCGGCGTCGGTCATCTGCTTCTCGATGTCGGCGATGAGCGCGTCGCCCTCCTTGGCGAGGCCGAGGGCCTGGCTCTCCAGCTTGATCGTGTCGCGCCACGCCGTGGCCCAGGGTGCCTCGGGGTAGGCGACGACCGGGGCGATCTTGCTGAGGGTGTCGTAGTCCTGCGCCGTCAGGCCCGAGTACGCGGCGAGGATGACGTCCGGCCGGGTGTCCGCGACGGCCTCGAAGTTGATGCCGTCGTTCTCGTCGAACAGCACCGGCGCGGTCCCGCCGAGCGTCTTGAGCTTCTCGGCGACCCACGGCAGGACGCCGTCGCCGTCGTCGTCGCCGAAGTTGGCCTTCGCCATGCCCACGGGGACGATGCCGAGGGCGAGGGGAACCTCGTGGTTGGCCCAGGCCACTGTCGCGACCCGCTTGGGCTGCTCCTTGATCGTCGTGGTGCCGAGCGCGTGCTTGATCGTGATCGGGAAAGCGGCGGAACTGCCGGCGGCGGAGGTGTCCTCCGGCTCGGTCGAGTCGCCACAGGCGGCCAGCGCCAATGTCGCGGCCAGGGCGACGAACCCGGCCAGGAAGCGGTGTGAGCGCATGCGTCTAGACTCCAATTGCTTGGTGAGGGAAGGCTAACCTAACACAGCAATGTGAGCCGATCTCACTGACTCCCTTACCCTCGGTGACCATCGATCTTGTCGGGGGTGCCGGTTAGCCTGTGGGCACTGTCGCCGCGCCGGCCACGTCGAGCCGGTCGCTGACCCCCTCGGAGGCCCCCATGTCCCAGGAGACGACTTACCTCGAACTGTCCGAAGTGGACGGTGCGCACAAGTTCTACGAGGTCGCCGTCGACGACGCCACGCTGACCGTGCGCTACGGCCGGATCGGCGACCAGGGGCAGACAAAGGCCAGCGCCTATCCGGACAACGCCCGCGCCCGGGCGGCCGCGGCGAAGAAGATCGGGGAAAAGGTCCGCAAGGGGTACGCCCCGGCGATCCCCGGCGTCCGGCCGAAGCGCACCGTCTCCCGCCGGCAGATCGTCAGCACCCGATCCACCGCGCGCACCGCCCCGGTGCTGTGGCGCTACGACTCCGGCGCCCCGGCCTTCGGCATCTTCGTCGACGGGCAGCACTGCATGGTGGGCAACGAGCACGGGGTGATCACCACAGTCGGCCACGATGCCCAGGTGCGCGGCCAGGTCCGCCTCCCGGACGGGGTGAAGTGCATCGTCGCCGACGACTCCTGGGTCTACGCCGGTTGCGACGACGGCAACGTCTACGACCTCTCCGGCAAGGTGCCCCGTGTGGCGTACGCGATCGCACCGGAGATCGACATCTACTGGCTGGACATCCACGACGGCGTCCTGGGCGTCTCGGACGCCGACGGCGGGATCGCCGCCATCGACCACGAGGACGAGTTCCTGTGGCGCCGACCCGGGCGAGGCCGCGCGGCCTGGATGGTGCGCTGCGACACCGACGCGGTCTACCACGGCCACTCCCAGGGTGTGACCGGCTACGACTGGCGCACCGGCCGCGAACTGTGGCACACCCGGACGGGCTCGGTGCTCTTCGGCTGGCAGGAGCACGGCAGTGTGTTCGCCGGGACGGGCACCCGCGAGGTGGTGCGGCTGGCCAAGGACGGCCGGGTCGAGCGCAGTTACCGGTGCGACGCCCCGGTCTTCTCCTGCGCCACCGCCGAGGGCGGTCGGTACGTCTTCGCCGGCGACAGCCAGTCCTCGATCTACTGCTTCGACGCGGCGGGCACCCGGCTGTGGAAGCTCGGCACCGGCTGCGGTTCGGCGTACTCGATGCAGTTCCGCGACGACAGGCTCTACGTCGTCACCACTGGCGGCCATCTGGCGTGCATCGACGCCAGCGAGCCGGCGATCCGGTCGGCACAGGTCGGTGACGTGCCGCAGGTGTTGGACGTCAAGGCGCCCCGCGAGGCGCCGCGGACGGTGGAGCCGATGCTCGTCGAGGTGACGAGCGACGCCGGTGCGGGCGTGGTGGTGCAGTGCCTGAACGACAGCGGGCGGCTTCGGGTGCAGGTGCTCTCCGACGGCTACCGGCGTGACTGGTCTGTGCAGTTCCCCAAGGGCATCCGCGAGCCGGGCGCCCGCTACCTGGTGACCGAGGTCCGCGAGTCCGGCCGAGGCGGGTTCTACCGCGCGTACGGCGACATCCGTCGGCTGCGCTGAGCCGGTGCGCGGCACCCGGCCCGCCCGGCTCTCGACGAGGGCGGCCCGGACGCTCGCCGTCCGGGCCGCCCGATCGGTCGTACGCTCAGCCGCCGAGGCTCGCCGCGGCCGAGGCGATCGACGAGGCAAAGTAGCTCACCTGGGTGTAGACACCCGGGTAGTTGGGTCGGGCGCAGCCATTGCCCCAGCTGACGATGCCGACCTGGATCCAGGCGTTTGCGGCGTCGCGGCGGAACATCGGGCCACCGGAGTCTCCCTGGCAGGTGTCCACCCCGCCGCTGGCATAGCCGGCGCAGATCTCCTGGGCGGCGATGACGTCACCGCGGTAGTAGGAGTTGCAGGTGGAGTCGCTGACGAACGGGACGCTCGCCTTGAGCAGGTACCGCTGCTGGGCGCCGCCCTCGCGTGCGGCACCCCAGCCGGCGACGGTGAAGGTGCCGCTGTCGTACGCGGTGGTGGTGGCGATCTTCAGCGTGCTCAGCCCGGTGACGGGGGTCGCCAACCGGATCAGCGCCCAGTCCCGGCCGTTGCCGTTGTAGCCGGGCGCCCGGTAGACGTAGTTCGACCGGACGGTGATCCGGCTGGACGACTGGAGGTCGACGGTGCCGAGCGTCGCGGTGATGCTGGTGTTGGTGCCCGTGGCGCCCACACAGTGCGCGGCGGTGAGCACCAGTTGCGGGCTGTAGAGGGAGCCGCCGCAGCCCATCGAGAGCCGCACCATGAACGGGAACTCCCCCTGGGCGGCGCGGCTGCCACCGACGACGTTCGGCGTGATCGGGCTGTCGGCCGCCGCCGGGGCGGCGAGGGTGAGGCTGGCCGCGGCCAGCGCGGCGGCCAACAGGCCGGTGAGGGTACGCCAGCGAACCATGCATTCCTCCGCATCGGGACGGCACGCCTCGTGAGCGCACCCCATTCGAGATAGCGGTCATCATATTGAGACACATGGATATTCTGCGCCATCCTCTCTGGGTCGTACCCCGGCGTTATGACACCGTCCGGCGCCGCAACGGGCACCGCCGGGCCGGTGTCCGGGCTCACCGGGGAAAGGACTCCTGGCCGGCCAGTACGACCAGTTCCTCGGCGCGGGCCGACAGCGGCGCTGTCGCCCCGTCGAGCCACACCAGATAGCCCGCCGGCGGACCCGGCGCACCCCACCTGGCGCCGACGATCGTGGCCAACCGAGCCTCGTCCGGCCCGGTGAGCAGGCGTACCCGGGTGCCCGGCGCATGTCCGTCGTCGGCGACGATGCGCAGCGCGTCGAGGATCTGCCGGACACCGGCGATCGGCAGGCCCTGGACCTCCGGCTCACCCGCGTACCCAACACGCGGCGTCATCATCGCGCGGACGTGCGCGGTCTGCCGGATCGCTTCCTGGCGGATCCGCCGGTCCGCGCCGCGTTCGGCGATGGCCAGCGCCTCCTCGATGACCGACCAGAGCATCAGCGGCTCCCGGTCGAGCAGCCTGCGGGCCTCGCGGTCGACTTCGGCGCAGGCCGTGTCGAGCGCGGTGTCCTCGCCCAGCTCCGCGATCCAGGCGAGGTCGCCCACGTCGGGCAGCAGCCCTGGCGACTCGACCGCCACCACGAGGTACACCATCGCGAGCAGGTCCTCGCGGCCCTCGCCGTGGTAGAGCGCGCCCACACCTGTGCCCGCGCGCCCACGGCTGGGCGGGAAGCGCTCGGCGAGGTGCCGGGCGCGGCCGTCCGGCAGCACCGAGGCTCGCCGCGTGTCCGCCACCCGTTCCTGGAACGAACGCCGCTCACGGCGTTCGACGAGCAGCTGACGGTGTGGGTCGAAGCCGATCGGATAGATCGTCCGCCCGTACGTGGAGAGGGTCTCGCCGGGTTGCAGACCGACCGACTCGATGTGCCGGGCGGCCACAGAGTAGGCGACGCCGGCGCGGGCAGCCTGCTCGCGGATCGCGCGCTTACGGGCACGGCCCGGGGTCGGGGTGCGACGGGGGTTGTGATCAGACATGGCGCCTCCGGTGCAGCCCCACGCACTCCACCGAACAGGCGGCGTGGTCGGCACGCCGGACTTCGCCACGACGGCGCGGAGTCGGAGACTCTTGGCCCCAGCATGCGGTCGGGCGTGGGCCACCACATCGGGCGCTGGCAGGCGCTCTGCCGTGGCCAGCATATCGCGAACCGCGCTGTCAGCCGCCCCGCCCGCGCCCCGGTGTCAGGTCGTGTCGGTGGTCGTGTCGGCGGCGTGTCGGCGGGGTGTCAGGCGACCCGCGCACGCTCTGGGGCATGACAGTTGACCTGATGATCGAGGCCGAGGGCCTCGTCAAGGCATTCGGGAAGACGAGGGCGTTGCAGGGCGTGGACCTCGCCGTCCCTCGGGGCACGGTGCTCGGGGTGCTCGGCCCCAACGGCGCCGGCAAGACCACCGCCGTCCGCATCCTCTCCACGCTCCTGACCCCGGACGCCGGAACCGCCCGGATCGGCGGCTTCGACGTGGTCCGCGACGCCGAGCGGGTCCGGCAGAGCATCGGCCTCACCGGCCAGTACGCCTCGGTCGACGAGGACCTGACCGGGCGGCAGAACCTGGAGTTGTTCGGCACGCTGCTGGAGTTGGGGCGCACCGGCGCACGGCGGCGGGCCGCCGAACTGCTCGACTGGTTCGACCTGACCGACGCCGCGAACCGGCAGGCCAAGACGTACTCCGGTGGTATGCGGCGACGGTTGGACCTGGCCGCCAGCCTGGTCGGCTCCCCCGACGTGATCTTCCTGGACGAGCCGACGACAGGCCTCGACCCCGCCAAGCGCGAGGACATGTGGGGCGTGGTCCGGTCGCTTGTGGCGAACGGCTCGACGGTGCTGCTGACCACGCAGTACCTGGAGGAGGCCGACGCGCTCGCCGACGCGATCACGGTGATCGACCACGGGCGTGTCATCGCGCACGACACACCCGAAGGGCTCAAGCGGGTGGTGGGCGGCCAGACGCTCGAGGTCCGGCCGAGCGACCCCGCGCACCTGCCCCGGATCGCGGCGATCCTGTCCGAGGTCGGCTCCGGCGCGCAGGCCGACGAGATCCGCAAGGGTGTCCTGGCGGTGCCGGTCGCCGACGACGCGGCCCTGACCGAGAGCGTCGCGCGGTTCGCCACCGCCGGCATCGCGGTCACCGAACTCTCCCTGCACCTGCCGAGCCTCGACGAGGTGTTCTTCACCCTCACCGGGCGTACGGCATCCGACGACGACACCACCGACCGCACGGAGGTCGCAGCATGAGCACACTTGTCGACGCAGCACCCCCGGCGGGGCCGGCGTTCTCGACGGCCGCGCCGCGACCGCGCCCGTTCCGGCTCCTGCGGCACTCCCTGGCGCTTGCCAAGCGGAGCCTCATCAAGACCTGGCGTACGCCCGAGGCGCTCGTCGACGTCACGCTGCAACCGGTGCTGTTCCTGATCATCTTCGTGTACATCTTCGGCGGCGCGGTCGCCGGATCGACCCACGACTACCTGCAGTTCCTGCTGCCCGGCATCCTGGCGCAGACCATCGCCACGGGTGCCATCGCGATCGGCGTCAACCTCAACACCGACATCGCCAAGGGCATCTTCGACAGGTTCCGCTCACTGCCGATCCCCCGCTCCGCTCCCCTGGTGGGCGCGGTCCTGGGCGACGTCGTCCGGTACGTGATCGTCACGGCCACGACCCTCGGAATCGGTTACCTGATGGGCTTCCGGATCGACACCGACGTCTTCCGGGCGCTCGCCGGATGTCTGCTCGCTGTGCTGTTCGCGCTCTGCCTGAGCTGGCTGCCGGTCTACGTGTCGATGAAGGTGCGCACCCCGGGTGCCGTGCAGGGCCTGATGTTCGCCCTGATCATGCCGCTGAGCTTCGCGTCGAACGTGTTCGTCAGCGCCGACACCCTGCCGGGCTGGATGCGGGCGTTCGTGGACGTCAACCCGATGACCCACCTGGTGGCATCGGTACGCGGGCTGTTCCTCGGCACCCCGCTGGGGTCGCACGTGTGGTGGACACTCGCCTGGTGCGCGGGCTTCGTGGCGGTGTTCATGCCGCTGGCGCTGCGCGCGTACCGCAGAAAGATCTGACCTCAGGCGAGCAGGTCGCCCATCAACTCGCGGATCCGGGCGGTGGTCGCACCCACCGCCCGCTCCCGCCACGCGGCAAGCAACGGCTCACGCTGCCCCTCGTCGCCGAGGGTGGCGATGAGCCGTTCGCCGTATCCGGGCGGGAAGAAGGACTCGACGTGGCTGCCGATCCGCGTGGCGAGAGCTGCCAGTTCGCGTGCGACGCCCACGTCACCCCGATACGCCGCGAGTTCGGCGCCGCCCAGCGCCCACGCCCCGATCACCGGCAGGTCGCGCGAGGCCAGCGCCTCGTCGCGGGCGAGCGCCAGCAGGGTGACCGCCCGGGAGTCGACGTCCCCGGCCGACGCCGGTCGCACCTCGGCGATCCGCAGGTGCAGACCGGCCAACCCGACCCGGAGCATGACACGCGGTTGCGGCGGTGGCCCGGTCCACTCGGCGAGTGTCTGGTTCACCTCGTCGGCGTACGCGAGCGCCTCGTCGTAGCGGGCCTGCTGCCAGGCGAGGTGGGCCAGGCCGAGGTACGCCTGGGCGACGTCCGCGTGCTCGGCCTGGCCCGATGTCGCGGTCTCACGCAACCGTCGCGCCGCCTCCGGATCCCCGCTCAGGGCAAGGTGCATGTCCAGCCGGACCCGGATCGACCGTGCGTCCTGGGTGGCGCCAACGAGTTCCATGTGCCGGACGCTGCGCGCCAGCCATTCGGCCGACCGGGCCTCCCCGGCCGGGATCAGGAACTGCCCGGCGGCCCCGGCCGCCATCGCCATCCCCCAGTGGTCGCCGACGGCCTCGAACCGGTGGTACGCCTGCTCGGCGTCGGTGATCGACGCCTGCGGCATGCCGCCGTTCTCCCGGATCGCCGCGCGGGCGAACAGACCCAGCCCCTGCACGTACGGGTCCGGGTGCGCGATCATCCGGTCGGCGCTCCGAAGGCTCTTTTCCAGGTCCGACTCGTCGAAGTCGGGCAGCGCCGAGGCGAGCGCGGTGAGCCGGGGCGACAACTCGGCGGGCCGCTGCGCCAGGAGCCTCTGCAGGACCCGCCGAGCCAGCACGGCGAGCCGCAGTTCACCCCCGATGCCGGCGTTCACCCCGATCACCAGGGACATCCAGGCGAGCCGGTCGGCGTCCGGCAGTGGTCGTCCGCTGGCCGGACCCCCGTGAATCGCCGAGCGTCGCCGCTGCCACGGGTCGTCGATGTGCAGCAGGCCCCGCGCCCATCCGCTGACCTCGAGGTGCAGGCCGCGCACCGTCCAGAGGTGCAGCAACGCGGTGGCGACGTCGACCGCGGCTGGCTCGTCGTCGTGCCCGAGCGCCCAGCGCAGACCCGCGATCAGGTTGTCCTGCTCGGCGGCACAGCCGTCGAGCGCCTCAACCTGGTCGGGGCCGACGAACCGCGCACCGAGGGCGACGGCCCGTTCGCGGGCCCAGTCGACCAGTCCGGCCATGGCGCCGTCCCGGCCGCCGGCCGCGTCGAGGCGGGCTTCGCCGTACTCGCGGACGGTTTCGAGCATCCGGTAGCGCGGCGGGCTCTCACCCTCGACAAGGGTCAACAGGGACTGTTCGACGAGGGTCGCCAGGCCACGTCGGGCGTCCGGGCGTTGCGCGACGGCGGCGGCGAGATCGGCGGTGAACGGCGCGGGAATGACCGCGAGCCGCGCAAGCAGCGACTGGTCGTCGGGGGCGAGCAGTTCGCGGCTCCAGTCGACCATCGCCCAGAGGCTCGCATGGCGCTCCGGCAGACCGCGCAGGGCGTCGTCGAGCAGCGCGAACCGATCGGTCAGCCCCGCGAGCACGTCGTCGATCGGCATGTGGCGCAGTCGCGCGGCGGCCAGTTCGAGCGCCAGGGGCAGGTTGTCGAGGCGGTGGCACAGGGCGAGCGCCCGCTCGGCGTCCCAGGTCGGCACCGCGCCGCCGGCCCGCGCCCGGGATTCGATGAGCCCGAGCGCGTCAGGGTCCGGCAGCACGGGCAGCCGGTGGACCGTCTCGCCCGCCAGGCCCAGCGGGGCCCGGCTCGTCGCCAGCACCGCGACCTCCGGCGAGGTGGCGGCCAGCAGGTCCGCGACGACTGTGGCCGCCGCGTCGAGGACGTGCTCGCAGTTGTCCAGCACGATCAGCCCGTCGACGTCCGACCCCACGGCGCGCAGCCGTTCCTGCGGGCTGAGTACCCGCCGTTCGAGGCCCAGGCTGCCGCCGGTGGCCGAGGTCTCCGCGCCACCGAGCACCGCGAGCACCGTGGGCAGCACCTCGTCGGGCGAGCGGAGGCCGGCGAGTTCGACCACCCGCACCGGCCGCCCGGCCGCGACCGTGCGCCGCGCCACCTCGACGGCGAGCCGGGTCTTGCCGGCGCCGCCGGTCGCCACGACCGTGACCAGGGCCGCCTCGGTGAGGGCGGCGCGGACTGCCTCGACGTCCCGCTCCCGGCCGACGAGGGCGGTCACCGGGCGGCGCCACGCGGCGGGCAGGGTGATCCGCGCCGGCTGCCGGTGCGGCGCCGCGGCGGACGGTGCGGTGAGTTCGCCGCGCAGCAACTCCAGGTGGACCTGTGCGATCACCGGTGACGGGTCGGTGCCGTACCGGTCGGCCAGGTCGTCGCGGAGTCGCTCGACCACCTCCAGCGCCTCGGCCTCGCGCCCCTGTGCGGCGAGCATCCGTACGAGCAGGGCGGCGGACGGCTCGTGCGGTGGCGTACGCGCGACGAGCCGACGCATGTCGACCTCGTCGAACGGCCCCGCGCCGGCGAGCGCCGTCCGGGCGCGCAGCGCGGCGATGTCCGCGAACAGGTGCGCGTCGTCGGCGCTACCGAGTTCGGGCACCTCGGGGAAGAGGGCGCGGGCCTCGTCGGCGGCGGCGCGGGCGGCGTGGGCGTCACCGGCCCGCAGTGCGACGTGCGCCTCATCGGCGAGCGTCCGCGCCCGGACCGCGTCGACGGTGACCTCCTCGGCGGGCAGGCGGTAGCCGCCCGGCACCGCGAGCACGGGCAGCCCGAGGCGGCGCACCCGGGACACGAGCGCCTGGACCGCGCCTGTGGCGTCGTCGGGTGGCGTGCCGTCCCAGACGGCCTCCACGAGCAGGCTGCTGGAGACCGCCCGGCCCCGCGCGTCGACGAGCGCCCGGACCACGGCGGCGAGCCGTTCACCCCGCACCGGCCGGCCGTCGACCGCGAGCGGGCCGAGGATCGTGATCTGCACGGACCCAGCATCCCTCACCCGTTCGAGGGGCGCGGCAGGGCCGGGCTCAGCGTTCGGCTTGACAGTTCATCATCAAGTTAGGTTAGCCTCCCCTCATGCAAGGCTCCCTGACACAGACCCTGCCCGTCGCGCCGTGGCGCGTTTTCGCCGTCACCGTACGCGCGGTACGCCGACTCAGCCCGACCTTCACCCGGGTGACCTTCACCGGGGATGATCTCGACAGGTTCGCCGACAACGGTCACGACCAGCGGATCAAGCTGGTGCTGCCGCTGCCCGGCCAGCGTGGGGTGCACCTGCCGCAGGGGCCGGACTGGTACGCGGCCTGGCGAGCCCTGCCCGAGCACAAGCGCAACCCGGTGCGCACCTACACCGTGCGGGCGGTCCGTTCGCATCTGGCCGAGGTCGACGTCGACCTGGTGCTGCACGGCGACAGCGGGCCGGCGACGCGCTGGGCACGACGGGCGAGCGTCGGTGACGAGATCGCCCTCGTCGGGCCGGATGCCGGCTACGACGGCAACCACGGCGGCGTCGAGTTCCGGCCGGCCGGGACGGGATGCGTTCTGCTGGCCGGCGACGAGACTGCCGTGCCGGCGATCAGCGCCATCTGCGAGCGGCTCGCGCCCCACACCCGGGGCATCGTCATGCTGGAGGTGCCGGACGCCGACGACGTGCTGCCACTGACGACTCCACCCCAGGTCGAGGTCCGCTGGCTGCCCCGGGGCACGGGTGGGCACGGCAGCCGGCTGGTGCCCGCAGTCGCCGCCGCCGCGGAGGAGCTGCTGGCCGCCGGCGCGGTCGGGACCGCCCAGCCTGTCGCGGACGTGGACGTGGACACCGAGATCCTGTGGGAGGTGCCCGCCGAGGTGCCGACGACACCGCTGTACGCGTGGTTGGCCGGAGAGGCCGGGGTCATCTCTGCCCTGCGCCGGCACCTGGTCGCCGAGCGGGGTGTGGACCGGCGGTCGGTGGCCTTCATGGGCTACTGGCGACTCGGCCGCGCCGCCTGAGGCCGACACCGCCCCTGCTCGCGTCCGGCAACCGCGCTGCCGGGTCGTCGGCATCGACACTGGCCGCGCTCTCCGGGCGGCAGCGGAGCGCCAGGTGCGTCCGGTGCCCTGTGGTGCGTACAGTTTCGGGTCGGTAGTTGGGGTGGGGCCGGCTGACCCGGCACCGGAAACGGGACGAGACACAGACGCATGACGGCGGACACGCAACCGGAAAACGGTCAGCACGCGATTGACCGAAGCCGACTGGAGACCTGTCTCAGCGTCTTTGCGGCGTTGGAGGCGCTGCCTCCGGATCACCCCGACGTGGTGCGGGTGCAGCGGGCCACCGCACGGCTCTACAAGGTGATCAAGCAGCGGCGACGGGAGGAGCGGCGCGACGCCATCCTCGCCGCCGACCGGGCGGTGACCGAGGCCACCGCCACCGGCGCCCCCGGCCGGATCGACGACGAGACCCAGGGCATCCCACTGGCCTCGCCCACCTCCGGCACCACGGCGGGCGTCCTGCACAACCCGCGCGGCTGCTACGTCTGCAAGCAGCGCTACCGCGAGGTCGACGCCTTCTACCACCAGCTCTGCCCGTCCTGTGCCGCGCTCAACCGGGAGCGCCGGGACGCCCGCACCGACCTGACCGGCCGCCGCGCGCTGCTCACCGGCGGCCGAGCGAAGATCGGCATGTACATCGCGCTGCGGCTGCTGCGCGACGGCGCGCACACGACGGTGACCACGCGGTTCCCGCACGACGCGGTCCGCAGGTTCGCCGCGATGCCGGACAGCGCGGACTGGCTGCACCGCCTGCGGATCGTCGGGATCGACCTGCGCGACCCCGCCCAGGTGATCGCCCTGGCCGACTCGGTGAGCGAACAGGGCCCCCTCGACATCCTGATCAACAACGCGGCGCAGACCGTCCGCCGCTCACCAGGGGCGTACGCGCACCTCGTCGCCGCGGAGTCCGCGGCCCTGCCCGAGGGTCCCCTGCCGGAGCTGATCACGTTCGCCAAGTCGCCCGGTGGCCCGACCGGGAGCCTTACCGCCGGGCCGGAGTCGACAGCGCTCACCCCGCACGCGCTCACCGCGCTGGCGTTGACGAGTGGCTCCGCCTCACCGGAGCGGATCGCGGCGTCCACCGCCATCGACGCCGGCGGCCTGGTGCCGGACCTCGACTCGGTGAACAGCTGGGTGCAGCGGGTGCAGGAGGTCGACCCGGTCGAGCTGCTCGAGGTGCAGCTGTGCAACGTGACCGCGCCGTTCGTGCTGGTCAGCCGCTTGCGACCGGCGATGGCCGCGGCGAAGGCCCGCCGCAAGTACATAGTGAACGTCTCGGCGATGGAGGGGCAGTTCGGGCGCGGCTACAAGGGCCCCGGGCACCCGCACACCAACATGGCCAAGGCGGCGCTCAACATGCTGACCCGCACCAGCGCGGAGGAGATGCTTACCGACGGCATCCTGATGACGAGCGTCGACACCGGCTGGATCACCGACGAGCGGCCCCACCCGACCAAGATGCGGCTTGCCGACGAGGGATTCCACGCCCCGCTGGACCTGGTCGACGGCGCGGCCCGGGTGTACGACCCGATCGTCCGCGGTGAGCTGGGTGAGGACTTGTACGGCTGCTTCCTGAAGGACTACGCGCCCTGCGCCTGGTGACCACACGTACGACGAGGAGACGACGCAATGGCATCTGACCAGGATCCGTGGCCGACGCTTGACGAGCTGCTGCGCGAGGAGGCTGAGCTGGAGCTCGCGGGCCTGTCCGAGACCGACGCGTACGAGCTGGGCATGCGTGCCGTCGCCGCCGCGACCCAGCGGCGACTGCCGGTCGCGGTCGGCGTGTGGCGTGCCGGGCGTCAGCTGTTCCACTGTGGCCTGCCCGGCTCGACCCAGGACAACGACGCGTGGCTGCGCCGCAAGGGACGCGTGGTGATGCGGTTCGAGCACTCGTCGCTGTACATGGCCCGGCTGTGCCGGGACCGGGACGTGACACTGACGCAGAAGTACGGCCTGCCTGCCGCCCGGTACGCGGCGGCCGGCGGCGCGGTGCCGTTGCGGGTGCGGGGAACGGGCGTCGTCGGCTGGATGGGGATCTCCGGGCTCCCGCAACTGGACGACCACCGCTTCGTCGTCGACATCCTCCGCGACACCCCGCGCTAGCCGACGCCGACGGCCCGGCCCAACCCGACCGGGCCGCCGCGTCGGTCAGCGCGCCCGCCGGTTGGCGCGTACCGCGCCCAGGATCACCCCCGGGGAGACCAGCGCGAACGGATGCTCCTGCATGGAGACGACCCCGTTGAACCGGCGCGCGATCGCCACGTCCGTGATGGTCGCCTCGATGATCTGTCGGCTGGCCCAGCTGGAGATCCGGTATCCGCGCGGGTAGGGCCCGTCGACGTGCGGCAGCGCCAGGTCGGCGGAGGTCGACATCGACCAGGCGGCGTCGACCACGACCTTCTGCAGGTCGAAGAAACGGCGGGCGGGCACTGTCAGGTCCGGGTTCGACCGCAGGTACGTCGACAGGCAGGCGGCGTGCAGGGCCGCCGCCGTCATCCCCTGCCCGTAGACCGGGTTGAACGAGGCGACGGCGTCACCGACGCTGACGAGCCCCGCCGGAAACCGCCGCAGCGCGTGGAAGTCCCGTCGCCGGCTGTCGGAGTGGTGGTAGGTCCGCACGTCGCCGAGCATCTCGTTGGCGGTGATCTCGCCGAACTCCGGCGGAAACTGCCCTCGTAATCGACTGACGAAGTCCTGGGCGGTGCTCCCCGGACGGTCGTCGCCGTAGCCGGCCATCATTGCCATCCACCGGCCGCCCTCGATGGCGAAGAACGCGGCGCCGGCCACGTCCGTCATCGTCGCCGGGGTGTTCAGCGCCAGGACGACCTTCGACGCCGGATCCTCCTCCGTACGCCGGAACAGGGTGGTCGCGTAGTTCAGGTGCACGGGCATCCGCCGGGCGACGGGCCGTTCCCAGCCGGCCCGCTCCAGCCAGTCGGAGAGCCGGCTCGACCGCCCCATCGCGTCGACCACCAGGTCACCGCCCTCGACGCCGGGCACCCCGTCGACCTCGCAGCGGACGCCGGTGACCGCCCCGCCGTCGAAGACGAGGCCCGTGGCACGGGCGGTGACGGTCTTGACGTTGGGCAGCCGAAGAACCTGCTGACGGATCAGCCCCTCCAACAGGGGCCGGCTGCCCGCCAGGCTGTCGTCGTCGTCCGGGACGATCACCTTGAGGCGGCCGTCGAGGTAGCTGCGCCGGGCGGCGGGTGGCGCCTCGACCGCGCCCTGGGCCACCGCCTGCGCACGGAACCCGGGAAACATGCGCTCGAACTGGAAGAGACCGCCGGGTAGCAGCGCGTGCAGCTGCGTCCCCTGTGGCACGCCGGGCCGCGCGCCGCTGAGCTGCGGGTCGTCCCTGTCGACGATGACCACGCTCTCCGCGTGGTCGGACAGGACCCGGGCGGCCAGCAGGCCGGCGACACTGCCGCCGAGCACCACCGCCTTACCCAGGACCGGGGATGGCTGGTCGGGCGGGCGCACGGCGTTCAGCGCGGCAAAGACCCGAACCGGGGAGAGGGACATCTTGCTCTCCAAAAGGTACGAGGGGGTTCCCTCCCCCGTGTCTGCCAGCGGACGGTGCATGGCGGGCCGGGGGACGGTCGATCGGCGTGAAGCTCGTCGATCGTCGCACAGCTACCGAGCGCCCACTGACCGTATCCAGCCGGGTGACAACCGGCCGACCGATGGAGTGCGTGCGTCGACGTCCGGCCGGGTCGGTTGCCGGGCGCCCCTACCAACTGTCACGATCTCCGGCATGCTCGTCGCTCGTCGTACTCTGCTCGGGGTGGGCCTGGCCGCCGCGACCTCCGCCCTCGCCGGCTGCGGTGACAAGGGCGGGCCAGCGCCCGGTTCGGCCGCCCCCGGCGACGCGGTGACCTCGACCGACGCCGCCGGAAACAGGGTGGGGTTCGGCTCGGCCGGAAACACGAAGCCACCACCGTCGGGCTCACCGAGCGCCACCGCGTCCCCGAGCGCTGGGGCGGGGACCGCCGGCCAGGCCCGGTACGCGCAGGACGTGACGGCGCTGCTCCGCGAGCACCTGCCCGCCACACCACAGACAGTCCAGCACAAGGGCTTCCCCGGTGCCGTCGCCGTCGTCCTGGTCGACGGGAAGACGACCGTGCACACAGCCGTCGGTGAGGCGCTGCGCTACGGGGCGGGCCCGAAACTGCTCGCGGCGAGCCAACGCGTCGCGATGCGCCCCGACGCCATCTTCGACCTCGCCTCGGTCACGAAGGTGTACACGGCCATCCTGCTGCTCCAGCAGGTCGACAAGGGGCGTGTCGACCTGGCCGCGCCGGTCCGCGACTATCTGCCCGCCTTCACCGGCACGGGCAAGGACCGGATCACCGTCGAGATGCTGCTCACCCACACCAGCGGCCTTCCCGTCGGCGCGAAGGTCACCGGCCTCGCCGACAACGCGGCACGGTGGAACGCCGTGCTCGGCACGGGGCTGGTTTCCGGTGCCGTGCCCGGGGACACGTTCCGCTATTCCAGTGTCGGCCTCATGGTCGCCGGCAAGATCGTCGAGAAGGTCACCGGTCAGCGGCTCGACCAGGCGCTCAAGAGCAACCTCACCGGCCCGCTCGGCCTGCGCGACACCGGCTTCAACCCCCACACCTGGCTGTCGAGCGGCGCGAAGGCCAGTCGCCTCGTCGCCACCGACGCCCGCTCGTCGCGGGGCCTGCTCCGGGGCACCGTCCACGACGACGTCGCCAACCACCTCGGCGGCGTCGCCGGTCACGCGGGCATCTTCGCCACCGCCACCGACCTCGCGGCCATCGGTCAGATGCTCCTCAACGGGGGCACCTACCAGGGCAGACGAATCCTCGCCGCGGCGACGGTGCGGCGGATGCTCACCAACCTCAACGCCGGGAAACCGGCGGTCGACCCGGAGCGGCCCCACCGCACCTCCGCACACGGCCTCGGGGTCGTCCTCAACCAGAGCTGGTTCATGGGCAGGCTCGCCTCCGCCCGGACCTTCGGCCACACCGGCTTCGCCGGCCCCTCGCTCGTTGTCGACCCCAACCGCAGACTCGTCCTCGCCCTGCTCACCAACCGCGCGCACCCCAACTGGAGCTGGGCGAACCCCGATCCGGCCCGCGCCGCCGTCGGCAACCTGCTCGCCAAAGAGGTCAACTAACCGCAGCGCCAGTGCACCATCGCCCCGCGTCGTCCCCCCGATTGCCGGGAAGCCGCAGGACGGTGTGGACCGCCGACCGCCACCCTGACACGATGCTTGCGCTAGAAGTGCAAATACTTCGTCGCCCAAGGTGGAGGATCAATGCACACGTCCCGCCGGAGATTGCTCTCCCTGATGGCCGCGGCCGCCCTCGCGGTAGGCCTGTCCGTCGCCCCCGTGCCCCGCGCCGCCGACGCCGCCGCCCCACAGGCGTACCGGCCGGTGATCTTCGTACACGGCAGCGCCGGGTCCGCCTCGCAGTTCGAGTCCCAGGCCAGGCGCCTCACCAGCAACGGCTACCCGATCGACATCATCGAGGCCCACGAGTACGACTCGCCGAACATCGCGACGATCCTGCCCCAGGTGTACGCGGGGCTCGACGCGAGGATTTCCCGCCTGCTGGCGGCGACCGGCGCGGACCGAGTCGACCTGCTCGCGCACTCCCTGGGCACCTTCGTCATGCAGGGCTATCTCACCAGCTCACCGACACGCGCCGCCCGGGTCGCGCACTACGTCAACCTGGACGGACGCACTGCGACCTCCCCGCCGGGCGATGTGCCGACCCTCGCCATCTGGGGTGAGGGCGACCCGGCCCGCACCATCGTGGGCGCGACAAACGTGCACCTGCCGGACGAGTCCCACACCCAGACCGTGTCGTCGCCGGAGTCGTTCGGCGAGATCTTCCGGTTCCTCCGGGGCCGCGCGCCGCACACGACGCGGATCGTGCCGCAGATCCTCGGCACCGCCCGGGTCTCCGGCCGCGCGGTCCTCTTCCCGAGCAACGTCGGCGTCACCGACGCGATCCTTGAGGTCTACCCGGTCAGCCACCTGACCGGCGGTCGGCTCTCGTCCCGGCCCGCGCATCGGGTCCCGCTGACGGGCGACGGCTCGTTCGGCCCCTTCCCGGTGCTCGCCACTGCCCGCTACGAATTCGCGATCGTGCGCTCCGGCGCCCCGACGCACCACTTCTACTTCCAGCCGTTCCTGCGCTCGGACTCGTTCGTACGCCTTGCGACAAGCGTGCCGGGGGAAGGTCTCGGCGCGCTCGTCGACACGAGTGACCGGCACACGGCGCTTACCATCCAGCGCCAGAAGGAGTGGTGGGGCGACCAGGGCGATGCCGGCGACAACCTCTGGATCAACGGCCGGGATGTCCTGAACCCGGCGAACACGCCGCGCGCCAAGAGGACGATCGCCATCTTCGCGTTCGACGACGGCAGCGACGGCGTGACCGATCTGACCGCCCCGTTGCCGGAGTTCTTCAGCCAGACCTTCATCACCGGCATGGATGTGTTCATCCCGGCAACACCGGCACACCTCGGTGTCGTACGCGTCACCGTCGGACAACGCGGCGGCGGGTACGACGTGGTGAACGTGCCGAACTGGCGGTCGAGCGCCCACCGGATCACCGTTAACGTCGACGACTTCTGAGTCACCCGCCGGGCGGCCCGGCCACGTCAGCTCGTGACGTGGCCGGGCCGTTCCCTGTATGTCGGCCGACGCACCGCCGGCCGCCCAGCCATGCACGGTATGTCGCTCGTGCGGAGTGCGACACCACTTGGTCGGCATCCGCGCAGGCGTGCATTGGCTCGTGTCCACTCCAACCGTTTCGCCACTCGATCCGCCCTGAAAGGCCCTCCACTATGGCCGAACCGCCGAAAGTCCGGGATCGCATGGGCTAAATGTTCGTCCATTGAAATGCGTCTAGCGTAGGGCGAACATTTCGACTAGGTTTCGCGACATCGCCTCCCCGCCGAGGACGGCGATGCGAAATGTGCCCGACACCCTCGCCCGAGGGGTCCGCGAATACACGGCAACGGATAGGGGCGTGAGCATGAGACGTGTGACCGGAGTGGCTACAGCGCTACTCCTGATAGCCGGAGTGGCCATCAGTCCACCGGCAGCATCAGCACAACCCGCACGCGCGGCCACGAACGTGGCAGCGTCGACGACGATCAACACGCTGGCCCGAGATGTCGAACGGGTCGAGTCCCTTCGCGAGGTCAAGGACGTCCAGCGCACCTACACCCACCTGGCGCAGTTCGGGCGGTGGGCCGAGATGGCCCAACTGTTCGCCACCGACGGCACGTTGCAGTGGGGTGACCAGACCACCGCCGGCCGCGACGCGATCGCGGCGTGGCTCGAGGCCGACGCCGGTGCCATGAACGGCATCCGGCCGGGCTCGCTGCACACAGTGGTCATCGACCAGCCCCTGGTGAACCTCTCGGCCGACGGCACCACCGCCAAGGGCCGCTGGTCCGGCCTGCGCTTCCTGGGTGACGGCCAGGGCGAGGCGCGGATCGAGGGCGGAATCTACGAGAACGAGTACGTCCTCAAGGACGGCCGCTGGCAGATCGGCCTTCTCCGCTACTACCCGCAGTACGCCGGCGCGTACGCCACCGGCTGGCGCAACGTCGGCGGCGCCCTGCCGATCGTTCCCTACCACTTCACCCCCGACCAGGCCGGTGTACCCATCCCGCCGCCGACGGGCGCCGCTCCGGCCACGACGGCGACCGCCGCCGAGCTGGCGGCCAGGATCAACCGACTCAACGACGAGGACGCGGTCCGCAACCTCCAGCACTCCTACGGCTACTACGTCGACCGCCGCATGTGGTCCGACGTGGTGGACCTCTTCGTCCCGACCGGCAAGGTCCAGATCGACGGCGTGGGCGTCTACAACGGCAGCGCCGGCGTTCGTCAGGCGATGGAGCGGATGGGGCCGGAGAACCTCTCCCAGGGCATCCTCAACGAGCGACCGCTGTTCGACACGATCGTCGAGGTCAACCCCAACGGGCAGGAGGCCGTCGCCCGCGGCATCGAGTTCGCCATGGTGGGCGACGCCAACACCCGCGCGGCGTCGTGGGAGTTCTCCGTCTTCCGCAACTCGTTCGTCAAGGACGGCGGGCTGTGGAAGCTCAAGGACATGACGATCACCCCCCTGATCGTCGCCACCTACGCCGACGGTTGGGGCAATGGCGGCGTAGCCGCGCCAGCCACAGTCGTACCTGCGTTCCTCGACGTGGCCGGTCGCAGCGCGAAGCCGGCGGGTACCGCGGTGCCGAGCACCGACCTCGCCGACCTCAAGCGTCGGCTCGACCGCTCGCAGGCGTTCGACGGCGCCGAGAACGTCTCGATGGCCTACACCGCCTACCTCGACGACCTGCGGATCGTGGAGATGTCGCAGATCCACGCGGCGAACGGCCACAAGCTGTCGCCGTTCGCGGGCTACTTCGTCGGGCCCGAGCGCATCGCGCAGGCCGGGCTCACCGTCTACGGCAGCAACCCGTCGACGATGCGTAACAGCCTCTCCATGCACTGGCGTCCGCAACCTGTGGTCATCGTGTCGGAGGACGGCCGGTCGGCCACCCTCCGCGCACGGCTGCTCCAACCGCGCACGTCGATCAACAACCCCGGCACCTTCAACGGCGCCATGTACAACGACGAGTTCGTGCTGGAGAACGGCATCTGGCGGGTATGGAGCCTGACCATCGACGAGTTCTACTGGCAGTCGGTCAACTGGGCCGGCGGCTGGGCGGCGGCGAACCCGCGCAACCCCGACCTGGCCGACCCGGCGCCGAGCACCCTGGTGACCAGGTATCGGCCGGACGTCCTGCTCAGCGAGATGGGCGTACGCGGGGAAGGGTTCCAGGGCGGCACCGGCAAGTTCGTCACCTGGCCGGCGATCGTGCCCATGTGGTTCCACTACCGCAACCCGGTGACCGGGCGCGAGCCGGCGCACTACTGGCCCGACTGCGCACCGTGCGAGGTGCGGCCCGACTGGCGGATGACTGCCCACGGCTACCAGAAGCCGCCGACGGGGCCGCAGATCGACGGATGGGACCTGGACGCTCCGGCGCTCAACAAGGCCCTGCCCAGCATCAGCGGCACCGGGCTGTGGGGGCAACGCCTCACCGCATCCCCCGGGACCTGGAACGTCGACGGGCTGTCGTTCGCCTACCAGTGGCTGCGCGACGGCGAGCCGATCAGCGGCGCGAGCGCGGCAAACTACACCGTGCAGCACGCCGACGTCGGGCACGAGGTCCGGGTGAGGGTCACCGCGACCGGCCCGGGACGTCCACCGGCCACCGCCACGAGCGGCCCGGTGAGCGGCGCCTACCCGGCGTGGAACTCCGGCACGGTCTACACCGGCGGTGAGTACGTCACCCACGACGGCGCCGTGCACGTGTCGCAGTGGTGGACGCAGAACCAGGCGCCGGGAGCCTCACCGTGGGGCTCGTGGATGCAGGTCGGCGCTCCGGCGACATGCGCGACCGGCACCCACCTGAGTTGGACCGCGTCGTGGGTCTACACCGGCGGCGAGACCGTCGCCCACGGCGGCAAGCTCTGGAAGGCCCAGTGGTGGACGCGCAACCAGACGCCCGGCACGCCGAACGGGCCGTGGCAGCAGGTAGGCACCTGCTGATCTGACACCTGGCACAACGAGAACCGCACCGGGTTGGCCGAAGTTCCAGCCAACCCGGTGCGGTTCTCGTTGTGCCGTCAGGCGGTGAGGGCTATGTACTTCTCCTCCAGGAACTCCAGGATCCCCTCGGAGCCGCCCTCCCGGCCGAGGCCACTCTGCTTGACTCCCCCGAACGGGGCTGCCGGATCGCTGACGACACCCCTGTTGACCGCCACCATTCCGGCTTCGAGACGACGGGCGACGGCGATCGCCTCCCGCTCCTCACCGAAGACGTACGCCATGAGGCCGTAGACGGTGTCGTTCGCCATCCGGACGGCCTCGTCGACGTCGTCGAAGCGGACCACAGCGGTCACCGGCCCGAAGATCTCGGTGGTGGTGATCGTCGAGCCGTGGGTGACGTCGGTGAGCAGCGTCGCGTCGTAGAACGCGCCCTCGGGCGACGACTGGCCACCGCGCACAAGCGTCGCCCCCTGCGACACGGCGGTCCGCACGAGGGTCGCGACCTTGTCCCGCTCGTGCACGGAGACCAGAGCGCCCAGGTCGTTGCCACGGTCGAGCCCACTGCCCACCGAGATGCCGGCGAGCGCGGCATCCATCCGCGCCACGAACTCGTCGTGCACGGAGCTGTGCACGTAGAAGCGGTTGGCCGCGGTGCAGGCCGAGCCGCCGTTGCGCATCTTCGCCAGCAGGGCGCCCGCGACTGTGGTCTCCAGGTCGGCGCCGGGCAGCACGATGACAGGTGCGTTCCCGCCCAGCTCCATCGAGGTGCTCACCACACTGTCGGCGCAGGCGTGCAGCAGCTCCCGGCCGACCTCTGTCGAACCTGTGAACGACAGCTTCCGGACCTCGGGGCGGTCGATCATCCGCTTCACGAGCGGGCCGGTCGGGACCGGGGTGACCAGGTTGACGACGCCGCGTGGGACACCTGCCCGGCGCAGGACCTCGACGATGTAGGCCGCGGTCAGGGGTGTCTCCCGGGCGGGCTTGAGGATCGTCGTGCAGCCGGCGGCGAGGGCGGGGCCGAGCTTGCGGGTGGCCATCGCGGCGGGAAAGTTCCACGGGGTGATGAGCAGCGAGACACCTATCGGCTGCCGGTCCACGATGATCCGCTTGTCGCCGCCGGGCGAGAGCCGGTAGTCCCCCGGCACGCGCACGGCCTCCTCGGCGAACCAGCGGAAGAACTCCTTCGCGTAGCCGGCCTCCCCGATCGCGTCCGCCCAGGACTTGCCGTTCTCGCGGACCATCAGCTCGGCGAAGACGTCGACCTCGGCGGTGAGGATCTCGTAGGCGGCGCGGAGCAGCTCGCTCCGCTCGCGCGGCGCGGTCGCCGCCCAGGCGTCCTGCGCTGCGGCCGCCGCGTCGACGGCGTCCATGCAGTCCTGTTCGGAGGCGATCGCGAAGCGGGCGATCGTCGACAGGTCGGCGGGGTCGACGACGTCGAAACGCTCACCGCCCGAGCCGGCCCGCCACTGCCCGTCGATGAACAGGTCCGTGTGCAGTGTCATGGGGCACTCCGATCCGCCAGGGCGCCCGCGTGGGCTCGTTCGAGGATGTCGAGCAGCAGGTCACGCGACGGCGCGACAGGGGCTATCGCGATCAGGCGCGTCGACCCGAGCGCCAGGTCGACGATCCGCGGCAGGTGGGCGCGCTCGACGCCGATCTCGGCGAGGCTTGCGGGTACGCCGATCTCACGGTTGATCCGCGCGATCCGGGCGATGGTCCGCTCGGCGGAGGCCTCGCCGGGCGGGATCCCCTCGATCGCGGCACCGAGCGCCGCCGTCCGCTCCGCGACGTCCGCCTCGGCGCGCAGCGCGTCGAGGACGTACGGGAGCATCAGGCCCGTGCCGAGCCCGTGGGGGGTCTTGGTAAGCGCGCCGATCGGATACTGAAGCGCGTGGCACAGGTGGGTGCCGGTCGAACCGAAGGCGATCCCCCCGAGGAGCGCGCCCATCGCGACCTCCTGGCGGGCCCGCCGGTCGGCGGGTTCCCGCACCGCGACCGGCAGCCACGGGCCGAGGTGCCCCGCGGCCCGCAGCGCGATGCCGTCGGTGAGGGCGTTGCGACCGGTGAACACCGGCAGTGGGGCGGACCAGTCGAGGTCGAAGGGCCGCGCCGTGTACGACTCGACCGCGTGCACGAGCGCGTCGATGCCGGAGTACGCGGTCACCGTGGCGGGTGTCCCGATGGTGAACTCCGGGTCGACGACTGCCGCGACCGGCACCAGGAAGGGGCTGGAGATGCCGACCTTGAGTTCCCGCATCGGGTCCGAGACGACCGCGACGGGTGTCACCTCCGACCCGGTGCCGGCTGTCGTCGGCACCGCCACGACCGGGATCACCGGGCCGGGCACGAGGTTCTCGCCGTAGTACCGGCTGAGCGGGCCGTCGTGGGCGCAGAGCAACGCGATCAGCTTGGCCGCGTCGAGCGCGCTGCCCCCGCCGATCGCGAGGATGACGTCCGCGCCGTACGCCCGCGCCGTCGCGCCGGCGACGTCCAGGGTGTCGACGGGCAACTCCGGTGTGATGTCGGAATGGACGCGCACGTCGAGCCCGGCCGCGGTCAGGGCGCCGATCGTCTCGTCGAAGAACGGGGTCCGCGTGAGGAACGGGTCGACGACGGCGAGCACTCGCCGGCCGTGCACGCGGACGATCTCCGGCAGTTGGGCGCGGGCTCCGTACCCGAAGTGCACACGTGGCGGGAGCCGGAGGGTCCCGACGACGCCGTCGGACGGCTCAGGCACTGAAACCACCGTCGACGGGCAGCACGACGCCGCTGAGGTGACTGGCCCGGTCGCTGAGCAGGAACGCCGCCGTGACGCCGACCTCGGTCCCGGTTCCCACCTTGCGCAGCGGTGTCGCGGCGATCCGCGCCTCCACACCGCCGGGGATGGCCAGTCGGGTCTTCGCGAGCATGGGTGTCTCGGTGGGGCCCGGCGCGATGACGTTCACCCTGATGCCGAGCGGGCCGAAGTCGTGGGCGGCGGTGCGGGTCAGCCCGATGACGGCGTGCTTGGTGGCCTGGTAGCCGCCCATGCCGGAGCTGCCGCGCAGCCCACCGATGCTGCTGACGTTGACGATCGCGCCCGCGCCCTGTCGGCGCATGACGCGTACCTCCTCACGGATGCACAGCCAGGTGCCCTTCACGTTGACCGCCAGGATCCGGTCGAAGTCCGACTCGGAGACCTCGTCGAGGCGGCCGGCCTGCGTCATCGCTGCGTTGTTGAAGGCGCCGTCGAGCCGGCCGAACCGCTCGACAGTGGCGTCGACGAACCGGGCGACGTCCTGCGCCACCGACACGTCGCCTGTCGCGTAGGCGACGTCGTGCCCGGCCGACGTGAGTTCGGCGGCGAGCGCGGCGAGCGGTTCTTCGGTGCGCGCCACGAGCATCAAAGCCGCGCCGTCGGCCGCCAGGACGCGCGCCGTGTCGGCACCGATCCCCGCGCTCGCGCCGACGACAAGGACGACCTTGCCGTTCAGCGGCGGTCGGATCGTTTGTGCGTCAGTCATGGACTCTCCAATTCGTATGTCACGGTCCTGGCCGCGTCGACGGCCGCCTTCGCGGCGGCGCCGAACAAACTCGCGTCGTTGCTCATGGTCGTGAACCGGAAGCCCGCGCTCGCGGCAGCGCGGACGGACTCCACAGTGGCTCCGCCGGCGTTGCCCACCGGGACTCCCGCGGCGCGTCCGTGCGCGACGGCCGCCGCGATCAGGGCGACGACGTGCGGGTCGGACTCGGTCCTGCCCTCGCTCACCGAGAGATCGGCGGCGCCGACGAGCAACGCGTCGACACCCTCGACCGCGGCGATCGCCCCGGCGTTGCGCACGCCGACGGCGCTCTCGATCTGCGCGATGAGCACGACCTCCCGCTGGCCGTAGCGGAGGTACTCCGCGCGGGAGCGGGCACCCCACGCGCCGGCCCGGCTGGTCGAGCCGACACCCCGCGACCCGAGCGGCGGGAAGCGCACGAGCGACACCGCCGCGCGGGCCTGCTCGACCGTGTCGACGTGCGGCATCATGATGCCCTCGGCGCCGGCGTCGAGCATCCGCTGCACAACGCCCGCGTCGGCGCCCGGCACCCGCACCAGGGGCGCGACACCCAGATAGAGCGCGGTGCCGATGAGCTGGTACGCCGACTCCAACGTGATCGGCGAGTGTTCCAGGTCGATGACGGCGAAGTCGAAACCGGCGAGCGCCACCAGCTCCATGATCTCCATCGCCGGGATCTTGACCCAGGTGCCGAGGGCCGGCGCGTAAACGTCGGCGAGGGCCTCGCGGAATCGGCTCGACCGCTCCGGCGGGCCGGTCACGCCATCGGGTAGTCGTCGGCGTTCAACACCCACCCCGAGGCGGAGAAGTCCTCGCGCGGCGGAGAGAAGATGTCGATGAGCTGCTGGTGCGGGCCGACCCCCTGGGTCGTGTGCACGGTCGGCGGCGGGATGACGCAGATCGACGGAGTGGCGATCTCGCGGCTCTCGTCGGGCCGCCAGCGCGTCGAGTCGGGACCCCACGGGTAGCGGATGTGGTGCATGAACCTGCCCTTGACCGCTAGCGAGACCTGCTCGAAATCGTCGTGGTGGTGCGGCGACAGCTTGTGGACGTCGCGGGGCTTCGGCTCCTCGGCCAGGAAGTTGACCATGAGGTTGGTGGTGCGGAAGATGCGCCCGAACCGGCCCTCGGCGATCGGGGTGTCCGCCAACCGGTAGACGCGCAGCGCGAAACCGCCGACCGGGTCGGGCCACGGGTGCAGCGGAGTGACCCGCTCGTCGGGCTCGGCGTACGCGGCCGCGTTTACCGCGCTCGCGCACAGGTCCTCCGCGCGGACGGAGAACAGCCGGATGAGTATGCCGTCGCCGTCGACCCGGATCTCGCTGTCGCCCGGCGGCACGACCACGAACGCCTCCTCGGAGACGGATTCGGTGCCGTCGCCTGCCGACACCGTCACGGGTGCGCTAGACGAGTACATGAGAACGGCGTACTCGTCCGGTTGCGCGGTGCGGGCGAACACGTCGCCGGCCTTTGCCTCGGTGTAGGCGATCACCAGGTTGGCGGCGCGGGCGATCCAGGTCCTGCTGCCGTTCGGCCCGACCACCGTCGGGGCGAACGTGTGGAACTCGATCCACTGCGCGGGCCTGATGGGCGTGGACACATCCACGGCCCGGGTGGGAGTCGCGGTCGTCAAACGCGACCGGATGTCGTCTGCGGCGTACGTACTCATGTGCGTGCGCTCCCTTCGGCGGTCTCGATGCCGCGCAGCGCGAGCATCGCGCGGGCATCGGCTGGCGTGGCGATCTCCTTGCCGAGATCTTCGATCACGTCGCGGATCTTGCGGACCTGCTGGGCGTTGCTCTCCGCGAGCTGTCCCTTGCCGATCCAGAGGCTGTCCTCGAGGCCCACCCGCACGTGCCCGCCGAGCCAGGCGCTGTGCGTGCCGAACTGCATCTGGTCCCGCCCGGCGGCGAACGCGGAGAACGAGTAGTCGTCGCCGAACAACTTGTCGGCGATGCGCACCATGTGTTCGAGGTTCTCGTGGTCGGCGCCGATGCCGCCCAGGATGCCGAAGACACCCTGGATCAGCAGCGGCGGCGTCGCCAGGCCCTTGTCGACGAAGTGGGCGAGCGAGTACAGGTGACCGATGTCGTAGCACTCGTACTCGAAGCGGGTGCCGTTGGCGCCGAGCGTGCGCAGCGTGTGCTCGATGCGGTCGAACGTGTTGACGAACGGCTGGGAGTAGGTGTTGAGCACGTAGGGCTTCTCCCACGCGTGCCTCCACTCGGTCACCCTGTCGGCGATCCCGGAGTACACGAAGTTCATCGACCCCATGTTCATCGAGGCGAGTTCGGGGCGGAACCGGATGGCCGCCGCGAGCCGCTGCTCCATCGTCATCGCCGACGACCCGCCGGTGGTGATGTTGATGACGGCGTCGGTGCGCTCGGTGATGCGCGGAATGATCTGCTCGAAGATCTCGGGTTCGAAGGCAGGTCGTCCGTCCGGATGCCGCGCGTGGATGTGCACGACGGCCGAGCCGGCCTCCACCGCCTCGACGGCCGCCTGCGCCACGTCCGCCGCGGACAGCGGCAGGTAGGGGCTCTGCGAGGGTACGTTCACCGAGCCTGTCACCGCCGTCGTGATGATGACCTTCTCAGCCGTACGCATCAGTTGGTCTCCTCGAGACCAAGCAGGTAGGCGGTGTTGCGGCAGATCATCTGGCGGATGTCGGCGGCGGAGATGCCGTGGTCGAGCAGCTGCTGGACGATCAGGATGTACGCGTCCACGGGCAGCGGGTTGCCCTGCTGGCCGAGGTCCGAGTCGAGCACCGTGCGCTCCGGGCCGATCTTGTTGATCCAGTCGACGAGTCGCTGGATCGGCCAGCGGGGAGCGGGCACCTGCGGGTGGTACATCGAGAGTTCGTGCTCGACGAACGCGCCGTAGCCGAGCATCGTCTCGATGTCGGGTTCGGAGACGTCGACGATGAAGTCGGGGTGGTGCAGCAGGATGCGCTTGACCCCGTTCGCGCTTGCCGTCTTGAAGTAGGCACTCATCGACTCGCCGTCGAGGTGGCCCCCGGTCAGCATGATCCCGGCGTCGGCGACCAGGCGGGTGACGAGGTCCGCCTCCTCGGACACGTCACCGGCGGCGTTGAAGATCGACACCTCCGACTCGTAGAGGTTGCCCGTGGCGCTCGGGAAACCGTCGTCGTGGCTGTGGGCGCGGATGTGCTGGCCCGCCGACACGGTCGGCCCCCAGACGCAGCGGCCACCCATGTTGATCGCCACCGCCACGGCCGAGGGGTTGACGCCGCCGACCTCGGAGTTGAGCGCCACCCCGCCGTACATGGGCGTGGGCGCGGTCGCCAGTTGCGTTCGCATGGCGAGCAGGTCCATCACCGTGTTGTGGTGGTGGGACTTGCACAGGATCGCGCGCATGTTGATCCGGGCCGCGTCGTGCGACGCCTCCACGTGATCGAACCGGCGGGGGAACGGACTCGGGCCGGAGTGGCAGTGGAGGTCGACGGCGCCGTCCAGCACCTTGAGCAGAGCGGGCGTCGGCGTGAGCGTCTCCTCGGCGACGGACATCCGAGTACCTCCTTGGGTCGGTGGGTTGTTCGGGATGCGTAACGGAAGTTCAATATACGGATCACGTTCACGTGTGTCCACAGCGTCGAGCGCGTCCGACACCACCGCCAGGCCCCTATCGTGTTCACAATACGAAGCTGAGGGTTGCCCTATGAACTTTCGGCTGCTCTACTTGCACGACACAGACCGGACACATGCACGACACGGACCCGAAGTGGCTCGGAGGCGGTGTGACATGAGCGGTGAGCGGCACGGGCATCGCGCACGCCGCACCGGCAACCCGGGCAGCGCGGCCGGCGGTCCCACGCGGACGGCCACGATCCAGTCCATTGATCGCGCCGCGAGTGTCCTCGCGCTTCTCGACCAGGACACGTGCAGCCTCACACCGGCGCTCGTGGCCGATCGGCTCGGCCTGAACCGGACGACAGCACACCGATATCTGCAGTCGTTGCAGCGCGCCGGGTTCCTCAGCGCCTCATACGGGCCGGGACCACTGCTCGACCAGCTCTCCGCGCTGGTGTCGGTGCGCCAGCAGATCCTCACGCTCGCGCCGGCGGTCATGCGTCAGCTGTCGGACACGACGGGGCTCACCACAGTCCTGAGCTTCCTCGGCCGCTCGGGGGCGGTGGTGACGCTCGTCGAGGAGGCCAACCAGGGCACCATCGTGCTAACCGTGCGCGTCGGCACGGTGCTCGGACTCCGGGCGGCGCAGACCCGCGTCCTCCTGGCGTTCCAGTCCGATCCGGCGGCGGTGGCCCGCGCACACGAGCGGCTCACCCCTGCGGAGGCCGCCGCGGAGCAGCACGCGCTCGTCGGCGTGCGGCGCCACCGGGTCGCCTGGGCGGACCTCGACCGCGAGGGTTTCGTGTCGGTAGCGGTGCCGATCTTCGCCACCCGCAACGTCCAGGCCGCGATGGCACTTCTCGGCACGACCGCGATGCTGCGCCCCGCGGGCCAGTCGACCGAGCGCGTTCACGCGCTCGAACAGGCGGCGCAGACCCTGGGCTCGCTGGTCGCGAGCTGATCCCATGCAGGACAGGCGAGCCCGAACTGACGGGCGAAAGGCGGAGTTGAAGATGCCAGGTCCCGCGAAGCGGCGCACCCCGAGCCCACAGTGGCTCCTGCTCGTGCCGGCGTTCGCACTGATCACCGTGATCCTGCTCGTCCCACTCGGCCAGGGCCTGATCCGCAGTGCCGGAAGTCCCGACTGGACGCTCCAGCACTACCAGACGCTCTTCACCGACGGGGTGACGCTGCGGGTGCTCGCCCGCACCGCGATGACGGCGGCAATGGTCACCGTCATCGCCTTTCTGCTCGGCTACCCGTACGCGTACCTGATGACCCGGGTCGGGCCGCGCCTGCGCGGCATCCTCCTGGTGATCGTCCTGATCCCGTTCTGGACGTCGGTGATGGCCCGCAACTTCGCGTGGATCATCATCTTGCAGCGCAACGGGCCGGTGCACTCGTTCCTGGAGCAGTTCGGCCTGGACATCGTGCTCTACGGCACGGTCGGCGGGGTGACCATCGCCATGAGCCAGGTGCTGCTCCCGTTCATGGTGCTGCCACTGTTCAGCGCGCTCAGCGGCATCGACAGGCGACTGCTGCTGGCGGCGCGCGGGCTCGGCTCCCATCCGCTCGTGGCGTTCTGGAAGGTGTACTGGCCGCTGTCGCGCGGCGGTGTCGTAGCCGGGCTGATCCTCGTCTTCACGCTGAGCCTCGGCTTCTACGTCACGCCGGCCCTGCTGGGCTCACCGCAGCAGTCGCTCGTCGCGCAACTGCTCGGCCAGCGCACGACCCAGCTCCTCGACTTCGCCGGGGCCAGCGCGCTGGGGATGCTCGTGCTCGTCGTCACCCTCGTGCTCGTGGCCTGGGCGAACCGCCTCGGGGGCACGATCTCGGCTATCGGCGTCGTCGCCGCCACTCGTCCGAAGGACCAGTCATGACCCGCGCGTTGAGTGACATCGAGACGGAGGCGGGTGCGCCGCCGGCGCCCCGCCCGCGCCGCACCCGCCGACGCGGGCGAGGGGTGGACCCGATCCCGTGGTGGCTGTACGTCATCGTGCTGCTCGTCGGGCTGTACTTCATCCTCCCGACCCTGATCGTCATCCCGATGAGCTTCAGCTCCGCGTCGACGTTCCAGTTCCCGCCGGAGGGCTTCTCGCTCAAGCTGTACGAGAACTTCTTCACCAACCCGGTGTGGCTGACCTCGCTGCGCAATTCGGTGCTTGTGGCAGTGCTCTCGGCCACGCTCGCGACAGTGGTCGGGACCGCCGCCGCGCTGGGCCTGCACAACCTGACCGGCCGGCTGGCGCGCTTCGCGCGGACCGTCCTGATGATCTCGATCGTCACGCCGGCGATCGTCATCGCGGTGGCGGTCTACATCTCCTTCCTGAAGTGGCAGCTCGTCGGCACCATCACCGGTTACGTGCTCGCGCACGCCGCGATAGCCGTGCCGTTCGTGCTGGTGTCGGTGACAAGTGCGCTCGGCGGGTTCGACCCGAAGCTGCTGCGCGCGTCCGCGTCACTGGGCGCCCCGCCGCACCGGACCTTCCTGCGCGTGACGATGCCGCTGATCAGCCGGGGAATCGTCACGGGTGCCATCTTCGCCTTCGTGACGTCGTTCGACGAGGTCGTGATCGCCCTCTTCCTGCGCTCTCCCCTGTTCCAGACGCTGCCCGTGCAGATGTACAACAGCGTCACCGTCGAGATCGACCCGACGATCGCCGCGTCATCAAGCCTCGTGGTCACCGCGGTCACCATCATCTGCCTCGTCCTGCAGTTCGTGGGTAGCCGAGGAAAGTCCCGATAGGAGTTCGCATGCCTGCAACGCCGTCCCCCACTGTCGCGCCCGCGCCCGCGTCCATCCCAGCGCGGGCCGGTACACAGATCCGCCTCAACGGTGTGACAAAGGACTACGGACTGGCGATCCCCGCCGTCGCGGACGTCTCACTCACGATCGAGCCGGGCGAGTTCATGACGCTGCTCGGGCCGAGTGGTTCCGGAAAGACCACGACGCTCAACCTCATCGCGGGATTCGAGACGCTCACCGCGGGATCGATCTCGTTCAACGGGGCCGACGTCAGCGCGCTGCCCCCGCACAAGCGCAACCTGGGCATGCTCTTCCAGAACTACGCGCTCTTTCCGCACATGACGATCGCCCAGAACGTCGCCTATCCGCTGCGCGAGCGGCGGGTGCCCCGGGCCGAGATCACCCGCAAGGTCGCCGAGGTGCTCGAACTCGTCCAGCTGACCGGCCGGGACGACAACTATCCGGCCCAGTTGTCGGGGGGCCAGCAGCAGCGGGTCGCCCTCGCCCGCGCCATCGTCTTCGGTCCGACCGCGCTGCTCCTCGACGAACCGCTGGGGGCGCTCGACCGCAACCTGCGGGCCTCCCTGCAGATGGAAATCCAGCGGATCCACCGCGAGGTGGGGTCGACGTTCGTGTTCGTCACGCACGACCAGGAGGAGGCGATGAACCTGTCGGACCGCATCGCGCTCTTCAACGACGGCCGCATCGAGCAGGTGGGCACGCCGGAATCGCTCTACGAGGCCCCGGAAACGCTCTTCACCGCGCGTTTCCTCGGCGACTCGAACGTCTTCGAGCTGGCGCGGCGCGCGGACGACACAGTGGTGTGGGAGAACACCGTCTGGGCGCTGGACTCCCGTACGGTGTCGGCCCGGGCGAGTGCCGGTGGGCGCGCCGCGCTCGTGGTGCGGCCGGAGGACGTCCGCGTCGGCGCCGACGACGCCGCGGTGCCGGCCGGGGTGAACTCGGTGCCCGCGACCATCCGGGACATCGGCTACATGGGCGCCTACCGCACCGCCGTCCTCTCCTTCGGTCGGGACGGGACGGTGGGGCGCGCGAGGTTCGACGCGACGCAGACGGACCTGAGCGTCGGCCAGTCGGTCACCGCCTGGTGGCGCGTCGACAAGCAACGTGTCGTGGCCGTCTAAACGTTCACTGGCCGAACATCTATCGACGTATTCCAAACATCATGCCTGAATGGCCCTTGCGTAGCCTCGTCGACCTCGCCTAGCGTTCATATTACGAAGTCAAGACCCATACTTTGAACAATTAGAGCCGACGAGCGAACCCCTTAGACCGAAGGAAGTGACATGGTGACCAGAACTAGTCGCGGCCTCGCGACCATCAGCGCGATCACCGCCGTGGCCCTGCTGGCCGCCTGTGGCGGCGAGACAGCCACCGCGACCGACCCCGACGGGCCCGTCAAGCTGACGTTCGTCGCCTACGGCGGCGTCGGCCAGGAGGCGATGATCGAGCACTACCAGAAGCCCTACTCCGCCGCGAACCCCAACGTCACGTTCGTCAACTCGTCGCCCCCGGACGTCTCCCAGGTCAAGGCCCAGGTGCAGAGCAACTCCGTGCTGTGGGACGTGGTCGCGGTCGCCCCCGCTGCCGCCACCCAGAACTGCGGGACGCTCTTCGAGAAGCTGGACTTCTCCGCGGTCGACAAGAAGGACCTCGTCGAGGGCACCGTCGGCGAGTGCTACATCGGCAACTTCATCAACGCGTCGCCGTTCGCGTACCGCACCGACGCGTTCCCGGACGCCACAAAGGCGCCGAAGACGATCGAGGACTTCTTCGACGTCCAGAAGTTCCCGGGCCGGCGCGGCATCCTCACCAACATCCAGAACGGCATCCTCGAATATCCGCTGCTCGCCGACGGCGTGGCCCCGAAGGACCTCTACCCGCTCGACGTCGACCGCGCGCTCAAGAAGCTCGACACCATCCGCAAGGTCACGACGTTCGCCCCGAACGTCGGCGCCCTGCAACAGGCGGTCGGCTCGAAGCAGGTCGACATGTTCCTGCTGGCCGACTCCCGACTCGTGCCACTGATGGACGACGGCACCGACGTCACTGTCGTCTGGGACGTGACAGTCACCTCCATCAACGCCTTCGCCGTCCCGAAGGGTTCGAAGAACGTCCAGGCCGCACAACGGTTCCTGCCGCAGGTCGTGACCCCAGAAGCGGTCGCCGGCATCTCCGAGGCCCTCGGCACCGCGCCGGTGAACAAGGCCGCCAAGTCGAACCTCTCGCAGAACGCGAAGAAGGTCGAGGTCTACGGCCCCGCCAACACCGGCGAGACAGTCCTTCAGGACGTCGACTGGTACGCTGCCAACTTCAACGAGGTGACCACCAAGCTCACCAACTGGTTGGCGGGATGACGCCACTCCCCCGCGGGTCGCACTGAACCCTCGGAGTTCCCTCTGTGAACTACGATTCAGCGATGGTGAACTTTGATCCGGCCGATGCCTCGAGTTCCGACATCCGGGCCGTTGCACGTGTCGGGCAGATCCTCGCGCTGTTCGGCCCTCGGGTCCTCGAGCTCACAGCGGCGGACGTGGCCGAACGCACCGGGCTGAATCGCACCACCGCCTACCGGTACTGCGCGTCGATGGTGGCCGCGGGCATCCTCGAAAGGGGCACCCGGCGGGGGACGTTCGCACTCGGCGGGCTGATGCTGGAGTTGGGCATTCAGGCCCTGGGCCGCCAACGCATCGTCGAGATCGCCGGCCCTCACCTGCGGAAGCTGCGCACCGCCGTCCGGATGACGGCGGTGCTCAGCATCCGCGGCGCGCAGGAACCGGTGGTCGCCCTCGTCGAGGAGGACACGAGTCGGATGGTGGTGGTGACTGTGCACGCCGGCTCGAAACTCGACATGACAGCGGCCCAGACCCACCTGTTCTTCGCGTACGCCGACCCGTCCGTGCTGGACGCCGCCGCCGCCGGGATGTCGGCGGTCGACCGCGCCCGGCTGGAGTCCGAGATCTACTCCGCCCGCCGGCAGGGGTTCAGCATCGCCCGGCACAGCGGCGGTCTGTTCGCCATGGCGGCGCCGGTCTTCGACGAGCAGGGAATGTGCGCCACCGTGGCAATCCTCGGGGCCGGGGAACTCGACCTGGCCACCGCACTCGAGCAACTCCTGGCAACCGCCACCGCGCTCAGCGACGAACTGAAGGCTCCAGGTGAAGGGCCACATGCCGACCTATGACGACCTCTCCTCCGCCGACCCACCCCACTCCAGTTGGGATGTCTTCGGCCGTGACGACGAAATGGGCACCATCAACCTCCTGACGCCGGAGCGCGTCGCGGCGGCCGCGCGACTGGTCCGCAGCGGCCAGCGATTCAACCTCGACTACCCCGTCAACGCGTTCGAGCCATACCCCACCGGCACCCGCCCCGCCACCGAGCACCACGTGTTCGCCAACAACGAGTTCCACCGCGACGACTGGCTCGACTCGTTCTATCTCCAGTCGACGTCACAGGTGGACGCGCTGCGCCACATCGGCCACCCGCGACACGGCTTCTACAACGGGCTCGCGGCCGCCGACAACACGAGCGAGTCGACCCGGCTGGGCATCCACAACTGGGCCGAGTCGGGCATCGCGGGACGGGGCGTGCTGCTGGACGTGCCGCGCTTCTTCGCCGCGCACCGCCGGGAGTACGACTGCGAGACGACAGTAGTCCTCGACGCGCCCACCCTGGACGCCATCGCGGCGGAGCAGGGCGTCCAGTGGCAGGGCGGTGACATCCTGCTGCTGCGCACCGGCTGGGCCGAGAACTACGTGTCGAAGACCCGGTCGCAGCGCATCGAGTTCAACACCCGCAACAAGTCCCCCGGGCTGGCCCAACGCGAGCAGACACTGCGGTGGCTGTGGGACCACGAGATCGCGCTCGTCGCGAGTGACACGCCCGCGGTCGAAGCCGATCCCGTCATCGACTCGGACTTCCGGATGGCCGACGAACGCGCACCCGAGCGCGGGGTGAACCACAGCGGCATGCTGCACCGACCGTTGATCGCCCTGCTCGGCATGGCCATGGGCGAGCTGTGGAAGCTCGATCAGCTCGCCACGAGCTGCGCGCAGGACGGCCGCTACGACTTCTTCCTGACCTGCAAGCCACTGAACATCCCAGGCGGGGTCGGCTCCCCGCCCAACGCGCTCGCCATCAAGTGAGCGCCCACCGCAACTGAGGCCACGTCGGCGACGAGCGCCGGGCCGGACGCCTGATGACGTCCGGCCCGGCGTGCCCATCCGGGTTCCTAGAGCCGGGCCGCGCCCGCCGCGCTGGCCGCCTGCTCGGCCGAGGTACGGCGAAGATCCGCCCGCTGCTCGCCGGCCTCCTCGCGGTCCGGGTTCACCACCCGGGCGGCCCGGTTGGCGGTCGCGGTCGCCTGGTCACCTGTCACGCCGCCGCGGATCCGGTTGTTCGCGGCCACCTGTGCCACCGGGTTGTTGGACGTCACCGTCAACTGGCCGTTGATGATGGTGTCGTCCACGGTGACGCCACCTGTGGTGCTGGTGATGCTGACGTCCGCGCCCCAGTAGCCGCCGGAGGCGCAGCTGTCGAGGACCCCGTTCGGGCCGAGTTGCACGCCGCCCAGGTTGCCGGCGAAGGTGGCCCGGCCCCGGACGGCACTGCCGCACACCACACTGCCGGTGGCGCTGTTGAGCACCGACAGCGTGCCGTCGACGAACGAGTCGTGCACGTCGGTGTAGTAGGTGCCGGTGCTGCTGAGGTTGCGCTGCACCTGCGTTCCGCGGTCGAGCCGGACCTCACCGGCGCTCACGTTGACGTGCCCGGCGATCGTCGACTCCTCCGCGAACAGGAAGCTGTCGATGGTCGCGGAACCCTTCGGCCGTACGGTCACGGTGCCGGTCTGGGCGTCTTTCAGGAAGATGCCGTACCCGCCGGCGGCCAGGACCACCTGGCCGTCGACGCTCGTGTCGGTGGCGTCGAGGTAGCCGTCGGCGGCGACGCGCACCTCACCGCTGACCCGGCCGCCGGTGACCACCAGGTTGCCGCCGGCCGCGACAGTGACGTTGCCGGTGATCGTGGTGCCGGTCAGCGAGCAGGACTTGCCGGCCGGCACGAGCAGGTCGTTGGGCACGGTCACCGCACCGCCGGTGCCGATGCAGTGGGTGACCAGGTCGGCGTGCGCGGTGGGCGCCACCGCCAGCACCGAGCCGGCGACGACGGCGGTCACGGTGGCCAGCTTGACGACTGTACGTCTGGGCATCGTTGTACTCCCTGTCGATGAGATTCGAGGACTCATGCGCCGACGTCCGATCGGGCCGCGGCCCGGACGATGGCGCCCTGCTGCCGCCGGTCGAGCGTGCCGCCGGTCACGAGTGCTGTGGTGACCGCTTCGACGTGCCTGACGAACTGGGCGTGGCCTGCGTAGTTGGCGTGTTCGTCGATCAGATCGTTTATCGTGCAGCCGTCGCCGGTGTCGACGTTCGCCACTCCTGTGTCGTCGCCGTCGATGACCACCGTGGCCCGGGTGTCGGATTCGGGGCAGGCGTCGGTGCCGTCGGCCACCACTGTGAACGTCGTCGACTGCTCGGCGGAGGTGTTCTGAGCGGTGTCGGTCGCCCGGTATCGGACGGTGTGCGCGCCCGGGGCACGGACGGTGACCGGGCTGGTGTACGCGGTCCAGCCGCCGCCGTCGAGCGCGTACTCGATCTTCGCCACGCCCGACTCGTCGTCGGTCGCGGTGACGGTGACCGTGGCGCCACCGACGTACGCGCCGTCCCCGTCGCGCTCGCCGGTGACGGTGGCGGACACGGCGGGTGGCGTGGTGTCCTCGGCCGGCGGTGCGACGACCGTGAAGTGCTCCATCTGCTCCGCCGACGTGTTGCCGGCGACGTCTGTCGCCCGGTAGTGCAGCATGTGCATCCCCACCGCGTTCACCACTATCGGGTTCGCGTACGCGGTGAAGGCGCCCCCGTCCAGCGAGTACTCGATGGTGGCGACACCGGAACCCGCGTCGGTGGCGGTGAGCGTGGCGGTGGCCGTACCGACGTAGTTGCCGTCGCCGTCGCGGTCGCCGGACAGCGCGGCCGTGACCACCGGCGGGGTGGTGTCCTCCTGGGTCGGCTCGACGATGCGGAACGACACCGAGCCGACAGCGCTTGTGTTGCCGGCCTGGTCGGTGGCGCGGAACTGCACCGAGTGGTCGCCGATCGCTGTGACGCGCACCGGCTGTGTGTACGGCTGGAAGCTCGTGTCGTCGACCTGGTATTCGACGGTCTCCACACCGGAGTCGGTGTCGGTGGCCGTCACGGTCACCGTCGCGGCCGCGATGTAGTTGCCGTCCTGGTCGCGGTCTCCCGACACGGCGCCCGTCACCGTCGGCGCTGTGGTGTCGTCGCCGCCACCGCCGTCGGTCACCACCAACTCGCCCACCATCTGGCTGTGGCCGGGGATGGTGCAGAAGTAGCGGTACCGGCCCGGGGTCAGCGTCACGGCCGCCTGGTGTCGCCCGTCGTTGGCGTCGAACGGGTTGGCCAGGATGTTCAGCGTGACGTCGTGGTTGTAGCCCTCGGTGGTGGTGTCGAAGGTCAGGGTGTGCGGCATCCCTGTGGTGTTGCCGGTGGCCGCGCTGTTCTCCCAGATGATCGTGGTCGCACCGGCCACCGCCTGCGTGGGGGCGGACTTGTAGCGGGTGATGTCGTCGTCGGCGGTCCAGGTCAGCACCTGTTCCGCGGCGCGTGGGGCGGCGGAGGCGGGCGTCGCTGCCCACGGGATCACCGTGAGCAGGAGCGCCGCCAGCGCTGCCGTCAGTTGTCGGGGCATCGTCTCTCCTAGAGTTCCCGCACGCGGATGTTGCGGAACTCGGTCAGGTCGTTGTCACCGTGGTTCTGCAGGCCGATGAAGCCGCGCAGGAACTGCCGCAGATCGGTGGGCGGGTCGCCGGCGCGGGAGGACTGCTTGCCCGGCGTGTTGTCGAACTCGTTGATCACCACACCGTTGCGGATCATGGTGTAGTGCTGGCCGACTGCGCGGATCTCGTAGTCGTTCCACTGGTTCTTCGGTGTGACGCCGGCCTGGGCCAGCGGCACGGAGTCGAAGTTGTAGACCGAGCCGGTCTTCTGCGGCTCACCTGTCTCACCGTCGTAGATCTGGATCTCGTGCCCGCAGTAGATCGCCATCCACGCCTGCGAGGTCCGGGCCGATCCGACAGTGCCGCAGCTGCCCGGAGGGCGCTGCTCCAGCGGGGTCCGCAGGTCGGGGAACCTGATGAACACGCCGGTGTTGGCCCGATTGTCAGCGGGCGCGATGTCGCGGAACTGCACCTTCAGGGAGAAGTCCCCGAGTTCCTTCGTGTGCCAGAGCATGCCCATGCCACCGCTGGAGCGCAGCGCCCCGTCCGGCTGGATGGCGAACGACCCGGTCGGCGCCTGTTGCCAGCCACGTAGCGACTCCACGGTGCCGTCGTAGAGCGGTTCGTACCCGGTGTGCCCGTCCCGACCGATCTCCGACGCGGAGGCCAGGCGGGTGAGCGTGCCGGACTCGCGGGCGGTGAGCAGTTCGTCGTCCTGGAGCGCGCGGGTCACCGCTGTCACGTGTCGGACGAAGCTGTTGTGGTCGGGCCAGGTGCTCTCGTCGTCGATCAGGTCGTTTATGGTGCAGCCCTGCCCGACCGTGCGGTTGGGCACCTTGCTGTCCGTGTCGTCGAGCCACACGGTCTGCCGGGCATCGGGCACCGCGCAACCCACAGTGACAGTGGACTGCACTGTCGCCTTCTCACCGTCGGCGTACGTCACCGTCAGCTTCGCCGTGTAGGTGCCGACAGTGGCGTACGTGTGCCGGGGGTTGGCCTCGGTCGACGTGGCGCCGTCGCCAAACTCCCAACGGTGGCTGACGCCGCCGGAGCGGGAGCCGTCGAAGGCGATTGTCAACGGCTTGTTCTGCACGGCTACCGAGTTCGCCGCCGGTGCCGGGGTGGGCGCGCCGCCGGTGTAGGTGATCCGGATCAGCTTCTGGTTGGGGTGCAGGCTGAAGAACCCGCCTCCGTAGTCCAGCAGGTAGAGCGCGCCGTCCGGGCCGAACTTGGCGTCCATCCAGCTCTGCAACCGGGTGTCGCCGTTACCGCTGGGGATGATGGCCCGCAGCGACTCGGCGTACACCGGCGGGGTTGCCTGTGGCACGCCGGCCGGGTCGACGGTGACGGCGACGCGGTTGTTGGCGTTCGACTGGTCGCCGATGAACCACTTTTCGTCCCAGTACTCCGGCCAGGCCACCGTGCTGTTGGCGTCGACGAGGTCGCGGTGGTAGGTCGGACCGGACATGATGGCCTGTCCGCCGCCGCGCAGGTAGGGCTGGGTGTAGGTGGCGTCGGCCGCGACGTAGGTCGGCAGGCCGCTGCCGTCGGTCCTCTTCGGGAAGACCGGTCCCCCGCCGTCGGGCGAATACCAGATCATGTTGTCCCGGGCCGCCGGGATGTCCACCAGACCTGTGTTGCGGGGGGACTCGTTCTTCAGGTTGTCGCAGTCGTACCAGCCGGTCAGCACCGTCGCGTCGGTGGTGCTGCGGTCCCGGTACGGCTGCCGGTTGCCCATGCAGTACGGCCAACCCTGGTTGCCGGCGGAGGTGATGATGGTGGCGGTCTCGTACTTCGCCGGGCCGAGGGTGGGGCTTGGCGACGAAGCGTCCGGGCCGACCCAGCCGGCGGTCAGCCACTGGTGCTCCGGGTCGATCTGGAGTCGGGCGATGTTGCGCACGCCCATCACGTAGATCTCCGGACGGGTCTTCTCGGTGCCCGGTGGGAACAGGTTGCCCTCCGGGATGGTGTACGTGCCGTCCGCCTCCGGGTGGATCCGGATGATCTTTCCGGCGAGGTCGTTCGTGTTACCCGACGTACGGCGGGCGTCCTGGAACGAGATCCCCTCGTACTCCTGGGTCCAGTTGTTGCCGGAGTAGCCCTGCGACCCCTCGGAGGAGTTGTTGTCGCCGGAGCCCACGTAGAGGTTGCCCTTGGCGTCGAACGCCATGCCGCCGCCGGCGTGGCAGCAGCTGTGGATCTGCACCGGAAACTCCAGCAGGTCCTTGCGGGTGCCCTGGTCGATCCTCTGCGCCTCGCGGTCGTAGGTGAACCGCGAGATGGTGCGCTGCCCGACCCGCTTCACCCTGTCGATCGACTCGTGCGGCATCCAGTAGACGTAGAGCCAGCCGTTGTCGGCGAACTTCGGGTCCGGCACGATGCCGAGCAGGCCCTCCTCGTTCTTCACCAACTCGGAGCCGCTGCCCCGGTTGCCCATCACCTCAAGGGTGGTGAGCAGCTTCGCCTGCTTGGTGCGCGGGTCCCACGAGTGGATGGTGCCGCAGCCCTTACCGACGTTCGGGTTGTTCCAGTCCGCGATCGGGCCGCTCGGGCAGGCGGCCTTGCCGACGTAGAAGACCGTGCCGTCGGGCGCGATGGTCAGCCCGTGCGGCTCACCGATCTGGTCCAGCTGACCGGTCTGGTTGGCAGCGGTGAGTCGCTCCACCTTGTAGTTGGACGCGATGGTGGCCTGGCAGTCGCCGCGTACACGGCCGGTGGTCCAGTTGAGAGCGCCGGTGAGGTGCGTGCGGAACGCCTCTTCGCCGTAGCTGCCCTCGGTGTGGCCCATGCCCGTGTAGAACGACCGGCCGCCGTCGTAGTCCCGGCACCAGGACACCGGGTGGAACGGACCGTTGGCGCCCGGCCCGGGGTTGTAGTGCCGCTCCTGCACCTGGGCCAGGGTGTGCACGGTGCCGAGTGGGTTCGGGTCCCAGTTGTCCCAGCGGTCCGAGCGGGTGAGCGTCATCGGCAGCGACGCGGTGGCCGGGTGGTTCCGGTCCAGGATGTCGACCACCGACCGACTCACCGGCGGCAACTGCGGAGCTGTGGCGTCGCCGGTGAAGAGCCGCAGGTCGGCGAGCTGGATCAGCGGCTCGCCGCTGTTCGCGGTGATGTTCAGCCGGAAGTGCGTGAACTCCTGGGGCGTGGCGATGTCGAAGCGGCGGGTCTGGAACCGCTCCGGGAAGACCTGACCGGTCCGCCGGTCCAGGTCGGTCCAGCTCTGCCCGTCCGCCGAGCCCTGCAACGTCCAGTCCTTCGGATCGCGGCCGGTGAAGTCGTTCGCCGACGTCAGCGCGTACCCGGTGACCCGCTTGGCCGCGCTCAGCTCGTAGGCGACCCAGCCGGTCGCGGTGCGGACCAGCCACTTGGTGTTGGCGTCGCCGTCGGTGAGCTTCTCCTTTGTCTCGTCCGGTGCGTTCTCGCCGCTGGCGGTCACCCGGGCGACCGGCTCGGCCACCGGGATGGCGCCGGCAGGGCGTGCGCCGATCAGGCCGGTGAACCAGGTCGAGTCGACCTGCGCGCGGGCGGCGTCGGCGATGCCGACGAAGCCGCCGCCGGCCTTCATGTAGCTCTGCAGCGCCGACTCCTGGTCGCGGTTGAGCGCGGCGCCCGTCGCGGACAGAAAGACCACGCTGCGGTACGCCGACAGCCCGGCCGTGGTGAACACGTTTGGGTCACTTGTGGTGATGACATCGATGTCATTACCGGCAGCAAGTTGCCGGATGGTGTCCGCTGCGCGCGCCACCGGGTCCTGCTGCTCGGCCACCGGCCCGTGGAACACCAGGACCGCGGTCTTCTGCGGTGCCGCCGCCTGCGGTGCCGCTGCCGTTCGCGGCGCGGCTGCCGCCGACGTCGCCGGGATGAGTGTCGCGACTGCCGCTATCGCGGCGAGTGCGCGTCGTACGTTTCTGGTCATGCCCGTCCCCACTCTCGGTTTCGGTCAGTTGCCATGCGTGTGGGTGTGGCCCTGGAAGCGGTGGATCGCCTCCTCGGCGCCCGGCGGCATGCTGCCGTCGGCGTTGCGCACCAGGAAGATGCCGGCCATGCCGCCGTCGGAGTGGAACTGCACGTGGCAGTGGTACATCCAGGCGCCGGGCCCGACGCCCTCTCCGGCGAGGACCTGGAAGCCGAAGGAGCTGCCCGGGTTGAGGTCCTTGTTGTCGATCACGAGGCTCGGGTCGGCCGGACCCTCCAGCATCCCGGTGCGGTTGTCCGCCCAGCGGTGCGCGTGCAGGTGGAAGGTGTGGAAGGTGCCGCCGTGCCCGATGGCGATCCACTCCACCCGCTCGCCGAGGTTCGCCTCGAACATCGGAGTGTCCGGCGCCATCTTGTTGTTGATCATCATGTCGTTGAACACGACTGTGAACTGCTTGTCCGGCAGGATGTCGCCGCGCCGCCGGACGACGAGCGCCCCGTACAGCCCCTTGGCTATTCCGCCGGTGCCGTGGTCGGTGCCCATGGCGTGATCGTGGTAGTGCCAGTAGCCGGCGCTGCCCGGCATGTACCGCCGGCCCGTCGCGGCGAACATCTCCCGCGAGCGCCAGACGTACGTGCGCGTCTCACCCGGGTTGTTGAACGAGGCGTTGAGCGGGCTGCCGTCGGAGTCGGTGCTGTAGTCCACCCCGTGTGGATGGATGGACAGCCGCTGGCTTGTGGTGTTGACAAGCGTGATCTCCAGGGTGTCACCCTCGTAGATCTCCAGCACCGGCCCCGGCACGGTGGCCTGGCCGGGCGCTAGCCCGTAGCCGAACAGGCCGCCGGGCAGCTGCTCGGCGTAGAGGGTGACCTTCTTCGTGACGCCGGCTGCGGCCCGAGCGGGGCTGCCGCCGAAGGCGGTGCCGATCGCCGGGGCGGCCGCGCCCAGCGCGCCGGCGGCAAGTGCTCCGGTGGCGATCAGCGATCTGCGGGACAGCTGGCGGTGAGGGCCAGCGGCATGATCGTCCATGGGTCTCCGTTCCCGACCGGGCGAAGACGCGACGAAGGGCAGGGTGCATCAACCGCCGAGCACGGGGCGGAGGCACGACTGAGGTGAGGCTCGTCGCGGGCTTTGCTCGGAAGACTCAGAACTTTCGGTGGATGACAGCAACTTATGTAATCCATCGACGAAAGTACAGGTCTGATTGCAAGAAGATTTCCTTGACATCACGGCAATCGTCGATTGACATGAGACCGGGACGCAGGCCGGGGCGTGCCTCAGCCCCGCACGCCCCGCGTCATCCAGTCACCATCGACGATGGTGCGGCATCCGGGGCGCACGACGGCCCGCCATCGCCGACGTCGCGTTGATCATGAAAGCCGCAGGCGAGCGGCTCGGCCGAAGGCGATCCCGGGGCAGCCCGGGGCGGTCCGTCAGAGCTTGTGGCGGTCGTCGGCCGGCAGGCCGGGAGCTGCCGGCGGCTCCGGCGACTGTGCGGGCTGGCCGAGCTGCGCGACGTGGGTCGGGTCGAGGACCCGGGAGAGGAACGCGCGGGTCCGTTCGTGCTTCGGCGCGCCGAGCACCTCCTGCGGCGGGCCCTGCTCGACCACCACACCGCCGTCCATGAACACGACCCGGTCGGCGACGTCCCTGGCGAACGCCATCTCGTGGGTGACCACCATCATCGTCATGCCGTCCTCGGCCAGCTTGCGCATGACCGTGAGCACGTCGCCGACCAGTTCCGGGTCGAGCGCGGAGGTCGGCTCGTCGAAGAGCATCAGCTTGGGCTCCATCGACAACGACCGGGCGATGGCTGCCCGCTGCTGCTGCCCGCCCGAGAGCTGCGCCGGGAACGCGTCGGCCTTGTCGGAGAGCCCGACCCGCTCCAGGTTGGCCCGCGCGATCCGCTCGGCCTCGGCGCGACCACGCCGCAGCACCCGCCGCTGCGCGATTGTGAGGTTTTTCAGCACGGTCAGGTGCGGGAACAGGTTGAACGACTGGAACACCATGCCGATGCCACGGCGTACCGCGTCGATCTCGACATCCGGGTCGGTCATCTCGACGCCGTTCACCCAGATCGTGCCGGCCGTCGGCTCCTCCAGGAGGTCGACGCAGCGCAGCAGCGTCGACTTGCCGGACCCGGACGGCCCGATCACGCAGACCACCTCACCCTGCCCGACCTCGAAGTCGATGCCCTTGAGCACCTTTAGTGGCCCGAAGGACTTGTGCAGGTCGCGGATCTCGACGGCGGGGCGGGGCGGCGTTGTCGTCATGCGGGTCACCGGGCCTTGGCGTAGCGGAGTTCGAGGCGTCGTACCACCTGGGACAGAGGCAGGGTGATGACCAGGTAGGCGAGACCGGCCACCAACAGCGGAGTGGCGTTCACCCGGTCGTTGAGCATGTCCCGGCCGAACTTGGTGATCTCGATGGTCTGTGCCGTCACGCCGAGCACGTAGGCGAGCGACGAGTCCTTGGTGAGCAGGATGAGTTCGTTGGTCAGCGGCGGGATGACGATCCGGAACGCCTGCGGAATGACGATCGTGCGCATGGCGGTGAAGTGCGACATGCCGAGGGTGCGCGCCGCCTCCATCTGCCCCTTCGGCACCGCCTGGATGCCGGCCCGGATGGTCTCGGCCATGTACGCCGCCGCGGTCAGACCGAGGCCGATAGCTATCGAACCGAACACGCCGCCCGGAATCTCGCGCTCCGGAAAGGCGATCGGGATGCCGTACCCGACGAGGAAGAGCACAAGCAGCGCGGGCAGACCCCGGAACAGCTCGATGTACGCGGTCGCCACCCAGCGGTACGGCGCCACCCGGGACAGCCGCATCAGCGCGAGGATGGTGCCGAACACGAGGCCGAACGCGAACGCGCCAAGCGTGTAGAGCACCGTGTTGCGCAGCGCGACCGTGATGATCGTCGGGAACATCGACTCGATGATGTCGACGCGGAAGAACGCGTCCTTCAACCTGCCCCAGTCGGCGGCGAAGGCCACCGCGGCGATGAGGGCGATGAAGACCAGGTACTGGAGCCCGAGGGACAGCCGCTCCCGCTGGCGGCGTCGCAGCTTCACGTTCGCTCGTTGCCTTCCCGGAGGTTACCGAAGAGGAGGGCGCGCGGGGCGCGCGCCCTCCTGCACCGCACTTCGATCAGGCGCTCGGACGCTTGCCGATCCACTTCTCGTAGATGGCGTCGTACGTGCCGTCCTGCTTGGCCTTGGCAAGCGTTTCATTGATCTTCTTGAGCAGTTCCGGGTTGCCGTCCTTCTTCACCGAGAACCCGTACTGCTCGCCGGTGTCGAACTCGGCGGCCACCTCGAACCCACCCGGGTTCTTCTTCAGGTACTCGGTCCAGACCGGCAGGTCGTTGATGGCGGCCTCGACCTGACCGTTGGCGACGGCCTGCTGCAGGGCGGCGAGATCCTCGAACTCGACGAGCTGCAGGCCCTTCTCCTTCTCGAACTTGCGGGCGTAGTCCCGGCCGGTGGTGGACGCCTGGACGCCGAGCTTGCGGTCCTTGAGGTCGTCGAGCGACTTGTACGGCTTCCCGGTCTTGACCAGCAGCGCCTGAGTGGCGTCGAAGTACGGGTCGGAGAAGTTCATGACCTTCTGCCGCTCTTCGGTGATGGTCATGCCGGCGGCCGCCGCGTCGCACTTGCCGGTGTTCAGGTCCTGGCCGGACTTGATCCCCTCGAACGGGGTGTCGATGATCGTCTGCTCGACGCCCAACTCCTTGGCGACGAGGTCCATCACCTCGACGTCGAACCCGGTCACCTTGCCGCCGGCGTCCTTCGACTGGAACGGCGGGTACGGCAGGTGGGTGCAGACGGTCAGCTTGCCGGCCTGGACCAGCTTGACCCCGCTCGCCTGGACCTCGCTGTCGTCCTTCTTGGCGCAGCCGGCGCTCAGTGCGAGGGCGGTGACCGCCACGACGAGTCCGGCCTGCCGGACTGCGCTCTGGAACCTCACGACGGTGTCCCTCCGGTTCGGCTGCATCCGTTACGGGCAGCCAGGTTGGTGCGAATGCGGGTCTCGACAGGGGGACGGTACTGCCCCGACAGGGCGTATCCAAGATCACAGAGGACGGGTGAGGTAACTGTCACAGCAGCGGGCCCGCCGGCGGGACGGCGGCACCACCCCGTGGCGGCGGTCCATCGCCTGGGACAGGCGGTTGAGTAACCGCCCAACCTCGAACGAGTAAGGGAGTGGGGCGGGACGACACAGCATGACGACCTCGGCTGCGAGACGATCACATCACTGCCGCATCCGACCGACCGGCGCACGCCGAGCACGACAGGACCGAGGGGGGCACCTCCGATGTCGGACACTACTCCCACGACGCCCCAGATGGCGTTTGCGCAGTTCGTTCGCCAGGCCGTCGAGGACGCGCGGGAAAAGCGCGGCTGGACGGTCGGCGACCTCGCGCGACACACAGGCATCAGCCGCTCGACGCTGTTCCGCTGGCTCGCCGGCGACTGGCAGCGCTATCCGGAGCTGGCGAAGGTACGCAGCCTGTGCGCCACGCTCGGGCTCTCCATCGCCGCCGCGATCCGGCCGCTCGCGATGGCGGGCACCGCCGCCCCGGCCGGCCCTCCGGCGCTCACGCAGGTCGAGGCGGACATGGGCAGCATCCGCGAACGGCTGCTGGATGAGTCCGTCCCGGCCGCGGACAAGCGCCAGATTCGCGCCCTGCTGCACCGCCTGGCCCGCCGGGACGTCCCGCTGAACGTTCGGCAGTCATCGGCGACGCATGTCGCCCACCGCAGCACCCCGCCCCAGCCACGGGTGTCGCGGATGTAGCCTCCCGGTGCCGCAGTGCCGCACGGGGTCAGTGGGCGGTGCCGCCCGACCTCGCAGGGCCGGCCCCGGAGGGCCGGTGACCGATGCGGGGCGCCCGCACCACCGAGGCGTTACCGGACTCCGGGCGGAAGTCCCGCGCGGCCGAGGCCACCATCTCGTCCGGATCGCGCCCGAGCGCCTCGCGGATGTGTGGCGGGACGACCTCGGAGGTCGCCATCGCCAGTCGGACCTGCACCGAACGGTCGTTGACGAGGCGTTGCAGGTCCGCCTCGTCGAGTTCCACCGAGCGGACCAGCGCGGCACGGACGTCGACCACCGGGTCGTCTGCCAGTGCGCTGCGCTGCGCGGCGGTGGTCCGCCGGTTGCGCGCGAGCCCCTTGCGGACGCGTCCGGTGCGGTCGGCCATCAGCGCGGTGATGACGTCGGGATCGTGGGTGTGGGTGGCGAGCCGCTCCCGCACCTCGGGTGAGACGTCGTCGACAAGCCGGGCCGCCAGGTCGGGCTCCAGCTCGCGGCTCTCCGCGAGGAGGCCGCGAAGTTCCTTGTCGGGCGCCTCGACCATGGCCCGGCGGACCGACTCGTCGCACGCCGGGTTGCCGGCCACCGCCCAGCGGACCCACCGGTCCGCGTCCTTGACGAGACGCAGGAGGTTGCCGACCGACGCCGACGGGTTCCTCGCCACCGCCTCCCGAACGTCACGATCGTGGTCCCGGGCCAGTGGCCGCAGGGCCTGCGCGGGCGCGTCGCTGCGGCCGGCGACGGCCTTGCGAACCACGGGCGACGGGTCGGACGCCAGGTCGATGAGGGTCATCTGTGACGTCGCCGGGTCCTGCGCCACGCCGAGGCGCTCCTCGCCACCGGTCGCGCCGGGGGCGGTGCCGCCCGACCCGTTGTGCCGGTCGGATCCGCCGACGTGCTGCTGCTTGCCCATGCGCGCAATCATGGCACGAGCCGATCCGGGCACCGCCGCTCAGTGATCCTCGCCGCTGGTCGCGCCGCCGAACAGCCCAGGATGGCCGAAGAGCCCCGGCAGACCGCCGGTGTGCAGGAAGACCACCCTGGCGCCGCGCGGAAAGGTGCCGGCCAGCAGCGCCGCCATCGCCCGACCGGTGTACGTCGGGTCCAGGAAGATCCCCTCCGCGCGGGCGGCCGTCGCCAGCGCCGCCCGTACGCCGTCGGTGAGTGTGGCGTAGCCGGCACCAACCTGTGAGCCGTCGATCCGCAGCGCGGCCGGCTCGACCTCGCCGGGCAGCAGGCCGGCGACCGTCGAACGGGGGTCGGGCAGGGCGCCGACGTCCACACCGACCACCCGATCGGCGCCCAGTTCGCGTACGAGCCCGGCCATCGTCCCGCCGGAGCCGAGCGCTACGACGACCTCCGCCCCGGCGATGTCCGGCACCTGGGTGCGCAGCTCCCGGCCGCAGTCCACGTACCCCTCGACTGAAGCCTGTGAGGTGCCGCCGAAGGGGATGACCCACGCCGACCGCCGCTGCGCCTCGACCGCCACCACCTCGGCCAGCGGAGCGTTTCCGGCCCAGACGACATCCGCTCCCGCCAACTCGTCGAGCAGCAGGTTCCCGCGCCGATCCGGCGGGGGCGGGCCGGCGAGCACCAGCACGCAGCCGAGGCCCAGCCGCGCGGCCGCCGCGGCGGTCAGCCGCGCGTGGTTGCTCTGCGGCGCCCCCGAGGTGATGAGCGTGGTGGCGCCGGCCGCGACCGCCTCGGCGCAGGTGTACCGCAGTTTGCGGACCTTGTTGCCACCACCACCGAGCCCGCCGAGGTCGTCACGCTTGAACCACAGCTCCGCCAGGCCCAGCCGGGCCGCGAGCCGGGGCGCGGGCTCCAACGGAGTCGGCCACGTGCCGAGGGAAACAGGTGCGATCATGCCGACAGCTAAGCACGGCGCTCGCCACGCCTGGCCGCCCTGCTGTCGGTCACCTCAGCGTGGGCGCGGCACGACCAGGCCGCACTCGTACGCGATGACAACGAGTTGGGCGCGGTCCCGCGCGTGCAACTTGGCCATGGCCCGGTTGACGTGCGTCTTCGCGGTCAGCGGACTGATCACCATGCGATCGGCGATCTCGTCGTTGGAGAGCCCACGCGCGACAAGGGCGACGGTTTCCCGTTCCCGGTTGGTCAGCCCTGCCAATCCGGCGTGGGCACGCAGGTGGGGCGGCTCGGTGACGTAGGTGTCGATGAGTCTGCGGGTGATCGACGGTGCGAGCAGCGCGTCACCGCGTGCCGCGACGCGGACGGCGTGCAGGAAGTCCTCCGGCTCGATGTCCTTGACGAGGAACCCGGCCGCGCCGGCGCAGTGCGTGGAAGACATGCTCGTCGAGGCCGTAGTTGGTCAGGATGACGACGTGCACCCCGGCCAGGGTCGGCTGCTGCTGGCGATGCCCCGGATCGCCAGCAGCAGCCGGGCTCACTGCCGCTCGGCCTCGTCCGACGCACCGGTGATCATCGAGACGATCTCGTTGCGGCTGGTCTCCTCGATGTTCCGGACACCGACCTGGCGGCCGCGGCGCAGCACCGCCACCCGGTCGGCGATCCGGAACACCTGGTCGAGGTTGTGGCTGACGACGAGGACTGCGGCGCCGCGCTCCCGCAGCTTCATGATCAGCTGCTCCACCTTGGCGGTCTCGGCCACCCCCAGCGCGGCTGTCGGCTCGTCCATCAACACCAGGCCGCTCGCCCAGTGGGTGGCTCGGCAGATCGCCACCGCCTGACGCTGCCCGCCGGAGAGGTCCCTGATCGTCGCCTTCGCGCTGGGGATGCGGACGTCCAGGGCGTCCACAAGTTCCTGGGTCTCCCGTGCCATCCGGCGGCGGTCCAGCAGCCGCAGCGGGCCGCGGGTCAACTCCCGGCCGAGGAACATGTTCATGTAGACCGGCTGCGAGTCGGCAAGGGCCAGGTCCTGGTAGACCACCTCGACACCCTGCCGTCGGGCGTCGGAGGCGTCCCGGAACGTCACAGGCCGGCCGTGCATCCGCAGCTCGCCTTCGGTCGGCTGGTACACCCCGGAAATGATCTTCACGAGGGTGGACTTGCCGGCGCCGTTGTCGCCGACCAGCGCGGTGATCTGACCGGCGGCCAGTTCGAGGTCGAACCGCTCGATCGCGACGACCCCGCCGAACTGCTTGCGGATGTCGCGCAGCTGCAACGGAGGGGTGCCCGTGCCGGCCGCGTCGCCGGCCGGGACGGTGTTCTGGGTGACAGTGCTCATGATGCCCTCCCTGTGCTGCCGGACGCGTGGGTGTGCGGGTCGCCGTCGTCGAGCCGGATCGGCGTCGACCCGTCGGCGGCGTAGACGCCGGTGACGGCCGGAGCGCCGGAACGCACGCCGGTCACGCCCGCTGTCAGTGCCCGGGTAACGAAGACCTGCGGCCGGAATCCGAACAGGACTGTGTCGCCGGGTGCGACGGACGGTACCGCGCCGACGTCGGCCATCGCGTAGTAGTCGATCGCCTCCGGCGCGGGCATCTCCACGTCGACCAGGTGCGCGTCGTCGAGACCACCGCCCCGGGGCACGATCAGGGCGCGGGTGCCGCCCAGACCCAGCACGGGGTCGACGTAGAGCCCGCCACCGAAGACGTACGCCCGGCCGTCCCACAGGTGCGACACCTCGCTGACGTAGAGCACGGCGGGCTCCTCGACCAGGTCGGTGACAGCGTGCCAGGGCGTCGTTCCGGTCAGCCCGTGACCGGGTTCGACCTGCGTGGCGCCGGCCTCGGCGAGCATGCCGAGGATCGCGGCGGACGTCGTACCCGGGGCGTTGATCTCGACGTGGGACCGCCCGGCGGCGCGCAACGCGGCGGCGGCGCTCCGCAGGGTGTCGAGGTTCGCAGTCGGCACCACCCGGCCGGCGGCCGGGTCGAACAGCTGGGTCGGGAAGCTCGTGACACCGGCGAACCGTGCCCCGGAAAGGGCATCGAGCCGGTCGGCGACCGCGACGATCTCGTCGGCCGGGTAGCCGCCCTCGTGACCGCGATAGAAGCGGTCGCCGGGGGCGCTGATCCGGGCGAGCAGCGCCTGCTCCCGGCCGGTCGCGGCGCTCGCGGCTGCCGCCTCGCCGGCCTTTGTGTCGTTGAAGACCGTCCAGTAGCTCGGGGCGAGCGCGGCCGCCGTGGCCGCCTCGTGCCGGGGAATCTGCACCAGGTGACCGAGGTGACCGATGCCGAGCCCGCCCCGCCGGTCGGCCAGCGCGCACTGGAGGTCCACGGCGACCGCCTCGGTGATGCCGGCGTCGCGGATCGTCCGGCAGAAGTCGGGGTTGCGCCCGACCTGCTTGGTCATCGCGTACGCGGAGAGCCCGTGGCGGTCGGCCTCGCGCCGGATGGCGGCGGCGTTTGTCGCCACGGTGTCCAGGTCCAGCGCGTAGCAGTTGGCCGGCAGGTCACCTCTGCCGTGCAGGTCCGCGGCAGCGGCCAGGAGGCCCGGGTTGCGGCGTCGCAGCAGTTCCAGAAACATGCGTCAGCTTCCTTCCGGGTCAGCTGCGCCGCTCGCGCAGCGAGAGGGAGACGGCCACGAGGATGATCGCGCCGCGCGCCATCATCTGCTGGGACACGGAGAGCCCGGCCAGGATCAGGCCGTTGTTGAGCATGCCCATGAGCAGGCTGCCCAGCAGCGCCCCGACGATGGAGCCCTTGCCGCCGAACAGGCTGGTCCCGCCGACGATCACCGCGGCGATCACGGACATCAGGTCGGCCTCGCCGAGGGTGTACCGGGCGCCCTGCAAGCGGCCGGCGTAGAGCAGACCGGCCATCGCGGCGCACATGGCGCTGCCCATCATCACCATGATCTTGACGCGGACCACGTTGATGCCGCTGACCCGGGCCGCGCCCACGTTGTCGCCGATCGCGAGGGTGTGCGCGCCGTACCGGGTCTGCCGCAGCACGAGGTAGCCGACGATCACGGCCGCCACCGACCAGAGCACCAGGCCGGGGATGCCGAAGACCTCGCCCTGGCCGAAGATCGCGAGGAACGCCTCGTTGCCGACCGGCACCGACTGCAGGCCGGTGACCTCGCGGGCCAGACCGGCCACCGCACCCATCGTGGCGAGCGTGACCAGGAACGACGGCAGCCGCACGAGGGTGACGAAGACCCCGTTGACAAGGCCGACCGCCGCGCCGGCGAGCAACCCGGCCGCCGCGCCGAGCAGCATGCTGTCGGTCTCCCGCAACGTCACAGCGCCGACCAGCGCGGAGAGCGCGACGACCGAGCCGATCGACAGGTCGATCTCACCGGCCGCCAGCACGAAGACCAGGCCGACCGCCATGACGGTGATCGGCGCGGTCTGGATGACGATGTTCGTGAGGTTGCTGGTGGTGAGGAAGCCGTTGCTGCCCTGCGTGATGGCAAAGAACAGGAACACGACGGCGAAGCCGATGTAGACCACGTAGTCGCGCCAGTTGAATCTGCTCCAGGCCGGCCCGCTTCTGGCCTTCACAGCAGCATCGGTCTGGGTCATCTATCGTCCCTCCGCTGTTTCCAAAGAGGCGGTCCAGCCGGGCTGGGTCGCAACGGGCCGCGCCGCCGAACCGAGGTGGGCGGGCAGGTCGTGGTGGGTCGGCGAATCGGTGTGGACGCCGGCCTCGGTGCGGGCGACAGCGATGGCGCCGAGCAGGCCGGCGCGGTCGCCGAGCAGACTGGTCTTGATCTCCGGGGCGTCCGCGTTCAACGCGGCGACCCAGCGCCGGACCGGCTCGACAAGCTCGACCCGGGAGCCAATTCCTCCGCCGAGGACTACCGCCTCCGGGTCGAGGACCGCTGTGACCGCGACGATTGCCAACGCGATGAAGCGGGCCTCCTCGTCGATTGCCGCCCGGGCGCCCTCGTCGCCGGCCGCGGCCCGGTCGAAGACATCGGGCACGCTTGCCTGCTCGCCGCTCACCGCCCGGTAGCGGGCGGCGAGGGCCGCGCCGGCCACCGCCTGCTCCAGCGCGCCGTGGACCTGGTTCGCGGGGTCGAACGGGTCGGTGCCCAGTGGCAGGTAGGAGATCTCCCCCGCGGCGCCACGGGCGCCACGGACCAGTTCGCCGTTGAGCACGATGCCCATGCCGATCCCGGTGCCGACGGCCACGAAGACGAAATGCCGATGGGTACGTCCGCTGCCCAGCCACAGTTCTCCGGCGGCTGCCATGTTGACGTCGTTGTCCAGCACCACCGGGTGGCCCAGCCGGCTTGTCAACTCGGCCCGGATGTCGAAGGAGCCGAGTTCGGAGACGTTCGGGGAGAGGTCGACGGTGCCGGTGGCAGGATCCGGGGCGCCCGGCAGGCCGATCGCGCTGACCCGCACGTCGGACCACGGCACGCCGCCACGGACAGCGAGGTCGCGCAGCAGCGCGTCGATCTGCTCGGCGACCGCCAGCCCACCGCGCGGGTCGGTGGCCAGCACGTCCTCGGCCACGAGGTGACCGGAGAGGTCGGCGAGCGCGGCCCGGAGCTTGGTGCCGCCGAGGTCCACACCGGCGACGTACCCCGGGGATCCGGTCTGCGGGTTCGGGTGGCCGGCCATCAGGCGACCGTCAGGAGTCGGGCCGGGTTGGCCACCAGCATCGCGTCGAGCGCCTCCGGCGGCACACCGAGCCGGGCGAGACCCGGCACGATCTCCTGACCGAGGTACGAGTAGCCGAGGCGGCCGTGCGTGCCCGGGTTCAGGTACGCCTCCGCGCCGGTCAGGTCCATCGAGAGCAGGATCCGGTCGGCGTACCCGTCTCGGACCAGCCCCGCGAGCATGTCCAGCCGGGCACGGTCGGGCCTGTGGTACGCCCGCTTGCCGAACTCGCCCTCGGGCGGGTTGTCCGGCAGTGGGGCGAGCACGAAGTCCCAGAACTGCTTGCCGAGGGTGTCGAAGGCGATGTTGACGCCTGTCGCGAGCACCGCCCGCAGGTAGTCCGGGTCGGGGTTGATGTCCAGGTGGCCGATGACGATGCGGGAGAGGTCGGCTTTCTCCTCGCGGAGGATCTCGACCTGCTCCAGTGCCATGGTGCCGTGCGTGGTGTGGGTGTTCACCGCCAGTCCGGTGGCCACGTGGGCGCGGGCGGCGGCGCGCAGGCACTTCTCCTCGTGCGGGGTGATCTCGTTGAGGCCGGTGGCCTGCTCGCCGAAGATGCCGACCTTGACCCCGGTGTCGCCCACCCCGATCGTGGCGTCGGCGACGAACCGCTCCCGCATCTCGTCCACGCTGGCGTTCAGCGCCCAGCCCGGCGAGTACGGCTCCAGGTAGATCGCCGATCCGGCGACGACGTGCAGGCCGGTGCGTTCGGCCACCTCACGCAGCAGTGTGACGTCGTGGCCCACCACCTCGTACGGGGACAGGTCGACGATCGTGCCGAAGCCCAGTTCCGGCAGGCCGCGTACGGCGTCGACGGCGAGGTCCGCGCGGTCGTCGCCGGCACCGCCGGACAGCCACGGCCCGGGCACCAGCGCGCCGAGGTGCTCGTGACTCAGCACCCGGCCGAGCGACTCGGGGGACACTGGCCCGAGGACTGTCTGGACGTACCCCATCTGGCTTTTCCTTCCGTCGCGCTTCGCAGGGGCTCGCGGCCCCGGCCGTGTCGCCTGGCCGGGGGTGCGGTCCGGGGTCTCGTCAGGGAGAGCCCCGGACCGCGCCTACCTGCTGTCAGTTGCCGCGCACCTCGGCCGGCGGCTCCTGGCCGTAGTCGTCGCGCCAGGCCTCGGCGATGTTCTCCTTGGTGGCGGCCATCGGCGAGCCGACGACCAGCTCCGGCGCCTTCTTGCCGAGCAGCCCGTAGGCCGAGACGATGCCCAGGCTCTGGCCGAGCCGGGTGGAGCCGTTGGCGACGATGCCGACGATGTTGCCGCCCTTGACCAGGTCGGCGGCGAGGTTCGCCTCCAGGTCGTTCGTGACGATCTTGACGTCGGTACGACCCTGCTGCCGGGTCGCGGCGAGCACGCCCTCGGCGGCGGTGGCCCAGGCGACGTAGACGCCGTTCAGGTCGGAGTGGCGGGTCAGCATCGCGGTGGCGATGTCCTCGGTCCGCGCCGGGTCGGAGAACCCGGTCTCCTCGACGATCTTGATGTCGGGGTAGAGGAAGTTCAGCCAGTCCTTGAACGCCTTGTCCCGCTGGTTGGTGAACCAGAAGTCGGCGTCGTGGTAGATGTAGCCGACCTTGCCCTTGCCGCCGAGCGCCTTGCCGAGCATTTCCGCGTTGGCCTTACCGAACGCGGTCAGGTCGGCGGTGACGATGCCGACGATCTGCTCCCCGGCCTTGTAGCCCTTCGGCGGGGTGGTCATCACGACCAGCTTGACGCCGGCGTCGACAGCGGGCTTGAAGGCCGCCGCGGCCGCGGTGGGGTCGACAGCGATCGTGACGATCAGGTCGGGCTTGAGCGCCAGGACGGTCTGCAGGTTGTTGGCCTGCCGGGCGGCGTCGAACTCGGCGCTGGTGCTGGCCAGCACCTTGATGCCGAGCTGGTCGAACTCCTTGCGGACGCCGGACTCCACAGCCTTGGTCAGCGCGGAACCCTCGTGCCAGACGAAGGCGGCCGAGAAGTTGCCGTCCTTGACCTTCTGCTGCTCCTCGGGGGTCAGCGAGAGCTGGTCGGCGGCGGTCGGCGTCTCCCCGCCGGGGCCGACGAACGACAGGCTCGGTTCGGTCCGGGGGCCGCTCGACGCGCCGCCGTCATCACCGGACGTCTCGTTCGAGCAGGCGCTGACCATGAGCGCCAGGGCGCAGATCGCGCCCAGAACTGCCCCACGCCTACGGGTGAGATTCATAGCTCTTCCCTCCACAGCAACGGGCCCGGAGCCGGTGGCTCCGGACTGAGACGGGGTTCCGACGTGACCAGCACGGCACGTGACAAGGGACCCGTGCCGTCACCCCGGCTCCGGTCCGTACCGGCGGGGCGGCGGCCTCTATTTCCGTTCAGGGTGAAAGTATTAACGTCCCTGCTCACACCCGTCAAGAGGCCCGCTCGGAGATTTCGGCCACGCGGTTCGACCATAAAGATGGGCATCTGTCCGGCTACGACGGAAATGCAGCCGACAGCGCGGGCTACCGGCGGTATCCCTGAGCCGGGCGAACCGACACGCGCTCGGGTGTTGCGGCGGCCAGGGCGCAGCCTTAACATTCGGTCGGAAAGAAATAGGGGAGGTGGACGTGGAAGCACAGGCGCCGCGACGCGCGAACCGGTCGACGGTGCTGACGCACGTCCTCACCCACGGCCCGGTGACCCGCACCGCCATCGGCCAGGAGACCGACCTCTCCCCCGCCACGGTGTCACGCATCGTCGAACAACTCCTCGACGAAGGGCTGCTGACCGAGACCGACGGCACCCCGAGCACCACCCGGGGCCGGCGGGCGACACGGGTGGCGATCGCCGCCGGACGGGGCGTGGTCTGCGGAGTCGACGTCGGCGGCTCCAACGTCCGACTGGTGGTGGCCGACCTCGCCGCCACACCGCTTGTGGGCCGCACGGTCCCCACCCCGGCCGACTACGACGCCCCCCGGCTGGCCCACTGGCTGGCCGACCTCATCCGGCAGACCGTCGGCGACCACCTCGACCGGCTCGACTGCGTGGCGGTGGGGCTGCCCGGTGCCGTTCGGCAGCACGACCGCACCGTCCGTAACGCGCCGAACCTTCCCCAGGTCGAGGATCCGGAGTTCCTCCGCCTGCTGGAGAAGCGGCTGGCCACCGGCATCGAGGTGGACAACGACTCCAACTACGCGCTGCTGGGTGAGCTGCGCTTCGGCGCGGCGCGCGACACGCAGACCGCTGTGATGTTCACGATCGGGGCCGGGCTCGGCGCCGGCGTCGCCATCGAACGGCGGCTGTTCCGGGGCCGCAGCGGCATGGTGGGCGAGTTCGGGCACCTGCCGGCCGGCCCGCTGGGCGGCGCACTCGAACAGATCATCACCGGGCCCGGAATCCTCGCCCGCGCCCGCGACCTCGGCCTACCGTTCGACAACGCGGCAGACGTCTTCCACTCCAGCGATCCCCGCCTGGTCCCGGTCAAGCAGTACGTCGAGCAGGCGCTGCTGATCATCCTCACCGCCGCCGTGGTGGCCTACGAACCCGAGGTGATCGTCCTCGGCGGCGGCATCTCCCACGCGCTCACACCCGATCTCGGCCGACTGGGCAATCGGCTGAGGGAGATCGTGCCCTCCGCCCCGGCGGTCGTCCAGAGCGCCGAACTCGGGGACCTCTCCGGCGCGTTGGGCGCCGTGGTGGCGGCGCTGCACAGCGCGTACGGCCGGCTCGGGCTCGCCGAGTCCGACCTCGCCCACGTACCCCAGTCGGACGCGCTCGCCGGTTGCGACCTGCGCGCATTGTCCGCCACGGTGACCACGTAGTCCGCTCCGGCGCCGCCGGGATCCGACAGTTGGCGGTGGGCCGGCGACGGGGAGGTCGCCGGCCCACCGCGCTGTCGACTACCGAACCCGCAACTGCTGGTGGACGGCCGCGGTGGGAGCGTAGGTCGAGTCACCCGAGTAGGCGACGTACACGGGGTAGCCCCCTGCCGACAGCCCGGCGGTCGGCAGGCTGACGACCGCCCCGCCGTCGGTCAGCGGCACCACCTGCGTGCTGCCGCCGAACGTGACAGCGACCTCACCGGTCACCGTCGGTGCCTTCTTGTGCTGGGTCTGCGCCCGTAGGTCGACGTCCAGTGTGAACGTGCCACCTCTGACGATCGACGCGGGCGCGGCCTTCGCCTTCACCACGACCCGAGTCGCGCCCGGGTTCGCCAGGGTGACCCGGGCCGAGCCGGCCTTTGTGGAGTCGACCACCGACGTCGCCACGACGGTGAGCTCCGAAGCGGTCTCGTCGGCGGACACCGAGAGGCGGCCGTCGGCGGAGATCGTCGTTCCCGCCGAGGTCGCGCCCGTGACCGACCACGTTACCGCCGGGCTCACACCGGCGTTGGTGCTGACCTTGGCGTCGAACTGCCGCACCCAGTTCCAGCCCTTCGTCAGGGTCTGCGTCGCCGGTGTCACCGACACCGAGTCGACCCCCGACCACAGGAAGTCCCGCGCGAAGATCGTGAACAGTTGGCCGGCGGTCATCCCGTCGTGCGCGCCGGGGACCTGGGTGGTGTGGGCGTCGTAGCCGCGCGCCCGGAAGTTGTTCGCGATGCCGTTCTGCGCGTTGAGGTTGCCCTCGAAGACGCCGTTGCCGAGGAACACGAAGAGGTCGTCGTCGCCGACCGCGGCGGCGATGGTGTCGTAGTCCTGCGTGGTGAGCGACGGGTTGCCGGAGAAGTGCCCGTAGAACGCGAACGTCGTCGGGTAGTTCCGGATGACGACGCCGCCGGTCATGCCGCCGTAGGAGAACCCGCCGTAGGCGCGACCCTCCCGCTCGGTGGAGACGTTGTAGGTGGACTCGATGAGCGGCAGGATCGTCTGGACCAGGTTGTTCGCGGCGTTGGTCTGGTTGTACGAGGCGAACCCGAGGCTGGTGCCCGTGAAATGGTTGCCCATTGTGACGACCACAGTCGGCTCGATCTCACCCTTGGCCGTCATGTTGTCGAGGATGTTCGGGACGTTCGCGGGGACCATGAAGTCGGTCTCGTCGCCGAAGATGCCGTGGGCGAGGTACGCGACCTTGTACGGCTGGGCGCGGTTCGGGTCGTAGTTCGGCGGCAGGTAGACGCCGAGGTAGTGACCACTGTCGCCGAGGATCGTGGTGTACGGGATGTACCGCACTGTGCCCCGCCGCGCCGGGTCGGCCACCGGCAGTTCGTACTCGGAGCGCGCCTTGAGCACCGGGTCGTTCTGCTTGTCGGCGTACGGCACGTACACGGCGTCGAGGACGTCGTTGTTGCGGACCCGGAACGAGGACTCGCCCGGCGGCCGGGGGTTCGTCGAGGCGGGATCCCAGATGCGCTTGTTGACCCAGCCCTGGGTCGGGTCCCAGACCCGGTACCAGTAGCTGAGGCTGCCGGCGTGCAGCGGGACCGAGACCGACCAGTAGCCCGCCGGGTCCCTGGTCATGTCCCTGAGGAACTCGGTGCCTCCGGAGTGGTACCGCCCCGGCTGCCACGCCTCCGGCTGGTACCGCGTGGTGCCGGTGCCGACGTCGAGCAGCGTCAGGTCGCCGGCAAGGCGTACCTGCGTGGCGTTGGCGTTGCGGTAGACGAACGTGGCTGTGTATCCGGTCGGTGAGGCGTTGTCCGCCGTGACGGTGACGCCTTCCACGACGGCGGCCGTGGTGGCGGCGGCAGCCGGCGCGGAGACGACAGCGCTGGCACCGAGTGACACGACCGCGAGCACCGCTACCGCGCGCGCGAGCTGGCGCCTTCCGATCGCCTTCCTCATCTGAGCACACTCCTTCGTAGTCTCATTTCACGGCCTTTCGATGAACGGTTCTGCACCGGACACGTCGACTGAGGGCAGCACTGATCGAGCCCCGACCAGGGGTGCGGGGGTTGATTCGGCTCACTGCCCGAGGAGCCACCGGCGCTGAAGGCGTCTGGGGACGGGACGCGGATTCGGTGGTGGTGGTGGTGGGACGTGAAGAGCCTCCTCCTGGGCCATCCGGGCTCGCGCCCGTCGATAACGACCCGTTCCGGTACTCTTTGGACCTGCTCCAGCGCTAAATCGAATTAGCACAAGCAGTGTCTCTGCGCACGTCCGCCGATGTCAAGGGATCAACGGCTGCCACAGTCCCGGTTACGCCTGGTCACGGGCGTCGGTGAGCCGCCGTCCGCGCTCCCCCGACCGCCGGATGGTCGACGAGAGGGCGACTGTCGCGCGGGGCGAGCTCCACCGCCACGGCGAGCGTGCGCGGGCTGGCAGCCTTCGTGGCGAGGGCGCCGATGTCGAGCCGTGAGCCGGCGCCGTCGGTGACGAAGCCGGCGTCCAGCCGCAGGTCGCCCAGGGGTACGCCGAGCACTGCCGCCGCGGCCTTCAAGAGCCGCTGTCGGGCGATGGCCGCGGCGACCCGGACGGAGGCATAGGTCGTACCGGCGACTGCCGGGGTGCCCACGCGTCCCGGCCCTGTGTCGGCCGGTGCGACGCGGATCCGCCTTCGCGGGACAGCGAGTTCCTCGGCGATCAGCGCGGCGGTCGAGGTGGTGACCGCCTGCCCCATCGGCGCTCGGGGCGCCGTGCACGACACGGTTCCGTCCTGACTGACCTCGATCGCGATAAGCGCCGAGGTGGCCAGCGCCACGGCGGTCATGATGTCGTCGAGGCCCTGCAACTCTGCCACGCCCGACGACGGCAGCGCCGTGGCGCCGGGGGCTCGAAGCAGCTCCGCAGCGGTCACCAGGACCGGCGCGGCCAGCACGTACCCGGGAAAGCGTCGCCGGAAATCGTGCCCCACTGCCGACCGGTGTGGTGTCTCGCGAGCTGGGTGCGGTGCGTCGGCAGAAGTCGGGGACGCGCCACCGGCAGCGCCCCCGACCGGAACCTGCACGATCAGAGTGGGCGGTTGCCGAGCGGAATCTCGATGTTGATCTGCTGCCCCTCGGACAGGAAGAGCAGTGCCAGCTTGCGCAGGAACTCGTCGAAGAGCCAGTACGACGGCGGCGCGAGGGGAAGCGGAAGCAGTGCCTCCCGGACGGCGATGAACGGCCCCCAGGCCGTCTGCAACAGGGTGTCCCAGAGCGGTTCCCGGGGGACCTGCAACCAGTTGGCGATCTGGTTGCCGAGCAGGAAGCGCGTGAACGAGCCGAGGATCGGCCTGCTCAGCAGGCCGGCGTCGATCTCCTTGCCGAGGTCGAGCAGGATGTCCGCGAGCGCGATGCCCTCGGGTGTCGGCGCCAGCACCGGGTCGAGGACCTGGTCGGCCTGGGCGTTGGCCTCACTCCACGTGGCGGGGATGTACTCGTCCCTGATGCCCAGCATGTGTGCGGCCACCTGCCACAGGTGCAGGAAGGCTGTCGACTCCCGGGTGGGGATCGGGACCCGCCACGCGTTCAGCTGGCGCATGACAGTGGTCGGCAGGCTGTGCCAGGTGACCATCATGTCGCGCTGACTGATCGGGATGTCCTCGGGCGCGACGGCCACCCACCTCGGCGACTGCGGCAGGAGGTGACGCACGCCGGCGTGGGCCAGCCGCGTCTTGACCGCCGTCACGATCATCGAGCCGGTGGGCTGGTAGGCGTTCGCCGTGCCGATGTCGTATCCGAGTTTGGCCGTCTTGGAGATGCGGTCCTTCATGTCCGCGCCGCCCTCGGAGTAGTAGACGGCGCGGGCCTCCTTCGGAATGACAGTGCTCATCATGCCGCTGGCCAGGCCGTACAGCACGCCGAGGTAGAGCCCTCGCTTCTCGTTGAACTGCACGGCGGTGGCGAGCTTGCCCTGGTCGACCCAGGACGGAAGCTGTCGGGCACGTTCGATGAACTGGCGTACGTCCGCCGGCAGTCCGTCCGGCAACGGCTGCCCGTTCCTGGTCCAGGTGCGCAGCACCCGGTTGACAAGTGGCGCGTCGCCCCGGTCGAGCAATGACGCGACCAGGGGGTCGGCCTCCTCGTCCCACACCCATCGCGGGTCGACGCCCGCCCCGGTGCCCGCGACCGAGCCCAGGGGCGACCAGGACCAGGGTGCCCCGGCTTGCGCCGGCGTGGCGGCACTCAACGCGCCAAGCGCGCCCAGGGCCCCACCGACCTGCAACATCTTGCGCCTGCTGAGTGGTTCCACACTGCACTCCTCGGGGTCGAGGCCACTGATACGGTGAAACAAATGTTGCGCCCGTGTATCAGATGAGAGCACACTGTGTCGGTGATCACAAGGTCGATCACGACGGCGATCTATATTTGGCCCGACCTGAGCTGCACGGGCGCCGCAGCAGCCCCGCTCCCCCGCTGTGACAAGCGGTTTCGGCGTCCGTCGTGACAGGACAGTTCCGCACCGACGAGCCTGTCGGTGCCCCATCCGACCACCGGGCGCCCCGTTCAGCGGCCGGAGCGACCAGGAGGCACAGGGTGCGTACCAACAGGACCGCCGACGACGGCTCGGAGGGTCTGACGGAGCGGGTTCGGCGGTTCGTCGACGATCAGGTGATTCCGGTCGAGCGCGAGATCGAGACCGATCCCGATGTCCTCGTCAGGCTACGCGTCCGGGCCCGCGCCGCCGGCGTGTTCGCCCCGTCGGCACCCACCGAGTACGGCGGCCTGGGCTTGTCGCTCCTCGAACAGACCGACGTCCTCGAAGAGGCCGGCCGGAGCCTGCTCGGGCCGCTCGTCATGAACTGCGCGGCGCCCGACGAGGGCAACATGACGCTACTGGAACACGTCGCCACGACAGCACAACGCGAGCAGTACCTACGGCCACTTGTCGCCGGCGACGTTCGTTCGGCGTTCGCGATGACCGAGCCCGCCCCGGGCGCCGGCTCGGACCCCGCGGCCCTCACCACGACGGCCGTGCGTGACGGCGAGGACTGGGTGATCGACGGCGAGAAGTGGTTCATCACCGGTGCCGACGGCGCCGCGTTCTTCATCGTGATGGCGCGTACGGGAGTCGACGCCGCGACGATGTTCCTCGTGGACGCCGGCAATCCCGGGTTGGTGGTCGGCCGGCACATCCCGACCATCGACGCCGGCTTCACCGGCGGGCACTGCGAGGTGGCGTTCGACCGCTGCCGGGTGCCGTCGTCGGCCGTGCTGGGTGAGGTCGACAGGGGTTTCGTCAACGCGCAGGTCCGGCTCGGGCCCGCCCGCCTCACCCACTGCATGCGCTGGCTCGGCGTCGCCCGCCGCGCTCACGAGATCATGCTCGGCTATGTCGTCGAGCGGAGGCTGTTCGGCAGCCGGCTCGCCGATCTCGGCCTGGCACAGCACCTCATCGCCGACAACGAGATCGACATCGCCGCGTGCCGGTCGCTGATCCGCACCACCGCCGCGACGCTCGACAGGCGTGGACGCGCGAACAACGAGACCTCGATCGCCAAGACCTTCGTGTCCGAGGCCGTCGGGCGGATCGTCGACCGCTCGGTGCAGTTGTGCGGTGCGCAGGGCGTCTCCCACGACCAGCCGCTGGCGCGGTTCCTGGCCGAGGTACGCCCGTTTCGCATCTACGACGGCGCCTCCGAGGTGCACCGCTGGGCAGTGGCCCGCCGCGCCGTCCGACGACACGAGGCAGCCCGGTCGGGCGGGGCGACACATGGCTGACCAGGGCCGCGAACCACCTGGCTTGCCACTGGGCCGACTCGGGCACTACCTCACCGACCATCTGCCGGACGTCGACCCGGCCGCGCCGTGGCACCCCGAACTTCTCGCCGGCGGCCGGAGCAACCTCACGTACCGGATCAGCCAGGGCGCCCGGTCCTGGGTGCTGCGGCGTCCGCCCCTCGGCCACGTGCTGCCCAAGGCGCACGACATGGCGCGCGAGTATCGCGTACTTCGCGGCTTGCACCAGACGGCGGTGCCGAGCGCCAGGCCGTACCTGTTCTGCGCGGACCAGTCCGTCATCGGCGCTCCCTTCCTCGTCATGGAACACGTCGACGGCGTCGTGTTGTCCTCGACGGCCGACTGTGCCGGTCTGTCCCGAGAGCGCGCGGCCGGCATCACCGACGTCCTGGTCCGGACGCTTGCGACGCTGCACGACGCCGACCTGAGCGGCACCGACCTGGAGACCTTCGGCCAACCGGTCGGCTATCTGAGCCGGCAGGCAGCACTGTGGACCGCGCAGTGGACGCGAACCAAGGTGCGTGATGTGCCGGGATTCGATCGGCTCGCGCTCTGGCTGGCCGCTCGAACGGGCGCGTTCACGGACCGGCCGTGGGCGCTCGTGCACGGCGACTACCGGCTGGACAACCTCATCCTCGCGCCGGACACCCCAGACGTACGCGCGGTGGTGGACTGGGAGATGACCACCCGTGGCGATCCGGTGTGCGATGTGGCGCTCCTGCTCGTCTACTGGACCGAGCCCGGTGACACGCTGCGCCGGCACGTCCCGGTGGCCCTCGGCGTGACCGACCGGCCCGGGTTCGGTGACCGGGCAGCCGTGCTACGCGCCTACACCGCGATCCGTCCGGTCGACGGCGACCACCTCGACGTCTGCCTCGCTCTCACCTGCCTCAAGCTCGCGGTCATCATGGAATCCATCTACTTCCGTCATCTCCAGGGCAAGCACCTGGGATCGGACGCCGCGGGCATGGCCGGGGCAGCGACGGCGCTCGTGGACGTGGGGCTGCGGGTAGCCGACGGGCAGGGCGTCGCGGCGCTGGGTTCGTGACGGGACCGCCACCGAGAGGACGACGAGATGACAGTGGTCGAGGGACAACTTCAGGGCAAGGTCGCCTGGGTGACCGGTGCCGGCCAGGGGGTGGGAGCGGCGATCGCCGAAGGGCTGGCGGCGGCGGGCGCGTCCGTCATCCTCCAGTCGCGCCGGATGGACGCGCTGCGGGACGTACGCGACAAGATCGTCGCCAACGGCGGCGAGGCGGACATCGTCGCCGGTGACGTCACCGACGAGTCTGTTGCCGAGGCCGTCGTGGCGTTGGCCCGGCGGCGATGGAACCGCCTGGACGTCCTGGTGAACAACGCCGGGATCAGCCCGGCGTTGCAGCGCAGCGAGCAGTTGAGCGTCGCCGACTGGCAACAGGTGATCGACACCAACCTGTCCGGGGTGTTCGTCTGTGCCCGCGCGGCCGGCGCCATCATGATCGAGCAGGGCGCGGGCAGCATCGTCAACATGTCCTCGGTGCACGGCCAGGTCGGCCTTCCGCGACTGGCCGCCTACAGCGCCAGCAAGGGCGGAGTCGAGCAACTCACCCGCACGCTGGCGCTGGAGTGGGCGGCTGCCGGCGTACGGGTGAACGCGGTGGCGCCCGGTTACCTGGAGACACCGATGACGGCGGGGCTACGCAGCCACGACCAGTGGTCGCGACGGTTGCGTGAGCGGATCCCGATGGGCCGCTTCGGCCAGCCGCACGAGGTCGTCGGCGCCGTGGCCTTCCTGGCGTCGGACGCTGCCAGCTATGTCACCGGCAGCATCCTGCACGTCGACGGTGGGTGGACCGCGCAGTAACCACCGGCCACCGGCCGCCCCCACTCCGGGGGCGGCCGTTTCGTTAGGCGCAGTTCTACGGCAGGGCACGGATGCCGTCCGGATAAGCGCTTACCGACAGTCAGTCCTTCCCAGAAAGTTAGCCCTCGTTTACAGTGCTGTCACAGGCTGCGGCACCCTCGCCACCACCACGACGCGGGGTACATCGGCCTCACCCCACCCGGCCCGGTTACGGCTGAAGGAGTAACCCATGGACCCCGCCGAGACTCTTGCCGACCAATGCGCCAAGACGGCTGCCGACTTGACCGTTCCAGCCCTGCTGCACCGCAACGCCAGCGAATTCGCCGACCTGCCGGCGTTGACCACGCTCGACCGCGACGACACCCGCACGTGGGCGCGACTGCGCGACGAGGTCGCCGAGCTCGCCGGCGGTCTGGCCGAGATCGGCCTGGAGCCGGGCGGCCACATGCTGATCATGATGTCGAGCCGGCCGGAGCACTGGCTTGTCGACCTCGCCGCGGTCCACATCGGTGCCATTCCCTCCACGATCTATCCGACACTGAGCACCGACCAGATGCGATACGTGGCGCTGCACAGCAGTGCCCAGCTGCTCGTGCTGGAAGACGCCGCCGCACTGGACCGCTGGCGTCCGGTCCTGCCTGACCTGCCCCACCTGCGCCGGATCGTGCTTGTCGACGAGACCCAACCCAGCGACCTGGCCCCGAAGACCGTGCCGCTGTCGCAGGTGCGCTCCACCGGTCAGGCCGCGTATCAGGCCGACCCGGCGGCCTTCGAGCGGCGCTGGCGCGCGATCCGTCCCGAGCAGCCGGTGACGTTGCTGTACACGTCGGGCACGACCGGCGACCCGAAGGGCGTCGTCCTCAGCCACCACAACGTGGTCTACCAGGCGGTGGCCCTGGAGGCCAACGTGTCAGTCCCCGACCACGCGCCGTCGGTGGCCTACCTGCCGCTGGCCCACATCGCGGAGCGGATCCTGGGCATCTACAACGCCATCTACCGCGCCGGCCATGTGACGATCTGCCCGGACCCCACCCAGCTCATCAAGGCCCTGCGCACGGTTGCCCCGCCCTCGTTCTTCGGCGTTCCGCGGATCTGGGAGAAGATGGCCGCCGGCGTGCAGGCCCATCTGGCCACCGCGGAGCCCGCCGTGCAGGCCGCCTTCAGCGCCGCGAGCGCCGTCGCCCTGCGGGCGTACGAGCTGCGCGCGGCCGGCCAGGCCGTACCCGACGAGCTGGCTGCTCAGGTGGCGCAGGCCAAGGACACCGTCCTGCGTCCGATCCAGTCCACATTGGGCCTCCAGAACATGGTCTGGGCCGGCAGCGGTGCCGCCCCGATCCCGGTCGACGTCCTGCGGTTCCTGGCCGGGCTCGGCGTCGACGTGCTGGAGGTCTGGGGCATGACCGAGACCACCGGCACCGCCACCATCAACCTGCCGGACCGTTTCCGTACCGGCACCGTCGGCCGGCCCCATCTCGGCATGCAGGTGCGTCTCGCCGACGACGGCGAAATCTTCGTACGCGGGCCGTTGGTCTGCTCCGGTTACCTGCGCGGTGACGGCGGCGTCGAGCCGATCGTCGACGCGGATGGTTGGTTGGCCACCGGCGATGTCGGCACGATCGACGACGACGGTTTTCTCACCATCACCGACCGCAAGAAGGAAATCATCATCACCTCCAGCGGCAAGAACATCTCGCCAGCGCACATCGAGGGACTGCTGCGGGCACATCCGCTCATCGGCCAGGCCGTCGCGATCGGCGACCGACGGCCGTACGTGACGGCGCTGATCGTGCTGGATGACGAGGTCGCCGCCGGTTGGGCGCGGGCACGCGGCATCAGCGACACGCAGCTGCCGAACCTGGCCTCGGACCCGCTGCTGCTCGCCGAGATCCAGGCCGCCGTCGACGCCGCCAACACCAAGCTCGCCCGACCGGAGCAGGTCAAGTCCTTCGAGGTGTTGCCGTCGAGTTGGACGCCGGAGTCGGGCGAGCTGACCCCGACCCTGAAGCTGCGCCGCCGCGTCATCGTCGACAGGTACGGCGACAGCATCGACGACCTCTACCGGTCGACGGCCTCCACTGCCGACTCCGCGACAGGCTAGCGGGGCACCGCTCTCAGCGGGCGGTCGGCGGCTCCGGCCCGGTGCTCGGCGGCGGCACCGGGCGGGCCAGCCACGTCGGGTCGAGGTCGGGCGGCGGTGCCGGCGCACCCAGGTCGGAGGGCTCATATCCGTGCGGATAGCCGGGGTAGGTGCGGTTGTGCGGCGCGACGGTCAACCGACTCGTGGTGCGCGGCGGCATCAGCCGCACCGCTGCGGCCCGGCCGCGCAACCCGTGTACGACAGCGGCGGACACCCAGCGCGGCGCGGCCGGGAGCCCGAAGGCGGCGCGCAGTTCGGCGGGCAGCAGTGCGAGCACTCCGAGCCGCGCGGCGCGGCGCAGCGGCCTCGGATACCACGAGGCGAACAGATCCAGTGTGTGGTCAGCGATCCGCTGGTTGGTCGGGTCGTAGCGGAACGTGGCCCGCTCGTACTCGCGCTTGAAGTCGAGGAACGCGTCGAAGTCGTCCGGCACGTCGCGGATGCCCATCCGCGCGCCCACCGCCCGGTAGTAGTGGAACGCGGCCAGCCGCTCGTGCTCGTGCAGCCGACGCCAGCCGAACCGGTCCAGCCAGTCGATCGGCTCGTACACGAACGTGGACAGCACGTATCGCATGTCGTCGTTGGAGATCGCGTAGCGATGGTGTGCCCGGTTGATGGCCTTCAGCGCCTGCCGGCCGCGCGGCGAGTCGTAACCGTGCTCGGCCATCTCGGCCATCAGCAGCGCGGTGTCGTCGTAGCGCTGCTGGGCCCGGTGCCGGAACTCGCCTGTCGCGTCGAGCAGCGCCGAGATGCTCGGCACGCAGTACGTGCGCAGCAGCGCCAACTCCAGCGCCCGCTGGTAGTCGAAGGGAAACTCGTAGCCGATCGAAATTCGGTAGATCTCGTGATGGTCGCGGACCGGATCGAGTGCCTCGATACGACGCAACCAGCGGTGCCGACCGCCATCAGCCATCGCGATCACCTCCCCAGCAGGTTCGGCGACGACGACTCGCGTTGTCAAGGCCGGTGCCGCCAACCGCGCTCCGGCGCACGACGACAGGAAGCCACTATGGACGCCAGCACGGCTCGAGTCCGCTTCTCCGAGCTGCGCCGACAGGGCGGCCGGGTTTCCGCCGCCGAGCTCGACGAGATCTGGGCGGGGTTGGACACGGTCCGCCCCGAAGAGATCCTCGGCGAGTGGAGGGGCAGCGCGCTCGACACGGGGCACCCGCTCAACGGGCAACTGGACCGGGTGCGGTGGTATGGCAAGACCTTCGTCACACGCACCGACGCCAAGCCGCTGATCTGTCGGAACGACACGGGTGAGTTGTATTCCAACACCGCGCTCGGCAAGGGCGAGGCCAGCCTGTGGGTCGTCGAGTTCCGTGGCGAGTCCACCGCCACGATGGTCTACGACGGGCAGCCGGTCTTCGATCACTTCAAGCGAGCCGACGACGACACGCTCATGGGAATCATGAACGGCAAGAACGTCCCCGCCGACGGTCCCTTCTTCTACTTCGTCCTCGAGCGCGTGGCCTGAGGCCGACCGCGCGAAGGAGTTCGCCATGCGAATCCGAGCAGCTGTCACCGAGGCCCCGGGTGGGCCGTTCGTCGTCCAGGCCGTGGATCTCGAGGCACCACGGCCGCACGAGGTGCTTGTCAGAATCGCCGCCGCCGGCCTGTGCCACACCGACCTCAGCATGCAGGCGATCTGGCCCCGGCGGCTGACTCCCATGGTCTTCGGCCACGAGGGGGCCGGCGTGGTCGAGGCGGTCGGCGCGGAGGTGACGACTCTCGCGCCGGGTGACCACGTCTGCCTCACCTTCAGCAGTTGCGGTGCATGTGAGCAGTGCGTGGCGGGCCACCCGGCCTACTGCCGCAGCCAGCAGGCCCTGAACACCTCCGGCGGCCGGGGCGACGGCAGCACCCCGCTGTCCCGCGACGGCACCCCCGTACACGCGGGGTTCTTCGGTCAGTCCAGCTTTGCCACGTTCGCGCTCGCCCACGAGCGCAACGCCGTCCGGGTCCCTGCCGACCTGCCGGCCGTCGTCGCCGCGCCACTGGGCTGTGGTGCGCAGACGGGGGCGGGTACGGTGCTCAACCGTCTGCGCCCCGAGCCGGGAAGCTCGCTTGTCGTCATCGGCGCCGGCGGGGTCGGACTCACCGCGCTCATGGCGGCGATCGTCCGCGGCTGCGACCCTGTCATCGTCATCGAACCGGTCGCCTCGCGACGCGCCCTGGCCACCGCGCTCGGCGCCAAGGCGGCCCTGGACCCGGGAGCGGCCGACCTCGTCACCGCTGTGCGCGACCTCACCGGTGGCGGCGCACACCACATCGTGGACACCGCCTGCCGGCCGGAGATGCTCCAGCGGGCCGTCACCATGCTGCGGCCCCGGGGCGACCTCGCCCTCGTCGGTGTCGGCAACACGGTCGCCTTCGACGTCATGAGCCTGCTCGCCAAGGGGATCCGGGTCCACGGCGTGCTCGAGGGTGACGCGAACCCGGCGCGCTTCATCCCCGAACTGGTCGACCTCCACAAGCGCGGCCTCTTTCCGCTGGACCGGCTCGTCGCGACCTTCCCCTTCGAGAACATCGGCGCCGCCGTGGAGGGCATGCGCGACGGCTCCGCGATCAAGCCCGTCCTCACATTCGATTGACCCGCGTCACCGCCGCGAAGTCGGGCGAGGGTGCCCCGCTCGCGGCGGTGGGCTGCGACCGCCCCCGTCACACCTGGCCCCTTGCAGGCGGAGTCAAGCTCCTCTATGTTAATAGAAAATCACACGCCCGGATGACTTGAAACCCGCTTGTAGCAACTCCACAGGCTGGCGTTCAGGGCGATGTCCGGCTAGCCCGGGAAGTGGTGGCTAATGGAGAATCTCAGCCGACGAAGCGTCCTGACCCTCGGCGCGGCGCTGGGTCTGGTGGCCGTGACGGACACGCCCAAGGCGTGGGCCTGGTCGTCGGCCAACTCGATCGCCGGGACCGACTCGGTCACCGACCCGTGGGACGTCTGGGACGACGACACCGACCCGCTCGTCGCCTCCCTCCTCGACAACGGCCAGATCCCGGCCGTCAACAACGCGTTCAAGTCGTTCATCAAGAACGGCGACCCGATCCCCAGCGGGCTGCCTCCCGCGCTCGCCAGCTACCTCGGCACACACAACAAACTGCCGTCCTGGGCCGACCAGGCCAAGCTGGACCGTGCCGCCCAGTTCAACAAGCGCATGAGCCTCTACCTGTTCGTGCTGTACGGCCTGGGCAGCGGGATCATGAGCACGGTGATCCCTCGGGAGGCCCGCAACGTCTACTGGTCCGAGGGCGGCGCCGACATGAAGTCGCGCGCGGCCAAGACCTTCACGTACGGATACGACCTGAACACGTTCGACGCGTTCAAGCCGTCGGGCATGTTCATCACCACCTCCACCAAGACCCGCCTGACGCACGCCGCGGTGCGGCACCTGCTGCCGCAGTCGGCAGCGTGGCGGGGGGTCACCGACCACCCGATTCCGATCAGCAACGGCGACATCCTGATCACCTTCCACAGCCTGGGCACCTACGTGCACCGCAAGCTGACCGAGTGGCGCAGGTTCGGCCTGCGGATCTCGGCTGCGGAGGAGGAGGCCTACCTGCACATGTGGCAGGTCGCGCTGCACCTGCTGGGTGTGCGCAAGGAGTTCATCCCGGCTACCTGGGCCGCCGCGTACGAGCAGTCGGAGTACGCCTTGACGCCGCTCCTCGCGCCGACGCGGGAGGGCCTCGACCTGGCCGATGTCCTGTTGAGCCTGACGTCGTCGGTCGACCTGGGAATCACCAAGGGATTCCAGCGCGAGTTCTCGCGCTACGTGCTCAGCGACGAGATCGGCAACTGGCTGCGGCTGCCGCGTGACTTCATCTCGCGGGGCGTGATCGAGACCGCTTGGCCGGCGTTCGTCATGTTCCGCGAGGGGCTGTCGCCGGTCATGCCGGGCACCTTCTCCATGTTCGACAGGTTCATCCGTGGCCTGGCGATGCTGTTCCTCAACAACGGCACCTCGGCGAGCCACACCCCGATCACCATCCCGACCCGGAACCGGATCGGCAGCTGACGGCTCCCGCCCTATCGGATCAGGGCACCGGTGACCAGAGCGGTGACCGCGTCCCGGTGGCCGGGCGCATCCTGCCAGCGCAGGGCGCGCCCGGCCTCGACCACGACACCGAAGCCCGCATGCACCAGCAGCCGGGCCTGTCGTGGGTCCAACTCCGGGCGGACCATCCGCAGTTGCTGCTCCCAGACCGCGATGTGCTCACGCTGCGCGAGGATCAAGGGGCGCCGCAGGTCGGCCGGCAGACCGGCGACCTCGGCCTCGGCGACGCTGGTGAGGGCGTTGTGCTCGAAGCAGTAGGCCACGTATGCCGCCGCCAACGCGACCACGGCCCGACGCGGGTCGGTCGCCTGGTGCAGGCTCCGCTCCACCGCCTGGGCCAGCAGCCCCGCCGCCTGCAGGCAGGCGGCCACCAGAATGTCGACCTTGCCGGGGTAGTGCCGGTAGATCGCGGACGGGGCCAGCCCCACCGCCTGGGCGATCTGCGCGTTCGTGACGTTGGCGAACCCGTCCCGCGCGAAGAGCGGGACGGCCGCGGCGAGGATCTCGGCGCGGCGGGTGCGCGGCACGGGCTGGGCGGGCAGTTCGACAAGGCGCGCGCTGCCCGCCGCCGCGCCCGGATCGGTGGCGACCACGCCCAGAGCGGAGGCCAGCAGCAGATCTTCGATCCGGCGTTGGGCGATCGAGGTGCGGTGCATGGTGACGGACCCGATCACACCGAGGGCCGCCGTCGCCCGCAGTCGCTCGTCGGGCAGCGGGTACTCACGCCGTACCGTGTCGGTGACCCGCCCCACGACGTGCCCGAACTTCGTCCGAAGCAGATGGCGGTCCGCGCGCTTGAGGTAGCGGGCCTCCCACCGGTAGAGGCCGCCGGACGCGCGATGCGAGACAGTGGCCCGGGTGAGGGCGGCGAGCACGTCGGTCAGCGCCGCCTCGGGTGGCCACTCGTCGACGACCGCGACGAGCTTGTCGACTATGACGTTTGCACACTCGGCGAACAGCGCGTACTTGTTCGGGAAGTGCCGGTAGAGGGCTGCGGCGCTGGTGCCGACGATGGCGGCGATCTCCTCCATGGACGCCGCGTGGTAGCCGCGCTCGCTGAACACCTGACCGGCCGCCTCGACGATGACCTGCTTGCGGTTGCGGGGTCGGGTGGCCGCGGTCGGCCCGGTGGTCACCGGGCCAGTCGATCACACGTGGGCGGACACAGCAGCACGTCTGATAGTCAATCACAGCACGATCGCGACAGGTGCGCACCGCCCGGCCCGCCGGGACGGCACGACACCGAGGCACACGGACGAAGGCGGTCGGCCCGGTTGCCCGCTGGTCAGGAGTGCAGGACGGCGAGGGCCAGGTGGGCAGTCTGGATGTCGTAGCCCTCGGCGCGATCGAAGCGGCCGAGCCGACCGATGTCGGTGATGACGTTGAGCGCGGCGTGGACGAGCACACGGGCGTCGGCGACCGGCAGGTCCGGTCGTACCATCCCGACGAGTCGCACCCACTCCTCGACGTGCAGGCGCTGGGCCCCGCGCAACTGGTGACGGTCCTTGTCGGGCAGGTTGTTGTTCTCCGCCAGGTAGACCGCGACGAGGTCGCTCTGGCCGAAGGCGTAGGCGACGTAGGCCCGCACGAGTCGGCGCAGGGCGTCGGCCGGGTCGCTCGCCTCGGTGATCGCCGCGCTGGTGGCCGCGGCGAGGCGGTCGGTGGCGCGGTAGTAGGCGGCGGCGAGCAGGTCGGCCTTGCTGGGAAAGTACCGGTACACACTGGATGCCTGCATGCCGGCCGCGCGTCCGATGTCCTCGACGGCGACGGCGTGGTAGCCGTGCTTGTGGAAGAGGCGGATCGCCTCGATCAGCAGCAGTTCCCGACGTGCCGCCGGGCGCACCGGCGCGGTGCCCGGCGCGTCGCGCTGCGGTGGCGGCAACTGGGGCGCATCGCCGCGCAGCAGGGTCCAGGCGACCCGGGTGAGCAGTTGCTCGGTGCCCGTGCCGGTGGTCGCCGCGCGGTAGGTGGTCACGCTGCCGAAGGCGCTGAGCGCCGCGTTGACAAGCAACTCCGCCTGCGCGGCGGTCAGCTCGGGCCGCAGCTCGCGCAGCGGCCCGGCGAGGCGGCCGACAAGCGTGGTCAGGGTCGCGGCGAACTCCTGCCGATGCTCGGGGGTGAGATAGCGGCCCTCCCACTGGTACAGCCCGGCGACGCGCCGTTTGCTCACGGCGACGCCGGCGAGCCTGCCCAGGAGAGCGTGCAGGACACCCTCGGCCGTGGCTGTCGGCGGGTCGGTGGTCGCGGCGAGCAGCGCGCCGACCACCTCCCGGGTGGCGTGCACGAGGATGGCGTACTTGTTCGGGAAGTGCCGGTAGACCGCAGGGCCGCTGATGCCGACCACTGCGGCGATCTCGTCGACGGAGACGCCGTGGTAGCCCCGCTCGCAGAACAGCTCGGCGCCGGCCAGCGCAATGCGGTCCTTGCGGTCCTTCGGACGCTTCGTCACCACGGGGCCGTGGCCGCTCGCTGCTGCTCGCACCCCTACACGTTAGCGCCACGTCGCAGGATTGCGGCGACGGCCCTGCGCCTTCTCGCTCGGCGGGAGCGACCCAGGCCGAAGACAGCCAGCGGGCATCGGCTGTGGACGTTGCTTGACAAGCGGTCGCGAGCTCAACGAAAGTTAGGCTGGATTCGCATTGGGGTGAGCAGCGAGGAGCTTGGCTATGACAACCGAGGCGTTCATCTACGACGCACTACGCACACCGCGTGGTCGGGGCAAACCGAGCGGATCGCTCCACGGGGTTAAGCCGGTTTCGCTCGTCACAGGACTGATCGAGGAGACCTTGCGACGCATGCCCGGCCTGGATCCGGCGCTTATCGACGACATCGTGCTCGGAGTGGTGTCCCCGCTGGGTGAGCAGGGCGCCGACATCGCCCGGACGGCGGCGGTCGTCGCCGGGCTGCCCGACACCGTGGCCGGCGTCCAGCTCAACCGCTTCTGCGCCTCGGGCCTGGAGGCGGTGAACATCGCCGCGCAGAAGGTGCGTTCGGGCTGGGAGGATCTCGTCCTCGCCGGTGGCGTCGAGTCGATGTCCCGGGTCCCGATGGGCTCCGATGGCGGAGCGTGGGCGCTGGACCCGGAGACCAACTTCACCACCGGCTTCGTGCCCCAGGGCATCAGCGCCGACCTCATCGCGACAATCGGAGGCTACGACCGCGACGTGGTCGACGGCTACGCGCTGCAGTCGCAGATGCGGGCCGCCAAGGCATGGGCCAACGGCTACTTCAACCGCTCGGTCGTACCGGTGCGGGACCGCAACGGGTTGGTCGTCCTCGACCGCGACGAGCACATCCGGCTGGACGCGAGCGCCGAAAGCCTCGCCGCGCTCCGCCCCTCGTTCGCCGGCATCGGGGAGCAGGCGGGCTTCGACGCGGTCGCGCTCCAGAGATACCACTGGGTCGAGCGGATCAACCACGTCCACACGGCGGGCAACTCGTCGGGCATCGTCGACGGGGCCTCGTTGGTGGCCATCGGCAGCGAGGCCGTCGGCGCGGCAGCCGGCCTCGTCCCGCGGGCACGCGTCGTCGCCACCGCGATCAGCGGCGCCGATCCGACGATCATGCTCACCGGCCCGGCGCCGGCCGCGCGCAAGGCACTGAGCAAGGCGGGCCTCGGCGTGGACGACCTCGACCTGGTGGAGATCAACGAGGCGTTCGCGGCGGTGGTCCTGCGGTTCGTCGCCGACCTGGGCCTGAGCCTGGACATCGTCAACGTCAACGGCGGCGCGATCGCGATGGGGCACCCGCTGGGAGCGACCGGAGCCATGATCCTCGGCACGCTCGTCGACGAGCTGGAGCGACGCGGTGGCCGCTACGGGCTCGCCACCCTCTGCGCCGGAGGCGGCATGGGCATCGCGACAGTCATCGAACGAGTCTGAGGAGTCACGAATGGTCAACACGATCCGGTGGGAACACGGCGACGATCACGTCGTCCTGCTCACCCTCGACCACCCTGGCCGGTCGGCGAACGTGATGAACGGCGAGTTCGGTGCGAGCCTCACGGCGACAGTCGACCGGCTGGAGGCCGAGCGCGACCAGATTGCCGGCGTGATCATCACCTCGGCCAAGAAGACCTTCTTCGCCGGCGGTGACCTGGAGGCTCTGCTGCGGCTGACGCCGGCCGACGCCGAGGCCTCCGAGGCGGAGACCCGCCTGCTCAAGGACACGGTACGCCGGCTGGAGACACTCGGTCGTCCGGTCGTGGCCGCCATCAACGGCTCGGCCCTCGGTGGCGGGCTGGAACTCGCCCTGGGCTGCCACCACCGCATCGTGCTCGACAACCCGAGCATCGAGATCGGCTTCCCGGAGGTCACCCTCGGCCTGTTGCCGGGCTGCGGTGGCGTCGTCCGCAGCGTCCGCCTGCTGGGCGTGGTCGACGCGCTCACCAACTGGCTGCTACGCGGTCAGCGGCGCCGACCGCAGGACGCGCTCGCGCACGGGCTTGTCGACGAGATCGCCGCCGACGCGGCGGGCATGATGGACGCCGCCCGCGCCTGGATCGCCGCCAACCCCGACGCAGCCCAGCCCTATGACCGCAAGGGCTACCGGATTCCCGGCGGCACCCCGTCCACCCCGGCGCTCGCCGCCCAACTGCCGGCCATGCCGGCCTTGCTGCGCAAGCAGCTCAAGGGCGCGCCCTACCCCGCCCCCCGCAACATCCTCGCCGCCGCGGTGGAAGGTGCGCAGGTCGACCTGGACACCGCCTTCACCATCGAGGGGCGGTACTTCACCGAGCTGGCAACCGGCCAGATCGCCAAGAACATGATCAAGGCGCTCTTCTTCGACGTACAGGCCGCCGGTTCGCGGGATGTCGGCGCGGGCCACCCGCCGCTGCGGCGGGTGGCGGTCATCGGCGCGGGCATGATGGGCGCCGCCATCGCCTACGTGTGCGCCCGCGCCGGGATGGAGGTCGTGCTCAAGGACGTGACACTTGTGGGGGCGTTGCGGGGCAGGGACTACTCGGTGGGCCTGCTCGACAAGGCGGTCGCCCGCGGCACGTGCACACTTGACGAGCGCGACGAGATCCTGGCCCGGATCCAGGCCACCGAGGATCTCACCGACCTGGCCGGCGTCGACCTCGCCATCGAGGCGGTCTTCGAGGACCCCGCCCTCAAACACAAGGTGTACGCCGAGATCGAGCAGGTCGCGCCGGACGCGCTCATCGCCTCGAACACGTCCACCCTGCCCATCACCCTGCTCGCCGAGGGCGTCAGCAAACCGGAGGAGTTCGTCGGGCTGCACTTCTTCTCACCTGTGGACAAGATGCCGCTTGTCGAGGTGATCCGCGGCGAGCGCACCAACGAGGCCACCCTCCAGCGGGCCCTGGGCCTGGCACGTCGGATGCGCAAGACGCCAATCGTCGTCAACGACAGCCGCGGCTTCTTCACCAGCCGGGTCATCGGGACGTTCACCAACGAGGGCGTGGCGATGCTGGCCGAGGGGATCCCGGCGGCCACCATCGAGCAGGCCAGCAGCCAGGCCGGATACCCCGCGCCGGTCCTCGCGCTGATGGACGAGCTCACCCTCACCCTGCCCCGCAAGATCCGGCAGGAGACGGCCGCGGCGACGGTCGCCGCCGGTGGCACCTGGCAGCCGCACGCCGCCGACGCGGTCATCGACCGGATGATCGACGACCACGGTCGGCCGGGACGCTCGGGTGGCGCGGGCTTCTACGACTACCGCGACGGCAGGCGGGTCGGCCTCTGGCCGGGCCTGCGGGGCACCTTCGGCGGTACGAACCTCGACACGCCCTTCGAGGACCTCAAGGAGCGGTTGCTCTTCATCGAGGCTGTCGAGTCGGTGCGGTGCCTCGACGAGGGGGTGCTCACCTCGGTGGTCGACGCCAACGTCGGCTCGATCCTGGGCATCGGCTACCCGGCCTGGACCGGCGGCGTCCTGCAGTACGTCAACCAGTACGAGGGCGGGCTGCCCGGCTTCGTGGCCCGCGCGCGGGTGCTCGCGGAGCGCTACGGTGACCGGTTCGACCCGCCCCGCCTACTGGTGGCCATGGCCGAGCGGGGCGAACGGTTCGAATAGCCGGTCAGAGTCCGGCGGCGAGCCGTTGGGCGTACACGTATGCGATGGCGAGGCAACAGCGAGCGACGCCAAACGGAACACCCCGGCCGCACTCGACGGCCGGGGTGTTTTCGCGCAGCCTTACCGCATCTGGTCGGACAGTCCGTAGGTCTTCGCGATGATCTCGCGCTGGATCTCGCTGGTGCCGCCGTAGACGGTGGACACGACCGAGGATCGGACCAGGCGCTCCATGTCGAACTCGGTCGCGTACCCGTAGCCGCCCATCATCTGCATGGCGTCCAGGGCGACGCGGCGGGCCGTCTCGGTGGCCTTGAGCTTCGCCATCGAACTCTCCCGCGGCAGCACCGTCTCCGGAGCCCTGTCGACAGTTGCCGCGGTGTCGTAGACAAGCAGCCGGGCGCACTCGATCTCGGTGGCCAGGTCGGCTAGGCGGTGCCGGATCACCTGGAACGCCCCGATCGGCCGGCGGAACTGCCGGCGGTTCTTGACGTAGTCCACGACGTCGTCGAAGGCCCGCTGCGCGGTGCCGAGCATGATGCTGGCAAGGATGAGCCGCTCCACGTTGAGCCCGGCCATCAGTTGGCGCCAGCCGTTGTCGACCTGGCCCACCACGCTGTCGGCGGGCAGCACGCAGTCGGCGAAGTAGAGGTCGTTGACCTCCCGGCCACCCATTGTGTCGATGCCGGAGATGGTCAGCCCGGGCGCGGTGGCGGGGACCTGAAACATGGTCAGGCCGTCGTGGTCGCCAGCCCGACCCGACGTGCGGGCGACCAGCAGGATGTGCTCGGCGAGATGGGCGTTGGAACACCAGGTCTTCTGACCGTTGACGACGAATCTGTCGCCCCGGCGCTCGGCGCGGCAGCTCAGGTTGGCCACGTCCGAGCCGGCCTCCGGCTCGGACATCGCGACCGCCTCGACGACGCCACGGGCCACCCCACTGAGGATGAGCTTCTTCTGCTCGGGCGAGCCGAACCGCTCGTAGGTGGCGGCCACGATGATCGAGGTGGTGAAGCCGCCGATCGGCGCCATCGCCTTGGCCGTCTCCTCCAGAAAGAGGCACAGCTCCACCATGCCGGCACCGCCGCCGCCGCACTCCTCCGGCAGCGACAGGCCCAGCCAGCCCAGGTCGGCCATCTTGCGGTACAGCTCCGGGCTGTGGGGCTCCCGTCCACCGTTGGTGAGTCTCTGCCGCTGCTCACGTGTGCCGGCCTCGCGACGGCAGAAATCCTGCACGGCGGCGACCAGTGATCGTTGCTCGTCGCTCCATTCCACAGCTGTACCTCCAGCGTCGCAAAGGGATTGACAGCAAGGCTAGACTATCGAATATCAAATGTCAGGAGGCTGTCGATGACGTCCCTCGTTGAGCACCCTCGCCGGCTGCACGTCGTCGACCCGGTCACCGGCGAGTCCCGCACCGAATTCGACATAGCCGACGACGCCGCGGTAGGCGCCGCCGTCCAGCAGGCACGCGAGGCGGCAGGCTGGTGGTCCGCTCTGGACGCCCGGCAACGTCGGCGTCACCTGCTCGCATACAAAGCACTCGTCGCGAGCCGCATCGACGAGCTGGCCGCACTCATCCGGAGCGAGACGGGCAAGAGCATCTCCGGGGCCCAACTTGAGGTGATGCTCGCCGTCGAGCACCTCGACTGGGCTGCCCGGCACGCCCGGCGTGTGCTGAAGCGGCGGGCGGTGTCCTCCGGCCTGCTCGCGTTCAACCAGGCCAGCTCCGTGGAGTACGTGCCATACGGCGTCGTCGGCGTGATCGGGCCGTGGAACTACCCGGTCTACACGCCGATGGGGGCGATATCGCACGCGCTGGCCGCCGGCAACGCGGTGGTCTTCAAGGCCAGCGAGTTCACCCCCGGCGTCGGAGTGTGGCTGGCCGAGCGCTGGAGCGAGCTGCATCCCGAGCGACAGGTCCTTCAGGCCGTCACGGGTGACGGCACCACCGGGGCCGCGCTGTGCCGCGCGGGCGTCGACAAGATCGCGTTCACCGGGTCGGCCGCGACGGGGCGGGCGGTCATGGCCGCCTGCGCCGAGAACCTGATCCCCGTCGTGATCGAGGGCGGCGGCAAGGACGCGCTCATCGTCACGGCCGACGCCGACCTCGACGCGGCCGCCCGGGCGGCGGTGTTCGGTGGCCTGGGCAACGCCGGGCAGACGTGCGCCGGTGTCGAGCGCGTCTACGTCGAGCAGGCCGTGTACGAGCCGTTCGTGGCCAAGCTGGCCGATCTGGTGCGGCAGGTCCGCCCCGGTGCCGAGCCGGATGCGGCGTACGGGCCGATGACCACGCCGGCCCAGCCCGGCATCGTGCTGAGCCACATCACCGACGCGATCGACAGGGGTGGCCGGGCGCTGGTCGGTGACGCGAGTTCGGTGCGGCCTCCGTTCGTCGAGCCGGTCCTGCTGGCCGACGTGCCCGAGGACAGCACTGCGGTCACCGACGAGACGTTCGGTCCGGTGCTTGTGGTCAACCCGGTGGCCGACGCCGAGGAGGCGCTGCGCCGGACGAACGCGACAAGCTACGGGCTCTCCGGCTCGATCTTCACGCGCCATCGCCGCCACGGCCTGGCGCTCGCCGCGGGGCTGCGCGCGGGCGCGGTGTCGATCAACTCGGTGCTCGGGTACGCCGGTGTGCCGTCACTGCCCTTCGGCGGCGTCGGCGACTCGGGCTTCGGGCGGGTCCACGGCGCGGACGGCCTGCGTGAGTTCAGCCGGCCGAGGTCGGTCACCTGGCAGCGGTTCCGACCGGCGATCGACGTGATGGCGTTGCAGCCGACCGCCTCCGCCATGCGGACCTCGCTGGCGATGTTCAAGTGGCGTCATGGTCGCCGGTGAATCACCCGCTCCACACCCCCAGGCCATCGAGGTGCTTGACCAACCGCTCCGCGCCGTCGGTGAAGTGGCGGGCCATGACCGGCCGGACGGTTACCGGGTCGTGGGCTTCGAGCGCTTCGAGCAGAGCCTCATGATCGGCGATCATGCCCGCCCGCCACTCCGCGTCGGCGGCGTAGAACCGCGACGGGGTGTAGCGCGTGGCCGTCCGCAGCAGCCAGGACAGCTTGCGCGCGTCGGTCAGCCGGTTGATGCTGCGGTGGAACTCGAACTCGAGCTGCTCGACCCGGGTGACCTGCCGGGCCTGGGCGGCCCGACGCAACCGTTCGTGCTGCCGTCGCAGGTCGTCGAGCTGGGCCGGCGTGATGCTGACGGCGACCCGGGCGGCGAGCTCGCCGGCGATGTGACCCTGCAGGCTGAACACGTCGATGATGTCCTGCCGGGCCAGCGGCGCGACCACGTGGCCCCGCCGCGGTTGCAGCTCGACCATGTCCTCCGCGCGCAGCATCAGCAGGGCCTCGCGCACCGGCGTGATGCTCAGCCCGGTCTCCTGGGCGATCTCCTCGAGCCGGATCCGTTCGCCGGGGCGCAGCTGGCCGGACATGATCCGGTCGCGCAGCAGGCTCGCCACCGTCTCTGACAGCTGGGGATGAGAAACGTCCTGGACCTTGCTCCGTTCCGCCACACCGCGAAGAGTATCAAATGTCAAATGTCACAAGGGATACGCCGATGAGCCTGTCCACGCAGGAGGCCGAACCGGCCGGCCGCGGTTTGCGAGCCACCACCCACGCCGGGGTACGCACCATCTGGTTCGACCGGCCCGACCAGCGCAACGCGATGACGCTCGACATGTTCCGCGACTACTACGCGGCGCTGCTGGCCGCCGACACGGATCCCGAGGTGCGGGCGGTCGTGGTGACCGGCGCGGGCGACTGGTTCTGCGCGGGCGCCGATCCGGGGGCGCTGGAGGCGCTGCTCGACGCACCTCACCGCGACCAACTGACCGACGAGTTCGGCTTCGAGCCACATCTGCCGATCACGCTGGGAACTCCGATCGTCGCGGCGGTCAACGGCGGCGCCGCCGGCCTCGGTCTGGTCCACGCACTGTATGCCGACGTGCGGTTCATGGCGGCGCAGGCACGCCTGTCCACGGCGTTCAGCCGGCTCGGTCTCATCGCCGAGTACGGCAGCGCCTGGCTGCTCCCCCGGCTGGTCGGCGTCGGCAACGCGCTGGACCTCCTGGTATCCGGTCGCAAGATCGACGCGGCGGAGGCACTGCGGATCGGCCTTGTGCAACGAGTGCTCCCCCGCGACGAGGTGCTGGCGGAGGCACAGGCGTACGCCGCCGATCTTGCCGCGCACTGCTCGCCGGCTTCCATGGCGGTGATCCGGCGGCAGGTGTTCGCGGGTCTGGAGTCCGGGGCCGCCGAGGCGGCAGCCGAGGCCACTCGACTCATGGCCGCCTCCCTGGCCGGGCCCGACTTCGCGGAGGCCCTGGCCAGCCAGGTCCAGCGGCGTACGCCCCGTTTCGCGGCACAGGCCGGCGCATGAGCGGCCCGCTGACCGGGGTCCGGGTCGTGGAGCTCGCCGGGATCGGCCCGGCCCCGTTCGCCGCGATGCTGCTCGCCGATCTGGGAGCCGACGTCGTCCGGGTCGACCGACCGGGGCCGGGCGCGCTGCCGGCCGGTGACCCGAGGCGCGATCTGCTCAACCGGGGCAAGCGGTCGGTCGTCGTGGACCTGAAGCATCCCGACGGGGCCGAGGTGGTCCTCGGACTGGCCGCACGGGCCGCGATCCTGATCGAGGGCTGGCGTCCCGGGGTGGCCGAACGGCTGGGCGTCGGGCCGAAGGCCGCGCTGGAGCGCAATCCGGGCCTCGTCTACGGACGGATGACCGGATGGGGCCAGCACGGGCCACTGGCCCCCGCCGCCGGCCACGACATCGGCTACATCGCCGTCGCCGGGGCGCTGCACCCGATCGGCCGGCCGGGCGGGCCGCCGCAGATCCCGCTCAACCTCGTCGGCGACTTCGGTGGTGGCGCGCTCTACCTCGTCGTCGGCTGCCTGGCGGCGCTGCACACGGCCCGCGACACCAGCCGCGGGCAGGTCGTCGACGCCGCGATCGTCGACGGCACGGCCCACCTCACCACGATGTTCGCCGCTCTGCTCGCCGACGGCGCCTGGCAACCCGAGCGTGGCCGCAACCTGCTCGACGGCGGGGCCCCGTTCTACGACGTCTACGCGACCGCCGACGGCGGGCACATGGCTGTCGGCGCACTGGAACCCCAGTTCTACGCCGAGCTGCTGCGGTTGCTCGGGCTCGCCGACGCGGACCTGCCGGCCCAGCACGACGTCAGCGGATGGCCGGTGCTCCGCGCGCGTTTCGCGGAGGTCTTCGGCGGTCGTACCCGCGACGAGTGGACCGAACTGTTCGACGGCACCGATGCCTGCGTGGCGCCGGTGCTGTCGCTCACCGAGGCGCAGCACCATCCGCACCTGGTGGCACGTGCGACGTTCGAGGACCACTTCGGCATTCGCCAGCCCGCGGTGGCGCCCCGCCTGTCGGAGACGCCGGGGGCGATCGGCGGCAGCCCTCCGGCGCCGGGAGCGAACACCGAGACCGTCCTCACCGAGTGGGGTCTTGACGCCGACCTGCCGCGATGGCTGGACAACGGCGCCGTCAGCCAGAAACAAGGAGACACCTGATGCGTATCGCGACCCCCCTGGCCTACGCCACGGACCCCAGAAGCGGAGCGGACACCGTTGCCGGCTGGGAGCAGGACGGCCTCGACGTGGTCTGGGTGTCGGAGGCCTACGGCTTCGACGCGCCGACCATCATGGGCTACCTCGCCGCGAAGACCACCCGGATGCAGATCGGCTCCGCCATCCTGCCCATCTACTCCCGAACCCCGGCGCTGCTGGCCCAGACCGCCGCCGGCCTGGACGCGGTCTCGGGCGGTCGGGCCATCCTCGGCCTGGGCGCGTCCGGACCGCAGGTGATCGAGGGATGGCACGGTGTCGCCTACGATCGGCCGCTCACCCGCACCCGCGAGGTGATCCGGATCTGCCGCCAGGTGTGGCGACGCGAGACACTTGTCAATGACGGTGTCTATCCCCTGCCGCTGCCCGCCGGGGAAGGCACCGGCCTCGGCAAGCCGCTGAAGATCCTCACCCGTCCGGTCCGCGACAGCATCCCGATCTACGTGGCGAGCCTGGGCGACAAGAACGTCCGGATGACCGCCGAACTCGCCGACGGCTGGCTGCCCTTCCTCTACGACCCGGAACGCGCGGCCGGCATCTGGGGTGCCGCGTTGGCCGCCGGCCAGGCCAAACGGCCCGCCGATCTCGCGCCACTGGAGGTCGTGGCGGGCGGCCCGCTGGCCATCGGCGCGGACGTGACAGGCCTGCGCGACCTCGCCCGACCGCTGATCGCCCTGTACGTCGGCGGGATGGGCGCCAAGGGCCGCAACTTCTACCACGACCTGCTGTGCCGCTACGGCTACGCCGCCGAGGCCGACCGCATCCAGGATCTCTATCTGGCCGGCCGCAAGGCGGAGGCCGCCGCCGCCGTGCCGGCGGAGCTGCTGGAGCGCACCAGCCTGATCGGGCCGGAGAGCTATGTGCGAGACCGCGTACAGGCCTACCGCGACGCCGGCGTCACGATCCTCAACGTCACGCCGCTGGGTTCCGACCCCCGGCGTCTCATCGCCACAGTGAAGGACATGGCCCGATAGGGCCTGTGCGGGCAAGGAGCTGACACCCATGGTGAACCGCGCCTTCCTCTCCCCCGACCATCTCGCGTTCGCCGAACTGGTGCGCGCCTTCATCGACAAGGAGATCGCGCCGCACCACGACCGGTGGGAAGCCGACGGCATCGTCGACCGCAGCCTGTGGCGGGCCGCCGGCGCCACCGGCCTGCTGGGATTCTCCGTCGACGAACGGTACGGCGGCGGCGGGGTGACGGACCGGCTCTTCAGCGCCATCCTGACCGAGGAACTGGCCCGGGCGGGCGCGAGCGGCCCGGCGTTCGGCCTGCACAACGACATCATCGGGCCGTACCTCACCGACCTGACAAACGACGAGCAGAAGCAGCGCTGGCTGCCGGGCTTCTGCTCCGGCGACATCATCACCGCGATCGCCATGTCCGAACCCGGGGCCGGCAGCGACCTGCAGGGCATCACGACCACAGCGGTACGCGACGGGGACAGCTACGTCCTCAACGGGCAGAAGACCTTCATCAGCAACGGCATCCTGGCCGACCTGGTCATCGTCGTGGCCCGTACCGACCCGGGGGCCGGGCACCGGGGCATCAGTCTGCTGGTGGTCGAGCGGGGCACGGCCGGCTTCGAGCGGGGCCGCAACCTCGACAAGATCGGGCAGAAGGCGCAGGACACCGCCGAGCTGTTCTTCGCCGACGTCCGGGTGCCGGCGGCCAATCTTCTCGGCGAGGAGGGCAAGGGCTTCGGCTACCTGATGCGCAACCTTCCCTTCGAACGGCTGTCGATCGCCGTCGCGGCGCTCGCCGGCGCCGAGACGGTGTTCGAGCAGACCCTCGCGTACTGCAAGCAGCGCCAGGCCTTCGGCCGCCCGATCGGCACCTTCCAGCACAACCGCTTCGTGTTGGCCGAACTCGCCACCGAACTGCGTCTCGGCCGCGTCTTCGTCGACACGTGCCTGGTCGAGCCGGATCTCACGGCGGAGACGGCGGCGATGGCCAAGTGGTGGTGCACCGAGTTGCAGCACCGCACCGTCGATCGTTGCCTGCAGTTGCACGGCGGCTACGGCTACATGCGTGAGTATCCGGTGGCCAAGGCATATCTGGACGCCCGCGTCCAGACCATCTACGGCGGCACCACGGAGATCATGAAGGAGGTGATCGGCCGGTCACTCGGCCTGTGAACCGTGCTCCAACATGGGTACGAGGAACCGCCGGGCCACGGCCCGCAACTCCTCGGTGTCGTCGAGGTCGATGACGTGGCTGGGGATGAGCAGGAAGGAGCAGGAGAGCCGGGTCATCAGCTCGGCCACCACCTCGACGTCCACCGCGTCGGAGATGGTGCCGGCGCGCTGTTCGCGGCGGAGTTGGCCGGCGACGAACCGCTGCACCGTGGCCATCGTCCGCCCGTCGTCGCTGACCATCGAAGGGATGAGCATGTCCGGTTCGGCGGCCATCAGCCCGCCGATCAGCGGGTTGCGGCGGATGGCCTGCAACGCGCTGACGAAGCCCAACACCACCCGGTCGCCGACGGTCGCGGCCCGCTGGATGTCGACGAGGAACTGGTCGAAGTAGCGCCGGAACTCCCGACGGACCACCTGCTCGACCAGCCGGTCCTTGGAGGCGAACCGGCGGTACGCCGTGATCCGGGAGACGCCGGCCCGCCGCGCCACGTCCTCCATAGTGGACCGGCGGACGCCCATGCGACGGAACTGCTCGTAGGCGGCGTCGAGAAGCCGTGTGGTGACCTCGTCGTACTCGTCGTTCTCGTCGGAGCGCTCCAGGGCCTCGGTGAAGGCGCGTTCCAGCAGCGATTCCGAGCCGGCCGCGGCACCCAGCGGTGCGCCGAGATGCCCGTCGCGGCCCGACTCGGACAGGCCGGGGAATGATGCGTTCGCGGAAACGGTCCGGGCCATGGTTGCCCTCTCGTGAGATACGTTGACGCGCGCCGTGCCTCACGGTAGCAACCACGAACCCGGAACTCCGAGTGCCGCGGGCTGGCGTTATCCGGCTCAACGGCGGGCCGCTCTCGTCGGCCGGTACCCTTGATCGGGTACCGACTGTACCCATATGTCCGTCGTACCGGAGGGGTGACCATGCCCGACCACGTGTCCGACCGCCTTGACCCCGCGCGCCTGCAGGAAATTCTCGACGGCCCGTGGGCCAAGGTTCGCAACGCGCACCGGGAGCACCTCGACGAGCGGTTCCTTCCGGTGTACGGCGAGACCGGCGACCAGGCACGTGAGCGGATCACCCGGCTGCTCACCGAACTCCCCGTCGAGTTGGGCATCGCGTCGGGCTTCCCCACCGAGTACGGCGGCAACTCCGACGTCGGCGGCTCGATCGTCGCCACCGAGATGCTGGCCCAGGTCGACCTGTCACTGATGGTCAAGGCGGGCGTGCAGTGGGGCCTGTTCGGCGGGGCGGTCGCCGCCCTGGGCACCCGTCGGCACCATGACGCCTACCTCCGCGACATCATCGCCGGCACGATCTTCGGCTGCTTCGCGATGACCGAGACCGGCCACGGCTCCGACGTCCAGCAACTGCGCACCACCTGCACGTACGACCCGCGGACGCAGACCTTCGACCTGCACACCCCGCACGAGGCGGCCCGCAAGGACTACATCGGCAACGCGGCCCGCGACGGACGAATGGCTGTGGTGTTCGCGCAGTTGATCACCGACGGGCAGCAGCACGGCGTCCACGCCTGGCTGGTTCCGATCCGCGACGATCGGGGCAACCCGCTGCCCGGCGTGACAATCGGCGACGCCGGACCCAAGGCCGGTCTGCTCGGTGTCGACAACGGCCGGCTGAGCTTCGACCACGTGCGGGTGCCCCGGGAGATGCTGCTGGACCGCTACGGGCAGGTCGCGGAGGACGGGACGTACTCCAGCCCCATCGAGAACGACTCCCGGCGCTTCTTCACCATGCTCGGCACCCTGGTTCGCGGCCGGGTGAGCGTGGGTGGCGCCGCGGCGGCGGCCACCAAGTCGGCGCTTGCCATCGCGGTGCGCTACGGCGACATCCGCCGCCAGTTCGGCACCCCGGACTCCGACCGCGAGGTGCTGCTCAACGACTACCTGGCCCACCAGCGCAAACTGCTGCCGGCCCTGGCCACCACGTACGCGCTGCACTTCGCGCAGGCCGAGTTGGTCGCCGCGTTGCACGACGTGCAGGGCAGTGACGGGCCTGTCGACGAGCACCGGCAGCGGGAGCTGGAGTCCCGGGCCGCTGGTCTGAAGGCCGCGCAGACCTGGCACGCGACACGCACCATCCAGACGTGTCGCGAGGCGTGCGGCGGCGCCGGCTACCTGGCCGAGAACCGGCTGCCCAGCCTCAAGGCCGACACCGACGTCTTCACCACGTTCGAGGGCGACAACACGGTGCTGCTGCAACTGGTCGCCAAGGGGCTGCTCACCGGCTACCGGGACGAGTTCGGCTCCCTGGACGGCTGGGGACGCGCGTCGTTCGTGGCCGAGCAGGTCCGCGAGATGGTGCTGGAACGCACCGCCGCGCGATCCGTCATCGAACGGCTGATCGGTGCCGTGCCCGGCCGCGACGAGGAGGTCGCCGTCACCGACCGTGGCTGGCAGCTCAAGGTCTTCGAGGACCGCGAGAAGCACCTGCTGGACGGCGCGGTCCGCCGCCTGCGCAACGGCGCGGCCACGAAGAAGGACCGCCCCTTCGACATCTTCAACGACGTGCAGGACCACGTCCTCACCGTCGCCGCCGCGCACATCGACCGCGTCACCCTTGAGGCGTTCGTCGCCGCCATCGAGGACACCGCGGACCCGGCCGTCCAGGCGCTGCTCTCCCGGGTCTGCGACCTGTACGCGCTCAGCGTCATCGAGGCCAACAAGGGCTGGCTCCTGGAGCACGGCCGTCTCACCCCGGCCCGGTCCAAGGCGATCACCGCCGTGGTGAACGGACTGCTCAAGGAGCTACGCCCGCACCTGCGCACGCTCGTGGACGGTTTCGCCATCCCGGACGCGTGGCTGCACTCCGCCATGCTGCGCGAGGAACCACACCGGCAGGACGCCATGGCGGCCCACGACGCCGCCGGCGATTCCCACGCAGCTCCGGCGTAGGGGCACGGGCGGCGTTACCGAGTCCGAGATCGGACGCACAACACGTCTGTCGCAACCCTCGTGGACCGGCAGGCGTGTTGTGGGAAATCGCCGCCCCTGCCGATCCCGGAGGAACGATGACCCCGACAGCGCTCCGCGTCCTCGCGCCCGTCGCCCTACTGGCGGGCCTGACGGCCTGTAGCGGCGCCGCCTCACCCACTGCCGGGGCGAGCGCCACACCCACCACGGCGCTTCCCTCGGCCCCCGGCGACGCGTCACCGACCCGCAGCGCCTCGCCGACACCCGACGCCACATCGTCGCCGCCTGCTGCCGGCACGACGATCTGTCCGGTCAGCGCGGCGACCCTGCAGCGGGCATCGGGGCTGTCGAGCGCCACGCACCGTATCGACGCCGACCAGATCAAGTGCGCCGGGCAGTGGGCCACGGCCGGTGTGATCGCCGTCGATCCCACCCAACAGGGCGACGGAGTGCTGCTGTTCGCGTACGCCGACGGCGGGTGGAAGAAGCTCGGTGAGGGCAGCGCCCTCGAATGCAGCCCCTTCGGCATCCCGCCGGAGCTCGGCGACCGGATCGGCTGCCGCGACCACTGAGAGCGTGTTTGAGATGGGTTGATTAGACCCAGGTGAAGGTGCGACGGGCTTGACGTCGTGCGGGTTGGCCGCGGCTGATGCGGCGTGTCATGCC